>JBDTNL010000034.1:0-40103 GCA_039933785.1 Acidobacteriota bacterium
CTCGGCCTCGGCACGGAAGCGCTGGTCGGGATCCGAAACTCCCTGGCGATGGCCGTTGCGCAGGGTCTCGGCCCCGCCGACTACGCGGCGGCCTACGAGGCGATCGACCCCGCGAGTGATCCAACGAACGGGCCGGCGTGACGGAGACTTCTCCACCCGGACAGCCGGGTCCCGCCGACTGGGGCAAGGACACTCGTCATGCGGAAGAAGGCCAGTTTCTCGAGGGCCCCAACACCCGCGGCTTCGAGCTCCGGCGCGCGCTCCGCATGTTCTGGGAGCTGCTGCGCGGCTTTCGGGCGCTTCATTTCGTCGGGCCTTGCGTCACCGTCTTCGGCTCCGCGCGAACGCCCGAATCCCACCCCCACTACGAGCTCGCGCGCGAGATGGGCCGCAGGCTGGCGCTGGCCGGCTTCACCGTGATGACCGGCGGCGGTCCGGGCATCATGGAGGCGGCCAACCGCGGCGCCAAGGACGTGGGCGGACACTCGATCGGCTGCAACATCACGCTGCCCAATGAGCAGAAGCCCAACGCGTTTCTCGACCGCTGGGTCCAGTTCCGCTACTTCTTCATCCGCAAGGTCATGCTGGTGAAGTACTCGTATGCGTTCATCGGCCTGCCGGGCGGCTTCGGCACCATGGACGAGCTCTTCGAGACCGCGACCCTGATCCAGACCGGCAAGATCAGCAACTTCCCGCTGGTCCTGATGGGGGTCGAGTTCTGGCAGCCGCTGATCGAGTTCCTGCGCGATCGAATGGCCCGCGACGGCACCATCGCGGCGTCGGATCTGGCGACGATTCAGCTCACCGATTCGCCGAGCCAGGCGATGGAGATGATCCTCACCCGCTCGGCCGGTTTCGGCCTCCGTTGGCAGAGGGCGGTCAAGCCGCACTGGATGCTGGGCGAGGACGGCAGGCTGCAAGCGCAGGCCGCGAGCACGATCGAGGCAAAAAAAAGGGCGGCCGCGAACGGCCGCCTTGAACCATGAGGGAGGTCATGTGACCTCTATCGCAAGGATACGCACGAGCCCCTAGTGAAGTTGCTGTTTTCCGTTGAGTTGCAGCTCCCGCGGGACGAATCATCAATCTTAGGGGCCGAGTTCCGTGCTACGTTCGTTAGTGACCAACCGTTGCCCTAAAGGAGAGCCTATGGATCTGTGCACTGGCACATGGCAGAGAGTGACCCCAACCGCTCCGGGAAGCGTGGCCTTACTGATCCTGGCCGTACCGCTCTTCCTCGCATCGATAGGCAACGCGGAGAAAGCACCGTGGGATCTCAGCCTCGAGGAACGGGCCGCGGCGCGAACCAGGCTGTTTCAAGAACAAACTGCGCGCCACGACAAGACCGATGCTTCTCTCGAGCCACAGGCGTGGCTCGACATCTCGGGTGCAGTAACTCCAGAGGCCCTTTCGCCTGTCCAGCTCTTCAACGATCTGATTTCGCGATTCGATCCATCGCACATTCCACCGGCTGAAATCCCACTCTCCCGTCTCCTGGTCGAACAGAAGGCCGTGGCGTTGGGCTTCGGCAAGGAGTTCGTACCCAAGCTGAGCCGAATCGCCGCCGACCTCTACCAGGCCACAGGCCGCGCGAAGGCGCTTGCGCTCGCGCTTCCTGCGGGGGTCTACGACAGCCCAGAGCTCACGTCCGCGTCGAACACCGCGTGCCGTCTGAGTGCCGAGGCCCTTCAAACAGCGCTCTCCACCTTCGGGCGAGAGCGCTTCCTGAGATTTCTCTACCGTGGCTGGGCACCGCAGTTCAACGTCTCAACGGACGATGTCGACGGCAGGAAGATGCTCTGGGCGGAAGGCGGTTGCCAGTGAATCGGCGGGTCCTCGCTCTTCTAGCACTGGCGGCATCGATTGAAGCGCTGGGCTTACCCTCGGCGAGTGCACGAGACCTCACGGCGCCCCCACCACAGGTCTATGCGCTCGCGCTCAGGTCGCAAGCAACTTCGGTTCACACGGCCACGGCGGTGAGGGACAATTTGCAGACGGACTACACTGCCGTACTTTTCGGCCAGAATCTGCTTATTTCAGACGGTGGCCCGGGTGCCAGAACAGATCTGCATGCAACAGGAACGTATTACGTAAGACTCACTGCCTCCGGCGCAGCCGGCGACTGCTTTAGCGGATACACGCAGGCCGACGCGGATTGGCCCGATGGGTTTTCCCGTGAGAGGACCTCCGTGTCCGCGGGCGACGTTTGCCTGCCCGGGCGACCCGAGAACTGTCCCATCGTTCTGGACCTAGGCATGAATGGCGTTCATCTCTCCGGGACCAACCCGCCGGTGAGTTTCGACATCAATGCGGACGGCGCGCCGAACATGATCGCGTGGACACAGGCCGGCAGCGACGATGCCTTCCTCTGCCTGGATCGCAACGGCAACGGACGGATTGACGACGGCAGCGAGTTGTTCGGCTACGCGACCCCATTGGCCTCTGGCGCGCCAGCCGTGGTCGGCTATCGCGCCTTGGCTGAGTTCGATAGTGCCGCGCAGGGCGGCAACGCCGATGGGAAAATCGATGCCGGCGATGCGATCTGGTCGCATCTTTGCGTCTGGCGGGACAGCAACCGAGACGGCCAGTCCGGACCCGGAGAGATCTCGCCGCTTTCATCGACCACGGTCGCCGCCCTTGACTACTCCTACATCCAGACTGGAATCACCGATCAATACGGCAACGAGTTCCGCTACGTGAGCCACGCGTGGATGCGCCGAGCCGGCGCGAACACGCCCGCGCGATTGTGGCCGACCTTCGATGTCATCTTTGCGTCGGGGCCAGCGCCGCACTGACCGCGGGAATCCATGGAGTCGCGCCCGCCTCGCTGGCGGCGGTCCTCTACTCTTCCCGCAGGAGGGTCTTCACCGATAGACCTCGCGGCGATGACCGATTCGAACGACGAGGATCACCAGCAGGCGATCGCGCAGATCGCAAATAATTCGGTAGTCACCAACCCGGTACTTCCAGAACTTTCCCAGCTCGGGGCCGCGCAAGGGCTCCCCCAAGGCGCGGGGATCGTCAAGCGTCTGCACGCGCTGGCGCAGGAAGACGACGATCCGCTGCGCGTCTTGCCGGTCGATCCGCTCGAGCTCCTTGGCGGCCCGCCGGTCGAACTCAATCTTCCAGCCCAAGGCGACGCTCGACTTCCTTCAGAGACAGAGTCGGCAGCGCGCTCTCGATGCGCTGCATCGCCAGGTAGTAGTCCTCGAGATCGTCGAGTTGCTGCGCGATCGCCTGCCGTGCGTAGTAACTCTTACTGCGACCGGTCTTCTCGGCGAGCGCGTCGAGGCGCGCTTCGAGGTCTTCGGGGAGTCGTATCGCCAACATGGTCGCCTCCTGCTATACAAGTATAGCAAGGCACCCTTGGCGGACCTCAGGCTCGCCTAGCTGGCGGCGGCCTCTACCCTCCCAGCCAGTTCTTCGAGCTTGCCGCGGTAGCTGCGGCTGATCACCAACCGGGTACCGTTCCGGAGCACCGCCACGTACTCTCCGGAATAGGCAGTCTGCAGCTCGACGATGCGGTCGACGTGCACGATGGTCGAGCGGTGGATGCGCAGGAACCGCCGCGGATCGAGGCGTTCCTCGATGCCCGCCATGGTGTGGCGCAGGAGGTAAGCCTCCCGGCCGACGTGCACCTTCAAGTAGTTGCCGGCGCCGTCGATCCAGTCGATGTCTTCGACCTTGACCAGCACGATGCGTCCGCCCGACCGAATGAGCAGCCGTTCTAGATAACGCTCTTCTCGCCTCAGGTCTCCGAGCAAGGCGACCAGCTTCTCGCTAAGCCCGTCCGCGCCGTGGCTGCGTACCCGATCGACAGCGCGCGAGAAACGTTCGCGCGACACCGGCTTCAGCAGGTAGTCGACCGCGTGCACGTCGAAGGCGCGCACCGCGTACTCGTCGTAGGCGGTGACGAATACCACGCCGGGGAAACGCTCGCCGCCCACCGCCTCGAGCACCCCGAAACCATCGACGCCTGGCATGCGGACGTCGAGGAAGACCAAGTCAGGGTGCAGGGTTTCGATGGCTTCGACGGCTGCCTGGCCATCGCCGCATTCACCGACCAGCTCGAGGTCGCGTTCCGTGCGGCAGAGCTGTCTCAGGCGCTCGCGGGCCAGGGGCTCGTCATCCACGATTACAGTGCGTAAGGGCATGGGCATACCTCCTCCAACAAGAGAGTTACGAAATTCGCGGTTGCAGGTTCACGGGGAGGCGCCCTCGGCGGGTGCCGCCTCGAAGATCGGGTCGTTGTGGGCGTTGTGGGCGCCCGAGCCGGGCACTCGACGGGGAATCACCAGCCGGGCTTCGGCGCCTCCGGAAGCTCCCGCGGTCAGGCTGAAGGACTGCCCGCCGCCGTAGAGCTGCCTCAGCCTGGCCCGCGTGTTGGCCAGCCCCACACCTTCCGTACGGGAGGTCTCGAGGCCACGGCCGTCATCCTGGACCCGCAGATCCAGCCCCTCCGGGACCGCCCTCACCTGAATGCGGATGTGCAGGGTCTCGTTGCCCATCCGGCGCCCGTGCCGAATGGCGTTCTCGACCAGCGGCTGCAGGATCATGTTGGGGACCCGGTCGGAGAGCAGCTCGGCGGGAACGTCCAGATCGACGTGCAGGCTGTCGGCGAACCGCGTGCGCTCGATGTCGAGGTAGAGGCTCAAGAACTCGAGCTCCTCGCGGAGCGTCACCTCGGGCCGGCCCGCGTTGTGGAGCGACTGGCGGAGGAAGTCCGAGAGCAGGCCCACCATGCGCTCGGCGCCGTCCGGATCGACGTGCACCAGCGCCGCCACCGCGTTCAGCGAATTGAATAGGAAGTGGGGGTCGAGCTGCAGCTTGAGTAGCTGGAGCTGTGTGCGATGGAGCTCGGCCTCGAGCTCGACCGAGCGCACCTCGCGCTCGCGGAAGCGGTGGTAGTAGTCGATGGCATGCAGGCCCGCGACCAGCAACCAGTAGACCAGGAAGTAGGTTTGGAAGCCGCCCAGAAGGTAGCCGCCGAGCGAGCTCCAGAAGTGGAACGTCCAATCCCCGGTCGAGAGCGCGAGGACCACCTGGCGTTCGATGACGATCAGCACGGCGTAAGCCGAGGCCACCAGCGAGCCGACCGCGAGATGGGCGCCGACGCTGCTCCGCCACGAGCGCCGCCCGAGCGGGTACTGCCGCACCGCCCAAACCACCGCCGGAAAGAGCGCCACCCACAACACCCAGCTGGCAACTTCGGACCAGAGGCGGCTCCAGGGGACAGGCAGGCCCTCGCCTCGATACTGCAGATAGCCGGAAACCAGGGACATGAGCCCGGCGAGCGTCCACACCAAGAGGAGCGCGCCCCAATGCGGCGCCGGAGTGCGCTGACGCGCCGGTGCTGGGCGGCTCGGCGCAGCGATCATCGGAAGCTCACTCGCACCCCGGCGCGCAGCACCCGGGCGCCCATGGTTTCGAGCCCCGACGCCTTCTTGACGTTGAGCTGACGTGACTGCTGCAGGACGACGCGGGTATCGAGGAGATTGAACGCCTCGATCGAGACCGCGAGCTTGAAGTCGCGGCGCTCGAAGTCTTTCTCCAGCCGCAAATCGACCGTGTAGAGATCCGGCGTCCTGAAATCGTCGCCGCGGGAAGTCGCCTGCACCCAGCGCAGGATGCCGTCGCTGCCCAGCGCGCGGATCGCGTACGGAATGGGATATCCCTGCCGCCCCGAAAGGTTCGCCGCCACCAGGAACGACCAGACGCGCGACGGCGCCACGGTCGTCATGCCGGTGGCGCCGACTGACCAGCCACTGTTGAGGAAGGTGTCGGGCCGGCTGGACTGATCCACCTGCTGCGCGACCACCTCGCCATTGGTGTCGGCGCTGTCGATGCCATCGGGAAGCGCTCCCAGCGCGAGATCCGTCGGGTCGTCATGGGCGCGGAAGTTCTTGCCGATGTGCCAGCGTGCATCGCCCAGGGTCGCGAAGGCACGCACCATCCAACCGTCTCGCAGCGGCCGCGAGACGGTCAGGGTGGCGCCGTGGTAGACCTCGCGTCGATCCCCGTTCACCAACAAGCGGCCCTGGGGCTTGAGCCCCGGCAGCAGGCTGTAGATGGGCGCCTGCACCAACGTGCCGTTGGGCAGCGTGCCGTTCACGTAGCGATCGAGCGCGTAGTCTTCGCGCCGCGCCACCCGCGAGGCCCCGGAAGCATCCTTGATCAGTTGGCGGGACTCGAGCACCTCGGACACCGTCCGCTGACTGAGGTCCAGGCGCACCGTCCACTCGCTCTGCAGGCGGTGCTCGAAGTTGAACGAGATCGCGTCCGTTCGCTCCGGCCGCAAGCGCGAATCGACGCGATCGTAGGTCGGGTCGTAGACGCCGATCGTCTCGATCGGCTCGCCGATCTGATAGACGTGGTCGCCATTCTGGTCAGCGAACAAGAAATCCGCATAGCCACCGTATGTGGACCCGCGCGCTGCAGTACCAACCCCGAGCTGCGACGCAAAGGTCGAGTAGGAAGCGCCGAGGACCGTCCGGCCCGAGTGCCCGAGCTCGCGAATAATCCCCACCCGCGGCGAGAGCGACCGCCAGCGGAACTGGGGCCCGCGCGCCGGCACGTCGAGCGCCGGCAGGGCGTCCGAGAAGGCCGAGTTGGCCTCCAGATGCGCCGCGCGCTCGCTCCCCGACTGTTCGTCGACGCGGGCTCCCAGGCCCACCGTGTAGCGACCATGCCGCCAGCTGTCTTGAACCCAGAGCTCGCGGAACGAGAGATCCGTCTGCTGGTGCCCCTGGCGCATCGCCTCGGCCAGATCGCGGTCCTCGCCGATCACCGCCCCCGACTCGAAGATCACGTTGCGCGCGCCGGCGAACTGCAGCATCCGATAGGTGAAGCCGCGCTGGCCGACGCCGAACGCCACGTCGTGCTCGTCATCCGTCGCCGAGGAGCGCAGTGCGGTGTTCCCAGTCAATCGCCATTGTCGGGCGTTGCGCTCGGAGAAGCTGGTGAACCATGACCCGCGCCATACCTGGTCGGGCCACAGCACGGGTTCCGCCTGCTCGCCCGCGAACGGCACGTAGCCGAAGTCGCCGTTCAAGGCGGAGACGAACCCGGTGAAGGACCATCGCGATCCGACCAGCAGCGTGTTCTCGACCTTCCCTAGATTGACCCCACCGGTTTGTCGCGCCCAGGTCTCGCGCGATCGGAAGGGACTCGCCCCGCGGCCGTTCCAAAGCTTGTACGAACGGTTGAACAGCACGACGCCCGAGTCCGCCGCGCCCAGCTGCAGGTTGAGCTTGGCGGTCTCGTTGTCGAGCCGGATGTCGACCGGCGAGCCGCCGTAGGCGCGGCGCAGGATGTGCGAGCTGCTGGCCGCGTCCCAGATCCAGGCGTGGTCGCGCCACAGCTGGCCGCCGAGCTCACCGCCGAGCTCGCGCACGTCGCGCACCGCATTGCTGGGCTCGCTATCCGCCTGGTTCGGATCCTTGGTCGAGAAGGCCCGCACCGATCCCCGCCAGTCGTTGCTCGGGCCGCGCGTGACCATGGCGATGGTGACTCCGGCGTTCGCCGAGCTCGGATCGCCCGCTCCCGAACCAACTCGCACTTCGTCGAATTGGTCGATGTCGAAGTAGGTCGGCGACGCGCCGGTCGCCGCCATGTCGGTGATCACCACGCCGTCGAACACGAAGGCGTTCTGCTCACTGTTCGAGCCCGGAGCGACCAGCAGCGGCTGCTGGCCGCTCGAGTTGCCGCCCGAGTTCACCTCGCTCGCCAGCACGCCGGGGGCGAACATGGCGAGCGACCAGGGGTCGCGCGTGGTCGGGATGGTCTCCATCTCGGAGCGGCTGAGCGTGAGCACCGGCGTGAAGCGCGTGGGGTCGAACTGTGGCGGTTCGGCGGTGACCGTGATGGTCTCGTTCGGCTGCGCGCTCAGGCGAATCTGCACCGCGGTGTTGCGCCCGGGCGAGATCGCGACCGAGGGATAGAACGCGGGCTCGAAACCGGCCGCCTCGGCGTGCAGCTGATAGTTGCCGGGGTCGAGGCCGAGAAATCGGAAGCGGCCGTCAGCGGCGGTCGTCACTGGCTTCGTCGGCGAAGGCCCGGCGAGCTTTACCGTCACCGCGATCAGCGGCTTACCGTCGGCGCCGATCGCGCTGCCGTAGACGCCGCCGCTCAGGAATTGGCCGAACACGTGCGCCGCTCCGCTGGCGAGCGCAAACCACGCGAGCACCACGATGCGACAACGACATTTCTTGCCCCGCCCAGACAGTTGCATCCGTTCGGACCCCTTCCGATCAGGCGCGCGATTGCGGCATCTCGTCCCGTGAAGTTGGCCGATTATCCCCGCGAACGGCCCACTGTCAATGGGACCAAGTCACTGAAAAACAGGAGGTTACAGTCAAACGCCATCGGCACCATTCAAGTTGTCGTTGGTCACTGAATTCAGGCATTTCATCCCAACGCGACGAAATGCCTGGTTGCCACCGAGCCGGCCTGCCGGACCGATACATGCACCGGCGGAAAAACGGCCAGCTGCTCTGTCGATTCGATCTAGAACGCTCGCCCGGGGATGGCCTCGAGCACTTCGCAGGCAACACCGAGCTCGCCGAGACTCCGGCGCAGCGCCTCAGGTTGTCCGGTGAGGATCGGGAACGTGCCCCAGTGGATCGGCACCACCTGCGACACGCCGAGGAAACCGCAAGCCCGCGCCGCCGCTGCGGGGCCCATGGTGAAGTGATCGCCGATGGGCAGGAACGCGAGCTCCGGTCGGTACATCTCGGCGATGAGCCGCATGTCGGAGAACAGCGCCGTGTCGCCGGCGTGGTAGAAGGTGAACCCGTTCGGCATGCGCACCACGTAACCCGAGGCGATGCCGCCGTCGAGGAACTTCCCATCGTCGAGCAACCCGCTCGAGTGATCGGCGCGCACCATCGAGACCGCAAGCCCCAGAACATCCTGCGTGCCACCGAGATTCATTCCGGCAGTGTTCTCGACGCCTTGAGCCGCGAGCCAGCGGCAGAGCTCGAACGTGCCGATTACCTTGCGCGGCCGGTGGCGCGTGCAGAGCTCCACCGCATCGTCCATGTGATCCGAATGCGCATGCGTGATGAGCACCGCGTCCAGACGCGAGAGCTCCTTGGCCGCCGCGGGACACGAGGGATTGCCCGCCACCCAGGGATCGATCAGAACGACCTCGCCGCTCTCGAGCTCGAAGGTCACGGTCGCGTGGCCCAGCCAGGTGAATTTCGGACGAGCAACAGCACTTGAAAGGCCGTTCATACCTCGAATTGTAGACGACGCGGGTGGTAGCATCGCGCACATTCCGAGCCGCTCCACAGCGCACCCATGACCGATTCACGCATCCACGAAACGGCCATCGTCGCGCCCGGCGCCCGCCTGGGCGCCGACTGCGAGGTCGGGCCGCATGCCGTGATCGAGGACCAGGTGATCGTCGGCGACCGCTGCTCGATCGCCGCCGGAGCGGTGCTCAAGCGATTCACCGAGATCGGCAACGACAATCGGATCGGCGAGTATGCCGTGCTCGGCGGTCTGCCCCAGGATCTCAAGTTCAAAGACCAAGTCTCCTATCTGCGGCTGGGAGACCGCAACACGATTCGCGAGTCGGTGACGCTCCATCGCGCCACGGCCGAGGGCGGCGAGACGCGCATCGGCAACGACACGTTTCTGATGGCGGGTTGTCACGTCGGCCACGAGTGCCGCGTGGGTGATCATGTGATCATGGCGAACGCGGCGTTGCTCGCCGGCCACGTGCAGGTCGGTGAGCGCGCCTTCCTCTCGGGAGCCGCCGCGGTGCATCAGTTCTGCCGCATCGGCCGCAACACCATGGTGGGCGGCGCCTCGGCGATCCGCCAGGACGTGCTTCCCTTCACCATGACCAACGGCAACCCGTCGCGCACCATCGGGCTGAATCTCATCGGCCTCAAGCGCTCGGGCTTTTCCTCGGCCGACATCCTGGCGTTGAAGCGGGCGCTGCGCCTGCTCTTCGGCCCGGGCTTGCGCGAAGAGCGTCTGCACCTCGTCGCCGCCATCGATTCCCCACCGGTCGCCGAGTTGGTGCAGTTCATCGCCGGCAGCAAGCGCGGCTACTGCGCCCGCCGCCGGCGGGCCAGCGGGGCCGACCAAGGCACCGACTGAAAACGGACCGCAACGGAATCCCTCGGGAGAGACCTATGCCCATCACCATCGCCAGCTTTGCACTGTTCCTCCACATCGTCGCCTCGTTCTGGCTCGTCGCCGGCGCCTTCGGAACGACGATCGTGCGCGCCCAGGCCAAGCGCGCCGCCGACCTGCGCGAGCGCGTACCGATCCTCCGGGTCGGCGCGCGCATGGCGGCCATCTTCACCATTCCCGGCGCCATCATTGCTGGCCTGCTCGGCTTCTGGCTGCTCACCGCCCGCGGCTGGGGCTTCTCGCCCGGCTGGGTCAGGGCCTCGATCGGCATCTACCTGCTGATGCTCGCGTCCGGCCTCGGCTACATCGCCCCCAAGATGCGCGCCATGCTCCGCGCCGCCGAAGCCTCGCTCGCCGCCGGCGCGCCGACCGCGGAGTACCAGCGGCTGGCCGCGAACAAGCTGCCCGGCATCCTGGCGGACGTGAACGCGCTGGGGATCTTGATTCTGACGCTCTTGATGACGCTCAAGCCGTTCTGAGGCTCAGCTACCGTCAACGCGGATAGCGCCGGGGTTCGTCCCATGGCGCCGCGCCTAGCGGGCTGCCCGGTATGGCCGAGGCCGGCGGCATCAGCAACTGACCGACATCTTCGAACGGCGCCTCGGCGGTCGGCACCCAGCGCTCCCTGCGATCCGCACCCTCGAGGCGCTGCCAGGTACTACTCAGCACGGCGCCCTCGGCGGGCGTGCGCCAATGGTCGTTCGCGGCTTGGCATTCTTCCGGCCGGACGTCGCGTTGGGCTCCGGGGCGCGGGTCGTCGCCGGCCATGATGAAACCTCGACAGCGCGGAGCGTTCGGAGCGTCGACGAGACCGAGGACGTGGCCCAACTCGTGCGCCAGGTTGACGGCGGGAGGGGCGCAGCGCACGGTCCGGCCGCGGCGATCGACGGCCGCGGCGAACAGCACGACCTGATGGCCGGCGAAGAAACCGCAGCGGCCATCTTGGCTGCTGGCGGCGATGTAGCGCACGGTCACGGTGCTCTGGCCCGGCGAGGTGGTCGAAAAGACGGGGAAGGCGGAGCCCATCGCGCCGCAGGAGCTCCAGCGGGTCAACGCCTGTTCGATCGTTCCGGGCGGCAGGCTGCCGTCCGCCACCAGGCCGATGGTCTCGCCGAGCTGCACGCCGGGCTGAGCGGCGGCGCAGGTCTGGGCCCGCATCGGCGTCGTGAGCGCGAGGAGGGAGAGAGCCGCGGTCATCGTTGGGGCCAGCCACCGTCCGGTCTCGCGCATCTTGCTCCTCCAGCGGCGCCTTGAAGGAACGCCTCTGGAGGTGAATACGCCCGAGGGCGACGATGGATAGCGTGTCGGGGACGGGTAGCGGCAGACCGTGATGAACGGCGGCGACCGTCCCGAAATGGAACGGTCGCGTTGAAGCGTGGGGCTCAGTCCGCGCGCAAGGCCGTGGCCGGATCGAGCCGCGACGCGCGGCGCGCGGGGAAATACGCCGCCAGGGTCGCGATGGCGACGAGCGCGACGATCGCCAGGCCGTACGACGGCAAGTCGAAGGCGTCCACTCCTTGGAGAACGCTGCGCAGCGCCCGGGCGCCGAAGAACGCCAGGGGCAACCCGACGGCTAGTCCTCGCACCACGACCAGGAGGGCCTCGCGCAGGATCATCCAGCGCACCGCCGCATGATCGGCGCCGAGCGCCATCCGGATACCGAGCTCGGCCGTGCGGCGGGTGACCGCGTGAGACACCGTGCCGTAGAGGCCGAGGCAAGCCAAGGCGAGCGCCACGGCTCCGAAGACCCCGGTCAGCCAGGTCATCATCCGCTCCTGCCCCATCGAGCGCGACACGCGCTCGTCGAGCGTGTCGATCCGGTCGATCGGCAATCGCGGCTCGGTGTCCCGAAACGCCGCTCGAACCGTGGACACCAGCGCCGCCGGATCCCTCGACGTACGCACCTCTAGACTGTCGAGGTACCAGTCGGTCTGCGCCGCCGGCCGGTACGCCATGTTCGGCGAGTCACCCTTCACATCGTCATAGTGCGCATCGGCGACCACGCCGACGATCTCGAACGCGTCGGGGCCGAAGTCGGTGTCGTAGCTCCAGCGTTGTCCAAGGGGGTCTCGTCCAGCGAAATAACGCCGCGCAAAGGTCTGGTTGACGACCGTCACCTTGCGGCCCTCGGCGACATCCTCGGGAAGGAAACCGCGACCGCGGAGGATCTTGAGGCCCACCGTCCGGAAGTAGCCCGGGGTGACGACCTCCTCTCGGGTGCGGAGGCGCTCTTCGCGGGGGTGGGTGTAGCCCTGGGCCTCGAAGCCGCTGGTCGAGCGCGAACCGCTGAAGGGCCCGTTGGCCGACATGCTGGCGGCCTCGACGCCGGGGACGGCGAGCACACGCTCCAGGAGGCGGCGCTCCAGGCTGGGCAGATCCTTGCTCTCGTAGCCGGCAGAGCGCGCATCGAGCTGCGCCACCAGTAGATGCTGGCGGTCGAATCCGACGTCGACGCGCATCATCTGCCGCAGGTTCCGGCCGAACAGCGAAGCGACTACGAGGAGCAGCAGTGAAAACGCCATCTGCCCCGCGATCAGGCGCCGTGACCACGAGGCGCCCGAACGCGCCCCGCCGGCGACCGCGCGTGCCTGTGCCTTGAGCGTGTCCGCCAGGCGGAGGTCAGTGGCGCGAAAGGCCGGCAGCAATCCAAAGAGCAGACCGGTGACGATGGAAACGGCGAGCGTGAAGAGCAGCACGTGCCCGTCGGGCGTTACATTGATGCCGAAGCTCGCCCCGTCGCTCTCGCCGAAGCGCACCAGGGCGGCGCTACCCCAGATGGCAGCGACCAAGCCGCCGACGCCGCCGAGGAGGGCAAGCAACAGGCTCTCGGTGAAGAGCTGGCGGACCAGGCGTCCGCGCCCAGCGCCCATGGAGAGCCGGATCGCCACTTCACGCTGGCGGTGGGTCGCGCGGGCGAGGAGCAAGCTCGCGAGGTTGGCACAGGCGACGGCCAACACCAGGCCGACCATGGCGAGCAGCACGAGCAGCGGTTTCGCCAAACGATTGCGCAGGTCAGAAAACCCGCGCGCGCCAGGCCGCAAGGTCGCCTGCACGCCGCGCAGGCGCTCGCGAAATTCCGCGTCGGTGTCGTAGCCGGACATCGCCGCGAAGTCCTGCTGCAGCGCGACGTTGAGCGCGGCTGCCACTCCGGCCGCAGTACCCGCATGGGTTTTCGGAACCCGCAGCATGAGGTTCAGCCAGGAAAGCTCGCTCTGCTCGACCCACGGTTTGTTCGGATCGCCGTTCGCGTTGCTGAGGTTCCCCGAGTAACGCAGCTCCGACTGCATCATGACCGGCGCCCAGGCGTCGGCGCCCCGAGTCTCCACCTCCATGCCGAAGAAGTCGGGTGCGGTGACACCGACGATCGTCATCGCGGTACCGTTGATGACGATCTCGGTCCCGACCGCACTTGGCGAGCGGGCAAAGCGGCGCGACCAATAGCCGTCGCTGATCACGACTACCGGATGCCCCCCGCGGGTCACATTGTCGGAGGGCCCGAGCAGTCTTCCGAGCTGAGGCCGCTGGCGCAACATCGCGAAGCAGTCTCCGGACAGCAACTGAACACGACCTGCTGCCGGCGCCGGTGACGACGGCCCCGAGTGGATCGCCGCAATCAGCATCGGTTGAATGGTGCTCTGCGCGCAGACTTCGGCGCGCCCCCCGAGCAAGCTGGAAGCGGCTCCGACCAGCGGGTAGGAGAATCGCGGCGAGACGCCATCCGGGCTCACGGCCTCGGCGATGAAGAGCTCGTTGGCCGCCTCGACCGGCAAAGGACGCAGCACGATCGCGTTGATCACCGAGAAGATGGCACTGTTGGCACCGATGCCGAGCGCGAGAGAGAGCACCGCGACCAGAGCGAAGACCGGACCCCGCCACAGCAATCGCGCGCCAAAGCGAAGGTCCTGGAGAAAATGTTCCACTGGGCGGAGCGTTCGCATGTCTCGACAAGCCTCCTTCACCTGATTGAAGCCGTGATTGAAACCGCCGAAGCGGCGGCGAGCCCGCAGGTTGGCCTCTTCGTTCGAAGCTCCGCGCGTCGTTTCGTGTGCGGCCATCTGCTCCAAATGGAACTGCAGCTCCAGGTCGAGCTCGCGTTCCGCGGTACCGTGCCGCACGAACGAACGCAGCGCGAGCAGGATCCGCTGCGGGAATCTCGTCGTCATGAGGTCAGACCACTCCCAGCAGCGAGGTCACGGCGCCGGACAGCCGCAGCCACTGCTCGGTCTCTTTCTCGAGCTGGGTGCGGCCGGCCCGGGTCAGCGAGTAGTACTTCGCCCGGCGACCGGCGTCGGTGTCCGCCCATTTGGCGCCGATCCAGCCCTGATGCTCGAGCCGGTGCAAGGCGGGATAGAGCGATCCGGGCTGTACCTGCAGAATCTCGCCGGAGGTCTGTTGGATGCGCAGCACGATGCCCCAGCCGTGCATGGGCTCGAGCGCCAGCGTCTTCAGGATCAGCAGATCCAGCGTGCCTTGCAGGAGGTCGGTGGGTTTCGGCATCTACGTCTCGACTATCGAGAGTAAGAGGTCTACCTCTCGATTGTCAAGAGAAGAGCTCCGGTGAGGTCATCGGTAGGGTCTGCGTCTAGAATTCGACCATGCGAACGCTCCTCCTCCCACTGCTCCTGCTCTCCACCACGGCTTCCGCCGGCGCCGACACCCCGCCAGCGCCCAGCGCCGTCACCGTGCGGGCCACGACTCTTCTCGACGGCACCGGCGGGCGATCGGGCGATTCCCTGGTCACCATCGTCGATGGACGGATCGCCAAGGTCGAGCCCGCGAGTGGCGGCAAGGCGACATACGACCTGCGCCACCTCACCCTGCTCCCCGGCTTGGTCGACACGCACGTCCACATCGGCTGGCACTTCGATGCCGATGGACGCAGCCATGACGACGAGGACCGCGGCGAATCGTCGGCCGAGACCGTGTTGTACGCGGCCGGCAACGCGGCGCGCACCCTGCTCGGCGGCGTCACCACGGCGCAGAGCCTCGGCGCGGCGATCGACGGTCCCTTGCGGGATGCCTTGGCGCGCGGCGAAATCCCCGGGCCGCGCCTGCTCACCTCGCTCGACCCGCTCGCCGACGAGCGCCTGACCCCGGAGCAACTGCGCGCCGCCGTCCGCGATCGCAAGGCCCGGGGGGCCGATCTAATCAAGATCTACGCCTCGCAGAGCATTCGCGACGGCGGCGGTCCCACCATGAGCCAGGAGCAGATGGACGCCGCTTGCGGGGAGGCCAAGGCGCAGGGCCTGCGCACAGCCGTCCACGCCCACGGACCGGAGAGCGCGCATCGCTCGGCGCAGGCCGGATGTACCTCGATCGAACATGGCGCACTGCTCGATCAGGCAACCCTGAGCTATCTCGCCGAGCGCGGCACGTACTTCGACCCCAACATCCATCTCATCTTCAGCAACTACTTCGAGAACAAAGCGCACTTCCTCGGCACCGGCAACTTCACCGCCGCGGGATTCCAGCAGATGGAGAAAGCGGTGCCGAAGGCGCTCGCCGTATTCCGGATGGCGCTCGCGACGCCGCATCTCCGGGTGGTGTTCGGAACGGACGCGGTCGCCGGAGCGCACGGACGCAATGTCGAGGAGCTCATCTACCGCGTCGAAACCGGCGGGCAGAATGCCATGGACGCCTTGGTCGCGGCGACTTCTCTGTCGGCGCAGTCGCTCGGCCTGGGCAGCGAGACCGGGCGCATCGCGCCGGGCTTCTCGGCGGATCTCATCGCGGTGGACGGCGATCCTTCGCGCGACATCACCGCGCTGCGGCGAGTCGTGTTCGTGATGCGCGGCGGCCGGGTCTGGAAAGCGCCCTAGGCGAAAGTTGTCCGCGTGGTCAGGCGCCGAACCACTGCTTGATGCGGGCGAAAACCGCGGCATCGCCCAGCAGGTCGAGGTGCCCGACGCCGCGCGCCACCCATTGCCTGGTGCGCGGAATCCCGAGGTCGCGGGCCGGGTCGGCATGACGGCCCAGGGCACTGTCGACCGGGACGAGCCCGTCGCCCCAAAGGCGTTCTTCGATCGCGGTCGGTGACTCGGCCACGGTCCCAGCGATCGCGTAGCAGCGAACAGCTCTGGGTAACGGCACGGGGCGCGGCAAGCGCTGTCTGGTTTCCGGGCCTTCGTCGATCACGCTGCCGTGGCGCAGGTCGGTGAGGCCCGCGCTCCGCATCGAACCCAATCCAGCCAATGGCCCCGCGTAGGGCATCGCGGCCAAGAGAACCTCCAGCTGACGGCCGGCGCGCTCGAGCGGCGCACCGTGGTGCGGCGTGCCCAGAAACACCATTCTCTGGAGCTGTCGCCGCCAGCGATGGCCCAGAGCCTCGCCGTGCGCGCAGGCACTGCGCATCACCAGGCCGCCCATGCTGTGGGCCAGGACCGCCAGCTCCTCGACCGGTCGCGGCCATTGTTCGACCGCGGCTTCGAGGCGCTCGGCGAGCTCCCGTCCGTTGACCGCGACTCGCACGCCGCTGTTGTAGTGCAGATACAGCGCGTCGTAGCCGAGATCGCGAGCAAGCACCGCGCCGTGGTCGTGGCCATTGCGGTTCCATTGCAGATCGCTCCGGCACAGGCCGTGGACCATGAGCAGCAAGCGCCCGGTCGGCTGGCGATCGAGTTTTTGCACTCGACCGCGCGGATGAATGGCCATCGAGACCGCCAGGGGATTGCCGCTCGCTACCAGATGGTCTCCAACCAATCCATTAAGGGCAGCGACCATCGCCTCACGCTCGGCCGACACCGCTCGATCGCCGAGCGCTCCGGTGAGTCGCTCGAGGACCTCGTCGAGGCCGCTCCCGACCAGCCGCGTGACGCCGCGAATGCTCCGGTATACCGAGCCGGCGATCCACCGGGCCGGCGCGGGCGCCCCAAACCGTTCGTGCATGGACTCGACCAAGTCGGTGATCCCGGTGGTCGCATCGACCGCCAGACGGGCGTAGCCGCGCAGGTCGACGGCAAGATTGGAGGTCTGCGTCATCGGTGGATCACCCGAGGTGGTGAGCCGAGCGCCGCAGCGTCAAGATCAAATAGCCGGCCACCAAAAGATTCAGAGCCAGGGCCGAAAGACTCGGCAGGGTTGGATGCCGCACGAGATGAAGGACCTCGAAGGGCACCAGCAGGAGCGAGCTCACCACCGTCACGTACTCGGCCCAACGCTTACCGAGCCACAGCCCCACACCTTCGATGACGAAGAGCGCGGCGAAAAAGAATGCGCCCGCTCCGAGCGTCCCGATGCGCCGCGGTGTCGCCCCGTTGAGCCAAAGGAGGAGACGTTGCGCTTGCACGGGATCGATGTAGGACGCTTTGCCCACCACCCACTCCTGGGCGCGTTCCGTTACGCCGGGCCGCAGCAGGTGAATCGCCCCCAGGCCGACGACTAGAGAAAGCAGCGCCTTGCAGAACTTGTAGAACGCAATGGGGCGCAGGAGGCGGGCGCGCTTCTCGGGCTCCACTGGGGTATCCGGCACCTGCGAACTCTACCTCTCGCCGCCTCTCGGCGATCTCTTGATTTGCCGCGCCCCCCCGCCGGCGCGGGATAGGCTCGGGCCACCAGCATGCTCAAGCGCATCAGTGAGAGGATCGACCCGCGGGCGCTCAACCGCGCAACCCTCGCCCGCCAGATGCTGCTCGAGCGTTCGTCACGCACCGTGGTCGAGGTCATCGAACATCTCGTAGGTCTCCAGTCTCAGGCGCCGACTCCGCCGTACTTCGGACTCTGGACGCGAGTCGAGGGCTTCTCGGCTGCCGAGCTCTCGGATCTGCTGGCTCGGCGCCGCGTGGTCCGCGTCGCGCTCATGCGCTCGACCATCCATCTGGTCACAGCGCGTGACTGCATGCGCTTGCGGCCGCTGATTCAGCCGGTATTGGATCGGGCATTCAAGGGCGGCTTCAGCCGTCTCCTCGGCGGCGCCCCGCCGCTCGAAGTGGTGGCTGCTGGCCGCTCGCTGCTCGAGACCGAAGCGTTGACCTTCGCGGAGCTCGGCGTGAAGCTCCGTGAACGCTGGCCTCAAAGCAGCGTCGAGGCTCTCTCTCACGCCTTGCGTGCCCACGCCACTCTGGTTCAGGTGCCGCCGCGCGGCCTCTGGGGTCAAAGCGGACGCGCCGCGCACACCACCGCGGAGCACTGGCTCGGACTCGAGCTCGAGCCGGGTCACGGGCTCGAGACCCTGGTCCGCCGCTACCTCGCGGCCTTCGGCCCGGCCAGCGTGCGCGATATCCAGATGTGGTCGGGGCTGACGCGGCTCGCACCCGTTCTCGCCGGCATGCGCTCGCGGCTGCGGGTCTTTCACACCGAGAGCGGCGTCGAGCTCTTCGACGTCGCCAAGGCACCCCGCCCGGACGCCGAGACTCCCGCGCCGATCCGCTTCCTTCCCGAATGGGACAACTTGTTGATCTCCTACGCCGATCGCACCCGAGTCATCGAAGAACGCCACCGCGCTCACATCTTCACGGTGAATGGCATCATCGCGGCCACCGTGCTCGTTGATGGATTCGTGCGCGCCACCTGGGCGATCCGGAGCGAACGCGACGTGGCGATTCTGCGGGTCACGCCTTTCGAAAAGCTCAGCAAGCGCGATCGCGATGCGGTCGCCGATGAGGGCGCTCGGCTGATGGCCTTCGCCGCCCCGGATGCGGTGAAACGCCGAGTGGAGTTCGTTCCGATCGACTGAAGCCCGGCGCCTACCCGCTGCGTCGCAGGCGATCCGCCAGCCAACGACCGCCGACCATGGCGGCGACAAAGATCAAGATCGCCGGCGAGCCGGTCGCCAGGGAGACAGCGCCGGACCCGGGCAAAGGCCGGCGAGGCCCCAGCCGATTCCGAACACCGCGGCGCCGAACAGAAGCGGGCAATCGATGGCGCGCACTTCGGGCAGCACGAACCGCGGGGCGAGCCGCGGCGATTGCCGGCGCAGAATCCAAGGAGAAACACCCAGCCCCACGAGCACGGCGGCGGCCATGACCAGGGCCAGGCTCGCGTCCCAGGCGCCGAAGAAATCCAGAAAATCGATGATCTTCGACGGCCGGGTCATCCCGGCGATCCCGAGACCGAGGGCGAAGACCATCCCGGTGGCGACGGCCAGGAGCCTCGCGGTGAGCGCGCTGTTCATGGAATCAGTCCAAGCAGATGCTTCGCCACCGCTACGGTGGCGACGCCTGCGGCCATGAAGACCAGGGTGGCAACCAGGGCCCGCGGCGAGCGCAGGCTCAAGCCGCAAACACCGTGGCCGCTGGTGCAGCCACCGCTCAGCCGGCTGCCGAAACCCACCAGCAGACCGGCGATCGCGAAGCGGCCGAGTGTCGCGCCGTCGCTGCTCTGGGATTCGAAGGCCAGCGGCCAAAGGCGAGCGATCACCACACCGCCGAGAACGAGCCCGGCCAGGAATGCCGCATAGAAAACCCGTCGAGCCTCGTCAAGGCCATCGGGCAAGGCGTCGACTAGACCGAACAGAATGCCGCTGATTCCGGCCAGCCGGCCATGGAGAAACAGCGTCGCCGCGGCGGCGAGCGCGATCAATAGACCACCAAAAATGGCCGAGACTGGAGTGAAATTGTGCATGCATCGCCCGCCAGGGGCATCATTCTTTCATCTAGACTCCGAGCTCTCTACTCTTCCGTTCAGGAGGTTCGATGCCCCATCGCCGCGCCGTCTCGGGTACCGTCAGGATTTCGCTGCTGGCCCTCACGATGCTCGCCTCAGCCGAGTCCCGGGTCGCGGCCGCGCCACGCTGCGACCTGCTGTTTCACCAGGCCAGGGTCGTCGACGGCACGGGCGCGCCCTGGTTCCGCGCCGACGTCTGTGTTGCGGGCGACCGCATCGCAGCCATCGGGCAACTCGGCGACGTGTCCGCCGCGAGGCGCATCGAAGCCTCGGGGCTGGTGCTGGCGCCGGGGTTCATCGACATGCTGGGCCAATCCGAGTACTACGCGCTGGTCGATCCGCGGGCGGCGAGCAAAATTACGCAAGGCATCACCACCGAGATCACCGGTGAGGGCCAATCGATCGCGCCGCTCAACGTGCGCATGGTCGCGGCGGGTGACGAGGGCTGGAAGCACTATGGCGTGAAACCCACCTGGACGACCATCGCCGGGTACTTCGACGCCTTCGAGCGCGCCAAGCCGACGATCAATCTCGGGACCTTCGTCGGCGCCGGTGGCGTGCGCGATCTGGTGATCGGCCAGGACGACCGGCCGGCCACATCCGCCGAGCTCGAGGCCATGGAGTTGGCCGTGGCGCAGGCAATGGAAGACGGCGCCTTCGGCCTCTCGACCTCGCTGCAGTACGTGCCCGATCGATTCGCGTCGACCGACGAGATCATCGCCTTGGCCAAGGTGGCGGCGCGCTACGGCGGCAGCTACATCACGCACCAACGCTCCGAGAGCTACAAGATCGATGAGAGTCTCGATGAGGTGTTCCGCGTCGCGCGCGAGGCCAAGCTGCCGGCTCAGATCTACCATCTGAAGACCTCCTGCCAGGGCAACTGGGGCCGCATGCCGCACGTGCTCGAGCGGCTGGCCAAGGCGCGTGCGGAAGGCCTCGACGTCTCGGCCGATCAATACCCGTGGACCGCCGGACAGAACGGGCTCGACGCCAATCTGCCGCTCTGGGTGCGCGAGGGCGGCCGCGACAAGATGGTCGAACGGCTCAAGGACCCCGCGGTTCGCGCGCGCATCAAGGCGGACCTCGCGAAGGACGATCCGAGCTGGGAGAATCAGTATCGCTGCGCCGGTGGGCCCTCCGGCATCCTGATCGCGAGTGTCGTCAACGCCGAGCTCAAAAAGTACGAAGGCAAGACCATCGAGCAGATCGCCACCGCCGAAGGCAAGGATCCGGTCGACACGCTCATGGACATCGTCGCGGCCGATCACGGCAACACGTCGAACATCATCTTCATCATGAGCGAGACCGACGTGAAGACCGCGCTCGCGAGCCCCATCGTCTCGCTCTGCACCGATTCCTCCGCCGTCGCCGAGGATGGGATCCTCGGGCAGGAGCGCTCGCATCCGCGCGCCTGGGGCTCGGCGCCGCGCATCCTCGGCAAATACGTCCGCGACGAGCACGTACTCTCGCTCGAAGAGGCGATCCGCAAGATGACCTCCCTGCCCGCTTCGCGCATGGGGCTTGCCGACCGGGGCATCCTGCGTCCGGGAATGCTGGCCGATCTCGTTGCTTTCGACCCGACCACCGTTCGTGAGCGCTCGACGTACGAGGATCCGCTCCACTACAGCGAGGGCATTCCCTACGTCGCGATCAACGGGCAGTTGGTGGTCGACGGAGGCCAGATCACGGCGGCGCGGCCGGGACGTGCGTTACGGGGCCCGGGCTGGAAGAAGTAAGGCCGGATAGCGTACGGTCAACCGGCTCCGCCAGGCAGGGTTCTTGACTCGGGACAGATAGGCGAGGCGCCCGCCGCGCGGCAGGGCCTCGCCGTCCTTCGACCTACTTATAACCTTTGATCACGATATTGGAGAAGCGCCAGCCGTACGGCGGCGAGTACGCCTGGTCGCCGATCCCCGGCAGGCCGAAACCGACGATCAGCGTGTTGCCATTCCTCTTGCGAAGATCGGGGCTGAAGATTCCCGACTGCATGTCGGTGAGCAACGCGCCGCCCGCCTTGGTGACCCGTTGGTGGAACGACTGCTGGTCGGCGTTGACCTCCATGCGGAAGTGATAGTTCTGGCCGCCCACGAACGGCGCCTTGCCCTTCTTGGTCAGCACCTCGATGTAGGGCGTCCCCAGATCGACCATGAGCTTGCTGCGGTCGAAGCGCTCGTTGATGCCGAAGAACAGCGTCTTGCTGAAGCGCTGGCCCGGCTCGTTGCGCCACATGCCGAGGAGGCCGCGGAAGAAGGCGTCGTTGCTCGGCCAGGCCGCCGTGGTGTCGAAGTCGATGGTGATCGAGCGGTAGCGCGTGTTGTCCTCGAGCGGCAGGGTGTAGTACTTCGCCGAGTTCGCCTTGGTGGCCTTGAAGCCGGCGACATCGGTCGCCAGCGTGACCGCCGTTCCGACGGTCGGCGGTTCGAGCGAGGGATAGAGCACGCGCACGTTGTCTTGCACCTTGGACGGGAAGCTGCCGAGGGCGTAGAACGGCGAGTCGCAGGTCACCGTGGCGCTGAATCCCGTGCCGACCGCGGCCTTCACCATGATGTCGGCGATGCGCAGGCTGCCGATCGACGGCACGGTGAGGTCGGCCCGCGTGTCGAGAACCGTGCCCGTGGGCGACAGCAGCTTGGCGGTGCACTTCGCCGGCGCCCCGTGCAGGTTGTAGAGCGACAACTGGCTGCTGGTAGTGGCGTCTTTCAACAGGCCGAGCACCCACACCGTGTCGCCAGCCGTGAACGCATCGTCCGTGGACACCAGCGGGACCACCCACGAGGTGATCGGGTCGCCGCCGACGAGCACGGCACTGGTGATCGCCAGCAGACCCGACTCGCCCTCCATGCGGACCAGTCCCGGGCCCGGAATGAAGTACTTCGGATCGCTCCGCGCCGGCGGCTTGTGGTAGTCGCGGGTGTAGTTGTCGCTGAGCAGCGGATGAGCGGTATTCGTCGACGGTCCGGGCAGGACCTTGAATCCCTGGGCCGGCATGCCCAGCCCAGACTTGCCCTCGCCGATGAACGTGAACGACACATCGTCCTTACCGATGTCCTGGCGGAAGAACTCGGTCTCCCACTGGTAGTTCGCCCCGAGGTTCGGCACCGGCATGAAGAACTCGGCCGCGTGGGCCGGGGCGGTTCCCAATAATGCGAGCGCGGCGAACGCGGTCGTACACCAAGCCTGATGCTTTCTCATTCGCAAATCCTCACCACTGATCGAAAGAGGCCGATATGGCCCAACCGCATTATACGCCGGCCTCGCCGCGCTCTCCTTGACTCTCTAGGAGAAGCTCGCTACCATTCACCTAGCCGATCTAGGAGAACGTCCGACCATGACCAAACCGCTCGACCTGCTGCAAGGCACCCTCGACATGCTGATCCTGAAGGCGGTCTCCCTGGGGCCGCTGCACGGCTACGGCGTGCTGCTGCGCATTCAACAGATCTCGAAGAACCGGCTCGAAATCCAGCAGGGCTCGCTCTACCCCGCGCTTTACCGGCTCGAGCACCAGGGCCTGATCGTCAGCGAGTGGGGTGAGTCGGAAAACAAGCGCAAGGCCAGGTTCTACCGCCTGACCGCGACCGGGAAGCGCCAGCTGCTGACCGAGGCCGAGAAGTGGAATCGCATGACCGACGTGATCGGCGGCATCTTGCGCACCGTCCCCGAGGAGGTCTGAACGTGGCGCTCGCACTGTGGCCGGCGCTGCGCTCCACCCTGCGCCATGTATTCGATCGCTCCCGCCTCGAGCGCGAGATGGAGGTCGAACTGCAATTCCACATCGACGCCTACGCCGAAGACCTGGTGCGGCAGGGTATGCCTCCAACCGAGGCCCTGCGCCGAGCGCGCATCGAGTTCGGCGGCGTCGAAGGCCGCAAGGAGGAATGCCGCCAATCGGTCGGCTTGCGACTCTGGGACGAAGCTCGCGCGGATCTGCGCTACGGCGCTCGCGTGCTGCGGCAAAACCCCGCGTTCACCGCCGTCGCCGTGCTATCGCTAGCGCTCGGGATCGGCGCCAACACCGCCATCTACACCCTGGCGCGCGAGATTCTGTTCAAGCCCCTCGCCGTACCGCACCCCGAGCAACTGCGCATCTTCTCGTGGGCACAATCGAAGCAAGGGCATGTCGGCCCCTTGTGGGGAAACTTCGATCGCGCCAAGAACGGCGAGACCCTGGGCACACCCTTCCCTTACCCTCTCTTTCTCGAGATGCGCAAGAGCAATCGAGCATTCGAGAACATGACCGCGTTTCACGACCTCTATCGCCTGACCGCCAACATCGACGGGACCGCCGAGGCTCTCGATGCCACGTTGGTCGCGGGCAACTTCTATTCGACTCTGTGGTGCCGGGTGATCGCCGGACGAGCGCTCGGCCCGGACGACGACACGCTCTCGGCCACACCGGTCGGCGTGATCAGCGACGCCTATTGGGCCGAGCGCTTCGCCCGCTCCGCCGCCGCGCTGGGCAAGACGATTCGCGTCAACGGCGTTGCGGTCACCATCGTGGGCGTGAATGGACCGGAGTTCCACGGGCCGAAGGCCGGCGGCTCGCCGCAGATCCTGCTACCGCTAAGCCTGCAACCGCGGGTGAGCCCCATGGGAGATGACGGCTCACTGCTCGCCGACAACCACTTCTGGTGGGTCGTCGTGCTCGGCCGCCTGAAGCCCGGCATCGGCGACGCCGCCGCGCAGGCGGCGCTCGAGCAGAGCTTCCGCAGCGCCTTGCAAGCGACGTTGCCCGGCAAGAAGGCCGAGGACCTGCCGCGCTTCGTGCTCGGTGACGGCAGGCGCGGACTCGATCTCAGCGGCGCCTTCGAGCAGCCGATCCTCGTCCTGCTGGCTCTCGCGGGTATCGTCCTGCTGGTCGCCTGCGCCAATCTTGCCAACCTGCTGCTGGCACGCTCCGCGGCGCGTCAACGCGAGATGAGCGTGCGGCTCGCCATGGGGGCGGGGCGCTGGCGCATCCTGCGCCAGGTCATGACCGAAGCGCTGCTGCTCGCGACCCTGGGCGGCGCCGCGGGCCTGCTGGCGGGCTATGCCGGGCGCAACGCGATCCCGAGCCTGTTCGACGATGCCTGGACCGCGCACGCCATGGACGTGCGCCCCGACGCCCGCGTGTTCCTCTTCGCTCTCGCCCTGACTCTGGTCACCGGAATACTCTTTGGGATCGCTCCCGCGTGGCGAGCCACGCGCGGCGACGTCCAATCCGGACTCAAGGAAAACGCTCGCACCAGCCCCGGTCGCTCGCGGGCGCGCCTGGGCAAGTCCCTAGTCGCGGTGCAGGTCGCGCTCTGCGCGGTGCTGCTCGTCGGCGCCGGACTCTTCCTGCGCACGCTCTCGAACCTTCGCCACCTGGACCTCGGACTCTCGATCGAGCACCTCGTCCTGTTCCAGCTCGATCCGCCGCAGGCGCGCTTCGCCGGACGTCAGCGAGTGGAGCTCTTCCAGCGCATCGAAGACCGCCTGGCGGAAGTGCCGGGCGTGCAACTGGCGACGCTCTCGAGCGAAGCCCTGCTCGCGCACAGCATGGACAACAGCTGCTTCAGGCCCACCGGCAGGGTCGCCGGCAGCCCCGCCGAGAATTCGACCTGGGTGAACCATGTGGGCGAGAAGTTCTTCGACGCGTACGCGATTCGCCTGCTCTCCGGTCGCGGTTTCGAAGCCGGTGATCGCGCCGACGCCCCGCGTGTCGGAGTGGTCAATCAGAAGCTGGCGAGGAAGTTCTTCCCCGAAGGCGCAGCGCTCGGTAAGACGATCACCGAGTGCGATCGAGACGCCACCGCGAGCCCCATCCTGGTAGTGGGCGTGAGCGCCGACGCCAAGTACAGCGATCTCCGCGAGGACGTGCCGCCGACGCTCTATCTCCCGTATCGCCAAGCCGAGGAGCTCGGCGCGGTCACCTTCGAAGTGAAGACGGCGGCGACCGTGGCAAGCGTCGCGCCGGGCCTGCGAGACGCAGTTCGGGCCGTCGATTCCGACCTGCCCTTGCTCGACGTGCGAACCCAGAACCAGCAAGTGGAAGCCATCCTCTCGCAGGAGCGCGTCTTCGCCACCCTGGCGACCGGCTTCGGAATCCTGGCCCTGGTTCTCGCCGGCATCGGCATCTACGGCGTGATGGCCTACACCGTGTCCAGCCGCACCAACGAGATCGGCATCCGCCTGGCTTTGGGCGCGCGAGCGCAGGAGGTGCTGTCGATGGTTCTGCGCGAGACTTCGGTCTTCGCCATCGCCGGCATCGCCGCCGGGCTGATCGCGGCTTTCGCGCTAACTCGCATGGTGACATCGATGCTCTACGGCTTGCAGGCGACGGATCCGCTCACCTACCTCGGTGCGGCCTTCATCCTGTTCGCAATAGCTCTGGTCTCGGGCCTGATCCCGGCGCGCCGAGCGGCGCACGTCGACACCATGCAGGCGCTGCGGCACGAGTAGCATCGACGGCGACAGGCCAGTCCCCGGAGACTAGTGCCCGCCGGCCGAATACTTGAGCACCTGCACCTTTTCCATCGTCACCAACCCCTCGCTCACCATCTCGTCGAGGATCTCCTGTAAGCGTGGGACACGGTCCGGGCTGTCGACGATTTCGATGATCACCGGCAGGTCCTGCGACAATCGTAGAAGGCTGGCCGTATGCAGAACCGAATGAGCGCCGAACCCAGCCACGCCGTGGAACACGGTGGCGCCGGCGAAGCCTTCGCGACGCAGGCGCTCGATCAATGCCGTGGCGAGCGGCTGGTGATGCCAGGTGTCGCTTTCGCCGATGAAGACCCGGACCAGGACGCCGTCGCGTTCGAGAGCTCGCATCGCGTTCTCCTTCGGCTCGGGCCCGGCCTAGCCGCCACCCAGGAGGCGACCCAACGACAGACCAAGCACACCGGCCAGGAGGCAACCGACCACGGTCGCCGTGAGGTTCACCGCCGCGAACAACCAAGCGCCGCCCTGGAACAGCCGCAGGGTTTCGTAGTTGAATGACGAGTACGTCGTGAATCCACCCATCACGCCGATCCCGAGCGTCAGGCGCAGCGTGGGCGAAATCCAGTTCGTGGTGAGCGCAATCTGCATGATCACCCCGAGCAGGAACGAGCCCAACAGATTCACCGCCAGCGTGCCCCAAGGGAACGCCGGCCCCGCGACCCGCAGCAGCCAGTCGCCGAGCAAGTAGCGGCCAGCGGTGCCCACGGCGCCCCCGAGGCAGATCCAGAGCAAGCGGCTCATCGAGGGAAGGATACGTCAGGCAAGCGAGCGCCGGGCCGGCGAGTGCGCCGCACCGGACAGAGATTCCGACGGCCAAGGCCGCTTCCGCGCTGGAATCCATTCCAGTCCTCGCGCAGCTGCCTATCGTCAGGCTCTCCTCGACGCCAGCCGCCGCGGGCGAACTCGCCCCAGCCCCGCCAGTACCCCTCTATACCCTGTTCGCAACGCTGGTGATTTGAGTCCCTGCCGGCACCGGGGCCGACGTCATGAAGCGCATCGCCGCGCCCATGGTTGGAGGCCTGGTGACTTCGTTCTTCCTCGAGCTCACGGTGTATCCGGCGATCTTCGCTATCTGGAAGGCGCGCCGGCTGAAGAGTGTTGGTGCAGTAGACCAGGGGCACTGATCGCGCAGGTTCTGCCTAGAGGAATGCAGAAAGCGGCTCGACGCGCGACAGGCGCGGCGCCTGCAGCCTGCGCTTTCGCACCTGTGGGGTCCAACGCGGTTGGCTCAGCACTGGCACCCTCCATGCACCCTCAACGGAGTCATGGCCAACCCTATAGGCACGTCCGCGCCTTCGGCGCAGAAAGAACCGTCAAAATGAAGACGCCACGCTCTGCTGCCCTAGCTTCCCGCATCCTCGTCGCCTCCGTGATCGCGCTAGCCGTAAGCGTCGGCGCGCAAACCACTCCACCGCCCGGCGCGGCCCCCGCGGCGAAACCCGCGGCCGCCCCGATGACCGGCCACCCCATGGACAGCGCCAAGCACGACACGGATCTCAAGGGTGAGTGCCAGCGCATGATGGCCAACAAGCAGGAGATGCAGACCAAGCTCGAGGCGATGGATGCCACTCTCGACAAGCTCGTGGCGGAGATGAACGCCGCCAAGCGTTCCAAAGAGATGGACACGATGGAGCGTTCGATGGCGGCGGTCATCACCGAGCTCGTTGCTCAGCGCAAGACCACGCGCTCGATGATGATGGCAATGCAGCCGGAAATGATGGCCCACATGATGCACCACACGAGTGGGCACGGAATGAAGAGTGCGATGGATTGTCCGATGATGAAGAGCGGTTCAGTGCCTGATCCGAAGGCGGGCGAGAACATGCCCAAGATGTGACTCGGCCATCGCGAACTGAAAGGAAGCGTTCAAAATGAGCAAGGACCCTGTTTGCGGCATGACCGTAGATGACAAAGCCCCCTACAGCAGCATTCACGCGGGACAGACCTTCCGGTTCTGCTCCGCGGGGTGCAAGGCGAAGTTCGACCAGGAGCCGGCGAGATACGCGACGGCCTCCGCCGGCGAGAAAAGGCCAGCAACATAGCCTTAGTTTCCGCTCTTACGGCAGTAGCAGTAAGTGAACAGCTGCACCGTTCCGAACGGCGTGTGATGCCGTTCACGCTCGTGCTCAACCAGCGTGAACGGCGCTCCAAACTCGGCGTGCAGAGATTCGGCGCTGTAGCGCATCACGGGGAGGCCGCTGCATCGACTCGGACCGTCCTCGGCAAAGGTCGAGACGATGACATGTCCGCCCGGTCGTACAGCCCTCAGGACGGCGCCGAGGTAGGCCTCTCGTTGCGTCGCGCGGGTGAGAAAATGAAACACCGCTCGGTCGTGCCAGAGATCGTATTTGTCCTTAGGCAACTCCGCGGTCGTGATGTCCGCTGCTAACCAGGTCACGAGCTGAGCGCCTCTGCCGAGTCGATCCTGCGCTGCCTTG
Organism: Acidobacteriota bacterium; assembly: GCA_039933785.1. Classification (GTDB taxonomy): domain Bacteria; phylum Acidobacteriota; class Thermoanaerobaculia; order Multivoradales; family JAGPDF01; genus JBDTNL01. Next base: position 28,644 of record JBDTNL010000034.1, read on the forward strand.
AGCGCGGACGCAGCGACGTCGAGGACGGTTACCCTCTCATACCCCTTCGCCAGAAGATCGTCGACCAAGGTGGAAGCGCCTCCGCCGATGTCGATGATCGAGGAATCGGCAGGAACGCCGGTGGCCTCGATCAACCGTAACGAGGTCTCCGCGCGCGGCTGAAACCAACTCACTGCGTCGGGTGCCTTGGTCGAATAGACGTGCTCCCAGTGCTCTCGTGAGTGCATGCTCTTCCCCGTCCCGCAGCAGCCAGCAGTTGGCCTAATGGTCGACATTCTCTCACCGCAGTGACGAGTGCCGCCGCACGGTGGAATCAGGCAAGCGATGGATCGCACTGTCTCAGGTACGTCGCGCTCCCCTTCGTCACCCAAGCCCCGTCCACCTGGATCGCCTGCGCGATCGTCAGTTCGTCGGCCGAAGCGTGCTGCATGGTCACCTGCACGCTTTGAATGTTGGGTCCGGAGCCACACATCATGGCGAAGACCCAAGTGTTGGCGTCGGGCGACGACGTCTCGTAGCCGCCGGTGTAGGTGCCGCTCGTGCTGAGCGCGCTGCTCAGCAGGGTCTGGGCCGCCGGTGCGTAGCCGAAGTAACCGCGCGCGAGACCGGCGGGCTGACCGGAGACCGACTGGATGACCTCGGTCATGAGGAAGGTCTCGGTGGCGTCCCATACGACACGCTCCGAGACGGTCGCGGCACCCGAGGTCGTGGCCCAGACGCCGCCGACCAGGAAGGCAAGGGCTTGTATACCTTGAGGCGTCGGCCCAGCAGGCGCGGCGGGAGGCGGCGGAGCTCCGGAGAGCGGCTTGGCTGCTGGGACACCTGGCGCGAGGTCGAAGAGCAAGGATCCGAACATGAGATTCTCCTCTCTAGAAAAGCAATTTGCCAGCGCGGAGCGCCGCTCGTGCCGCCGGATATCCGTTGATCGCTTGCGGCAGGCGTTCGGCGGGCGCGAACAGCTCCAACGCTTCGCGCAGCCCATCGGCAAGCCCCGCGGCCGGGAACAGTCCGCGGGCCGAAGCCCGTGACGCGACCGCCTGCGGCGCGCAGTTCCACTGCTCGGCCGCGAATTCGCGAAGCGCCGCGGTGTCGATTCGAGCACCGTCGCGAGAACGCAGGAGGCAGGCGAGCACCTCCAGCGCCGCGGCCGCCGTGCGGCACGCGGCGCCGAAGGCCGGCGAGAACGCAAAGGCTCGGGCCAGATCCCAACTCGGGAGCAAGTCGGGTTGGGCCTCGAAGACAGCGAGCATCGCGGCCTCGGCGCCGGCGGCCTCCACCTCGCAACCGAAGCGTCGCGCGAGCTCGAGCATCTTCGCTGCCGCGCATGCGGTGCCATCCTCCTTGCCGTGCTCGGACTGGAGCTCGACCTCGGCCTCGGCCGAGTACTCAGCGGCCGGTAGGAACGCTGACCCGAATGACATCTCGTGCTGCCGGCGAAGCTCAGCGGTGCGCGTGGCGAGCGCATCCCGAGGCACGGACTGATCCCTCGCGGCCGCCACGCGCGCGGCTCGGAGGCGCATGGCGCGCACGAACGCCGGCGCCTGTGCATGCAGCACCAAGGCCGCCTGGAGGGCGCGCGCAACGGTGGTCTTTCCTGGTTCTACTGCGCCCGCGTTCGGCGCCTCGATGTAGAGCTCCTTGAAGCAGCTGAGATAGCCCGTCGCGGGACGTCGTCGAGGAGGGCGTGGCCCGGCACTCGCCAGCGCCTCGGCGACCGCCGCCAGGCCGTCCTCCCGTTTCACGCTGGACGCTTCGAGCGCAACAAACAACCGCGCCGCGAGAGCCTCGCCGAGATGTTTGCGGGCGAGTCTCGCCACCCTCTCCTGAGTCCGTTCCGAGAACCCCAGCGTCTTGAGCGCTCGGAGGAAAGGAGTGGAGAGCTCGTTCGCGACCTCCGGCTGAATCCCCTCTAGCGCGAAGCGCACCTCGACGAGCGCGACTCCGATCGGCGCGTAGCCGTACTCGGCCGGCGCGTGCAGCAATGCCACCTCGTCGTCGCCGTCGACGAGACCGTCGCGGTACGCCGCAAAGATCCGGCCCACACCGGTCATGCCAAACCGCTCGAGCTCCACCGCACGCAAAGCGCCCATGCTCGAGGCGCCGAAGACCGGCACGCCGGCATCGAGCGCGTAGAGCAGCTCCTGATGCGTCACCGCCGGCACGCGATGAAAGTAGCCGTCGATCAGCACCAAGGCGCGTGGCTGCGTCGAGAGCGCGCGCAAGATGTCGCCTCGCCCGGCGGGCGCCCACACGGCGCAGCGTTCGAGCAGAGGTCGACCGGCGGCGTCCACGCCATGCAGGCTGGGGCCCGCGAACACGACCACCGCCGAGCGCTTCAATGCCTAGCCTCGAGCAGACCCGGCGTGAAAGCGAACACCACGGCGACTCCAACCTCGGGCCGCGTGAGATCGGCGGCGAAGGGCTCGTATCCGAGGCCTGCAAGGCGGCCGAGCACGGCGTCCAGATCGCCGCCGAGCGTCGGCGTCGCGAGATCGCCGAGATCGTCAAGCCCGCGATTCGCCGGCGGCTCGCGGAAGCCTCGAGTCGCGTCCCGTTCGGACGGAGCCCCGGCAAGAAGAACAAGGTCGTCGCGCGCCCCGGCGATGTAGGTGAGCCGCGACTGCGCCGCCTCGGTGAGCGCCCGCGAGAGCGCTACTTCGGGCGAGGGATGGCAACCCGAACCGCGCCAGACGTGCGGCAGATCCGGCAACGCGATCTCGGCCAGGACGACGGCGATGCCCGCCTCCCAGGTGAGGTCCCAGATCGCGACCTTGCCGCCCGCGCCGCGCACTCGTGCCACTAGGTCGCCGCACGCCGCCGACGGAATGCCGTCCGAATCGAGCGCCACGCGGCGCCGGCCGCGCTCCGCCAGCGCCAGACCGTGGCGCTCGATGAGCTCGCAGAGCGCATGCAACAGCGCCTCCTCGCGGCAATTCCCCGACGCGAGACCGTTCGACGTGAGATCGAAGGACCGCGGCACGAGCGGCGACGACGGTGTGAAGTCGAGCTCGAGCATGGCGCGCGGAAGAAATCCATCCCGCCCGCCGAGCAGGGAGGATGCCGTCACCCATTGGAGCGGCGCCGCCAGCATGCGGTTTCGGATGGTGAGTGCGTCGACCGACCAACGCAACGAGTCGAGCGCGATCGCGGCCGAACGGCGCATCTCGCGGGCGGACATCGAGACCTGAGGCAGATGCTCGAGAGACTCCGCGTGCCAGAGCTCGAGCGCCTCCATGGCAGCGCTCACGCGCGCCGCCGCCATCGACAAACCCTTGCCCTGGGACACCGAGAGATTCCGACTTGCCGGTCGAACGGCTTGAAAGACGGGAACGCCGAGGCCGTCGAGGCCGGTGATGTCGGCGACACGAGTCACTCCGGCGGTGAGTAGTGCGGGCTGAATCGCCCGCCAGGTTTCTTCTGGCGGACGGATCCGATGCGTGCCTTCGCGAAACTGCTTAGGAGGGTCGCTGGCGCTGACGGGACCGCTGGCGCTGGAGCCTAGGTGAGGCACCTGCAGGCTAGATTTCGCCGCGGCCGCCCTTGGTGACCACCACGATCCGCCAGCCCTGTCCGGCGACGTTCATCAAGATGGCCGCCGCGTTGCCGGCCGTCTTCTGACCGTTGGTGTGCTCTTCCTCGACTCGGTACGTGGCGGCGGCGCGGCCGCTGCCGATATAGGTGACGTGCAGGTCGTGCAGATGGATCTTGCGCGGTGAGAACGGAGGAAACGCGGTGCGTGCCTTGGCCAGGGCATCAGAGCCCAGCCAGTGATCGACCGCTTCCTGATCGACGATCCCGACCCAGCTCGTGCCGACGCCCATGTGGGGCTCGCTGGCGAAACCGCGCCAGCCCTTGGCGAAGTCTTCGGGAGTCATGCCCTCGTAGCCGCGGAGGACCTCGACGATCGAATCGTCGTCCTGCCCGTCGGCTTCCGACACGGTCAAGCCGCTCTTCACCGCGGCGGGAGCCTCCGTGGTCTGCACTTCGACCGTTTTCTTGAAGATCGCGAAGGCGACTCCCACCGTCTTGGAGTCGGTCTCGCAGACGGTTTCGCTCGGTAGGCCGAGGGCTCCAGACTGCGCATCGAACGCCTCCTGGATGGGGTTCTTCGACATCGGAAATCCTCCCTGGACAGGTCCGTGAATGGCCGGATTCTAGCACCGGGTTTTGCGGATAACATTGCAAACAGTGATCGACGGGCAGGTTGGACCCTACCGGATTCTGGAGAATCTGCGCAGCGGCGGCATGGGGCATCTGGTCCTGGCGCTCGATCCACGTCTGCAGCGAAAGGTCGTCCTTAAGTTCCTGCCCGACGCTCTCAATCACGACGAAAACAGTCGCCGCCGGTTCGAGCGCGAATCGAACGCCCTCGCGGCACTCAACCATCCGAACATCGTCACCATCCATGCCGTCGAAGAAACCGAGGGCCGTCTCTATCTGGTGATGGAATGGATCGAGGGCTCGCCGCTGAGCGAGCTCATCCCCCGCGACGGCCTGGCGCTCGACCGCTGCCTCGACATCCTGCTGCCGGTGACCCACGCCGTGGCGTCGGCCCATAAGGCCGGAATCGTCCATCGCGACCTGAAGCCGGCGAACGTCATGGTGCGCTCGGACGGTGTCGTCAAGGTCGTCGACTTCGGCCTCGCCAAGATGGAACAGCGCACCCTGGTCGGGCCGGCGCCGCGCGAGAGCGCCCTCACCCGGCAGGGCATCGTCGTCGGCACCATTCCTTACATGTCGCCCGAGCAACTCGAGGCCCAGACCGCCGACAACCGGTCCGACATCTTCTCGCTTGGCGTTATGTTGTTCGAGATGGCCACCGGCCGGCTGCCTTTCCAGGGAGCGAGCGACGCCTCCATCGCCTCCGCCATCCTGCGCGATGAGCCTCCGCGGCTGGCGTCCATCAAAGCGGATCTCGCCCCCGAGCTCGACACCATCGTGCAGCGTTGCCTGCTCAAAAACCCCAACATGCGATACCCGGACGCCCTCGCCTTCCAGGAAGCCCTGATCGACCTGCAGAGCAAGTCTCGTCAAGGATTGCTCGGCAGCACTTCCGGGAAGCGAGCTCGGACCCGGATCAAGCCCGCCGCCTGGGGCTTGGTCGCGGCCCTCACCCTGGCTCTTGCCGCGACCGGATTCCTGTGGATGCGGCGCACTCCTGCGGCCCGCCGGGACGGCGCACCGTCCTTGCTGTCGGTCGCGCTAGCTGCACCGGCGGCGGTCGGCGCCACCATCGCCGTGCTGCCCATGCGCAATCTCTCGAGCGACCCCGAGCAGGAATACTTCTCCGACGGCGCCACCGAGGCGATGATCGCCGACCTCGCCAAGGTTTCGGCGCTGCGCGTGACGTCGCGCAATTCGGTGATGCGCTACAAGGGAGCGGCGGCAGACAATCTAAAGGAGATCGCCGAGACTCTGGGCGTCGTACACCTGGTGCAGGGCTCGGTCATGCGCGCCGGCGACCAGGTCGCGGTCGTGGTGCATCTGGTCGATCCGGCGACCAACCAAGAGCTCTGGGGCGAGACCTATCACGGCAGCATGAGCAGCCTGATGGGATTCGAGGGCAGGGTCGCCGAGGCGGTGGCGGGAAAAGTCCTTGGCAGCCTCTCGCCCGAGGCCCGCGCCCGGTTGGGCAAGCATCCCGACGTTCCCGACGACGTGTACGAGGCCTATCTCCGCGGACGCTTCTTCCAGAACAAGCGCAGCCCTGACAATGTGCTCAAGGGACTGGATCTATTCCAGCAGGCGCTCGCAAAGGCGCCCAATTTCGCCCTCGCCTGGGCAGCCTCGGCCGAGAGCTACGCGCAGCTCGGATCGTTCGGCTACGCCGTGATGTCACCGCGAGAATCGCTCCCCAAGGCAGAGGCCGCCGCGCGCAAGGCGATCGCCCTCGAAGACTCGCTATCGGAGGCCCACGGCGCTCTCGCCATCGCGCTCTTGCTCGATCTCGACTGGTCGCACTCGGCGACCGAGTTCGAACGTGCGTTGTCGCTCAACCCGAGCAACGCCGAGGCCTGGCAGCAGTACGCGGGCTATTTGAGCTCACAGGGCCGCCACGCCGAGGCCATACAGGCCGCGCGCCGGGCCCGCGAGCTCGATCCCCTGTCCCTGATCATCAACGAAACCGTGGCCATCGCCTATTTCTTTTCCGGTGACATGCAACACGCGACCACCGAGTCCAACAACACGCTGGGGCTCGAGCCGTCATTCTGGCTCGCCCATCATCTGCTGGGCGAAGCGGCCTCGTATCAAGGCAAATACGACGACGCCGAGCACGAGTTTCAGCGCGCCCTGGAGCTCACCAAGCGCAATGCCTTCACCCTCTCAGCGCTAGGGCGGAACTATGTCCGTGCCGGCAAGAAGGAACAGGCGCGCGCCATCCTCACCGAAATCGAGACCCGCGCCGCCAAGGAGTACATCTCGCCCGTACAGCGCGCCAAGCTTCACTTCGCGCTCGGCGACATGGACGAAGGCTTCCGCTGGATGAACAAGGCAATCGAGGAACGCGACCATAACCTGGCGTTTCTCGGCGTGGATCCGGACTTCGCCCCCCTACGCCAGGACGCTCGGTTCAAGGCTCTACTCCAGAAGGTAGCCCTCGACGCCACGCCGCCGCCCGCGACGGCAAAACCGTCAGGACCGAGCGAGCCGACCAAGACCGAGGGCACCACCTCCAAGCCGCCGACCCCGCACCAGATGGCGGCTGCCGGCGGCCGACGAGCACAGCCTCTTCAGGGCTGATCGAAAGCTAGGCCGGCACCAGCGGCAGCCACAACACGGCTCGACAGCCGCGCTCCCCCTCGCGATTCACCAGCGTGAGCGTGCCGCCGTGGGCCTCGGCGATCTGGCGGCTGAGCAGCAGACCGATGCCGGTGCCGCCCGGCTTGGTGGTGAAAAACGGTACGAAGAGATTCGAGGTGTTCGGCAGTCCAGGTCCATCGTCTTCGATCCAGACCTCGACGCCGGGCCGCGCGCCTCGCCCGACTCCGGTATAGACCGCGGACCAGCCGAGCCGGACGCCGCCGCCGGTTTCCAGGGACGCGTCGATTGCATTGCGCAACAGATTGATCAGCAGCTGATCGAGCTGATCGCTGTCGGCACGCAGGATGACGTGCGGACCGCCCTCTATCTCGGCGCGCAGCCGCGGTTCGAGCGCCACCACGCGTCGCACCCAGTCATCGACGGCGAGCGGTACCGGCTTCGGGCGCGGCAGGCGGGCGAGTTGGCTGTAAGCGCCGATGAAGCGCCCAAGCGCATCGGAACGATCCTCGATCAAGCGCAGCCCGGCGCCTAGGTCCTCTTCCCAGTCGTCCGCCCGCGGCGTGCGCAGCGCATGCGTGCGGAGCGTCCCGGCCATCGATTTGATCGGCGCCAGCGAGTTGTTGAGCTCGTGCCCGAGCACGCGAATCAAACGTTGCCAGGCCTGGCGCTCCTCTTCCCGCAATGTGCGCGACAGATCGGTGAGCACCACCAACTGGTGCGGCACGCCGCCCTCGCGGAAGGTGCTGCGTCGCAGGCCCCACTGCCCCTCGCCGCCGGCGAACCCGGCGCGCACTGTGCGCGCGGCATCGCCGTCGAGAAACTGCGCGAGCGCGAGCTCTGACGCCGTCTTGCCGAGCAATCGCTCCTCGGGAGCACCGAGCAAGCGCTCGCCGGCGCGGTTCACCAGGCGCAGCCGATGCTCGCCGTCGAAAGTGAACACCGCAAGGTCGATCTCCACCATCACGCGGCGGAGCAGCGCGCTCGCCTCGAGCGCCTTCATGCGCTGATCCTGGAGCGTGCGGCCGAGGAGATTCACCTCGCGCATCACTTCGCCCAGCGCATCGTCGTCGCGCCCGCGCCGGGCGCGCAGCGAGAAGTCGCCCTCGCGGAGCGCTTCGAGCAGGTTGGCGAGCGTTTGCAGCGGATACGCCACCCGCCGACGCACCGTTCCCGCGAGCCCGATCCAGAGCGTCAGGAGGACCAACGTGGCCAGCCACTGCCCTTCGCGCGAACCCCCCTCGCCCCAGATCAGAAACAGCGCGACAGCCGTTGCCGGGAACCCGGTGAGCAACACCAGGAGCCAGATGGATCGCTCGTGACTGAAGATCCGGCCCGGAGGCCACCGCGAGCGCGACGGAACAGGAGTGTCGGCCATGACGCGGGTTGTCCGACGCTACAAGCCGTACTTCTCCAGCCGACGGTACATCGCGCTCCGCGACAACCCGAGCGCCAGCGCGGCGCGGCTGACGTTGCCGTCGTTGCGGGCCAGCGTTTTCTGGATCAACAGGCGCTCGACTTCCTCGAGGCTGAGGTCCTCGAGGTTGGCCTCCGGCTTCGCCATTTGCAAGCCGAGGTCGCTGGCCGCGACCTCGGCGCTTCTCGCCATGAGCACGGCGCGCTCGACCGCGTGATCGAGCTCGCGCACGTTGCCCGGCCAGGGGTGCGCCAGCAGGGCGCGCACCGCGGCCTCGTCGAAGCTCGCCAGCGGCTTGCGATAGCGCGCCGAGTACCGACCGAGAAAATGCGCAGCGAGCAAGGGAATGTCGTCACGGCGTTCGCGCAGCGGTGGCAGTCGAACCTCGACCGTGCGGAGGCGAAACAACAGGTCCTTGCGAAACCGCCCAGCTTGCACTTCAGCTTCGAGATCGGCGTTGGTCGCCGAAAGCACCCGCACATCGACCCGACGGCTGCGTGACGAGCCCACGGGCTCGAACTCGCCGCTCTCCAACACGCGCAAGAGTTTCGCCTGCTGCGCCGGCGGGACGTTGGCGATCTCGTCGAGGAACAACGTGCCGCCGTCGGCGAGCTCGAAACGACCCACGCGATCGCTCTTCGCGTCGGTGAAGGCGCCGCGCACGTGGCCGAAGAGCTCGCTCTCGAACACCGACTCCGAGAGCCCCCCGGCGTTCACCGTCACCAGCGGTCGCCCGGAGCGCGCCGACTCCTGGTGCAGCGCGCGCGCCACGACTCCTTTACCGGTGCCGTTCTCGCCGGTGATCAAGACGTTGGCGTCCGAAGGCCCGATGCGCTCGATGATCTCGAGCACCGGCCGCATGGCCGGCGACTCTGCCAGGAGCAGGAACTTACCTCCTTCGCCGCCTTCGGCCGGTCCCTCGCCAGAACGCAGAGCTCGGTTCTCGGCTTCGAGCCGTCTGCCGCGTCGCAACGCTCGACCGAGCTCGACTTGGGTCGCGAGCGTCGCCAGCAGCCGCGCGTTCTCCCACGGCTTCTGCACGAAGTCGCGCGCCCCGCGCCGCATCGCCTCGACCGCGAGATCGACGCTGCCCCAGGCGGTCATCACCACCACCGGCAACGACGGGTCAAGCGCGCGCAAACGCTCTAGCAAATCCAAGCCTTCGGCGCCCGACGTGGTGTCGCGCGCATAGTTCAAGTCCATCAGGACAACGTCGAACTCCGCGGCCTCGGCGGCGCGCAGGGCCGCGGCGGGCAGCGCCGCGGTCTCGATGATGTAGCCCTCGCCCTTGAGCAGCAGCCGCAGCGCCTCGAGCACGTCGCGCTGATCGTCGGCCAGCAGGATCCGCGGCGGGCGAGCCGTCATGCAGTACCTCCAGAAGCCCGCACCCGATCCTTCAGTCGAATGACCAACTTGAGCCCGGACCAGGTCTCATCGACCGCGCACACCTTCACGTCCACCAGACCGTGCGCGAGCGCGCGATCTCGCACCACGGCCTCAGTGACATCGGTCTCGACACCCGAAACCTTCTTCGGCCACGACACCCAGATCATGCCGTCGGGAGCGATCGCCTTGCGCAAGGCGGGCAACCGTCGATCGAGCTCCGTGGAGCGGTCGACAAAGAGCTGGACGAGATCGAACTTTCCTCGCACCGCGCGAGACACCATTACGCCGGGAGGCAGTTTTCCAAGCGTGTTGTCGTAGCCCTCAGGGGCCCCGAGCAGCGCCAGGCGCATTTCGGGCTTGATCCCCAATTTGTCCGCAAGAGAACGCTTCGAATAGCCCGCCCGCATCGAAGCGAACTCTAGCAGCAGCGTTCGCTCGCAGGCCTCAAGTTGGTCCCGCCGGCGAGACCAATTCGTGCGGGACACACTGCATTCGGCGGAGCTCGTCCACGGTCGGCGAGCGCCGCAGCGCATGCACCACCTCGCCCCGCCTACCCAACTCTGCCGGCCACTCGTGCGTGAGAAAGAGTGGCATCGACTCGGTGAAGCCATACGCCCCGGCCTGCAGGAAGACGGCGAGATCTCCGGGCTGCGGCAGCGGCAACAGCGCCCCGGCATCGAGCACGTCCAGACTGGTGCAAAGGGGCCCCGCAAGAGTCACTCGCCGCGCCCTGCCCAACGCCCGCCCGTCACCGGCAAGGAGTCGCACGGGATGCGGCTCCCCGAGCAGCGCCGGACGCAACAGATGGTGAATGCCTCCGTCCAGCGTCACCATCGTCCGCTCTCCCGCCGCCTTCACCTCGACGACGCGCGCCACGTAGATTCCCGCCGGACCGACCAGGTAGCGCCCCGGCTCGACCAGCAGCCGAGTCGCACTGAGCTCCGGAATCCGATCGCAGGCGCGGGCGAGGGCTTCCATGCCGCGCGAGAAAGTCTCCAGATCGAACACACCCTCGCGAGCCGAATAGGGAATTCCCAAACCGCCCCCGAGATCCACCACGTCGAGCCGCACACCGTAGCGCCGCCCAAGCTCGACCGACAGATCGAGCGCCCGCGCCGCGCTAGCAACCCAGCGCTCCGCCGACAACACATTCGAGGCGTTGAACACCTGAAAGCCCTGCCACCGAAGATCGGGCCAACGCTCCCGTTGACCGAGTAGCGTTTCCGCCAACGCGAGGTTCACACCGAACTTCCCGGCCCCAGCCCCACCGAGAATCTGCCGCGTCTCCCCTGCCGACCAGGGCACCGCGAGTCGTAGCTGCACCGGAATCGAGACCTCTAGTCGCACCGCCAGCGCCTGCAACCGATCCAACTCATGCGGCCCTTCGACATTGATCCCGAGCACCCGGTGCTCGACCGCGGCCAAGAGATCCGCCTCGCTCTTCGCCGGCCCGCTGCACACGACTCGATCGGAACGAACCCCCGCCGCCAGAGCCAAGGAGAGCTCCCCCCGTGAAGCCACATCCGCCCCCAACCCAAGCCCCGCAAACAAGGCAACCACCGCCAACGAAGGATTCGCCTTCACCGCATAGCAAATCTCGAACCGCGAAGGCAGCGAAGCGCGAAGCGCGAGCCCCCTCTCCTCGAGGACCGAGAAGTCATACAAGTAGAACGGCGTCCCAAATCGCGAACCCAACTCAACAACGCCCCCAAGGTCCGGGGGCACCTCGGCGCGCCGCCGAGTCCGAATTCCTCGCGCGCCGTCTCCAATCACTGCGTGGACCGCGCTTCCCAGCGGTCCGCGCGGCCCGCGCGAGACCAAGGAGTCGGTGGCGCGCCGAGGTGCCCCCGGACCGTCGCGTAGAACGTCGAAGCGAGGCGAAGCGAGCCTCACAACGC
>JBDTNL010000035.1:0-38264 GCA_039933785.1 Acidobacteriota bacterium
GTCAGCGAAGTCCTCCTGGACGCCCTGGTCACCGACCGCGACGGCAACGTGATCGTCGGGCTCGGCCCTGACGACTTCATCGTCGAGGAGCAGGGCAAGCCGATGCCAGTCACCGGCGTTTCGTTCTACAGCAATCGACGCTTCCTCGACGCGCCCCCAGAATCAGCAGGAGTCAGCAGCGAGCCCGCCCCAATTCCGGAGGAACGCTTTCTGATCTTCATGTTCGAGGACCAACGCGAGGCGAGCATGGAGGCCAACGGTCTGCTCGCCCGTCAGCTCGATGCCGGGCGTCAGTTGAAGGCCTGGGTGCGCATGAAGATGCTGTCCAGCGACTGGGCGGCGGTGTTGAGCTACGACCGCAGCCTGCATCTTCACCAGGACTTTACGCACGACCGTGGCGTGGTCGAGCGCGCCATCGATGATGCCGCCGCCGGCCGCGAATCTCAGTATCGGTTTCCCTCGCGCCGAGCGCCGGCTCCCGAGGGTGCGCCCTCGCTGGTTGCGGGCCTACCCGAGGGCGATAGCCTGATGCGCGCCTCGACCAGCATCTACGACGGCCTCAAGCTAGTGGCAACCGCCTCGGCGCCGATCCGCGGCCGCAAGAACCTGGTCCTGTTCACCCGTGGATTCGGCAAGATTTCGTCGTTCGGCATGTACCGTCCGGACACGGTCAACTATCCGCCAATGCAGCAAGCGCTCAACACCGCCAACGTCGCGGTCTACGCGATCGACGTGGTCCCGACCGGCACCAGCCACCTGATGGCCGACGGCATGAACCAGCTCGCTGCCGACACCGGCGGGAAGTACCTCTACAACTTCACCACCTTCGCGACCCCGCTCGAGCAGATCGCCCGCGACACCAGTGGCTACTACCTGTTGAGCTTCCAGGCATCCCACGACGCAGGAACGCAAGGCTTTCAGAAGGTCTCGGTGAAAACCCGTAACCCTGAATTCAGAGTGCGGGCGCGGCAGGGCTACAGCTTCGGCAACTGAACGTCTTCCTCATCCTCATCCGCGTCCGGGTCGTCCTCGACCGCGAGCACGATGACGGTGATGTTGTCGAGGCCGCCGCGGCCGTTGGCATCCTTGACCAGACCGCGGCACAGCTCTTCCGGTAGAGCGCTCTTCTTGATGTGGTCCTCGATGTCGGTATCGCTCAGCATCGTGGTCAGACCGTCAGAGCACAGCAGGTAGAGATCGCCGGGCTTGAGGTCGACTTCCTGGATGTCGACGAGGACCTCGGACTCGCCGCCCAGAGCGCGGGTGACGACGTTCTTGAGTGGATGGGTCCGCGCCTGATCCTCGGAGAGGTAGCCGGCAACCACCTGTTCGTTGACCCACGTGTGATCCTGGGTGAGCAACTCGAGCTTGCCTCCGCGGCAGCGGTAGGCGCGGCTGTCGCCGACGTGCGCGATCGAGCCGCGCGGACCCTCGACGATCAGGCTGACGACCGTGGTGCCCATGCCGACCAGGGAAGCGTCGTGGCGGATGGCGCGCAGGACCTTGTCGTGCGCCACCCGGACGGCGGCCTTCAGCCGGTTGGCGTAGCGGCGCAGCTTGGTGTCGTACGGCACCGGCCAGGTCATGTCGTCTTCGGTGGTCTGGGCGATGAAGTCGTGCATGGCGGTGACCGCGATACGCGACGCCACTTCGCCGTGGCTGTGGCCGCCCATGCCGTCGGCGACCACGTACACCTGCAGATCCTGGTCGATTTCGAAGCAGTCCTCGTTGTGGGTCCGAGCCAGGCCGACGTCGGACAGACCACTGGCTTTGACGCGGATCATCCGGGAAGCCTTCCGAAGATTCCGGGGCGAGGCTTCTTTCCCTTGCTCAAGTCCTCGAGCGCCTGTCGAATGACCGAATCCTCCCCGCCCCATGTGAGGGCCTCATTGTAGTACCGCTCGGCCTCCGCGATCATTCCCGCGGACGCGTGGAGCTTGCCGGCCATCTTCAGATAGGAAACATTCATCTTTTCGAGTCCGACCGCCTGCTGAATGGCTTCGACGGCTTGCGACTGCCAGCGCTGTTGGTGGCTACAGGCGAGCGCCAAGTGGTGCCAAGCCTGGGCGTTCTTGGGTTCGGCCTTGGTGGCGCGGTCGAAGTTCTCGGCGGCTTCGAGGAAATTCTTCTCGCGATAGGCCTTGATGCCGCGCTGCAGGTAGATCTTGGCGAGCTGGCCCATGTCCGGACCGCGCGCGGCAAAGGGCTCGGGGCGCGCCAACTGCTGGTCGTGCGCGCGGCGGCGCTCGTTGTCCGAAAGCACGTTGAAAGCCTCCGTGATGGCCTGAAACTCAAGCTCCGCATCCGCCTTGGCCTCGCCCTGGAAACGATCGGGATGACGCTCACGCGCGAGCTCGCGAAATCGCGCGCGCACTTGGTCGCTCGTCGCGGTGCGAGCCACTTCGAGAATTGCGTAGTAGTCCTTCGCCATCGGGCTCGAGCCAGGTCATTCGCCTAGACTTGCTTGATCTTATACAACCGGGTTGCGGTTCGCCTTACCAGGTCGGAAACATTCTTGTCTTTCGCCAGATTCCGCAAATCCCGCACCGACAGCATCGGCAGGAGCTTTACCGAGTTCCCCGGCGGCGTGCGCGGGTTGCCCACCAGGGCCTGGATGATCGGGTACTTGCGCATCCACTCGCGCCGGCGGGTGATCGCGACCAGGACCTCCTCGCACACCGACCGGTTGCGCGCGATGTGCTCGACTTCCTGATCCGAGAGCGGGTTGTTGTTGATCACCGACAGCGCCACCAGGGCGTTGGCGTCACGCACCAGGATGGAGCGGAGCGAGCGCGACGCACCGCGAGTGAGCCGCAACCGCACGGGCAGGGGCAACTGCCGCACCTGCGCCTCGCTGAGGCCGGTCTGATCGTCGACCTCGCCTGCGGTCGGCAAGTCCTGCACCGAGGCGATGGCGGCCGCTACCTCGGCGTCGTTGGCCTCCTCGATCTCGGACTCGAGCGAGGGAATCGCGGCGCGCGGCAGCAGGTGCTGGCGGTACTCGGAAATCCGCCGCCGCGAATACGAGGAGAGGTTCGGGTTGTTCGCCAATGAGTCCAGGATCGCGGGGTGCTCGATGATCGCGTCCTGGCGCACCAGGAGCGCTTCCTGGAGGTCCGGCGAGATGCGCGCCGCCAGATCCTCGAGGAGCATCCACGGCACGTCCCGCCGTCGGATGATGGCTTCCTGAACGACCGGGTGGTGCACGCTGAAGGCGAAGTAGGCCAGCGCTTCGGAGCTCGCCTGATGGGCCAGATAGGGGGCCGCGATTCGGGGATCGATGCGCCCGAGTGAAGCCCGCGCCTGCTCGGCAACTTCGCCGTCGGAGCTTTGCGCCAGGGCGATCTGGATCGGAAGGAGCTCGTCGGGAGGCAGGGGCAGCAGCCCCTGGGCGGCGAGCAACTGAAGCTTTTGATTGCCGGGTACGAGAACCTCCTCAGCCAGGGTACGCGGCACTTCCTCGGTGCTCACCCCCCCAAACCCTTGGCGGTCGCGAGGTCGATGCGGACGTCGTGCAGGACCTTGCCGTCCGACGGCGGCAACGCAAAGGGATGGTCGTTGACCTCGACCTTCACTCCCCCGGGATTGCCGAGGGTCAGAACCACCCACTGCTTGGCGTCGATCTCGAGCGATTCGCCGCGCACGCGCAGCTCGCTCGTTCTCGGCTTGCTGTCGGCGGCGATCTCGATCCAGCAGTCCTCCGAGAAATCGATCGTGACGCGAAGCGGTGAGTTCGCCGTCGGTTGAGGCGTGACGGCAGTCGCGGGAGGGGGCACGGTGACGACCACCGGAGGCGGCGCCAGCGGAGTCGCGGGCGGCGGTGAGTTCTCACGGCGTCGCTCAGCCCAGAAAGCCAACACGGCGGCGAGGCCGAGCAAGACGACGACGGCGAGCGTGAACAGCAGCCCATAGCCCCAATCTCGGGGCTGCCCCTTGGGGCGACCGGCCTCTTCCTCGGCGATGTCCGCGGTGCCATCGCCGCCTTGCTGGGCGGCGAGGTAGTTGTTCACCACCTCGTCGGCGTCGAGGCCCACGATCTTCGAATACTCGCGCAGGAACCCGCGCGCGAAGACCGGAGCCGGGAGAACGTCAAAATGGTCTTCTTCGAGCGCCTCGAGGTAGCGCAGAGAGATCTTGCTCGCCTCGGCGATCTCGCGCAACGAGATTTCGCGCGCCTCGCGCTGACGTCTGAGCCAGCTTCCGAAGCTGCCCGCGTCACCCTCGGTCCTCTGCTCCCATGGCCGCGGGCGCGGAATCGGCTTCTTCGGCGGCGTCATCGGAGTGTGCCAAGTCTAACGGAAACTAGCGCAGCTCACCCAGCAACAAGCGGGCTCTCTGCCGGACCAGCGAAGGAATACGGGGATCGGATGCCACAGCAGCAAGATCGACCTTGCGCAGCCCGACCAGATTGGAGAGCGCCGCCTGCACCGGCAGCCTCGGGTTGCGGCTCAGCGTCTGGCGGACCACATAGCGGGCACCGAAGCGCTGATCTTTCGCCAGGACCTCGAGCACCGCCGGCGGAACGGTTTCGCTGCTGGCGATCGGAAGCAGAGTTGCCTCCGTGAGCCGTGGGTTCTCGAGCAGCGCAGCAAGCACCCTTGGGTTGCCGTCGTGGCGCAGGCGCTGCAGCACCGCTGGACTGGCCAGGTGCGCGATCGCGACTCTCTCGCCCACCGCAAGCGCCGCCAGGCGCTCGATCAGGCGCTGGTCGGCCGCCCGCCGGACTACAGGCCGGACGCGGGTGTCGAGGCCGAGTCGCGCAAGGTCGCGCCAGAAGAGCGTCGCCACCAGGCGCAGCGCGAGCGGCTCCGGGGTGCGCGGATGCAGGGCGACGTCGCGTTGGAAGTCGTAGGAGCGCCGCAGCCGCACCTCGTCGAAGAGCAGAACGATCTCGGGTGCCTCGAGAAAGGGATTGCGCAGGGCGTGACGAGCGGACTCGACGTCGATGGTTTCGATCAACTCGCGCAGCAGAGCCGCCAGGGCGTCTCGGTCGGCGCCGCGCAGGCGGTTCGCGAGCTCGGATTCGGCCGCTTCTGGCACGCGAGAATTCTACCGCGCCGGCGCCCGCCGTTTGATATCTTTAGCGATTCATGGCAATCACACGCGAAACGCACGGTCAGCTGGCGAAGGGCGACTTCGCCGCTATCGAAGAGGCTTGGCTGGACAGAATCGGCAGCAATCCGGACGACATCGAGTACTACGTCGGCACCGCCCGGGCCGTCGCCGGTCAGGGGCACGAGGGGCGGGCGCGGGCCCTGCTCGAAGTACTCGACGAGCAACTGGCCGAGCAGGGTCTCTGGCGGACTCGCCTGCAGTTCCTGAAACGCTCCGGCGGGCTCTACATCGGCGGCTCCAAGATGCACGCCGCCATCATCCAGACCCTCGAAAAACTCCACAGCAAGAGCCCCAGCTACAAGCTCCTGTTCGATCACGTCGGCCTGCAACGCTCGGGCGACGACCTGCCCAAGACCTGGGAAAAGGCCGGTCGCTTGGAAATCCTCCTCGAGTTCGATCTCGGCGCGGTGGTCGCCATGGAAGGCAAGGGCGTCGGCCGTATCGCCGAGGTAAAGACCGCGCTCGAGAGCTTCAAGGTCGACTTCGAACGCCATCCCGGGATGACCGTGGGCTTCCGCGCCGCGGCGAAGCTGTTGAAACCGCTGCCCCCGGGCCACTTCCTGCGCCGGAAGCTGGAAGAACCCGAAGCGCTCGCCAAGCTGCGCGACGAGGCGCCCTCCGAACTGCTCCGCGACGTCCTGCAGAGCGCCGGCCGCCCGCTCTCCGGCGCCGAAGTGAAGGAGGCGCTGCAAGGCGTCGTGGCCGACACGCAGTGGACCTCATGGTGGGCCTCCGCACGCAAGCATCCACAAGTGGTGCAAGCCGGCGCCGGCCGTCAGACGTACACCTGGGCCGACACCAGCGCCGACGCCTCCGGCGCGGTCTGGAAGACCTATCAAACCGCGGATCCAGTCAAGAAGATCGAGCTCCTGCGCCGGCACGGGGAGCGCGACCCGGAGCTGCATGCGCTCATGGCCTCTGACCTCGCGGCGCTGGGCGAGAAGTCGCTCGCCGACAAGCCGGGGCTGGCATTCGAGATCTGGTACGCGCTCGAGCGCACCGGCGGCGTGCCGAAACAGATCACGTACGACCCCATCCGCATGCTCATCGAGCGCGACCCGCGCACGATTCTCCAGGGGGTGAGCGACCGTCTCCTGCGCGAGCGCGGCTACTCCATCGTGCGCGAACGTCGCAGCGACTGGACCACGGTGTTCGCCGAGCTCATTCCGCGCGAGGAGGATCCGCGCGCGCTCAATCTGCTCGCCGATGGCCTGCGGTCCGAGGCCCCGGCGGAGCTCGAGCGCCTAGCCGATCAGATTGTCGCCCAGCCGCGAAAGACTCCCGCCGTCTTCGTCTGGCTTGCCGAGCGCGCCGCGGAGGACGAGGTCTTCCAGGCACGGAATCCCCTGCGTCTCATGCAGCAGCTCCTCACCGCGCTCGCCAGCGACGAGTTCGCACCGTACCGCGCCGCGCGCCTCAAGCCGCTGGCCGATTCCGGCAACACGCTGCCCCGCCTACTGTCACGGCTCGCCGAGGAACAGGCGCCGCAGGCTCAAGAAGCGATTCAGCGCGCGCCCGGTCTCGAGGACTACCAACGCACTCCGCTGCTGACCGCCCTGGAGCTTCGTTTCCCCTCGCTGCGGCAAGAAACCGAGAAACCGCTCTACGCCACACCGGCCTCGATCGAGAAGCATCGAATCGAGTTCAAGCGGCTACTCGAGGAAGAGATTCCGGCCAATCGCAAGGCGATCGAGGAGGCCCGAGCACACGGCGACTTGCGCGAGAACTTCGAGTACAAGTCGGCCCGCCAGCGCCACGAGTACCTGGCGTCGCGGAGTGCCGGACTCGACCGCGACCTGCGACGCGTGCGGCCACTCGACCCGGCGGCGATCGATTCGACCGAGGTGCGCATCGGCACGCGGCTCGATCTGCGCGCTGGCAACGGAGAGATTCGCCAGCTCGTGCTGCTCGGCCCCTGGGAGAGCACTCCCGAGGCGGGCATCTATTCGTATGAGTCGGACCTCGGCCAGGCGCTGTTGGGCAAGAAGTTGGGCGATCTCGTGCAGGTCGAGGAAATCGAGTACGCGGTAGCCGCCATCGCCCCGTACGCCTGAGCAGCTTCGAGCTACGGCGGAGTCCCCGGCCGCAGCTCGACGACGACGCCTCGGTCCCGAAGAACGACGACCGAGCCTGCCAGATCGGCGAGACCGGCCACCCGGCGCATGAGGGAGCGGCCAGCCGCCGAGCTTGCGAGGACTTGCTGGCGAGGGGCGTCCGCCGGGATCCCTCGTTCGACCCAGCCGGCGCCATCCCAATCGAATACCCGGCCCGCCACTCGCCGCGGCGACGCCATCTGCTTGCGGTGCTCTGCGGGCGACGCCTCCGCTTCGCTCTTGGCTTGCAATCGCAGGCCGCCCATCAGCGCCGGAGCCTCGGCGGCTACGGCCAGCTTGTCATCGAAGTTCTTCGCCTTTTCGTCGCGCGGAGGCGGCGCCGGCGCGAATGCCATCTCGGGCTCGGCGGGCTGGGCAACCGCAACCTTGGGCGCCGGCGCGGCCGCACCCTCGGCTGCCGCCGCCCCCCGCGAATCGACCCGCGATCGCGCGACCTCGATCTCCTTTTTCTGCGTGGACTCCTGCAGCTGACGAGCGCTCACGCTGGCTGAATCCGCACCGGTCGGCGCGCGCAGGGCGGGGCCAGGGGCGAGTCGAGACGACGGCGGGCCGGCCGCGGCCGAGTCCTTATCGTTCAAAGCATTGTTAGGAGCACCGGGCGCATCATGCGATTGCGCGATCTGATTCTCCGCCAGCCGGCCGCTCGGCCCGGGCGGAATCCCGGAACGCACGTAGGCCTCGAGCAGCTTGTCGTCCTTTTCCGTCCCGGGCCCGAATGCCGAACGGTTGGTGTACGAATGGAAGACGAACACCGCGAGAACGGCCGCAAAGACCAGCGCGAAGACCGAGGTGAACGCCGGCCGAAGTGCCGGGGGATGCAACCAGCCTCCCAAGCGGTCGAGCAATCCACGCTCGGTGGGCAACGCCGAGGTGCTACGGCGAACGCGCTGCAGGATGTCCGCTGGCGGCACGGCGCGCGCGAGACTGCGCACGGTTTGCGCCGAGCGCTCGAGCCCGGCCCGGCGCTGGTCGCACTCGGTGCAGCCCGCGAGGTGTTCGCGCACGACGCTGGCACGCGGCGCCTCGAGTTCGCCATCGAGCAGCGCGGAAAGCTCCTCGATCTCGACGTGGCGGCTCACGCGTTTTCCTCGAGCGCGACGCGCAGGGCCTCGCGACCCCGCGCGATTCGCGAGCGCACGGTGCCGATGGGGACACCCAGCAGCACGGCGATCTCCTCGTACTCCATGCCTTGGAGATCGCGCAGCACGACCGCCTCGCGAAACGCGAGGTGGAGTCCGGCGAGCGCCGTGGCCACGCGCTCCGCGGTCTCCCCCGCCATGGCGATTTCCTCGGGTCCGCGCTGGGTGTCCGGCAAAGGTTCCACTCCCTCAGCACCCTCTTCTGCCAGCGGCTGCTCGATCGGCCGCTTGCGGCCCAGGCGGCTGCGGCACTGGTTGAGCCCGACCCGGTAGACCCAGGTCTTCAGGCTCGAGTGCCCGCGAAACGAGCCCAGATGACGGTAAATTCGCAGAAAGACGTCCTGCGTCAGGTCCGCCGCCTGGTCCCGATCGCCGCTCATGCGCCATGCCAAGTTGTACACCATGCTCGAATACCGCGAATACACCTCGTCGAATGCGCGCGCGTCGCCGCGGCGGTGCCGCTCCGCTAGATCCGTGTCGGGATCGAGAACCACGGCGCTGCTTTGGAACGTAATTGCCTCCACGGCTCTTCTGGGCTTGATATCTGCCCCCTCGAGCACCTAAGACTCGACCGGCGCCGCGAGAGTTCCCGCGCGCGCCCATTCCCGCTCAGCGGCGGCCGGCGGCCTTGGCGATCTGACCCGGCGCGCCCGCCGTGCCCGACTTGCCATAGTACTCACGAAGCCCGCGCACGATCGATTCCGCCATCTTTTGGCGAAAGGCGCGAGTCTGGATCAGCGCGCGATCGTCGGAGTTCCCCAGATTGCAGACCTCGACCAGGACCTTTGCCGGCACGACGTTGTAACGCAAAACCGCCGGCACCCATTCGCGCCGGTTGCGAATCACCTTCTCGCGCACCGGCTTGAAGGGATCGACCTGCAATCCCTCATCCTTCATCGCGCGAACGACGTAGCCCGCGAGCTCTCTCGACAGGCCCTCGCTGCGCACGCGATCGCTTCGTGGCTGATCGGCGCTCGGCGAGTCCCGCACTTCGCGGCGCGACGAGTATTCGGGACCGTTGCGCTCGAACGCGTCGCCGCTCATCGCGGCGTCGGGAATGTAGACCATGGCGCCGCGCAAGGATGGGTGGAGCGAATCGGCATGAACAGAAACGAAGACCGTCCGCTCAGCATCGCCGCCGCCACGCAGCGCCGCCTTCTGTACCGAGTTGGCGATGTACCAGCGCAGGTTCACACCCACCTTGGAGTCCTGGATCGGATAGGCCGGCGTGGTGAGCACGGCGCGCAGGCGCGAGTAGCTCAAAACGTCGCGATCCTCGACCCGGAACCTGTCGCCGTCGCGCGTCGTCGGCACCACGTGCGCCGCGGTGTAGGTCTCGAGCAACGTCTTCACCCGCAACGCGATGTCGTAGACGTACGTGCTCTCCCAGACGCCGCCGATCGCGGCGCCGGTGTCGATGCCGCCGTGCCCAGCGTCGAGCACCACGGTGATGCCCTCGAGATCGAGCGCCGTCACCTGATTCTTGAACTTGTTGCTCGCCGAGAGCGCGGCCTCGTACTCCAGCCGGCGTGCATGACCAGGCGGCAGGAATTCAGGCTGCAGGAGGTCGAGCGGGATCTTCACCGGATAGCCGATAGCCATGCTGGTGACGTCGAAGATACCGTTGCGCTTGGCCACTTCGAGAGCGGTCGCGTTCACGTCATCGGCTAGGGTGCGACCGGTGAACCGAACCACGACGCTTGAGTAGAGCGCCTCCTTGGCCTTCAACTCATACACCGCGTAATCGCCCTGCTCGTCGTGACCGTACGTCAATCGATAGGGCGTCGCGGTGGTCGGGAAGACGGAACTCGCATCGGAGTCCGGCAGGGGCAGCGGTTGCGGCGCCAAGTCGGCGGCGCGAACCGTGGCTTCGGGCAGACTCGGCAAGGGCTTCGCGGGCGCGACGGCTGGAGCGGGCCTCACGCGGGGGACCACAGCCGCTACCGGCACTGCATCGTCGCTCTTCGCGGTCCGAAAACCGGCCGTCAGGAGGGCACTCGGGATCAACACCACCTGGCCGGTCCGCGGATCGTCCTTGAGGCTGTTGGCCTTTCGGATGGCGGCAAATTTCTTGCCGTCGCCAGCAAACCACTCCGCGATCCGCCACAGGCCCTCGCCGCGGGTGGTGTGCCGCCAGCCCGTGGGCGCGAGACGGTCGGCAGGAAACAGCGCCTTGACCGCCTTCACCTGCAGCGCCGGAGTCAGCATGGCGTAGGGAACCCGATAGCGCAGGTCGGCGCGCAGCTCCTTCACGCCGCGATTGGCCTGCGTGAACTGGCGGGTCGCGTCTCGCGCGGAGGACACTCGTTGCGCCAGCCCGGCCGTCGCCTCTCCAGGCCGCGGAGCGACCTCGAGAAAGATCTTCTCGTCGCTCAGGACCACCGACATACCGGCGTCCAGCGCCACGCGGCGAACCGCAGCGCACGGCGCGCTCATGACGGCGGTCAGGCCCAACGCAACGGTCAAGCGCCGCCAGAAATCACGTCGCCGCGCGCGCAAGAGCTGGTTCCTGGGCTCGGGCATCTTTCTGGAGATTGGCGTCAGGCGCCGCCGACGCTCGCCGGCGCACCACGGAACGAAGGTGCGGCGCTCCAGGCTACCGCGGCCTCGAAGGCTCGTGCGGCGCGGAGAATTGTGCGCTCGCCGAACGGCCGCCCGAGCAATTGCAGCGACAGCGGCAGCGCTCGGGCATCCATGCCCGAGGGCACGGCGATACCGGGGAGACCGACGAGATTGGCCGGCACGGTGAAGATATCCGAGAGGTACATGGTGAGCGGATCGTCGACCCGCTCGCCGAGCGCGAACGCTCCTGTCGGGCTGGTCGGCGTCGCGATCACATCGACCGCGCGAAACGCCGCCGCGAACTGTTCCCGCAAGCCTTCGAGCGCGCCGCGCGCGCGTCCGTAGTAGGCCTCGTAGTAGCCCGAGGAGAGCGCGAACGTGCCGAGCATGATGCGGCGCTTGACCTCGGGGCCGAAACCCTCGCTGCGGCTGTCGAGATAGAGATCGCGCAGATCGCGCGCGTCCTTCGCCCGGTGCCCGTAGCGCACGCCGTCGAAGCGTGCCAGGTTAGCGCTCGCCTCGCAGTTGGCCAGCACGTAGTAGACCGCGATCGCGGCACGCAGATTGGGAATCGACACCTCGACGAGCTCGGCGCCGAGGGAGCGCAAGGTCCCGAGCGTTGACTGCCAGCTCGCTTGCACGTCCGCAGCCAGACCTTCGGCATGGACTTCTTTCACGACGCCGATGCGAAGCCCGATGATCCCGGCCTCGATTCCATCCAGATAGTCGTCGACCGGCTGCGCCGCAGAGGTGGTATCGCGCGAATCCACTCCCGCCATGATGCCCAGGGCCAGCGCGGTGTCGCGCACCGAGCGGGTCAGCGATCCGATCTGATCGAGCGACGATCCGAACGCCACGAGGCCGTAGCGCGAAACCCGTCCGTACGTGGGCTTCATCCCCACCACGCCGCAGAGCGCGGCGGGCTGGCGCACCGAGCCTCCGGTATCCGACCCCAGGGCGAGCGGCACGGTGGCCGCGGCCACGGCGGCAGCGGAGCCACCACTCGAGCCACCCGGCACCATGCCGAGGTCCCAGGGGTTTTGCGTCGGGTGAAACGCTGAGTTCTCGCAGGAAGAACCCATGGCGAACTCATCCAGGTTGGTCTTCCCGAGCATCACCGCGCCGGCATCGATCAAACGCTGCACCGCGGTTGCGGTGTAGGGCGAAACATAGCCCTCGAGAACGCGCGAGCCACAGGAGACTTGGCCTCCACTCAGGCTGAGATTGTCCTTGAGCGCGACCGGAACGCCGGCGAGCGGCCCAAGGACTTCTCCAGCGGCGCGGCGGCGATCGAGCTCGGCTGCCTCGTCGAGGGCATCGGCTTCTCGCACCAAGAGGTAGGCCGAGATCGACGGGTCGACCCGCCGGATCCGCGCCAGGCACGCTTGCGCCACGTCGACGGCGCTCGCCTCGCCTCGGGTGACGGCCCCGGCGATCTGCTCGGCGGTCAACTCGTGGAGCTCAGCCATCGTCGCCGCCTTTCACCTGCGGCACGAGAAGGAACTCGTCGAAGGTCGCCGGCGCATTGGCGAGAAAGAAAGCCCGCGGCAGGCAGGGAGCGACGCGGTCCTCCGCTTCGGGAGAACCCTGCCCCAGGCCGGCGACAGCGGTGGTCGGATAGTCCTTGAGCTGATCGATATAGGCCACGATCCGGCCCAATTGCAAGACGAATTGGCGCTCTTCCTCGGGCGAAAGCCTGAGGCGGGCCAATGAGGCAATTTTCCTTACTTCGTCGATAGTTAGGGGCATTGTCTTAATGCCAAAGTTTAACTTTGGCGGCCCCCGATAGCAAATCGGTTTCGGCGGGTGGGAGGAGGGCGGCGCGACCTACTTGGCCCCCATCAGGCGCTGGTTGAGCTCCTTGATGCGCTCCATCAGCTTGTCCATCTTTTCCTGCGCTTCCTGGCGGAGGCGCTGGTAGTCGCCCTTCATCTTCTCGATCTCGCGCAGGCCGTCCTGGATTTTGCCCTGCAGATCCTTGATGCTGGAATCGCGGGTCGAAATGGTGGTCTCGAGCTGGGCGATTTCTTCTTCCTTCTCGCCGATGCGCTGCTTGACCTTTTCTTCCTGTTCTTCGTAGAGGCGCCGGAACTGTTGCAACGCCATGATCTCTGAAAAGTCGGAATTGCTGGGAGCCATCGTTCCTCCTCGCTCCTCGATACTCGGAAACATCTTGCGCAACTTGAGGGACAGATCCTCGGGGTCCGAAGACTGGCGCATCGCCTCGGCGTACGTGATGATGCCGTTCACGAGCAAGGCGAGCAGCGACTGATTCATCGACTGCATGTGGTAGTAGCCGACCGACGATTCGATTTCTTCCAGCAAACCGCTGGTCTCTCCCATCTCGATCAGCTTGGACATCTTGGGCGAGGCTTTGAGGACCTCGAGCGCGGCCACCATGCCGGCGCCGTCCTGGCGCTCGACCAGCTTCATCGAGACCGCTCCCTTGAGGATCTGCGACAGTTGCGCGCGCACCTGATTTTGCTGGTCGGGGGGAAAGGTATCGAGGATACGGTCGACGGTCTGCGAGGTGTTGTTGGTGTGCAGGGTCGAGAACACCAAGTGGCCGGTTTCGGCGGCGGTGATCACCGTGCTGACGGTCTCGGGATCGCGCATCTCGCCGACCATGATGACGTCGGGATCCTGGCGCAGGGCGTTGCGCAAGGCCTCGGCGAAGCCGGTGGTGTCGGTGCCCACCTCACGTTGGGAAATCGAAGCCACGTCGTCGGTGAACAGGAACTCCATCGGATCCTCGATGGTGATCACGTGCACGGCGCGGCGAGAGGAGATGTACTTGATCATCGCCGCGAGCGTCGTCGACTTGCCGCTGCCGGTCGGCCCGGTGATCAGGACCAGGCCCATCGGGAGGTCGCAGAAGTCCAGCAGCACCGGCGGCAGATCGAGATCGTCCACCGTCTTGATCTGGTACGGAATGCGGCGAAATGAGGCCGCGATCGTTCCGCGCTGCATGTAGATGTTGCCGCGAAAACGCGCTAGCCCGCGCACACCGTAGCCGATGTCCACCGACTGTCGTTCCTCGAACTTGCGCTTCTGCGGCGGCGTCAGGATCGC
This sequence comes from Acidobacteriota bacterium, assembly GCA_039933785.1. Taxonomy (GTDB): domain Bacteria; phylum Acidobacteriota; class Thermoanaerobaculia; order Multivoradales; family JAGPDF01; genus JBDTNL01. Next base: position 14,003 of record JBDTNL010000035.1, read on the forward strand.
CATGACGATGCGCTCGATGTCGGGCAAGGCGAACGCCGGAGCGCCCTCGATCGGCACCAGCCGGCCGTGCACACGAATGAGCGGCGGCCGCGTCGGCTTCAGATGGAGATCCGAAGCCCCGCGCTGCGTCATCTCTTTAAGTAGTTCGTCGAGCTCCATGGCGCGAAGAAAAACATTCTATACCGCCGCTCGATACCCCACCGAGCGAGCCTCTTCGAGATCAGAAACGCCGCATTAGTCCCACCACCACACCCTGAATGCGCACGTCCCGGGCCGGGAATCGCAAGGGCTGCATGGCAGGGTTGGCGGGCTGCAGGCGGATCTCCTTGCCTTCGGGGTAGTAGCGCTTGAGCGTAGCGTCGTTGCCGACCAAGGCCACCACCATCTCACCCGCGTCGGCGCGCTCACGGCGCTGAACGACCACTAGGTCGCCGTCGTGGATGCCCTCCCCGATCATCGACTCCCCCACCACGCGCAACACGTAGTGGTCGCGCGCGCTCCCGCTCAGCAGATGCGCGGGCACAGTGACGGTTTCGGGCCCCGGCAGGGCTTCGATCGGCTGGCCGGCCGCGATCCGGCCGAGGAACGCCACTTCGGCGTCGTTCTCCAGATACGCGCTGCCCGGAATGGTTCGCAACAGCTCCATACCGCGCTTCTGGTTCCAGTCGCGCCGCAGGTAGCCCTTCGCGGCGAGCAATTTCAAGTGCTTGTACACCGTGCCATACGACGAATAGCCGAAATGCTCGCAGATTTCCCGGTGGGTGGGCGCCATACCCTGACGGCCCTGGAAGTCCTGCACGAACTCGAGGATCGCCTTCTGGGTCTCGGTGAGATAGGCGGGGGCTTTAGCCATGGGCGGAACGATAGGCGGTAATCAGGCGGAAGTCAAGCTGGTACACTCCAGCGCCCAATGCCGGCAACGTCTGTCACTCCGGAAATTCCCTTCCGCGAATACCGGCTCGCCAACGGTCTGCGCCTGGTCCTGCATCGCGACCGGACTCTCCCGCTCGTGGCGATCAATCTCTGGTACCACGTGGGCTCGCGCCACGAGCTTCCTGGGCGCACCGGCCTCGCGCACCTCTTCGAGCACATGCTCTTCCAGGGCAGCGAGCACGTGGGCACCAACGATCACTTCCGCTACGTCCAGCAGGTGGGCGGAGTCGCTAACGGCTCGACCTGGTACGACCGCACGAATTACCACGAGACCCTTCCCGCGCAACACCTCGACCTCGGCCTCTGGCTGGAGTCCGACCGCATGGGATTCCTCCTCCCGGCGCTCACCCAGGAGAAGCTCGACAACCAACGCGACGTGGTGATGAACGAACGCCGGCAGCGGGTCGACAATCAACCCTACGGCCGGGCCTTCGAGCGGCTCCACGAGCTGCTGTACGCGCCCGGCCACCCCTATCGCTGGCCGGTGATCGGCAGCATGGAAGACATCGCCGCCGCGACCCTCGACGAGGTGCGGGATTTCTTTCGCGTCTACTACAGCCCGGACAACGCGGTGCTCACCTTGGCCGGAGACTTTGACCTCAGCGAGGCTCAGGATCGCGTCGAGGCCTGGTTCGGCGACCTGGCGACGGGGCCTGTACGACCCGTCCTGGCAACGCCACCGGCTGCCATCGAAGGCGAGCGCCGCGACGAGATCAGCGACCGCGTCCAATTGCCGCGGGTGTATCTCGCCTGGGAGGGTCCGTCCTACGGTACCGACGCCTGGTACGCCGGATCGCTCCTCTGCGTGGCGCTCGGCAGCGGAAAGTCGAGCCCGCTCTACTCCGATCTGGTCCTCGGACGCCAATTGGCCAAGGACGTCAGCGCCTTCATTTTCCCGACCGAGCTCGGCGCGACGACGGCGATCGTGGCGACCGCTCGGCCCGGTGTTTCCGCGGCGGACCTGGAGCACGCGCTCGACGAGCACATCGAGCGCGCCGCGGCGGCTGAGCTCCCGGGTCCCGACTTCGAGCGCGCCCGGAACCAGCTTCTGCGCTCGGCTTTCGCCGGCATCGAAACCGTCGAGAGCAAGGCTGAGCAGCTGTCGCAGTTCGCGACCTACTTCGGCAACCCGGGCTTCCTGCAACGCGAGCTCTCCGCCTACGCCGAGACTTCGCCCGAAGCGGCGCGGCAGTTTGCCAAGCGCTACTGGCGGCGCGATCGCCGGACCGCGCTGACGGTGGTTCCGGAGACTAGGCCATGAGCGGCATCGATCGCGTCGATCGCAGTCGCGTGCCGCAGGCGAGTCGAGTGCAAGTCGTCAAGTTTCCCCCGTTCATCCGGCATCGATTGCCTTGCGGACTGACCGTGGTTGCGGCACGGCTGCCGCGCGTGCCGCTGGTGACCATGGAGCTCGTCCTCCAGGGCGGAGCGCAACACGATCCCGCGGGCCGGCACGGCCTGGCGACGCTCGTGGCGGGAATGCTCGACGAAGGCACGGCTCGCCGGGACATGAACACGTTGGCGGCCAGTGTCGAGCGCGCGGGTTCATACCTCACCAGCTCCGCCAACTGGGACGCCTCGTTCGTGCAGACCGGTGGCCTGGCGGCGCACTGGCGCGAGGGTTTATCGACCCTCGCCGAAGTGGCTTTGGAGCCGACCTTCCCGGCGGTAGAGTTCGAGCGGCTCCGTCGCCAACGGCAAGCGGAGCTCATCGGCCGGCGGGATCAACCAGACGCTTTGGCAGAAGAGCACTTCACTCGGCTGCTCTTCGCGCGCACGGCGTATGACCACATGCTCGTGGGCGACCTCGAGAGTCTCGAAGCGATCACTCGAGACGACGTGACGAGTTTCTACTCCGCGCACCTGGCGGCGGACGACGCCGCGCTGGTTGCGGCAGGCGACCTCGATCCGGAAGCGGTAATGCGTGTCGCCGGCGAGATTTTCGCCCATTGGCCGGCGGCGACGCGCCATGCCCCGCCGCGCGTCGAACCCAGGGCGCCGGAAGGCGTTTCGATTCGACTCGTCGACCGGCCGCAGGCGGCGCAGACCGAATTGCGCATCGGCCATGCCGGCATCTCCCGGCTCGATCCCGATCGCAGTGTGCTGCGCGTCCTCAACAGCCTCCTGGGCGGCAAGTTCACCAGCCGGATCAACCTCAATCTCCGCGAACGCCACGGCTACACCTACGGCGCGTCCTCGCGTTTCGTCGAACGATTCGGCCGCGGCCCCTTCGTGGTCTCCTGCGCGGTGTCGAGCGAACACGCCGGTGCGGCGACGCGCGAAGTTCTGGGCGAGCTCAACCGCTTGCGCGAAGAGCTGGTGAGCGACGAGGAGCTCGACGACGCGCGCAACTATCTGCTCGGCGTCTTCCCCTACGCGTTGCAAACCGCCGACGACCTGGTCGACAAGCTCGAGGATCTCGTGGTCTATGGGTTGCCGAACGACGACTTCGAACGCCACCTTCACAACATGATGGCGGTGACCAAGGAAGATATCCTGGCCTCGGCGCAGCGGCACCTGCATCCCGAAAAGGCCTACATTGTCGCGGTGGGTCCCGAGGCGGCGCTCACGCCGCAGTTCGATGGGATCGGAACGATCCTGCCGACCGGCAGCTGATTGCGGCACCGGCTCAGCTACCGACTCAATTCAGGCTGGCTTGCACCTGGCCATCCTTGCTCACCCGGATCTTCAACACCCGCTCGCGGCCGCTCAAGAAGTTGCCGTCGAGATTGGTGACCTGTGCAGGCCTGTCGCCAAGCGCCAGGTAGACCCGCAGGCTGGTCGAGCCGGCCGGCAAATGACGCCGCGCGGCGATGGTTCCGGACATCGCCTCGCTCTTGAACATGCCGGTCTTCTTGAAAAAATGGAACGACTGGCGCAGCACTTGGCGCTCTCCGGCATAGATCGTGACAATCCCTTCCGGAGCGTCGCTGTAGAAATCGATCACCAGCACGCTGTCGGCGGCGGACGCGGCGGGCGGACCGACCAGGAGTGCGGGCGCGGCAGGCGGCGCTGCCGGCGCCGGCTCGGACGCCAGCACGGGCGCGGTCTGCGCGTGCTGCACGGGGGCGCGCTTGCGCGCCATCGCGCCCTCCGCGTCGGCGACCAGACTCTTCGCCTCGGCCTGGTCGGGAGCGAGCGCCAGCACGGAGAGCGCCATGCTGCGCGCCTCCTCGTAGCGCTTCTGTTCCATGGCGGTGTGCGCCGAAGCCAGACCCGTCGAAATCTGCTGCGCGCGCAGCGCCGACTGCTGCTGATCCGTGGCCTTGCGCAACGCCTCGGCGAGCAGTGCGCGCGCCGCTGTCGGATCGCTCACCAGGGACTCAGCCTGCGTCGCCAGCTGGGCCGCAGTCACACCGTCACCGCGCTGCAACGCCGCTTGCGCCTGCTGCAGCAAGCCGTCGTAGCGCAAACGGTCGAGATCCGCACTCGCAGCACCCGTCGCTGAAGCGGCTGCCGCTCTCGCGCCGCCGGGCAGCGTCGGGCTCGAGGTGGCCGGCGGCTGAAGCGCGAACATCGCGCCGAGACCCGCGACCAACAGCGCGGCGAGACCGGCGAACACTGTCACCACCAGGCGTGCCTGCCGGGCTCGTCGCGCACTTTGCTCCGGAGTCACGGTCAAGGTGGGCGAGGGGCTACCCGCGCCCTGAGGCTCCGACTTGGGCACTGCGAACAGGCGCGACCACCAAGAGGCCGGCGGCGGCGCCGGCCGGGGCACGAACTCGGCGATGTCCTGCGTCGCGCTGGTGTCGTCCCCAGAGACCGGCAGAGTGCGCTTCAGCTCCTCGGCCATCTCGCCGGCGTGCTGGAAACGGCGGTTGGGGTCCTTTTCCAAGGCGCGATGGAGCGCGGCGTTCACCTGCGGCGTGATCCCGGAGACGTGCTGCTCCGGCGGCGTGAACGCGTCGTACACGATGCGGTGCGTGACCACCGTAAGGTTCTCGCCCTGGAAGGGCTTGCGCCGCGTCAGCATCTCGTAGAAGACGACGCCGAGCGAGAACACGTCGGCGCGGTGATCGATGTCCTTGCCCAGGATCTGCTCCGGGGCCATGTAGTTGGGCGTCCCGAGCAGTTGGCCCTCGTGCGTCAGATTCGAGGTGTTCATCCGCGCGATGCCGAAGTCGGTGAGCTTCACGCGATTGTCGGGCGTGATCAGGATATTGGCCGGCTTGATGTCGCGGTGGACGACACCCTTGCTGTGCGCATAGTCGAGAGCGCTCGCCACCTGCGAGACTACGTCCACCGCGAACGCCAGGGTGATGTGCTGATCGCTTTGCAGCAGCTCCTTGAGGTTGGTGCCGCGGATGTACTCCATGGCGATGAAGGTGGCGCCTTCGTCGCTCGAATCGACCACGTCGTGAATCGTGACGATGTTGGGATGCGAGAGGATTCCAGCGCTCTGCGCCTCGCGGATGAACCGGGTGCGGAACTGCTGGAGCTCGTCGTCCTTTATCGCGTAACCAGCGCGAAAGGTCTTCAGCGCCACGAGCCGCCCGATAAGCGGGTCCTTGGCTAGGTACACCACCCCCATGGCACCCTTGCCGATTTCATCCACGATCTCGTAGCGGCCGAGCTTGGTCGGAGTGCCGGGAGCCATGGATCGGGGTATGTATCTGTGCGAGGCTGAGGTGTCGGAGTCGGGAGAGCGGCGATTCTAGGACCACCGCGGCGGGGAGTCAAACCACCTTCGGGACGCAAAGTTAACTGTCATGTTTGCCATAACTTAGAGCACGATCGACGCGTGGAGATCGAACCTTGCGTGTGCTATCTTTCTGACTTCACCCCAAGCCCGGGAGGTGTGCAACGATGACGGTGGACAGTCCCGACAAGATCCGCAACATCGCGCTCGCCGGCCACAACGACACCGGCAAAACGACCCTGGCCAGCGCCCTGCTGTACACCAGCGGCGCCCTGAATCGCATGGGGCGCGTCGAAGAGAAAAACGCTCCCACCGATTTCGATCCCGAAGAGCACGCGCGCGGCATCTCGCTCGGCACCGCGGTCTGTTTTGCCCCTTGGAAACAGCACAAGATCAACCTCATCGACTGCCCGGGCTACGGCATCTTCTTCTCGGAGACTATGGCGGGCATGCGCGCCGCCGACTCTACGCTGCTCTGTATCAGCGCCGTCTCCGGTGTCGAGGTGACGACCGAAAAGGTCTGGGAATTCGCCGAACAGCTGCAGCAGCCGGTGATCTTTCACCTCACCAAGATGGATCGCGAGCGCGCCGACTTCGGGCGCGCGGTGGGCGCGCTGCAAGCCCGTTTCGGGCGCGGCGCGGCGCCGGTACAGTTCCCGCTCGGCAAGGAGGCTCAGTTCGCCGGCATCGTGGACCTGGTAACGCTCAAGGCGCAGGTCTACGATCGTGACGGGACGGGCAAGGCCAAGGCAGTCGACTTGCCGCCCGAGATCTCCCGGGAGGTCGACGTCTGGCGCGCCAAGCTGGTCGAGGCGGTGGCCGAGACCGACGACACCCTGATGGAGCGCTTCTTCGAGACTGGAACTCTGCCGCACGAGGACATGGTCAAAGGGCTGCACCGCGCCATTCGCGAGCGGCGTCTCTTTCCAGTCACTATGAGCGCGGCCGCGCACGGCATCGGTACCGGCTCGCTGCTCGACGACTTCATCGACCTCGCCCCGGCGGCCAACGAGCGTTCGCCGCTTGCGGCGACTAGCATGGGCGGTGAGCCGGTAGAGATCGCCTTCGACCCAGCGGCGCCAGCGGCCGCGATCGTTTTCAAGACGCTGAGCGATCCGTTCACCGGCAAAGTCACCATCTTCCGCGTGGTGACGGGCACCGTATCGGCTGACAGCGTGCTGTGGAACTCGCGGGCGGAAGAGGCCGAGAAGCTGGCGCACGTGACCGAGCTCCAAGGCAAAGTCGCCACCAACGTCGCCAAGCTCATCGCCGGCGACATCGGCGCGGTGGCCAAGCTCAAGGTGACCCATACCGGCGATACGCTGTGCGCCAAGGAACGTCCGCTCAAGCTGCCCTGGATCGAGATCCCGGAAGCGGCGATGGCATTCGCGATCGAGCCCAAGTCCAAGGGCGACGAAGAGAAAATCGGCGAGTCGCTGGGCCGTCTCATCGAGGAGGATCCGGCTCTGCGCTACGGCCGCGATCCCCGCACCGGTGAGTTCCTGGTTTCCGGAAGCGGTCAGCTCCATGTCGAGATCGCGGTGGCCAAGCTCAAGAACCGGTTCCACGTCGAAGTGATCCTGCATCCGCCGCGAGTGCCGTACCGCGAAACCATCCTGCGCCCGTCGGAGGGTCACGGGCGGCACAAGAAGCAGAGCGGCGGGCGCGGTCAATTCGCCGACTGCACGATCAAGGTCGAGCCCATGGACCGCGGCACCGATTTCGAGTTCCTGGACGAAATCTTCGGCGGCTCCATTCCGCACAACTACCGGCCGGCCGTCGAAAAAGGCATCCTCGAAGTCCGGCAGCGCGGTTTTCTCGCCGGGTATCCCATGGTCGACTTCCGTGTTCGTCTACTGGACGGCCAGTACCACGAGGTCGATTCGTCCGAGCTGGCGTTCAAAATCGCCGGCTCGCTGGCGTTCAAGGACGCCATGGTCAACGCGCGTCCGACGATCCTCGAGCCGGTGATGAAGGTCGAGATACAAACCGGCGAGGAATTCATGGGCGACATCATGAGCGACTTGGCGCAGCGGCGCGGGCGTCCGCACGGCATGGAAGCCCGCAACGGCGGCCACGTGGTCTCGGCGTCCGTGCCGATGGCGGAGATGCTGACCTACGCGGCCGCGCTGCGCGCCATGACCCAGGGCCGGTCGAGCTTCCACATGGAGTTTTCTCACTACGAAGAGGCCCCTCGCCCGGTGCAGGACAAGATCATCGCCGAGGCCGCCAAACGCAAGAAAGAGGAACACCAAGAGTGAGTCCTCGAATCACCAAGGAGGTCTACGCTTGATTCAAGCCAGTTTGTTGCGCGCCGGCATGTGTATCGTCCACGAGAAGGACATCTGCCGCATCATGTCGGTCACCCATCGCACTCCCGGCAACCTGCGCGCCTTCGTGCAGGTCCGCATGCGCAACCTGAGAGTCGGCAACAGCTTCGACTACCGCTTCAGCTCGACCGAAGGCGTCGAACGCGCCATGCTCGACACCCACCCAATGGAATATCTCTACTCCGATCCCTCGGGCCACCACTTCATGAACCAGGGCACGTACGAGCAGGTCGCGCTCACCGACGAAATTCTCGGCGACTCCCTGCTCTACCTGCTGCCCAACATGGTCCTGACGGTGGACTTTCACGACGAGAACCCAGTCGGCGTCGAACTTCCCAACACCGTTACGCTCACCGTAGTCGACACCGAGCCGGGGATGAAGAACGCCACCGCATCGGCGAGCTACAAGCCCGCCAAGATGCAGACCGGACTGATGGTGAATGTCCCCCAATTCATCAGCAATGGAGACCGGCTGGTGATCGACACCCGCGAGACCAAGTACCTCAACCGCGCGTAAGTCATCCGCAAAAGAAGGCAACCCAAAAAGAAAAAGGCCGGCGTCGCCGCCGGCCCTCGAAACTTCCAACTCAGCTAGCTGCTACTCGCCGCCGGACTTCCGTCCGCCGCCCGAGCGCGTGCCGCCCTTCGGCTTCTGCTGCGACGAGGGCTTGGCCCGCGACTTGCCGTCGCTCTTTGGCTTGGGCTCGGTCTTCGCCTTCGGAGCCTTGGCAGCACCCTTCTTCTTGGGCGCGGCCTGCTTCTCCGTCGACTCGGCCTCGGCGCCCTCTTCAGGCGCTACCTTCTTGCCCTTCGCCTTCTTCTCTTCCTCAGTGGGAACGGCCTTCACCTTGAGCTCGAAATCGACGAACTCGAGGATCGCCATCTCCGCGCCGTCACCAGGCCGCGGTCCGAGCTTGACGATGCGCAAGTAGCCGCCGGTCCGGTTGGCGAACCGGGGTGCGATTTCGCTGAACAGCTTCTTCAGGATGTCGCGGTCCGAAACCCAGCGGGCTGCCAGACGGCGAGCGTGTACGGTGCCACGCTTGCCCTGCGTGATCACCTTCTCGGCGATCGGGCGCAGCTCCTTGGCCTTGGGCAAGGTCGTGATGATGCGCTCGCTAATCACCAGCGAGGCGATTTGGTTACGAAACATCGCAAGCCGGTGCGAAGTTGTCCGGCCAAGCTTGCGATTTCCCATGTTGTGACGCATGTCGTCTCCGTTCGAAGTCGTCGGCGCTTCAGGCAGCGCCCACTGGGCGCTCCGGAATGTCCATGCCGAACCTGAGGCCCAGGCGCGACAACAACTCCTGCAGTTCCTCGAGCGACTTACGCCCGAAGTTCTTGGTCTCTAGCATGTCCTTCTCGCTCCGGCGAACCAGATCGCGGAGGGTATTGATGTTGGCGTTCTTCAGGCAGTTCGCCGAGCGCACCGAGAGATCGAGCTCGTCGATTCCCTTGGCGAGCAAGGCGTCGATGCCCGAAAGCTCGCCGGCGGCGCCGGTCGCCGAGTCGTCACGCAGGCTCTCCTCGGCGTCGATGAAGATGCCGAGGTGGTTCTTGAGCAGCATGGCCGACAGCGAGACCGATTCCTCGGGGCTGATGGTGCCGTTGGTCCACACCTCGAGAATGAGGCGCTCGTAGTCGGTCGTCCGGCCGAGACGGGCGGACTCGACGCGGTAGTTCACGCGCCGCACCGGACTGTGTGCGGAGTCGATCGGGATCCAACCCAGGCCGAGCGTCTCGTCGAAGTTCTTGTCCGCGCTGATGTAGCCGCGGCCGCGCTTGACCTGCGCTTGCAACTTGAGGTGCCCTTCCTCGTTGAGCGTCGCGATGTGCAGGTCGGGGTCGGTGATCTGGAACGCCGAGTCGCCGACCAGGTCCCCAGCCTTCACCACTTTGGGTCCTCTGATGTCGCAGGTCAGGAACTTGGCATCTTCCGAATCCAGCAGGATCGGGATCATCTTCAAGTTCAAGATCACGTCGGTGACGTCCTCGACGACCCCGGGGATCGACGAGAACTCGTGCAGGACGCCGTCGATCTGGAGCGCGGTGATCGCCGCGCCCTCGATCGACGACAGCAGGCAGCGCCGCATGGCGTTGCCGATGGTGGTCGCGAAGCCACGCTCGAACGGTTGGGCGGTGAACTTGCCGTACGTCGAGGTGAGTGAATCCGTGTCTATGTCAATGCGCTTGGGGCGCTGAAAACCCTTCCAAAGCATGTGCGCTCCTTCTTGGCAGCTTGATGGTTTAACGGCTGTAAAGCTCGACGATCAGCTGCTCCTGAATCGGGAGCTTGATGTCCTCGCGCGATGGCAACGAAACCACGCGGCCGCTGAAATTCTCGGCGTTGAGCTCGAGCCAGTCCGGAACGCCACGACCGCGGGCGCTGTCGATGCTGGCACGGACCTGGGGGTTCTTCCGGCTGCCTTCCTTCACCGAAATCACCTGACCGGGGCGGATCTGCATCGACGGAATGCTGGCCTTCTTGCCATCCACCAGAACGTGGCCGTGGCGCACGAGCTGGCGCGCCTGGGCACGCGAGCCCGAAAAGCCGAGGCTAAATGCGATGTTGTCGAGACGACGCTCGAGCATGACCAGCAGGTTCTCGCCGGTGATGCCCTTCTGACGGTCGGCTTCCTTGAAGTAAAGCCGGAACTGACGCTCGAGCAATCCGTAGATGCGCTTCACTTTCTGCTTCTCGCGCAGCTGCAGACCGTAGCCGAGACTGCGACGCCCACGGCGTTGACCGTGCTGGCCCGGCGGATAGCCGCGCTTTTCGATTGCACACTTCTCTTTGAAGCAGCGGTCACCCTTGAGAAACAGCTTCATGCGTTCGCGCCGACACAACCGGCACACCGGACCCGTATACCTTGCCACTTTGAATTCTCCTTGCTCGTCCTCTCCCCGACGCTACGGGGACTTCAACTTGGGAAGACTCGCGCCACCGGCACGCCCGGCTGCGCGATGCACCACTGCCTTCTCACCTCTCCCCTCGGGCTGCGGCCCCAGCAGTATTGGGGCAGAGGGCTCAACTACACCCGGCGGCGCTTGCGCGGCCGGCAGCCATTGTGCGGAATCGGCGTCACGTCTTTGATCGACTTGACATCGATGCCCACCGACTGAATGGCGCGGATGGCGGACTCGCGTCCGGCGCCGGGCCCCTTGACCATCACGTCGACTGAGCGCACGCCCTGGTCCTTCGCCATGCCCGCCGCGTTCTGGGCCGCGACCTGAGCGGCGAACGGCGTGCCCTTGCGGGAACCCTTGAAGCCGATGCGGCCGGCCGAGGACCACGACACGACGTTGCCCTCGGGGTCAGCGATCGAGATGATCGTGTTGTTGAACGTTGCCTGAACATGGGCGACGCCATGCGGAACCGGACGCCGCTCCTTCTTCTTGCCCGGACTCTTCTTTTCCTTCTTTACAGCAGGTGCAGTTGCTGCAGCCATTTGCGATCTCCGCCTCGTCGGCCGAAAGCGGCCGACGTGTGAGCTAGTCGACCAAACGGTCGACGTGTGGATTACTTCTTGGTCAGCTTCTTCTTCGTCGCGACCGCGCCCTTGCGCGGGCCCTTGCGGGTGCGCGCGTTGGTGTTGGTCCGCTGGCCGCGTACCGGCAGACCCTTGCGATGCCGGACGCCGCGGTAGGAGCCGATCTCCATGAGGCGCTTGATGTTCTGCGTCACTTCCTTACGCAGATCGCCTTCCACGCGAACTTCGTCCTGGATTACCTTGCGGATCCGACGCGCTTCATCCTCGGTCAAATCCTTGACCTTGGTCACGGTGGGAACCTCGGCCTTGACCAAGATGTCCTTCGAACGCGAGCGTCCGATGCCGTGAATGTACGTCAGCCCGATCCCGACCTGTTTGTTCTGTGGGAGGTCAACTCCCGCGATGCGTGCCATAGCCGTCCTCGTTTAGCCTTGACGCTGCTTGTGCTTGGGGTTGTCGCAGATGATGCGCACCACGCCGCGGCGACGCACGATCTTGCACTTAGGACAGATTCTCCGCACGGACGATCGAACCTTCATTTTCTCTAACCTCTCTTCTCCGCCTTACTTGAGGCGGTACACGATGCGGCCACGGCTCAGGTCGTACGGCGACAATTCCACGAGGACCTTGTCGCCTGGCAGGATACGAATGAAGTGCTTGCGCATCTTGCCGGAAATATGGGCCAGAACCTGATGCTTGTTCTCGAGCTCCACCTTGAACATCGCGTTCGGGAGCGGCTCGACCACCGTTGCCGTGACTTCAATCGCTTCTTCCTTGGACAAATTCCGTTCCTCTTCCGAGCGCGCCTTCAGGCTGCGCCCACGCCCAACACGCGATGCCCCTCAGGGGTCACCGCCACCGAAAACTCGAAATGCGCCGACAGCGATCCGTCTTCGGTGCGCGCCGTCCAGCCGTCGCTGTCGAAGCGCACGCCCGGAGAACCCACGTTCACCATCGGCTCGATCGCCAGCACCATGCCGGGCTTGAGCTTCACGCCCCGGCCAGCTTCGCCGAAGTTCGGCACTTGCGGCTCCTCGTGCAACGAGGTGCCGATGCCGTGGCCGACGAACTCCCGCACCACCGAGAACCCATGCTTCTCCACGTGCTGCTGCACGGCCGACCCGATGTCCGACAAGCGGCCGCCCGGCCGCACCTGCGCGATGGCCAACTGCAGCGCGTCGCGCGTGACATCGAGCAGGCGCTGCGCTTGGTCGCCGACCTTGCCGATGGCAAAGGTCCGCGCCGCATCGCCGTAGTAGCCGTTGTACACCACGCCGCAATCCACGCCGACGATGTCGCCCTCCGAGAGGGAGGTCTCGCCCGGAATGCCGTGCACGATGACGTCGTTCACCGAGGTGCACAAGGTGGCGGGATAGCCGCGGTAGTTCAAGAAGGCCGGAACCGCGCCCGCGGCGCGAATTTCGCGTTCCGCCCAGACGTCGAGCTCGCGCGTGGTGACGCCAGGACGGATCATATCCGCAACGCCATCCAATACGCGATGGACGATGCGATTCGCCTCGTCCATCATCTCGAGCTCGCCTGCCGTCTTCAGTACCATCACACCCCCGCGCCGAGCGCGAGCAGGACCTGGGCAGTTACCTCGTCCAGGGTCCGGTTGCCATCAATACGTCGCAACAGGCCGGCGTCCTCGTAGTGCCCGACCAAGGGCTCCGTCTTCTCCAGATACTGGCGCAGGCGCTCGCGCACCACGCCTTCCTCGTCATCGGCGCGGCCCCGCCCGAGCGCGCGCCGCACCAGGATCTCCTGCGGCACCTCGAGCAGCACCACCGCGTCGAGGTCACCGCCCAGCGTGGGCAACATCGCCTCCAGCGTCGCCGCCTGCGGCAAGGTTCGCGGATAGCCGTCGAGCAGGAAGCCGTGATCGGTGTCTCGCCGCGCCAGGCGCTCGCGAACCACCTCGGCCATCAGGTCGTCGTCGACCAGACGTCCCGCCGCCATCACACTGTCCACCCGGCGACCCAGCTCCGACTCGGCGGCCACCGCTTCGCGCAACATCTCACCGGTAGAAATCGCCGGCACTGCCAAGCGGCGGGACAAGATCCCCGCCTGCGTACCCTTCCCGGACCCTGGCGCGCCGAGCATGACGACACGCAGGCCGGATGGAGACCGATCCTCCGGCCCCCTAGCGCCTCCCACGAACCCGACCCCGTTTCAGGAAGCCTTCGTAGTTGCGCATGACCAGCTGGCTCTCGATCTGCTGCACCGTATCCATCGCGACGCCTACCACGATGAGCAACGAGGTTCCGCCGAAGAAGAAGTTGATGCCCATGCCTTCCGTCACCCAGGACGGCAGATACTGATCCAAGGTCGCTCCGATGAGCGGGAGATTCTGCAACTTCACGCCGGAGATCAGGAATTCCGGCAGCACCGAGACGGCCGCCAGGTAGAGAGCGCCGACCAACGTGATCCGGGTCAGGATGCGGTCGATGTACTCCGAGGTCCGCTTACCCGAACGAATGCCCGGGATGAAGCCACCGTACTTGCGCATGTTCTCGGCCGTATCGGTCGGGTTGAAGATAATCGACACGTAGAAGTACGAGAAGAACACGATCGCGATCACGTAGAGCAGGTAGTAGAACGGCTGACCCCACCTGAGTTGGTCGGCGATCCGTTGCACCCAGTCTTGCTTCACCAAGGTTGCGATGGTCGCCGGCACCATGATCACCGAGCTGGCGAAGATCACCGGGATCACGCCCGCCGTGTTGACGCGCAAGGGCAGGTACGTGTTCTGGCCGCCGTAGATCTTGCGACCGACCACCCGCTTCGCGTACTGCACCGGAATACGCCGCTGGGCGCGTTCCATGTAGACGATGAAAGCGACAACCACGACCATGAAGGCGGCCAGGAAGATCAGCTTGATGATCGAGATCGTCCCTGACTGCATGCCCGTGGCGGTGGTCGCGATGGCCTGGGGGATGCCGACCACGATGCCAGCGAAAATGATCAACGAGATGCCGTTGCCGACCCCGCGCTCGCTGATCTGCTCGCCCAGCCACATGACGAAAGCGCAGCCCGTGGTCAGCGTCAGGACGATCATCATCCGGAAGCCCCAACCCGGACTCGGCACCAGCGCGGCGCCGCCGGGGGTGGTCGTGCGCTCGAGGAAGAGCGCGATACCGGCCGACTGGATGACCGAAATCAGCACCGTGCCGTAGCGCGTCCACTGGGTGATCTTCTTGCGCCCCGCCTCGCCTTCCTTGGAAAGCTTCTCCAGGTAGGGCCACACCACGGTCAAGAGCTGCAGAATGATCGACGACGTGATGTACGGCATGATGCCGAGCGCGAATACCGCCAAGCGCCGTAGGCTGCCTCCGGTGAACGTGTTCACAAAGCCGAGGAAGGTGCTCTCGGCCATCTTCATGAACTCCAGCAAGGCATGCGGATCTACGCCCGGCGAGGGAATGATGCAGCCGATGCGGTACACCGCGAGCAGACCGAACGTAAAGAACAGCCGCTTGCGCAGGTCGGGGATCGCAAAGATGTTACGGAAGCTCTCGAGCACTTAAGCCATCTCCTCGCACCGTCCGCCCGCGGCCTCGATCTTGGCGCGAGCCGACTTGCTGAATTTGTGAGCGACTACCTTGATGGCCTTCTTCAGCTCACCGTCGCCCAGCACCTTGATCGGCTTGCGGCCGCCCACGATGCCCTTCTCGCGCAGCAATTCGGGCGTGACTTCCGCTCCCAGGCCGCCGAGCTGGTCCAAATTGACCACAACGTATTCGACGCGGAAAATATTCGTGAAACCGCGCTTCGGTACCCGGCGGACAAGCGGCATCTGGCCGCCCTCGAAACCGGGCACCATGCGGCTACCCGAGCGCGAGCCCTGGCCCTTGTGGCCGCGGCCGGCGGTCTTACCGAGACCGGAACCCGGACCTCGGCCGACCCGTTTACGACTTTGCGTGCTGCCCTTGGCGGGCGAGAGTTCGTGCAGCTTCATGACGCCTTCTCCTCGACGACTTCCACCAGGTGGGCGATCTTGCTGATCATGCCGCGTGTCGCCGGTGTGTCCTCGCGCTCTACGGTATGGCGGATCCGGCGCAGCCCCAGCCCGCGAAGGGTCTCGCGATGCGACGGCGGCGTGCAGATCCCGCTCTTGGTCTGCCGAATCTTGATCGTTGCCTTCTTCGTGGTCTTTGGCATGGTGCCTTCCTAGACCGCCGCGGTGGACGGATCGATCTCACGCAGCTTGCGTACCTGCTCTTCGGTACGCAGCTTGAGCAAGGCATTCATCGTCGCTTTCACGACGTTGTGCGGGTTGGTCGAGCCCAGCGACTTGGTCAAAATGTCCTGAATCCCCGCGCTCTCGATGACCGCGCGTACCGGTCCGCCGGCGATCACACCGGTGCCGGGAGAAGCCGGCTTCACTAGCACGCGGCCCGAGCCGTACACCCCCAGCGACTCGTGGGGGATCGTCGAGCCCTTGGTCGGAATCTCGACGAGATTCTTCTTGGCGATTTCGACACCCTTGCGGATCGCCACGGGCACTTCCTTGGCCTTGCCCGCGCCATAGCCCACGCGGCCGTTGCCGTCGCCGATGACCACCAGCGCGGAGAAGGAGAAGTTCTTGCCACCCTTCACCACTTTGGTCACACGATTGATGTGGACCACTTGTTCGAAGAACTCGCTCTCGAGATCAAACTCTCTAGCCACCGCTCATCTCCTCGGCGGAGGAAGAACCTCCGCCCGCTATGCGTCTCGCTTTAGAACTCCAGGCCCTTGGAGCGGGCGCCTTCGGCCAACTCCTTGACCCTGCCGTGGTAGATGTAGCCGCCGCGATCGAACACCACCTTGGTGATGCCCTTCGACTTGGCACGCTCCGCGACGACTTCGCCCACCCGGCGTGCTGCCGCCTTCGAGGTGGCGCCGGCCTCGACACCCGACCGAACTTCGGCCTCCATCGAGCTCGCCTGCGCCAGGGTGCTGCCACTCTTGTCGTCGATGACCTGGGCGTACACGTAGCGCGAGCTCTTGAACACCGAGAGCCGGGGGCGCGCTACCGTGCCCTCTACTCGTTGCCGTAGTCTCTGATGCGCCCGCTTGCGGTGCGCGGTCTTGTCTTTCATGTTCTTCATACCGTCTCCTACTTCGCCCCGGCCTTGCCGACCTTGCGCCGCAAGATTTCATCCGAGTACTTGATTCCCTTGCCTTTGTAGGGGTCGGGACGACGGAGCCCGCGCAGCTCGGCCGACACCTGACCGACCACCTGACGATCTGCTCCGGATACCGTCATGCGATTGGTCTTGCCGTCGATCTCGACCTTGATACCGGCCGGGATCTTGAAGATCACCGGATGCGAATAACCCAGAGCGAGATGAATCTCTGCCCCCTTGACCTCCGCCTTGTAGCCGACGCCGACGATATCGAGGGCCTTGCTGAAGCCCTCGGCGACACCCTTGACCGCGTTCGCGTACAGGGCTCGCGCCAGGCCATGCATGGCGCGCTCTTTGCCCGAGTCGCCGCCCCGCGTCACCGTGAGGACGCCGTCCTTGAGCTCAACCGGCAGGCCATCCACCAGGCTCTGCTTCACCTTGCCCTTGGGCCCTTCCGCGAACAGTGCGCCCTCGCGGATTTCGACCTTGACCCCCTTGGGAATCTCGATCGGTTTTCTTCCTACACGCGACATAGCGCCTCCCTACCAGAGCTCGCAGAGCACTTCACCGCCGAGCTTGCGCTCGCGCGCCTGCTTGTCGGTGAGAAGTCCCTGAGAAGTCGAGATGATGCCCACGCCGAGACCGTTGAGGACCGGGCGAATCTCCTCGGCGCCGCGATACACCCGGCGACCCGGCCGGCTGACGCGCAACAAATTGAGGATTGCCGGCGTTCCGTCATCGGAATAGCGCAGGAAGATGCGGACGTTCTTGACCGGCCCCTCGGCGTCGAGGAGGCGGAAGTTCCGGATCATGCCCTCTTCCTTGAGAAGACGGCAGACCTCGAGCTTCAGCTTCGAGGACGGAACGTCGAGGCGGTCGTGCTTTGCGATGTGTGCGTTGCGAATTCGCGCCAGCAAATCCGCAATCGGATCGGTCATGCTCATACGTATCTCCTACCAGCTCGCCTTGACGACGCCGGGCAGATAGCCGCTCAGCGCGAGGCTCCGGAAATGTATCCGGCATAGACCGAACTTGCGCATGTAGCCGCGCGGCCGGCCACAGACCTTGCAGCGGTTGCGCTGACGGATGTCGTTGAACTTCAGCTTCCTACGCGTCTTGGCCATGCGGGCTTGGGTCGCCATCGTGCTCTCTCCTCTACGCCTTACGCCCGAACAAACGGCATGCCCAACTCCCGCAGGAGATAGAGCGCGCGCTCGTCATTGCCGGCCGTGGTCACGATCGTGATGTTCATACCCTTCGTCTTCTCGACCTTGTTGTAGTCGATCTCCGGAAAGATCAGGAGATCGCGCACACCCAAGGTGTAGTTGCCGCGACCGTCGAAGCTACGCGTCGGCACGCCGCGGAAGTCACGCACGCGGGGCAGGGCAACGGTGATCAGACGGTCGAGAAAGTCCCACATCCGCTGACCGCGCAGCGTCACCCGGGCACCGATCGCCTGCCCCTCGCGGAGCTTGAAGTTGGCGATCGACTTGCGAGCCTTGGTCATGGTCGGATGCTGGCCGGCGATCAGAGCGAGCTCCGCGGCGGCATCGTCGAGGAACTTGATGTTCTGGATCGCCTCGCCGAGGCCGATGTTGAGCACCACCTTCTCGATCCGCGGCACCGCCATGGCGTTCTTGATCCCGAACTCCTGGCGGATCTTGGGCACGGCCTCTTCCGCGTAGCGCTTGTGCAGGCGCGACACGTACGCGCGTTCCGCCTCGGACTTCGCCGACTTGGTCGCGATCTTCACTTCGATCTTGGTCTCGTTCTTCTTGGCCATCGATTTCTTCCTCAGCTCAACGTGTGGCCGCCACGCTTGGCCACACGCACCGACTTGCCGTCATCCAGGCGCCGGCGTCCCACACGTGTCGGCCGCCCGGACTCCGGATCCACCAGCATCAGCTTGGAAAGCCGGATCGCCGCTTCGCGCTCCACGATGCCCCCCTGGCTCTGCTGGGCGGGATTGGCCTTGGTGTGGCGCTTGATCATGTTGATGCGCTCGACGACGGCCGTTCCCTTGAGCGGGTTTACCCGCAAGACTTTTCCCGTAGCGCCCTTGTCCTTGCCCGAGAGCACTTTCACTTGGTCGTTCTTCTTGATCCGGGGCTTCCGGACACTGAGATCTGGTTTCTTCTTCTTCATGAGAGCCTCGCGTCCCCGCCCTTAGATCACTTCCGGTGCGAGCGACACGATCTTCATGAACTTGCGCTCACGCAGCTCGCGCGCCACCGGACCGAAAACGCGGGTGCCGATGGGCTCCTTGGCGTCATCGATCAGCACCGCGGCGTTGTTGTCGAACTTGATGTAGCTGCCGTCCTTGCGACGCTGTTCCTTCACCGTGCGCACGATGACCGCCTTCACTACCGCGCCCTTCTTCACCGTGCCGTCCGGCGCGGCTTCCTTCACCGAGGCCGTGATCATGTCGCCCAGGCGGCCGTACTGCCCAGCCGAGCCGCCCCGTAGGTGGATGCAGGCGATCACCTTGGCGCCGGAGTTGTCGGCCACTTCGAGAACCGTCCCCATCTGAATCATGGATTAGCTCTCCTCGGCGTGCTTGAGGATCTCGCGCACGGCCCAGCGCTTGGTCTTCGACAGCGGACGGGTCGAGACGATCTCGACGCGGTCGCCGATGCCACACTTGTTACCTTCGTCGTGAGCATGAAACTGGGACGTGCGCTTCATGATCCGGCGATACAGACGATGCTCGACCGTCTTCTCGACCGCGACCACAACGGTCTCGTTCATCTTGTTAGAGACCACCGTGCCGACCTTTGCCTGCCGACGGCCGCGCTCTTGCTTCGCCTGTTCGGTCATCGTCATGCTCCTTGCTTCTCGCGCGGTTGTTTCTCGCGCAATACCGTAAGAACGCGGGCCAGATCCTTGCGCGCCGTGCGTACTTTGGCCGGCTTCTCGAGCTGGCCCGTAGTCTTCTGCAGGCGCAGCGCGAAGAGCTGTTCGGCGAGTTCGTGCTCGCGCAGCTGCAGCTCGTCGACCGTCTTTTCTCTGAGTTCCGTAGCCTTCGTAGCCTTCATTTGCCTATCTCCTGCGCCGCCTACGCCAGATCCGCGTGGCGCGAGATGAACCGCGTCTTGATGCCCAGCTTGTGCGAGGCCAACTTCATGGCTTCCTGCGCGGTCGTCAACTCGACGCCCTCGAGCTCATAGAGCACGCGCGCAGGCTTGATCACCGCAACCCACTCTTCCGGGTTGCCCTTGCCCTTGCCCATACGGGTTTCGAGGGGTTTCTTGGTGACCGGCTTGTCCGGGAAGATCCGGATCCAGACCTTGCCGCCACGCTTGATATGACGGGCGATCGCGATACGCGCGGCCTCGATCTGGCGCGCCGTGACCCAGCCCGCCTCGAGCGCCTGCAGCCCGTAGTCGCCAAATGCGATGTAGTCACCGCCCTTGGCGTTACCGGTCCGCCGGCCGCGCTGCTGTTTGCGAAACTTGACCTTCTTCGGCATCAACATCTTTGTGCTCTCCTAGCCCTCACGCCGTAGCGCGCCGGACCCGCTCCTTGAGGTGATCGCCCTTGTAAACCCACACCTTGCAGCCGATCAAGCCGTACGTGGTGTGCGCCTCGGAGAAGCCGTAGTCGATCTCGGCCTTCAGCGTGTGCAGCGGCAGGCGACCCTCTTGATACCACTCGGTGCGCGCGATCTCGGCGCCGCCCAAGCGGCCGGCGACCATGATCTTCACGCCCTTGGCGCCGAAGCGGAACGCGGACTCCATCGACTTCTTCATCGCGCGTCGGAACGAGACGCGACGCTCGAGCTGGCCGGCGATCGACTCCGACACCAGCTGGGCGTCGAGCTCGGGGCGCTGGATCTCCTGGATGTTGATGTGGACCTCGCGGCCCATCTGCTTCATCAGGTCATCCCGCAGCTTGTCGACCTCCGCACCCTTGCGGCCGATGATGATGCCCGGGCGCGAGGTATAGATCGAGACCCGCAGCTTGTCAGCCGCCCGCTCGATGTCGATCTCCGAAACGCCCGCGTGGTGCAGGCGCGCCTTGAGCTCCTTGCGCAGCTTGAGGTCGGCGTGCAAAAGCTTCGCGTAGTCGCCTTCGGCGTACCAGCGCGAGTGCCAGGTCGTGTTGTATCCAAGCCGGAATCCGTAAGGGTGAGTTTTCTGACCCACGAGTCATATCTCCTTAGAGCCTGCAGTCCTCAAGCCTTCTTGGCTGCCTTCTTAGTGGTCGCCCGGCCAGCCGTCTTGGCCTCCGCCTTGCGAGTATCGAGCTTGATCGTGACGTGGCTCTGGCGCTTGAGAATGCGGAATGCGCGGCCCATCGTCGCGGGCTGAATTCGCTTCAGCATCGGCCCGCCGTCGACGAAAATCTCTTTCACGAAGAGCCGGCCGACATCGACACGCTCGTCGCGGTTCTCGGCATTCGCGATCGCGGACTTCAGCAACTTGCCGATGTCCTTCGCGGCCTGCTTCTTGGTGAGCTGCAAAATGTTGGTGGCTTCCTGCACGTCCTTGCCGCGAATGAGATCCGCAACCAAGCGGACCTTCTGCGCCGAGGCTTGCAAGTGCCGGAGCCGTGCCGTGAATTCCATGTGCGTTCTCCTAGGCCTTCTTCGGCGCCGCGGACTTCTCGGCGGCCTTCTTGCCGCTGTGGCCGCGGAACGTACGCGTTGCGGAGAACTCGCCGAGCTTGTGGCCCACCATGTTCTCGCTCACGTACACCGGAATGAACTTCATGCCATTGTGAACCGCGATCGTGTGCCCGACCATGTCGGGAACCACGGTGGAGCGGCGCGACCAGGTCTTGATCACGCGCTTCTCGCCGGCGGAATTGAGCGCCACCACCTGATCCATCAGGTGGCTGTCGATGAAGAAGCCTTTCTTGAGCGAACGAGCCATCGCCGTCTATCTCCCTTTCCGCTTACTTCTTGTTCCGGCGGCGCACGATCATGCCGTCCGTGCGTTTGTTGTTGCGCGTCTTGTAGCCCTTGGTGGGAACGCCCCACGGCGTGCAGGGATGCCGGCCGCCGGAGGTCTTGCCCTCGCCGCCACCCATGGGGTGGTCGACCGGGTTCATCGACACCGCGCGATTGTGGGGCTTGCGACCCAGCCAGCGCCTGCGCCCCGCCTTGCCGTAGGACACGTTCTCGTGGTCGATGTTGCCGACCTGTCCGATGGTCGCGTAGCAAGTGATGCTGACCTTGCGCACTTCGCCCGAAGGCAGCTTCACCTGCGCGAAGATGCCTTCCTTCGCCATCAGCTGGGCACCGGCGCCGGCGCTACGCACCAGCTGACCGCCCTTGCCGACCTTGAGCTCGATGTTGTGCACCGTGGTGCCGAGCGGAATCTTGGCCAGCGGCAGCGAATTTCCGACGTTGACCTCGACGTTCTCGCCCGAGGACACCTTGTCGCCGACATTGAGACCCAACGGGCTCAAGATGTAGCGCTTCTCGCCGTCCGCGTAGTTGAGCAATGCAATACGCGCCGAGCGATTCGGGTCGTACTCGATGGTCGCCACGGTGGCCGGAATGCCGTGCTTGTCGCGCTTGAAGTCGATCTCGCGATACTTCCGCTTGTGACCGCCACCGCGCCACCAACTCGTCAGCTGGCCCTTGTTGTTGCGACCGCCCGAGGAAGTCTTGCCTTTGGTCAGACGCTTGTTCGGCTTCGTGGAGGTGATCTCCTCGAAGGTCGGGAAGCTCTGGAACCGGCTCGAGCTGTTGGTTGGCTTAAGTTCTTTGATTGCCATCGTCGTTCTACTCCCAAGATCTGCGTTACATGCCCTCGAAGAACTCGATCGGCTTCTCGCCATCGACGAGCCGCACGTACGCCTTCTTCCAATCGGGGCGCTGGCCAGAGTAGGCGCCCTGGCGCCGAACCTTGCCGTGCACCCGGGCGACACGAATCTCCGCCACCTTGACCTTGAACTGGGTCTCGACCGCGCGCTTAATCTCGATCTTATTGGCGCGCACGTCCACTCGCAGCGTGATGGTATTGCCGACTTCGCGCTGAATCTGCGATTTCTCGGTGATCAGCGGATTGCGAATGATCTCCTGCATTCTCATTTGTCGAGTACCTCCACCAGCCGACCGAGCGCCCGCTCGCTCAACACGATGAACGGCCGATCGACCACGTCGTACACGTTGACTGCCAGCGCGTCGACGGTCTTCAAATGCGGGTTGTTGCGCGACGCCATGGTCAGGTTCTCGTTGTCGAAGCGGTCGACGATGAGCGCCTTGCCCTCGATACCGAGGCCCGCCAGGCTCTTCGCGAACTCGGCAGTGCGATGGCTCTGCAGGTCCATGCTGTCGACGACCACGATGCCCTGGTCCTTGAACTTGCGCGACAGCGCAGCTCGAAGGGCATTGCGCTTCTCACCGACCGAAAGATCCTTCTCGTAGCTCCGCGGCACCGGTCCGTGGACCGTGCCGCCCTTGCGCCACAGCGGACTCCGGATGCTGCCGATACGGGCGCGTCCGGTACCCTTCTGCTTCCACAGCTTCTTGCCCGCTCCGGAAACCTCGGCGCGGGTCTTCGCCTTGTGAGTCCCGCGGCGCTGGCCGGCAAGGTACGCCTGGACCGCGACGTGAATCAAATGCGCCTTGTACGGATACCCGAACACCGATTCCGGAAGGTCGATCTCCTTCACGGTTTTGTTCTGGAGGTTCTTGATCGTGATCTTCATGACCTGTCCTAGCCGCGCTTGGCGCGCCGGATGGCGACGTAGCTGTTGGCAGGGCCCGGAATCGCACCCCGCAGATAAATCAGGTTCTGCTCGTCATCAACCTTGACGATCTGCAGATTCTTGACCGTGATGCGCTTGCCGCCCATGCGGCCGGTACTGCGCATACCCGGGTACACGCGCGACGGATAGGAGGAGTTGCCGATCGATCCGGGGGCGCGGTGGAACATCGAACCGTGGCTTGCGCGGCCGCCGCGGAAGTGGTGACGCTTGACCACGCCCTGGAACCCCTTGCCTTTGCTGGTTCCGACCACGTCGACGTAATCCTTCTCGGAGAACATCGAAGCCTTGACCTGATCGCCGGCCTTGATCTCTTCGCCGGCGTCGATTGCGAACTCCATAAGCTTCTTCATCGGCACGACACCGGCCTTCTTGAACGTCCCCTGCATTGGCTTGGTCACGTGACGCGCTGGACGATCCTCGACCAGGCCGACTTGCACGGCCTCGTAGCCGTCCTTGTCCTTGGTCTTGCGTTGCACGACCAGGCACGGTCCGGCTTGCACGATGGTCACGGGAATGGCCGTGCCGTCGGTACCGAAGATCTGCGTAATGCCTACCTTGATGCCCAGAATCCCGTTCATTGCGCCGCCCCTACTTTCCAAACGCCTTGATCTCGACGTCCACACCGGCCGGCAGCTCAAGCTTCATGAGCGCGTCGACGGTCTGGCTCGTCGGTTCGAAGATGTCCAGCAGCCGCTTGTGCGTGCGGGTCTCGAACTGCTCGCGCGACTTCTTGTCGACGTGCGGCGAGCGGTTCACCGTGTACCGCGTGATCGACGTCGGCAACGGAATCGGACCTACGACCCGAGCGCCGGTGCGCCGAGCGGTGTCCAGAATCTCGTGCGTCGACGTGTCGAGGATGCGGTAATCGAACGCCTTCAGGCGGATCCGAATCTTCTCGTTAACCATGGACTTATGTTCCCGTCTGCAGTCGAAAAAAGTCAGTTACTAGAACTATCTTGAATCAGGCTCGAGCATTCGCCTGCTACTTCACGACCTCAGTGACCGTACCCGCTCCCACGGTGCGTCCGCCCTCGCGAA
>JBDTNL010000036.1:0-36731 GCA_039933785.1 Acidobacteriota bacterium
GTCTGGCTATAGGGATCCAGCGCCGCGTTGAGCTCGTCAAGCGGCATGACCTTTTTTTCGATGCAGATCTGGCGCACCGTCTTGCCGGTCGCAACCGACTCCTTGGCGATGCCCGCGGCCACGTCGTAGCCGAGGATCGGGGCGAGCGCCGTGACCATGGCAAGCGACAGCTCCACGAGCTCGTTGCAGCGCTCGCGATTCGCCGTGATGCCCTGCACGCAACGCTCGACCAGAAGATTGGCGGCACTGGTCAGCAAGTGAATCGACTGCAACAGGTTGTAGGCGATCACCGGCATCATCACGTTGAGCTCGAAGTTGCCACCGGCGCCGCCCATGGTGATCGTCACGTCGTTGCCGATCACCTGCGCGGCGACCATGAGCGTCATCTCGGGAATCACTGGGTTCACCTTGCCGGGCATGATCGAGCTCCCGGGCTGCAGCGACGGCAACGAGATCTCGCCGATCCCGCAACGCGGCCCGGACGCCAGCCAGCGCAGATCGTTGGCGATCTTGGTCAGCGACACCGCGATCGTCTTCAGCGCCCCGGAGGCCTCGACCGCGGCATCCTTGGCCGCCATCGCCTCGAATCGGTTGCGTGCCGGCACGAAGGCGTGCCCGCTGCGCTTCGCCATGCGCGCGATAACCGCATCGGCGAATCCCGGGGGGGCGTTGAGCCCCGTGCCCACCGCGGTGCCGCCCAGAGCGAGCTCGGCCAGCCGGGGCTTCACCGCCCGCAGGCGCTCGATTCCGTTCGCGATCTGCTGCGCGAAGCCCGAGAAGTCCTGGCCGAGGCGCACCGGGACCGCGTCTTGCAGATGCGTGCGGCCGATCTTCACCACGTCGTCGAACTCGCGCGCCTTCTCCGCCAGCGCGGCCTGCAACCGCCCGAGGGCAGGCTCCAAGTCTTCGCTGATCGCCGCGAACGCCGAGACGTGGATGGCGGTCGGGATGACGTCGTTCGACGACTGGCCCGCGTTCACGTGATCGTTCGGATGCACCGGCTTCTTGCTGCCCCGGGTGCCGCCCAGGATCTCGATCGCCCGATTCGAGATCACCTCGTTGGCGTTCATGTTGGTCGAGGTACCCGAGCCCGTCTGGTAGATGTCGAGCGGGAACTGGGCGTCGAGCTGCCCCTGATAGACCTCGAGCGCGGCCTTCTCGATGGCGTCCGCGAGCTTGACGTCGATGATGCCGAGCACCGCGTTCTCGGCCGCCGCCTCCCCCTTGATCAGCCCGAGGGCGGCGATGAAACGGCGCTGGAAACGTAGGCCGGAAACTGGAAAATTGCGCCGCGCCCGCTCGGTCTGGGCGCCCCAATACACCTCGGTCGGCACTTCGATATCGCCGAGGCTGTCTCTTTCGATGCGTGTGGTGGACATGGCGTAATCATACAAGCCGGCACAATCCAGCGCGGCGGGCGCGCCGTAACTACACCAGCAACCGACCGCGGTCTCAATGCCGCGGACGAACCCAAAGGGATTCAAAACACCATGAAAACGATTTCGAAGGTCATCACCGCCGCGGTCCTGTGCGCGGTCGCGGCTTCGGCGAGCTTCGCCGACGACAGCATGAGCGGCAAGATGTCGGCCAATCCAATGGTCGGCGGCGCGGCGATGTACGCCAGCAAGGACATCATTGACAACGCGGTCAATTCGGCCGATCACACAACTCTGGTCGCTGCGGTCAAGGCTGCCGGTTTGGTCGATACGCTCAAGGGCAAGGGCCCGTTCACCGTGTTCGCTCCGACCAACGAGGCGTTCGCGAAGCTGCCGGCCGGTACGGTCGACACCCTGCTCAAGCCCGAGAACAAGGCGACGCTCACCAAGATCCTGACCTACCACGTGGCTGCCGGTAAGTGGGACGGACACGCCCTCGCCAAGGCCATCAAGGCCGGCAACGGCAAGGCCGAGATCGCGACCGTCAGCGGCGGCAAGCTCTGGGCGTCCATGGACGGCAAGAACATCGTATTGACCGACGAAAAGGGCGGTAAGGCGAAGGTCACCATCGCCGACGTCTACCAGTCGAACGGCGTGATCCACGTCGTCGACACCGTCTTGATGCCCAACTAAGCCCAACTGAGACATAGTTCTTCTGCGAGGGGGCGGGTCCTTTCCTCACCGCCCTCTCGCCTTTTTGCAACCAGCAACCCGATCGACTCGAGCGACGACACCGTGAAGCGTCCCCAGCCCCCGATCCCGAGACTGCGCATCGTGCGCAAGCATCACTTCCTGGTTCGGGTATCGCACTGGCTGAATGTTCCCCTCCTGCTCGGCATGACGATCACCGGCCTGGCGATCTACTGGGCAGCGCCGGTCCTCCACCACGCTCCGGATCCGCAGACCGGCAACACCGACTACATCGCCGACTTGAGCACCGCGCTCTCCAGCCATCTACCCGGCGTCAAGACATCGCCGACCTGGATCTACGATCGCTTCTCGATCGGCCCCGGTCAGCTCGCTCTCGCTCTTCGGTTGCACTGGTTCTTCGCCTACCTGTTCATGGCGAACGGCGCGATCTATCTGATCGGCCTGCTCGTGGGCAGGGGCTACAAGGCTTTGCTGCCACGACTCTCCGACGTCCGCGACGCGTTCCGCATGGTGCGCTACTACCTGGGCCTTTTGCCGATGAAGCTGCGCCGCCGTCCATGGCCGCATCCACTCGTCAAAGGCAAGTACAACGCCCTCCAGCGCGGCGCCTACGCCTCGATGGCCGTCGCCGGCGTACTCGTCATCGCCTCGGGCTGGGCGATGCACAAGCCGGTGCAGTTGCACTGGCTCGAGCGCTTGTTCGGCAGCTACGACGGGGCGCGCGTCTGGCATTTCGGGCTGATGCTGTTTTTCGCCAGCTTCCTGATTCCCCATGTCGTGCTGGTGCTCGCCGACGGTTGGGACACGATGCGCTCGATGATTACCGGCTGGTCGGCCAAGGAACCCGCCCATGGGCAAGACGAAAAAGCCTGAGCGCCAAGGCACCAAGCCGGCGAAGCCGCCCCGGCCATCTCTCTCCGCGCGCCTGGCCGAGCCTCCAGAGCGGGCGATCGAGGTGCCGGGCCGCGAACTGAAGCGCGCCACCCGCCGCGATTTCCTCGTCTTCGGAGCGAGCGCGGCGGTCGCAGCAGCGGGCTTCTACTGGCTCATGCCCGACGACACTCGCGGCCTCTACTTGCCGGACGGTGTCCACCACCGGCTGGACACTGCCGCGGCCCGCCTCGGTCTCACCCAGGATCGGCGCGAGCGTTTCCTCAATCGGTCGCTCGACTTCGACGACGACGTCGCCGAAGCCCTCTATTCCAAGAACCGCACGGTGCGAACGTACTCGAAGCGAGACCTCGAGCCGCTCCGCAACAACTACAACGGACTCACTCCCGATCCCGCCTATCTGGCGGACTGGAGCTTGACGCTCACTGGTCTCGCCTCGGGCATGGCGGAATCCCTGCGCATCGGCGATCTGATGACGCAGTTCCCCACGCACGAGCAGATCACCCGTCTGGTGTGCGTCGAGGGTTGGAGCGCCGTCGCTGGATGGGCCGGCTTCCGTTTCGCCGACTTGCTGCGGGCCTACCCGCCCGCGTCAGGCACGAAATGGATCGCGCTCGAGTCGGCGGTCAACCTTGACGGAAACGGCAACGAAGATCCCTACTATGTGTCGCTCGACCTCGCGACCGCGATGCATCCGCAGACGCTGCTCGCGACACACCACAACGGAGCATCCCTGCCCGTGGAGCATGGCGCGCCGCTGCGCTTGATCGCGCCGATGAAGCTCGGCCTCAAGAACATCAAGGCGATCACCGACATCTCCTATTCCGCCGAGGAGCCCGACGACTACTGGGCCAAGCGCGGATACTCGAAGTACGACGGGCTGTAGCAGCGCCCGGCTCGCAGCTGTGGCAAAATCGAACCGGCATGGCGCGAGTAACCGAATTCCTCCAGCGGGCGATGCGCGGCGCGGCGATCGTGCTGCTGCTGGGCGTTCACCTGGTTGCGGGCAGCCTCGCCGCCGACTGCGCCGAGCGCTGCCGGCACACCTGCTGCTTGCATTCGCCGTCCGCCGCGATGCCCGCGGGCTCGCATTGCGCGAAGGCGCACAGAGCCGCCAGCGCGTGCGCGCTCCGCGGCCATTGCACGCACTCGAGTGAGACGGCGATCACCGCTATTCCCCTGCTGACGATGCCAGCCGTGCCGGTGCTCTCGACTCCGGCGGCGACTGACTCGCCGGCCCAGCAAGCCGACGCCCGGCTGCCATCGGCGTTTCGCGGCCTTGACTCCCCGCCGCCCCGCTTTATCCTGAGCTAGACCTTCGCCCGCTCGTCTTTCCACGAGCCATCTCAAACTGAGTCCTCGCGCGCGGCAAGACCGCGGCGTGACTCGCGAAGCCTTTCAGGAGCATGATCGTGAAACGGATTTTGACATTGGTGCGTTCGATTCTTGTCGGCGCGTTGGTCAGTGCTTCCAGCGCGCAGGCCTGTGATCTCTGCGCGGTCTACGCGTCTCTCGAAGCCAAGGAGGCGGCAAAGGGTTGGTCGGTAGGAATCTTCGAGCAGTACACCCATTTCGGGACTCTGCGCGAGGAGGGCGAGCGGGTGTCCAACCCCCTCGAGCAGCAGATGAACAGCTCGATCACCCAGGCGTTCGTCGGCTATCAGTTCTCCTCGACCTTCGGGATTCAGGCGAACGTGCCCTACATCCGGCGTGCCTTCCGCCGCGCCGAGGGCGGCGTCGCGGAGACCGGCAGCGAGAGTGGGCTCGGCGACAGCGTGCTCCTCGCCCGCTGGCGGCCCGTGCTCCACATCGACGGCGATTCGCTGTTCGCGGTGACCCTGCTCGGCGGCATCAAGCTACCCACGGGGAGTAGCGATCGCATCGCGGAAGAGCTTGCGGAAACACCCGAGGCGCCGGGGGAGATCGCCAGCGGCATCCACGGACACGACCTGGCCCTGGGCTCCGGTTCGACCGACGGCTTGCTCGGCGTCAGCGGATTCTGGCGCTATCGCCGGGCGTTCGCGAACGCCAGCATGCAGTACACCGCGCGCAGCCGCGGCGATTTCCACTATCGCTACGCCGACGATTTGAACTGGTCGTTCAACCCCGGCGTCTACCTCGACTTGTCGCATGAAAACACCTTCACCGCCGGCGTGGCGCTCTCCGGGGAGCACAAAGGGCAGGACGATCTCGCCGGGGAGCCGACCGACGATACGGCCATCGACGCGGTGTACCTCGGGCCGCAGATCACATATTCGCGGGGCGCGAGTTTCTACGCGGACTTCGCCGCGGATTTCCCGCTGCGGCAGCGCAATTCGGCGCTCCAGGAGGTCGCGGACTACCGGATACGTCTGGCGATCACTTGGCGACCGTGAGCGGCTAGTTGGAAGAGAGAATCACGCGCCGGGAGTGCGCCCGGCGCGCGAATTCGGTGAGCAGGGGCTTCGACTTCGCTCAGCCACCGGGGGCCACCTACCCCCGGGCTGAGTTGGAAAATCCCTACTTGGCTGCGGCCTTGGCGACCTTGGCGAAGTCGCCGGAAATTACGATCGAAAACTTGGCGGGGTCGAGGTGCCGCTTGAGCGCCTGCAGCACGTGATCGGCATCGAGCGTCTCCACCTTGCTCTCGAGGTCGGCATCGAAGGCCAGGGTCCGCGCCTGATAACTGCGCGTCGCGAGCGCGCGGACCAGCTCCCGATCCTGGCTCCGTGAAACCTGCCGCGACTGGAGCCAGCCCTTCTTGGCCTCCGCCACCTCGTCGGCGGTGAAGCCCTTGTCGAGCGTCTTCTGCAGCTCGTCCTTGAATGCGGCGAGCAGCTTGTCGGCATTCTGCGGGGCGTAGATCGCATAGGCGAGCCAACTCCCCGCAGTGTCGAACGCACTGGCTTGAAACTGCGAACCGACGCCGTACGACAAGCCCTCGGTCCTACGAATCCGGGTCGCCAGGCGCGAGTTGAGGAAGCCGCCGCCGATCATGAAGTTGCCGAGCACCATGGCCGGATAGTCGGGATCGGTGTCCTTGATCGCGATATTCTGGCCGGCGACAAAGAAGGCGTTCTCCTTGTCCGGAGCCTCGAGCTTCTCGAAGATGGGCGCCGTGTCGGTGTAGTGCGCGGCCAAACGCGAGAACGGTTTGGGGCTCTTCCAGCCGTCGAACAGCTCGCCCAGGAGCTGGGTGATTTCTGATCCGTCGAAGTCCCCGACCACGGCGATCTCGGCCGCGGAGGCGCCGGCGAAATCGGTGTAGAACGCCTTCACGTCCTCGAGCTTCAAGGCCTGCAAGGCCGCGGTCTCTTCCTCGGGAGTCATGGTGTAGCGCGGATCGTCGGCCGGCCAGGGATCCTGGTGGCGGCTGAACGCCGTCACCGCCTTCTGCTGCGGTTCGGACTTGTTGTTCTCGACCTCGGTCAGCTGCTCTTGCTTGAGGAGCTCGAATTCCTTGTTCGGGAACGCCGGCTGGCGAAGGATCTCGGCCAGCAAACGAAGCGCCGGCGCCAGATTCTCCCGCGTGGTTTCGATCGAGGCTCCGATCTGCGAGGGCCCGCTGGTGACGCGGAGCTGGGCTTTCAGGCGATCGGTCTCGTCTTGAATCTCCTGCCGCGTGTGCTTGGTGGTGCCGCGCATCAGCATGTCGCCCACCAGCTCGCCCGGCATCGCGCGCCCCTTGAGGCTGGTCTCGTCGCCGACGTGGAGCGTGAGCGAGACCTGCACCGTCGCGCCGCGGGTCTTCTTCGGCAGCAGAGTGGTCTTCATGCCGCCGATCGCGCCACGCTCTAACCGCTTTTCGATTGCCACCGGCGCGGGATCGAAAGCCTCGCCCTCCTGCATGGCGGCGCGACCCTTGTAGAACTTGGTGAGCGCGGCCACGTTCGGAGTCTCCGGCACCTCGACCCGCTCGGCCGCGGCGGTGGGCTCGAAGAGTCCGAGCGTCCGGTTGTTCTCCTTCAGATACGCCGCCGCCACCTTGACCACATCGTCCGGCTTCACCTGCTCCAAGCGGTCGCGATGCAGAAACACCAACCGCCAGTCGCCGCGCGATTCCCACTCGGAGAGCACGATCGCGGCACGCTCGGAGTTGCGCATGGTGGTTTCCCAGTTCTTCAAGAGCGCCGTGCGGGCGCGCTCGACGTCCTTGTCGGAGGGTGGCGTCTGGGCGAAGCTCTCCATCCCCTTGACGAGGTCCTCGCGCACCGCGTCGAGCGGCTTGTCCTTACGCACCTCGGCAAGCGCCATGATCAAACCGGGCTCCTTGAACTGCCAGGCAAAGGACTCGATCGACGACGCCTTCTGAGTCTCGACCAGGCTCTTGTAGAGACGACCCGAGGGCTCGTCGCCGAGCAGGAACGCCAGCACCTGGACCGCGGCGAAGTCGGAGTGCGAGCCAGCCGGCACGTGATACGCCACCGCCACGAGTTGCACGTCGCCGACCCGGTGCAGGATCACTTGCCGCGGCCCGTCCTGTGCCGGCTCGACGGTGTAGGTCTCTTCGAGCTTGCGCGCCGGCCGCGGGATGC
This sequence comes from Acidobacteriota bacterium, assembly GCA_039933785.1. Lineage (GTDB taxonomy): Bacteria > Acidobacteriota > Thermoanaerobaculia > Multivoradales > JAGPDF01 > JBDTNL01. The sequence continues at coordinate 7,493 of JBDTNL010000036.1, forward strand.
GGCCGAATTTCTGGTCGATCCACCGTGAGGTCTTAGCTTCGTCGAACTTCCCGGCCACCACCAGCAACGCGTTGTCGGGCTGATACCACTTGCGGTAGAAGGCCTGCAGGCGCTCGATCGGCACGCGCTCGATGTCGGCGCGCGAGCCGATGGTCGACTTGCCGTAGTTGTGCCACAGATACGCGGTCGACATCAGGCGCTCGATGAGTACGCCCTGCGGCGAGTTCTCGCCGGACTCGAACTCGTTGCGGACCACGGTCATCTCGGAGTCGAGATCCTTCTTGGCGATGAAGCTGTTCACCATGCGGTCGGCCTCGAGGTCGAGCGCCCACTGCAGGTTCTCGTCGCTCGAGGCGAAGGTTTCGAAGTAGTTCGTGCGGTCGTACGAGGTGGATCCGTTCGGCCGCGCGCCGTGGGCGGTGAGCTCCTGCGGAATGTCCTGGTGCAGGGTCGAGCCCTTGAACACCATGTGCTCGAGCAGATGCGCCATACCGGTCTCGCCGTAGCCCTCGTGCCGCGAGCCCACCAGATACGTGATGTTCACCGTCGTCGTCGGCTTCGAGGAGTCCGGGAAGTACAGAACGCGCAGTCCATTGCCGAGCTCGTATTCGGTGATGCCCTCGACCGAGGCGATCTGCTTCATCGCGGATGCGGTCGCGGGTGCGGGAACGGATTTCGGCTTCGCGGTGGGCTTGGCTTGGGCAGCGGGCTTCGCTGTCGGCGCCGGCGCGGGGGCGGCAAGAACCGGCAGGGCGGCCGCGCTCAGCAGCCCGGCGACGAGGAAGGCACGAACGAAGAGATGGCGGTGCATGACGTGGACCTCCGAGATCGATTGGGAGTTCGGATGGAATTCGGTCGGCGGGTCGAGCGAAAAGTGTACCAGCGGAGCGCGCCCGAGCAAGCACCTGCGGGAGCGATCGGTTGATGTATTGATGACTCCGCTTATGATGCTATGATGCGGCAGTGCGAACCACAATCAACCTTGACGAGGACTTGGCGGACACCCTCAAGGAGACCGCACATCGCGAAGGTCGGGCGTTCACCGCGGTGGTCAACGACGCGCTCCGATCCGGGCTCGCCGCTCGCGGCCTGCAGCCGCGGCCGCGCCGCTATCGCATCGAGAGCTCCGACCTCGGTGTCGCAGAGGGCGTCAATCTCGATCGTGCGCTAGGCCTCGGGGATACCCTCGAGGAGACTGCGATCGCCGACAAGCTAACTCTCCGCAAGTGATTCTCGTCGACGCCAACCTCCTGATCTATGCCGTCGATTCCGGTTCGGTCCACCACGCGGCCGCCCGGAAGTGGCTCGAGGACACGCTCTCGGGAAGCGAGCGCGTCGGGTTCGCCTGGGTAGTCCTACTGGCGTTTCTAAGGATCACCACACATCCCTCGATCGTCCGCCGTCCGCTCTCGGTCGAGCGCGCCCTGGGCTACGTCGACGGCTGGCTCCGCCAGCCTTTCGCGGAGCCGGTCGCTCCCCGCGAGAATCACTGGGCCGTGCTGCGGGTTCTCCTCGCCGCCACCGGATCGGCGGGCAACCTCACCTCGGACGCGCACCTGGCCGCCCTGGCACTCGAGCATGGGGCGCTGATCTGCTCGACGGATCAGGACTTCCGGCGGTTTCCCGGCTTACGCGTGAAGAATCCGCTGCTCTGAGAGAATCCGACGTTGCGCGTCCTATTTCTTTGCACCCACAACAGTGCGCGCTCCCAGATGGCGGAGGGACTGCTGCGACACCTTTCCAGCCAGACCCAGGTATTCAGCGCCGGGCGCGAACCATCGTCGGTGCATCCCCTCGCGATCGAGGCAATGCGCGCCGAGGGTATTGACATCACGACCCACCGTTCCAAGCACCTCGACGAGTTCGTCGCGCAGCGCTTCGACTGCGTCATCACGGTCTGCGACAGCGCCAGTAAGTCGTGCCCGGTGTTTCCCGGAGCCCCCGAGCGCATCCATTGGAGCGTCCCGGATCCATCGGCGGTCGAGGGCTCGGACGATCAGCGGTATCGAGCGTTCCGCGACTGCCTGATCGACCTGCGGACCCGAATCCAGCAGTTCCTCAATCGATAAACGCCACGCAGCAAACCGCCGCCCAGACCAGCGCGAGCCCCGTGAAGGCCACCGAGTAGCTCAGGCGTTCGGCGACGAATGCTACGGCGAGGGGCGCCGCCGCCCGGGCCAGATTCTGCGCGCTGACGACGCCGCCGCTGCCGCGCCCGGCGCCCGCCACGCCGTACGCCCGCAGAGCGAGGAACGGACGTGCCAACGTCTGCAGACCGGAGCCGACTCCTAGGGCGACAATTGCCACCAGGCTAGGGCGCCAGGGAAGTTCCAGCGCCAGCCCCACCAGTCCGAAGATTTGCAGGGTTCCGGGAATGAGCAACCAACCGAGAAACGACAGCCGATGGGCGAAATTTCGCAGAAAGAAACGACCAGGTAGCTGCGACAGCCCGAACAAGCCCAGGCCCCAGGCCGCTTCATGCGCCGTCGCACCGCGTTCGCGAAGGGTCGGCACGAGATGGGTCGCCACCGCAACGGCGGCGAGACTTCCAGCCACTCCAGCGGCGACCAGCAGAGTCGTCCCTCGCTTGTGGATCGATTCCTTTGCCGGCAACGGCCCCTCGAGCGTCGCGGGCGCGCGGCGGCGCAAGACGAACCGCTCGACCAAAACCATCGCCGCCGCACTGGCCCCGGCGGCCCCGAGTAGAGCCACCCGCCAGCCCCTGCGCTCGGCCATCGCAGCGATCCAGGGCGCGCACACGACGCTCGCCAGTCCACCCACGAGGGTGACGAGGGTGAGATGGCGGGCCCGGGCGGGTCCAGGCGGAGATGAGCGGATGACCATCGAGAAGGTCGATTCGTAGAGTCCGGCGGCCATGAAGGCGCCGAGCAACGCCCATGCGGCGTAGAGCTCGCCGAGCGTTCCCACTCGGGACCACAGGGCCAAGCCGAGGACTGTGCCCCAGCCGCCCCAGCGCAGCACCGAGACGGCCAGCCCTCGATCCAGGAGTCGACCGACCCAAGGCGCGGTTCCCGCCGCCGCGAGGAGTCCGAGGGAGAAGGCGCCCGAGATCGCGACCTTGTCGGAGCGCAAGTCCTCGACCATGTGGGACTGGAGCACACCAAACGAGTAGTAGACGCCGCCCCAGAGGACACATTGCAGCGCTCCGAGCACCCAGACCTCGGAGTCGGCAAGCTCGCCGGTGTCGTCCACCTTCAACCGCGGCCGGCCGACTTCCCGTTCGTGACCGGCGCGCCGCAGCCGCAGCCATCGGCTCCCGCGCTCTTCGCGTCGGCGTCCTTCACGCAGCAGGCGTCGACTCCCGCGGGTGCCGGCCCGCCGCAGCATCCCGCGCCGGTCTCGTCCGGCGAGGTCTTGCACACGCCGGTTTCAGGCAGCACGAGCTCGACTCGGCGCGCTGCGTCCCAGTCACCGGCGATTGCCGCCGCGATCGAACGCACCTGCTCGTAGCCGGTGAGGAGCAGGAACGTGGGCGCACGACCATAGCTCTTCATCCCCGCCACGAAGAAGTTGGCTTCGGGCTGGGCAAGTTCGTCGACGCCATGTGGCGGCACCGTGCCGCAGCTGTGCACGTTGGGGTCGATCAGAGGCGCCAAACCGCGCGGGCTCTCGGTCGCGGGATCGAGATCGATGCGGAGCTCGCCGAGAATCGAAAGGCCGGGGCGGAAGCCGGTGACCGCGACGATCTCGTCGACCGGAGGCAGCTCGCGGTCGCCGCTGTAGGCCACCACTCCCGGCGCCGTCTGGCGCAGTGCATCGAGGAAGAACCCGCTGGCAATCTCGAGCCTTCCCGAGTCGACCAGCGCCTGCAGTCGGAAACCCAACCGCCCGCGCTCTTCGAGCTGATCCGCCGCTCCCCCGCCGAGCGCCCCGATGCGCGCGCGCCGGAGCGCCCAGACGATTCGCGTGTCGGGCGCCTCGCCTGCCAAGCGGTCGAGGTCGAGCAGTACGTTGAACGCGGAGTGGCCGCTGCCCACGACCAGCGTCCGCCGGCCCGCGTAGCGCGAGCGCGAAGCGCCCAGCACATCGGGAATACCGTAGTAGATGCGGTGACGCAGCAAGGCTTCCCCCCGGGCCGGGATGCCCGAGGCGCCGAGCGGGTTCGGCGTCTCGATCGTCCCCGAGGCGTCGATCACCGCGCGGGCGATGACGTCGTGCTCCTCGCCATCCGCGGTGAACCGCACGACGAATGCCGCACGCTCGCGATCGGCCGTCCGCTGGCGATCGTGAGCGACTCTGGCGATCGCCGTCACTCGGGCGCCGGTGCGAATGTAGGGTGCGAGCTCTGGGGTCGAAGCCAGCGGGCGCAGGTAGCGCTCGACGACATCGCGGCCGGTCGGCAGCTCGTCGCCCGCCGGAGCCACCCAACTACCCCGGCTGAGCAGAGCGCGCGCCGCCGCGTCGATGTTGTAGACCCACGGGGAGAACATGCGCACGTGAGACCAGGCGAGGATGCCCGAACCGACGCTCGGGCCGGCCTCGAGCACCAGAGGTTCGATCCCGCGGGCTTGCAAGTGCACCGCGGCGGCTAGGCCGACCGGCCCTGCACCGATGACGACAACGGGAAGCGGTGAAACGTTCATGGACGATCCTCCTGAAGATTTTCCGCAATGAGGCGCTCGACGATCACGACGTCCGTCCAGCGGCCGTCGTGCCGAGCGTGCTTTTCGTAGGTGCCCACTTCGCGAAAGCCGCAGGCCTTGCAGAGTGCGCGGCTCGCCTGGTTGGCGGTGAAGGCCGAGCGCGGCGCGGTTTCGAAGGTCGCGACCCGATCCTCGATGCCCTGGTTGTGGATGGCGGCGATGGCCTCGGCGTCCGCGCTCGTCGCGGGTCGAATCGTGATCATTTCCTGCACCTCCATTCGACGCATTTCGAGATCATTTCGGTGGCCATTCGATGTTAGTAGCAACTATCTCACCGCAAGCTAGCAAGCTCCGCCCGCGGTGCCGCAACTGCCGGCGGCGCAGGCCGCAGGCCCCACGCTCACCCCGGTTCGGAACCGCGCATCGGCGGCCGCGGCCAGTTGCTCGATGACCTTGGCGACGTCGGAGCGGAGCTCCGGATCGAGATCGCGGAGCAACCCCTTCTGCTGCTCGATCAGATCCTTGGTGATGCGACGGTGCAGGGCGCGCCCTGCCGCCGTCACCGCCACGACGACCGTGCGCTTGTCCCTCGGGTCGGTCGTCCGCTCGACGTATCTCTTGCGCGTCAACGCGGCGACCACGCGGCTGGTAGTGCTCTTGTCCAGCACGAGTTCGGCCGCGAGCTCTCCGAGGCGCAGCGGCCCCCGCCGCAGCAACGTCTCCAGGGCGTAGCACTGGGTCACCGAGATGTCGTGGCAGCAGATCCGATCGCGGTCGCGGAATTGATAAACCCGCACGAGCTCGGACACGGCGCGATGCAACAGTGCAGCGTCGTGCTCGAGCTGGGTGTCGGATGAGTCGGTGGCTCGCTTCATCGTTGCTAGTGACAACTATAGACCGAACGCCGGCATTCCCGCAACCCTCCCGAGCGTCAATTCTCAGTGGAATGCAGCGCCCGGCGGACGCGGCGGACGAGCTGGTCGGCGGTGAACGGCTTCTGTAGGAAACCCGCGGCGTTGGGCATGCCGCCCTGGAGGGCCGCCTCGTCGGCGTAGCCCGACATCAGGATCACGCGGCCGCGCGGCGAGCGGCGGATGAACTCCTGCGCGAGATCGATGCCCGAGGCGCCGGACATGAAGAGGTCGGTGAGCAGCAGGTCGACGCTGGCCTGCGCGGTGGGCAGCAGGGCCATCGCCTGCTCGGCGCTCGCCGCCTCGATCACCTGGTAGCCCCGGCTGCTCAGGACCTGGCGCACCAAGCGGCGCACCATTTCGTCATCTTCCACGACCAGCACCACCTCGCGGCCACCGGGCTCGGCGACCTCAGCGGGAGCGCTCGGCTTCTTCAGCGGCAGCTCGTGCTCTCCCGAGGGCCGGTCGGCAACCCGGGGCAGGAAGAGGCGCAAGGTGGTGCCCGAACCCAGCGAGCTGCTGACGTCGATGTGACCGCCGGCCTGGGTCACGGTGCCGTAAACCGAGGCGAGCCCGAGGCCGCGGCCGGCGCCCTTCTCCTTGGTGGTGAAGAAGGGTTCGAAGAGATGCCGCCGGGTCTCGGCGTCCATGCCGGAGCCGCTGTCGCTGAAGGTCAACAAGGCGTATTCGCCCGCCCGCGGTCCCGAAGGATTGCCGTCCTCGCCCTCGACACGAACCGCCGCCGTCGCCAGCACCATGAGGCCACCGTGAGGCATGGCGTCGACCGCATTGGCCGCCAGATTGAGCAGGATCTGCTCGAGCAATGCCTCGTCCACGCGCACCAGCAGGCGGCGGGCGCTGTCGGGCTCGAGCCGCACCTCGACGCGGTCGCCGGCGGCGGCGCGCAATCGATCGCCGGTCTGCTCCACCAGCGCGTTGAGGTCGACCAGTTGTGCAGCGAAGACCTGTTTGCGACCGAAGGCGAGCAGTTGGCGCGTGAGCGCCGCCGCGCGCTCGCCGGCGCGGCGGATCTCTCGCACGCTCGAGCGCAGAGGATCGCCCTCGGCGAGGTCCTGCATCATCACGTCGCAGTAGCCGAGTATCGTGGTGAGCAGGTTGTTGAAGTCGTGTGCCACCCCGCCCGCCAGGCGGCCCACGGCCTCCAGGGCCTGGGCATGGCGCAACTGCTCTTCCAGCCGCTTGCGCTCGGTGATGTCGCGGTTGGCGCCGAACGTGCCGACGAACCTGCCGGCCTCGTCGCGGATCGGCATCACCAGCACTTCGTTGATGCCGGTGCGACCGTCCTTGGCCACGAACGGAATCTCCCCGAACCAGCGACCCTCACGTTCGATCGCCTCGACGATCTCCTTGCGCAGGCTCGGGTGATCGAGGCCGGCGCGCAGCAACGATGGTGTCTGACCGATCATCTCCTGGCGAGTGAAGCCGAAGATGCGTTCCGCCGCGCCATTGCAATCGACGATACGATCGTCGTTGTCCGCCACCAGGATGGCGTCCGAGACGCTCTCGAAGAAGAGCGCCTGGCGCCGCACTTGGGCCTCGGCTCGCTCGAGCTCGAGGAGCGTGCGCCGACGATCGATCGCGGCGAGCAGAGTGCGCTCCGCCAGCCGGGGATCGAAATGCTCCTTGACCAGGTAGTCCTCGGCTCCGAGCTGCATGGCCTCGACCCCGGTCAGGCGTTCGGCGACGTTGACCAGCGCCACCACCGCCGTGCCGCGCGTCCGTTCGCGAAGCACCGAGACTGCCTTGGCGCCGTCACCGTCCGGCAATCCGACGTCAACGGCCACGGCGTCGAACGACTTACTCTCGAGCCGGGCGAGTGCTTGGGCGAGCGAGGTCACCTGCTCGATCTCGAAGGGCAGGCCGGCCAGGCACTCGACCAGGGATCGATCCGTACCCGATCGCGAGTCCGCGACCAGCAGGCGATGGCCGAGTGGCGGCGGCGACACGGTCATGGCAAGGGGCGACCTCAGCTGGGGACGGCGAGCCGCTGATGCAGCTCTTGCAGCGAATGCACCTCGAGCGCGCCCAAGCGGAGCGCTGCGATGCCCTCCGCCGCCGCCATGGCGCCGGGCAGAGTGGTCACGCACGGGATGTCGTAGCGCAGAGCGGTACGCCGGATCATGGCGTCGTCTTCCTGCGACTCGCGGCCCAACGGCGTATTGATGACCAAATCGATCTCACGATTGATCATCGAGTCGACGACATGCGGGCGACCCTCCTGAACCTTGCGTACGACTTCCACGGCCAGGCCGCGTGCGCGCAGGAACGCGGCGGTGCCCGCCGTCGCCACCAGGCGCCAGCCGAGTCCCGAAAGGCGCTCGGCCACCGGCACCAGTGCCGCCTTGTCGCGATCGTTCACCGAGAGGAACGCGGTACCGTCGGTCAGCAGGCGTTGACCGGCGCCGATCCAAGCCTTGGCGAAGGCGACGCCGAAGCTGTCGCCGATACCCATCACCTCGCCGGTCGATTTCATCTCCGGCCCGAGCACCGGGTCAACGCCAGGGAAACGGCGGAATGGGAACACCGGGGCCTTGACGTAGACCGCCGAGAGCGCCGGTTCCTCGGTCAAACCGGCCTCGGCCAGCGTCTGGCCCGCCATGACGCGGCAGGCCACCGCGACCAGCGGCACGCCCACGGCCTTGGCGATGAAGGGCACCGTCCGTGAAGCGCGGGGATTGACCTCGAGCACGAAGACCTTGCCCTCGTGCACGGCGAACTGGATGTTCATCAGCCCGACGACGCCGAGCCGCAAGGCCAGCCGGCGGCCGATGTCGCGCATCTCGTCGAGCAGAGCCGCCGGCACGCTATGCGGCGGCAGCACCGCCGCCGAGTCGCCGGAATGCACGCCGGCCTCCTCGATGTGCTGCAGGATGCCGGCCACCACCGCGGTCTTGCCGTCGCACACCATGTCGAGGTCGAGCTCGATGGCGTCCTTCAAAAAGCGGTCGAGCAGCACCGGGTGGCCTTCCGAGACCTCGGCCGCCACCTTCATGTAGCCGGCGAGCGACTCCTCGTCGTAGCACACCGCCATGGCCCGACCGCCGAGTACGTAGCTCGGCCGCACCAGCACCGGGTAACCCAGGCCGCGGGCTACGCCCTCGGCTTCGAGGAGCGAGGTCGCGGTGCCGTGCTCGGGCTGGAGGATGTTCTCTTCGCGCAGCAGCGCGCTGAAGCGCCGGCGGTCCTCGGCAAGATCGATCGCATCCGGCGAGGTGCCCCAGATCGGCACGCCAGCGGCAGCCAACCCGCGCGCCAGCTTGAGCGGTGTCTGCCCGCCGAGCTGCACTATGACGCCGACCGGCTTCTCCTTCGCAACCACCGCCAGCACATGCTCCAGGGTCAGCGGCTCGAAGTACAACCGGTCCGAGGTGTCGTAGTCGGTCGACACCGTCTCCGGGTTGCAGTTGACCATGATGGTCTCGAACCCGGCCTCGCGGAGAGAGTACGCGGCATGCACGCAGCAGTAGTCGAATTCGATGCCCTGCCCGATGCGGTTGGGCCCGGAGCCCAGGATGAGCACCTTGCGGCGCTCGTCGGGCGCGGACTCGTCTTCCACACCCCAGGTCGAGTACATGTACGGCGTCATCGCCGGGAACTCGGCGGCGCAGGTATCGACCCGCTTGTACACACGCTCGATGCCTTCACTATGTAAGCGCTCGGTCACTCGCGCCGCGTCGCACTGGAGATGCCGCGCGATCGAGACGTCGGTGAAGCCGTCCGCTTTGGCGCGGCGCAGCAACTCCGCGGGGATGGATGCCAGGTCCCAGCATTGCAACTCGGCTTCCATCTCGATCAGGCGCTGGATCTCGCGCAGGAACCAAGGGTCGATGCTCGAGGCCTGGTAGATCTCCTCCACCGTCCAACCCTGGCGCAGTGCCACGAACACCGCGAACAGGCGCTCCCAGTTGGCGGTGCTCAGGCTCTGGCGCAGACGGAGCGGATTCGACAGCCGCTCCTCGCGGGCCGCGATGCTGCCGTCGAGCTCGAGCGACGCGATGCCCTTCATCAGCGCCTCGCGGAATGTGGTGCCGATCGACATCACCTCGCCGACAGATTTCATCGACGTGCCCAACACCGGCTGCGAGCCGGGGAACTTCTCGAACGCCCAGCGCGGAATCTTCACCACCGTGTAGTCGATCGAGGGCTCGAACGCGGCGTACGTCTTGCCGGTGATGTCGTTGCGAATCTCGTCCAGCGTGTAGCCCACGGCGAGCAGCGCGGCGATCTTGGCGATCGGAAATCCCGTCGCCTTGGAGGCCAGCGCCGAGCTTCGTGAAACACGTGGATTCATCTCGATGACGACTCGCGCACCGGTCTTCGGATCGACCGCGAACTGGATGTTCGAACCGCCGGTCGCCACACCCACGCGTCGGATCACCTTGAAGGCGTCGTCGCGCATCGCCTGGTATTCCTGGTCCGACAGCGTCTGCTGCGGCGCACAGGTAATCGAATCGCCGGTGTGCACGCCCATGGCGTCGAAGTTTTCGACCGAGCAGACGACGATCGCGTTGTCGGCCTTATCGCGGATCACCTCGAGCTCGAATTCCTTCCAGCCAAGGACCGACTGTTCGATGAGCACACTGCGGTTCGGGCTGGCGTCGAGCGCCGCCTCGAGGATCTCGTCGAATTCGTTGCGGTTGTAGACCGTGCCGCCGCCCTCGCCGCCGAGGGTGAAGCTGGGCCGTACGATCACCGGCAATCCAATGTCGGCGGCGATCGCCCGCGCCTGCTCGAGCGTCTCGGCGTACCCGCTGCGCGGTACCTTGAGGCCGATCTCCTCCATCGCGGACTTGAACAGCAGGCGGTCCTCGCCGAGCTCGAGCGCGGCGATGCTGGCGCCAAGCATCTCGACGCCGTACCGGTCGAGCGTGCCGCGCTTGGCGAGCGCGATCGCGAGATTGATCCCGGTCTGCCCGCCCACCGTGGGCAGCAGGGCATCCGGGCGCTCACGGGCGATGATCTTCTCGACGATCTCGGGCACCAGCGGCTCGATGTACGTGGCGTCCGAGAACTCCGGGTCGGTCATGATGGTCGCCGGATTCGAGTTCACCAGAATGACCCGGTAGCCCTCGGCCTTGAGCGCCCGGCAGGCCTGAGTCCCGGAATAGTCGAACTCACAGGCCTGCCCGATGACGATCGGGCCGGACCCGACGATGAGGATGGATTTGAGGTCGGTTCGCTTCGGCATGCTAAAGCGGAAGTCTATCAGCGGGCCGACCGAGACCTCCTCGTCCTCGTTCCCCTTGAGCCCCTTTCTCCCGCCATCCCGCGTCTTGAATAGAACCGGACTCTCACTGGAGGAAGCCATGCCATTCGTCGACCGCCCACATCACCGTCGCGTCGCGAGACCGCGCTTGGCGCCGAGTCTTCTCTGCCTCGCTCTGGCTACTGCGTGGTCGGCACCGGGCTCGGCACAGCTCGTGGTGTCCAATGGCCAGGGCCCGACCGAGGGTCTGACGTTCTTTCCCGCCAACGCCACTGGCAACGCCACCCCGCTCCGGGTCGTGACTGGAAGTCAGACCCAGATGCGCGTGCCGGGACAGTTCGTCATCGATCCCGTGCACCAGGAAATTCTCGTGGCCAGCGCGTTGACGGGAGATATGTACGTCTTTCCCCTGAACGCCAGCGGCGACGTGCCGCCCATCCGCTATCTTCATCCCGGGCTCGTCGAGTCGGTCGCCCTCGACCTTGCGCACGATGAGCTGTTCGGGACTAGCGAGGCGAACAACATCGCGGTGTACCCGCGCACAGCGAGCGGGAACGCGACGCCACTGAGAACCATCGCGGGATCCGCAACCCAACTCTCCATTCCTTCCTCCGTCGCATATGACGCCATGCACGGAGAAATCTTCGTCACCAGCCAGGGCAACTCAAGGGTCCTGGTGTTCCGGCGCACCGACCACGGAAACGTGGCGCCCCTGCGAGTTCTCGAGGGCCCCCATACACAGCTCATGGAGCCCTACGGGGTGGCCGTCGACGTGGTTCACGACGAGATCATCGTCACCGATCGCGTGGGCGCGATCAGCGCGTTTGCGCGCACCGCGCACGGCGACACGGCGCCGCTGCGCCACGTCGCCGGCGCCAACAGCACGCTGAAAGAGACGCTGGGGGTCACCCTATTGAGTGACACCGAGCTGGCGGTGGCCAGCCTCGGCGAGACTGGCAGCAATCTCAGCGACGACCGCGTCCTCGTCTTCTCACGCACGGCCAACGGCAACGCTCCGCCGCTCCGCAAGATCGGCGGCAGTAGCAGCTCGACCGCCGGCCCGTTCTATGCGGGCGTGATCAGCATGGTGCTCAACGACAGTCGTTTCTTCGTCGAAGCGACCTGGCGCACGCCCGACAAAACACGCGGCATCGCGACGGCGCAGAAGATCACCGGCGACACCGGCTACCTGTGGTTCTTCTCGGACCAGAATGTCGAGGCGGTGGTGAAAGTGCTCGACGGCTGCGCCAACAACGGCAAGTTCTGGGTCTTCGCCGGCGGGCTCACCAACGTGTTCACCAGCCTCAAGGTGACCGACCTCGCGACGGGTCAGGCCAAGGTCTATACCAACCCACTCAACACCGCCTTCCAACCCATCCAGGACACCGCCGCGTTCGCAACCTGCGGCACGAGTTGGACGGCCCCGGCAGCCGCCCCTCTGCCCCCGGCCGTGCGAGCAGACATCGAGCCGTCCACCACGACCCCCACCTTCTCCTGCACCGGCCTCTGTCTCTCCTCGAACCGCTATCGGGTGAGCGCCACCTGGCACACGGCGTCCGCCAGCGGCACCGCCACCGGTGTGAAGCTCACCGACGACACCGGCTATCTCTGGTTCTTTGGCGCTTCCAACGTCGAGGTGGTCGTCAAGGTGCTGAATGGCTGCCTGGAGAACAATCATGTTTGGGTCTTCGCCGGCGGGCTGACCAATGTGCAGGTAACTCTGACCGTGCACGACAGCCTGACCGGAAAAGACGCGGTCTACGTCAATCCGCAGGGCACGGCATTCAAGCCGGTGCAGGACACCGGCGCCTTCCAGGTCTGCATCTGAGGCTCAAGCGTCCGGCGATTCCCTTTCGACGGAGTCGCCGGGCGAGAAGCCGCCGCACACGACCACCGGCAAGGGCGGATAGCGCGGGAACCGCGGATCGCTGGCCGCGAGCTCGCAGCGCAGAAACACGCTGCGTGGCGAAGCGAGCAGCTCGCTGTGCTGGCAGGTTCTGCACAGGCCGGGATCGCCGCCAAGCCGGGCGAAGACCTCGCTGCGGGGGGTCTGGCTCACGAATCGAGCACGATGGTGACCGGGCTCCCGGCGGGAGTCGGCTCGCCACGCTCGAGTGCTTCGACGGCGGCGCTGGGGCCGAGCACCACTAAAATGTCGGCCGCGCCCAGAATGGCGGCGCCGTCGGGGATCACGCGCTCTTCGACTTCGCCCCGCCGCCGCTTGATTTCGAGCACCCGAACGCCCGAAGACTGCGCGAGCCGCGTCTCGGCCAGCGTACGGCCCACCAAGCGCGCCGGAACGCTGACCGAGCGCACCGCGAAGTCCGGCGGCAGCTCGACGTAGTTGCGGCCGGCGCTCTCGCCCTCGGCGCTGACGAAGGTGGCCAACAGGGCCGGCCGCCCGAGCACCTCCTGGGTGTACACCGCCATGACGTCGCGCTTGGCCAGCACGCCGCGATACTTGCCGTCCGCGCCGAGCACCGGTAGACGTTCGGAATCGCTCCGCGCGAAGGCCTCGATGGCGCCGGGGATGCGGTCGCCGTCGGTGAGCGTCACGCCCACCGGCAGCATCAGATCGTGCGCCAACACCGCCAGGAGAACTCCCGGCTCCTCGAGCGCATGCTTGATGTCGTGCAGCGACACGCCGCCGAGGAGCTCGCCGGCGTCGTTCACCACGAACAACCGCTGGCGGCGGGTACCCAGAAAGCGCTCGACCAGCTGCTTGTAGGTGTCGGTAGGTTTCAAGGTCTCGAAGTCGGGGCGTACGAGGTCGCGCACCAGCAGGCTCGCCAGCACGGTCTCCTCGCGGCGCTGGTTGATGTCGATGCCGCGGGCCAGCAACGACCCGGTGTAGATCGAAGCCGGATAGAGCCAGCGTGAGAGCACGGACGAGGAGATCGCGGCGATCATCAGCGGCAGGATCAGGTCATAGTTGCCGGTGAACTCGAACAGGATGAGGATCGAGCTGATCGGCGCGTGGCTGGTGCCGGCGGCGATCGCCGCCATGCCGACCGCGGCGTAGGCACCGTAGGGACCGGTCGAATGCGGGAAGAGCTCGTGGATGGCAAAGCCGTACGCACCGCCGACCAGGGCGCCGACGCACATCGACGGCGTGAACATCCCGCCCGAGCCACCACCGCCGGCAGTGAAGGCGGTCGCCAGGAGCTTGGCGAGCGGCAGGATCAACAGCAGAGTGAGCGGCAGGTTCTCGTGCAGCGCCTGCGTGATGGTGTCAAATCCGTTGCCGTAGACGTACGGCACGTACATCCCGATCGCGCCGACCAGCGCCATGCCGAACACCGGGCGCAGAGCGCGGTGCAGATTCAAGCGATCGAACAGGGCACCGACGCCCTTGATCCCGAGCACGAAGGCGACCGAGATCACCGCGCCGAGAATCCCCAAGCCGGCGTAGGCAAGCAATTCCCAGCTGCTCACCAGCTTGTAGCCCGGCGCGGCGTAGATCGGCGAGCTGCCGAGCGCCCAACGGCCCACCACGGTCGAAATCACCGAGGCCACCACGATCGGGCCGAAGATTTCGAGCGCGAAGTTGCCGAGGATCACTTCCATGGCGAACAACGCGCCGCCGATCGGCGTGTTGTAGATCGCCGCCATGCCGGCGGCGGCGCCGCAACCGATGAGGATCTTCACCCGATGCGGCGGCAGTCCGAGGCGGATGCCGAGCCACGAGGCCACCATGGCTCCCAAACCCACGGCTGGACCCTCGCGACCGAGCGAGCCGCCGCTGCCCACCGTGACGATGGCGGCGCCAGCGCTCCACAGGACCGGTTCCGCGTCCACCTTGCCGCCCTTGAGCGTCACCGCCTCGAGCAGGCGCGAGACGCCATGGCCAGCCACCGGTCTGCCGGCACGCAGGATTATCCAGGCCAGGAACAGGCCGCCCGCGACCGGGGCCAGGAAGCGCACGTACATCGGCGCGTGGATGGCCGCGTCGAGCATCCCCTCCGGCTCGCCCCAGAGCAGCGCCTGCACCACCCATGAAAGCCGGGCCACCAGGATCCCGATGATGCCCGCCGCCAACCCGATGAATGGAATAAGGAGGAAGAAAACGCGGTCTTCCTGCGTAGCCAGGGCAAAACGCCGCGCCAGGGCAAACTCGACTCGCCGCCACCCGGCGCGCAATCGCGCCCCAGCAAGCCGGGATCGGGCCTGAAAGCGGGTTCTCATGCTGCCTCAACCACTCGATAAACCATTTCGCAGGTGCTTACGTATATCTCAATGGATACTGGAAGTCGTCAAGGCTTTCAGCCTTCCGGAGTCCAGTCGGTCGCATTCGCGCTCGACCTGGGTTCCAAACCGCGAGCCGCAAGGCCCGCACCTACCTAAAGTCCTTCCACCCCAAGGGGGCCGGGTAACCGGCCCCCTTCGTCTGTCTAACGGTCCGGGAAAACGGCACCTAGTGTGCTGCGTCCGCACGCAACGCGTCCTCTACCGATTTCCCCTGTGCATTCCTCAGTTCCAGGCAGGCCGAAGTCGAATCCACGGCCCGGCCGAGACCGTCCGCCAAGCCGGGATTCTCCTTGCCCGAGAAGAACGCTTGCGCCGACTCCATCCGCTCCTTCGAGCAACCCGCCGCCAATCGCGGGAGCCCGGGCACCACCGGCGGCGGTACCTTGGCGACCAGCGCCGCCCAGTTTGCCTGCAGCCACTTCCAGCCGCGATCGCGACCCTCCTCGGTGCGATCGACCGCGAAGAGAATCGCCACCGTCTCGCTCGAACGCAATCCGTCCCCGAGTGAGCTCTCGAGCGCCTTCGCGGAAAGCGCGGGATCGCTAAACGAGCCGATTCCACCGAGTAGGGCTCGCCGCTCGGTGGGACTGGCCGGCTTCGCCAGCCGCGCCTGATAGGCGTCGAAGAGCGCGCCATCGCCGTCGAGAGCAGCGAGCTGCAGCATCGTGCCGACCAGATTGGGCGCGACGATGGAAGCCTCGCCGGCCAGCCAACGCTCAGCAAGCCTGCGCGCCTCGCTGCGCACGGCATGGTCCTCCCCTTCGTTGCCGACCAGCGACAGCAACTGACCCCGCCAGTCCTCGGCCGCCAGACTCTGGCCGGACGTGGGCGACCAACCCGCGCGACTCGCTGCAGGGCCGAATCGACAGCGGATGAACTCCGCATACGGCGCGGCGGTCGAACCCACCGCGAATGGTGTTTCGAGCGCCGCCACGGCCTCGATCACCGGTGTCGCGACCAGTGGATCCGTGTCGTCGGCGAAGCTCGACAGCGTGCGCACCCATTGTCCGCCTTCGAGCCTGCCGGCATCGAGCAGGGCGCGCAGGTTGCCGAGCGCCGCCACGCGTTCACCGGCCGTGAGCTCGGCGCGCGCGGCGAGCAGGCGGTCGAGGTCGCCGTTCGCCAGCCGCCAACGGTAGTAGCCGCGCCCCCCGGCGTTCGGGAGCACCCAGTGCAATGTCCCATGCGCATGGAGCGCAATCTTGGCCTGGCGCTGCTCGAGGACGACGCTGGCGCGATGCATACCCTGATCGTCGGCGAACGCGAGGGTCACCGGCACATGCCAGGACATCTCGGCCACGGTCCCTTTCGAACGATGGAAACGCTCTTGCGAGAACGAAACCGTGCCGCCACGCCCCGCCTCCACCGTCATGTCGAGCAACGGCACGCCGGGCTGCTGCGCGAAGCCGCTCAGCACGCCGACGACATCCTTCTGCGCCACCTTACCGAGGGAGCGCCAGAGGTCGTTGGCGTCGGCGTTGCCCCAGGCGTGCTCATTCAGGTAGGCGAGCATGCCGCCGCGAAACGCGTCGGCGCCGATCCAGCCCTCGACCATGCCCAACACACCGCGGCCCTTGGCATACGCCTGGCCCACGTTTTCGAAGGCCTCCGCGACCGCGCAGTCGTCGGGCAGCCGCAGGGCCTTGGTCTTCGGCGAGCCATCGTTGCGCATGGCGCGGTCGGTCGCCTGCAGATCGTCGATCTCGAAGTGCATCTGCGGCGCCACTTGGATCGCGACCTTGTTCGCCATCCAGTCGGCGAAGGATTCGTTCAGCCAGAGGTCGTTCCACCAGCGCATGGTCACCAGGTCGCCGAACCACATGTGGGCCAGCTCGTGAGCGGTGACGAAGAGCAGCCGGCTCTTCGCCTGTTCGGACTTCTCGCGCGGGTCGACCAGCAGGATGCGATCGGCGAAGGTGATGGCGCCGGCGTTCTCCATCGCTCCATACGCGAAATCGGGCACCGCGATGAGGTCCACCTTGTCGAACGGGTACGGGCGCCCGAAGTAGGCCTCGAGCGCGGCGAGCGCTGGAGGCGTGACCTCAGCGGCCAGGCTGGCGCGCGCGATCTCGCCCCTGACGGTCACGATCCGGCCGGGAACCGACAGGCCGGGAATTGGAATCGACTCGAACGGCCCGACCGCCACGGCGACCAGGTAGGACGGCAGCGGCGGAGTCGGCTTGAAGGTCACCGTCTTCCTCCCGCCGGACTTCTCTTCCTTCTGCACGCTCATGTTCGAGATCGCGAGGTCGTTCTCCGGGACCTCGAGCACCACGCTCCAGGGAATCTTGAACCCCGGCTCATCGAAGCACGGAAACGCGCCCCGGGCGTCGATCTGTTCGAATTGGGTAAATAGATAGGAGTCCGCACCCACCGCCACACGGTAGAGCGAGACCGCCTGGGTGTTGTACCTCTGGGTGAAAGCGATGTCGAGGCGATAGGCGCCCGGCTTCAAACTCGTCGTCGGCCGCACGGTGACGACGTCGCCGTCGTGCTCGACCTTGGTCTCGACGGCCGCACCTGCGGGATCGTGCAAGGCGAGCGTGCCGAGCGTCTCACCGGCGGCGTGAAACCGCAACTGGTCGACGGCTCGCCGCACGTCCAGATCGATGGTGGTATCACCGCTGTAGACCGCCGCGGCGGGATCGAGTCGGAGGCGCAGCGCCTGGGCCTTCGGCACCACATCGTCTCCAAGCCGCAACGGAGCGACGGCGTTCGCCGCCCCCGGCAACAGCGCGAGTAGCAGCAGCAACGCAAGACTCCGTGATTTCATGACCAGTCTCCTCACTCAGACCGCTCACTCAGAGCGCTCATTCATAGCGCAGGGCGGTGGATGGTTGCAGCCGGGCGGCGCGCCACGCGGGCCCCAGGCAAGCGATCAGATTGACCAGTAGCGCGAAGCCCACCACCGCGGCCACGTCGAGGAACCGCACGGTGAAGGGCACCGAAGCCAGGAAGTAGATCGCCGCGACGTCGGCGTCGAAGCGGATTACGTGGAAGCGATCGAGCAGCCACGCCGCACCGCAGCCCACCGTGACACCGAGAGCGGTGCCCATCAGGCCCAGGACTCCTCCATAGAGTACGAAGACCATCCGCACCGCGGCCGGCGGGAGCCCCATCGCGGTGAGCACTCCGATGTCGCGCATGCGCTCGCGCACGAGCACCACCAACGTCGAAGCGACGTTGAAGGTCGAGACCACGACGATCAGCCCGAGAACCAGGAACAGGATCATCTGCTGCAGGCGCAGCGCGGCGAAGAGCTCACCGTTCATTTCCTGCCAGTTGGTCACCAGGTATGCCGGGCCGAGGATCTCGCCGGCGCGTTCCGCGATCGCCGGCGCGGTCTCCGGATCGCGCAAGCGCAGCTCATAGAAGCCGCCGCCGCTCTCGCCGAAGGCCGCTACGTGCTGGCGCGCCATCACCACCCAGCGGCGGTCGAACTCGGAGAATCCGCTGTGGAAGGATCCCTTCACGCGCACGCTACGAAACGAGAAACGCGGATGACCGTCGCGAAACTCGAGGGCGGTGAGCCGCAGCAAGTCGCCGGGCTGACTGCCCAGCGCGGCGATCAGCTCATCGCCGAGAATCGCGACCGCTAGTCCATCGGCACCGTCGGTGAGATCTCCGACGCCGCCACCGAGAATCTCGCCGCCCGGGCTCACGCCGCGCAGCGAGACGTCCAGCCCTTGCACTCGAGTCGCGCTGCTGAGTACGCCCTGTCCGAAGCCGACGGCGTCGACACGCACGACTCCGGGCAGGGCGCTGAGACGCTCGAGGGGCTGCAGGGCGAGCGGTTTCGCGCCCTCCGCCAGGATCGGATACGCGACCACGGCGGCATTCGCGCCCACCAGCTTGCGTTCGAGCTCGTGGCGGTAGCCGGTCATCAGTGCCATCGCGATGATCATCGCCAGCACACCGATCGCGGTCGCCAGCAGCGCGGCGCGGGCGGTGCCGTCGAGCATGCGGCTTCGCCGGCCCCGCAGGTAGCGCCAGGCGAGCTCCCAGGGCAGCGCGACCGCCCTGGAGCCGGAGCTCATCGAGCGGTCGCCGCCGCCTGCGCAGCGCGCGCGGCGGGCGACGCGGGAAGGGCATTGAGGAAGAAGTCGAAGAGCGGCGACGCGTCGTGCGGGCCGGGCGCCGCCTCCGGGTGGTACTGCACGGAGACTACCGGGCGTCCCTGGGCCGCGAAGCCCTCGAGCGTGCCATCGTTCAAATTGATCTGGGTCGCGATGCAACCCGCCGGCAAGGTCTCGGGGTCGACCGCGAAGCCGTGATTCTGACTGGTGATCGACACTTTTCCGGTGATCAAGTCCTTCACCGGCTGGTTGCCTCCATGATGGCCGAACTTCAGCTTGAAGGTGCGCGCCCCGAAGGCGAGACCGAGCAACTGATGCCCGAGGCAGATCCCGAACGTCGGCGTGCCGGAGTCGACGACGCCGCGCACCGCGTCGATGATCGACGTCAGCGGCTCCGGGTCGCCGGGGCCGTTCGAAAGCACCACGCCGTCGACGCCCAAGGCCAGGCATTCGCTCGCCGGAGTCCGCGCCGGCAGCACCGTCAGCCGGGCGCCGCGATCGGCCAGCGAGCGCAGGATGTTGGTCTTGATCCCGAAGTCATACACCGCGAGGTGCACGCTGGCGGGGCGGCCATCCGACGGCATGATTTCGTGACGCGACGCGCAGGTCACTTCGTCGACCAGGGCGCGGCCCACCATGCTAGGAAAATCTCGTAGTTCTGCTTGCAGCGTGGCGACGTCCGAGCGCTCGGTCGTAATCACTCCGCGCAGCGCACCCCGCTCGCGCAGCCGGCGCACGACAGCGCGCGTATCGAGTCCCTGGATCGCGGGCACGCGATGGCGCCGGAGATAGGAGACCAGATCCTCTTCGTTGGTATGCCCGGCCGGCCGGCTGGTGAACTGATGGGCGATGAACCCTTCCACCCAAGGCCTTTCCGACTCACCGACCGCCGCATTGGTGCCGTAGTTGCCGACGTGGGGCACGGTCATGACCACGATCTGGCCGCGGTACGAGGGGTCGGTGAGGATTTCCTGGTAGCCGGTCATCGAGGTGTTGAACACCACTTCGCCGAACCGGGTGCCGGGAGCGACGGCGGTGGCGGTGAACACCGAACCATCTTCAAGGACGAGGAGAGCCGTCTCCGAGGTATGCGAGGTATGCATCGACGAGCGGGCCGGGGAATGCACGGTCATGGGCGTCATTGTAGGATAGTCACGCCCTTCGGAGGAGCCATCGTCATGCGCCCGGTCCGCCATTCCTCGCTCATCGTCCTCGCCGTCGCCCTCGCTGTCGCCGTGCTCTCGGCCCGTTCGGCGGACGCGTACACGATCTATCTGAAGGACGGCTCGCGCCTGGTGGCGGCCGAGAAGTACAAGATCAAGGGCGACAAGGCGTTGATCACGCTGCAGAACGGAACGGTGACCACCATAAAAGCATCCGAGATCGACGTCGCCCGCAGCGACCAGGCGAATACCGGCAACTACGGCACGGCGGTCGTGCTCGAAGGCAGCAAGGTGGCAGACACACCCGCACCGCCTCCGGCCGCGGCTCCGGGCTTGTCCGACCTCATCGCCTCGCGCGCCGTCGGCCCACGCGACCTGCCGGAAGTCAAGCGGGCGGCTCCGCCGCAGGCGGTCGAGGTTGCCGCCGGCAAGACCGCCGGCGGTTTCGCCGACTTCACGACTCTGCCCCACAATCCACTGGCGCTCGAGGTTTCGAGCGAGATTCAGAAGTCGTTCTTCGAGCATGGCCTGCGCGAGATTTCGATTTGGCGCGGCACCAAGCCGGACCGCGCGCTGGTCGAAGTCTCGGTGACCTCGGAAGCCACCGCGTTCAAGGCCCTGGCGGTGGCCGCCAAGGTACTGGACGAGTTCCGCACCAAGCATCCGGGCACCATCTCCGGAATCGAGCTTTCGCTGACCTCGAGCCAGAACGGGCGCGCCGGCCAGTTCCTGATGACTCCCGAGCAGGCCGCCGACCTCCTCGCGAACAAGGTCGAAATCACGGCCTACTACGTCGACAACCTCCAGTTTTGACGGCTAGCCCACCGCTGGCGTCCTCGGCGCCGAAACGCGTCGCCATCTTCTGCGGCTCGCGGCACGGCCGTCGGCCGGCGTACGCCAGAGCCGCCGTCGCAGTGGGCACAGAGCTCGCGGCGCGCGGCATCGGAGTCGTCTACGGCGGCGGCAACGTCGGGCTGATGGGCGTGCTCGCCGACGCGGCCCTGGCCGGCGGAGGCGACGTGATCGGCGTGATTCCCGAGTCGCTGATGGCCAAGGAGCTCGGGCACGGCGGAGTGACCCAATTGCATGTCGTCACCTCCATGCACGAGCGCAAGGCATTGATGGCGGACCTCTCGGACGCCTTCCTCGCACTGCCTGGCGGGTTCGGAACCTACGAGGAGATCCTCGAGATCACCACCTGGGCCCAGCTCGGCCTGCACGCCAAGCCGTTCGGCCTGCTCGACATCGAAGGTTTCTATCAACCTCTCCTGGCACAGTTCGAGCGCGCCGTCGACGACGGTTTCATCGAGCCTGCGCAGCGCGAGCTCCTGCTGGTCGAGCAGAATGCGGAGACCATGGTCGAGCGTTTGCTCACTCATCGCCCCCAGCACTTTGACCGCTGGCTCGAGCGCAGCGAGCGCTAGGTGCCCCCCCTGGAACCTCACCTTCACTCGACCAGGTTGTAGATCTCGCGCGATCCGCTCTCGCAGTACGGCACGAAGGTGTCGTACCAAGAGCGCCACTCGGGCGATCCGGTCACCTTCTTCATCTCCTGTTCGAACGCCGCGAGGTTCTCGAACTCCAGCTCGTGCACGATGGTGTAGGAGACCCCGACCAGATCGGTCAACAGCCGGGACTTGGCTTTGAGCCCGAGCTTCTCGACCATGCCTCGAACCTCCTTGAACGCCGCCACGGCGGGCTTCGCCTGGCCGAACTTGACGCGAAAAACGTTCCTCACCACGATCATGTCGCCCTCCTCCACCAGCGTGTCGCCCCTGGATCGGGGCCAAACACCCGAGCACCTGGCATCATAGTCCCGTGCCGCCGCGATCGAAGGCGATCAACCATTGGGCCACCGTGCTGGGCCTCGTCATCGGCGCCGCGGTCCTCGCGGACACTTCAGCGCCGGAACTTCAACACTGGCGAGAACCGACCACCGGCATGGAATTCATCGCGCTGCCCGCGGGCACGTTCTGGATGGGCTCGCCGCTCGATGAACCGGGCCGCGAGGTGTTCGAGGGCCACCATCCGGTACGGTTAGAGCACACCACGTGGATGGGGCGCACCGAAGTGACGCAGAGTGAGTGGCGTCAGGTGATGGGCGCCAACCCGAGCTCGTTCAGCGGCTGCGACGAGTGCCCGGTGGAGCAAGTGACCTGGATCGAGGCCGAGGCCTTTGCTCGGCGTCTCGGCGACCGTTCACGGGGGTCGCGCTTTCGGCTCCCGACCGAGGCGGAGTGGGAGTACGCCTGCCGCGCCGGCTCGACAACCGCCTTCGCCTCGGGCGCCACGCTGTCCGCCGTACAGGCTAACGTCGACGGCCGCTACCCGAGCGCCGGCACCGCAGCGAGTGGATGGAAGGCAAGAACGGTCGCAGTCGCAAGCTACCCACCGAATGCCTGGGGCCTCTTCGATCTACACGGCAACGTTTGGGAATGGACCGCCGATGACGCCTGCCCGCCGCCGGCAACGGAAACTACGGATCCGCTGGCACACTGCACCCGTCGCGGCGCTCCGGCGAAGAAGATCATCCGCGGCGGTAGCTGGGCATTCGACGTCGACAGCGCCCGTTGCGGCTTGCGCTACACGCACCGGCCGCAGGACCGAGGGTACAGCCTCGGACTACGGCTGGTGCGCGAGGTCACTGCTCCGAACTAAAACTCGCTCAGTTCGGCTTGACGCCCAAATACGAGCCCGCGACCTTGACCGCGTTGTAAATGCTGTCCGAATCCTGGGTGAACGAGCGCGCGAACAGCTCTTCACCCTTGGCCCGATCACCCTTCAGTACGTAGTAGGAGCCGATCTCGGCCAGCCAGTCCTGGTCCTTGGGCTCGAGCTCGAGAACCTTGTCGAACGAGGTCTTCGCCTTGTCCCACTCGCCCGCTTCGAGATAGATCTTGCCGATCCGGTACCAGTCGCCGGCCTTCACCTTCTTGTCGGCGAGCACCCGATCGAAGGCCGCCTGGGCGCCGGCCTTGTCGCCGGAGAGATAATTCACCCGGGCGACCGCGATCTTTTCCCAACTTCCTTCCTTGTCCGCCATGGTTTGCGCCGCCGTGAGCACGGCGTGGCCGGCGTCCTTGGTCGACTTGCTCGTGAACAGGTCGGCGCCGAGCAGCCCCTTCTTCGACGCCCAAGCCCCCGCGACCACACCCACGACGAAGACCGCCAACACCACCGCGATCCGCACTGCTTGTTTGGTTCTCATCGCTATCCCCTTTTCAAATCAGGAAGGTACTTCATGGTCTTCGCCGCCACCGGGGAGACCGAGAAAGCGCTGCACGGTCATCCCGACACTGCGAGTGAAACGCTGCGCGTAGCTCTCCACCTCGCCGACCTGCTCATCCAGAAACATGCGCTCGACGCGAAACAGCGGCACGAACATGGTGACCAGCCCGAGATCCGGCACTCCACGGCGGGCTGCCTGGATCATCCAGTCCTCGAAGCTGCTGACGCTGATCGCGCGCAGGACGATCCCCGCGGCATTGAGCTCGTCGAGCACGCCCCAGAATTTCTCGGTGGGGTGGATCAGATGCAGGATGACGAGATCGCCGCGTTTCATGAAGGTATTCCCAAACCGCTCGCTTCGCTCGCGCCCTGTTCCGAGAGCTCGAGCAGGACGCCGCCGGCACTCTTCGGATGGACGAATTGCACCCAACATCCGCCGGCGCCGCGGGTCGGCTGCGGCCGCAGGATTTCGAGCCCAGCGGCGCGCAGGCGCGCATCGTCGGCGTGCACGTCGTCCGTGGCCAGGCAAAGATGATGGATTCCGGGGCCGCGTTTCTCCAGGAACTTCGCGATCGGCGATTCGACGGAGAGCGGCTCGAGCAGCTCGATGTAGCTCTCGCCGCAAGCGATCATAGCGACCCTGACGCCTTCGTGAGGCACGTCCTCGATCCCCTCCACCGTCATTCCAAGAGTCTCGTAAAGCACCCGCGCCTCGGCGACCGAGCGCACCGCGATACCGACGTGCGCGATCTTGCCGATCATCGCTCACTCCGCGCCGCGTCACCGAGATGGGTCACTCCGGTGAAGAGCGTGTCGGCCAGGGTATACGGATCTACCCGCGCACTGAAGCCGCGCTCGACTTCTCTTTCCAGCCCGAGCGTCGTTTCGGCGGCGGCCAGCACGCGTGCCTTGAGGATGCTCTCGACGCGCAAGCGCAGGTGACTGCGACGGCGCACCGCGAGCTCTCCGCTCTCCGCGAGGTAGGCGCGATGACGCGCGATCTCCGCCGCCAGCTCCTCGACGCCCTGCCCCAGGCTCGCGACCGTGCGCAGGATCGGCGGCAGCCAGGCGCCCATCTCCTGATCGAGCTCGAGCGAGCCCTGGAGGTCGCGTGCGGTGCGCTCGACGCCGTCGCGATCGGCCTTGTTGACGACGAAGATGTCGGCGATCTCCATGATGCCGGCCTTGATCGCCTGAATGTCGTCGCCGAGTCCGGGCAGGGTGACCACCACCACCGTATCGACGCTCCGCACCACGTCCACCTCGTCCTGTCCAACCCCGACGGTCTCGACCAAGACCCAATCGAAGCCCGCCGCATCGAGCACGTCCACCGCATCCCGGGTCGCCGGCGCCAGGCCGCCCATCGCTCCACGGGTCGCCATCGAGCGGATGAAGACGCCCGGGTCGGTATAGAGCGTCTGCATGCGAATGCGGTCGCCGAGCAGTGCACCGCCGCTGTACGGGCTGGTCGGATCGACCGCGAGGATACCCACGGTCTCGCCGCCGGCGCGCAGGACTCGGGCCAGGCGATCGGTGAGGGTGCTCTTTCCGGCTCCCGGAGGGCCGGTGATCCCAACCACCCGGGCACGGCCGGTGCGGGGGTAGATGTGGCGCACGAGCCGGCGCTGCGCCTCGCCACCGCCCTCAACGACGCTGATCGCCCGCCCGACAGACCGCGGTCGGCGCTGTTCTAAGCCCTCGATCAGGGCGTCGAACGCGGTCGATGGAGAGAAAACGGACTCGGCCGGCGGCATTGAATCTCCATCCTAGCCGGCTTTCTTCTCCGGTCGATTCCGCCCGTACGCTTCGTGCGCACCGACCAATCCGCCGGCGGCGATCGCGGCCATCAGCGAAATCTCGCCGGCGAGGAGGTAGGCGGCGGTGATTTCCGCCAGCTTGCGGGCCTTGCCAGTTCCGACGCAGCCCATCATTTCCAGGCAGGCATGCGCAGTGCCCTGACTGGTGCCACCGCCAACCGTGCCCAGAGTGAGCGATGGCAGAGTGACGCTGGCGAACAGGTCGCCCTCCGCGGTCACTTCGAATTGCAGGAGGCCGACGGCGGCGTTGGTGATGTTGGCAACGTCCTGGCCGCAGGCGATGTAGAGCGCCGCCAGGCCATTGGCGAAGTGCGCGTTGCAGGTGGTAGCACCTTCGTGAAACTGCGCCAGGACGTTGGAGTGCCAGAGATCGAGGATTTGTGCCGGAGTCGTGCCGAGGTACATACGCACGGCGCGCTCCGGTAGCCGGGCCCCGGCCACCACCTTCTTGCCCTTGCCACCGAGGAACAACGACGAGCTGGCGTGTTTCTCCGAGTCGGCCGCGCTGAAGAGATAGAAGCGCACCGCCGTGCTGTTCTCCACCAGAAATCGGCAGGCCCGGTCCGTCGCCTTGGCGATCATGTTCATGCCACTGGCGTCGCCGGTCGAGAACGAGAAGTGCACCATGACTCGACGCCCAACCGGCAGGGGCTCTAGACGCAGGAGTCGGCCATGAGAGGTGGTCGCTTCGGCCTCAGCGCGCACCGCCTCGAAGCGCTGGGGCAGATCGCGCGCAAACGCGTGAGCCTCTTCGATCGTCTCGAAGACGAAAACCGGAGTGATGCGGTTCTCGTCGACATAAATCCGCACGGTTGCCCCGCCGGTGCGAGTAAGCGCCAGCGCGCCGCGCTCGTAGGAAAGCACCAACGCGCCCTCGGTCGTCGCCATGGGCACGAAAAAGATCCCCTCGGCATGCTCGCCGCGCACCAGAAGCGGGCCAGCCACTCCCAGTGGCACCTGCACGGCACCGATCGGATTCTCGATGTTCCCGCGCATGCTCTCGGCCGGAAAGGCGAACTCGCCGAGCATCGTCAAGTCCGCGCCGCAACGCTCTTGCACCCAGCGCCGCCGTGACGCCACGTCCTCGGCCGAATACCCTCGGTCGGGGCCGGCAAAGCGGGGAAGCAGCTCCGCCCGGGCGGGCTCGGCACGCGGCGGCGGCAAAACGGTCGCTTCATCAATCAATTGAATCTCCCACGGTTGTGGCGCAATCCTATCCGCTCGGCGCGGTGTAACCTCAGGGCTGCTGTCGACTCAATTGAGGGTGAGCTTTGCATTCCGCAGAGCGACGCACCTCGGAGGATTGACCCATGAAGAAACTCAGCCTGCGGCTCGGAATCGCGCTCCTCTGCCTGGCGGTCTCGCCTCTGCTGGCCGCGCCGGCGGCGCAGACCATGACCGGGTGGGTGACCGACTCGCATTGCGGCCTGAAGGACGCCGGCGCGAAGCACACCTCGGCCTGCGCCACGAAGTGCGCGAAGGACGGCACCATCCAGTTCGTGAACGATTCCGACAAGAAGGTCTACGAAGTCGACAAGGCCCACTGGGACGCGGCCATCGCAGAGGTCGGTCACTTGGTCACGGTGACGGGCATGGTCGATGGCGGCGCGATCGCGGTGTCGAAGATCGAGGCCGCAAAGGTCGGCTCCTGAGGTAACGGTTTGGAGGGTCCGAGATCCTTCGCTCGAACAGTCCGGGCGAAGCGAAGGATCTCGGCGACCCCGACAAAATTTGCTCCCGCTCGGCCAGCCCCTCCAGCGCGTCAGGTTGTCCCACGAACGCGGGCTGTTGGCCGTTTCTATGTGATTATCGCAAAATCATGACGCCGACACGCTCCCCGTACCTCACCCTCGCACTGCTTCTACTCTCGGCTCAACCCCTTCTCGCGGGCGCCAACCGCTGGACCCCCTTCGGTCCAGACGCGGGAGGCTTGCGCGTCCTGGCCGCGACCCC
Organism: Acidobacteriota bacterium; assembly: GCA_039933785.1. GTDB lineage: Bacteria > Acidobacteriota > Thermoanaerobaculia > Multivoradales > JAGPDF01 > JBDTNL01. The sequence continues at coordinate 34,720 of JBDTNL010000036.1, forward strand.
GCAGGACGCGGACACGCTGTACGGAGCGGTCCCCTGGGGTCCTTCCAGTAGCGACACTCGAGTGGTGAAGAGCACGAACGGCGGCGTCTCCTGGACCGACGCGAACAGTGGTCTCGAGGGCAGGAGGGTCATGACGCTCGCGGTCGACCCGGCAGACGAACGGCGACTCATCGCGCTCGTTGCGGTCACCGGCTGTGGGACCGTGAACCCTGGCGGCGTCTACCGCAGCGACGATGCCGCGGCCCACTGGACGCTGATGGCCACCAGCGACCAGCTCGGTGGCCTCGCTTGCCGCGGAAGCCTGGCGATTTCCGGTGGCAGCCTTCTGGTGGGTACGCGATACGGCGTTGCCCGCAGCGTCGATCTCGGCGAGACCTGGAACACGACCCTGCTCACCCCCAACCCGGACGGCATCCACACCCTGGCGGTGAGCTCGACGAATCCCCAAATCGTTTTCGCCGCGGGCAACGGCGGGCAGTTCAAGACTGTCGATGGAGGTCTGCACTGGACCGTGCTGGCGCCGAGCGCACAGCCCCTCCAAACCCTCTCGCTCGCCGTGGCACCGAGCGACGCCGAGTCTCTCTACCTTTACGGGGCGTTCGGGATCGCGCGCTCGCGCGATGCCGGCGTCACCTGGGATCCGATCCTCCCCGGAGCGCCGGGCGGCGGCGGACTGGACGGCGCGCCCCTGACGGTCGACGCGCACGACCGCGACACGCTGTATCTCGCCACGTACGACGGTCTCTTCATCAGTCGCGACGGCGGCGCCCATTTTCATGCCGCGCATCAAGGGCTACCCGAGCTCAGGGCCGCGTACGTGCGCTACTCCGGTGCGACCGCGTTGGCTATCGATGCTCAGCAGGACGTGCTGCTCGCGACCCAGACCGGACTCTTTGGCAGCGAGGACGCGGGAGTTCACTGGACCGCGCTGTCCAACCGCGGCCTGCATCAGAATCCAGTGCCGTTCCTTCGCCTCGATCCGTTCGACTCACGCCACATCTTGATCTCGAGCTTCGAGAGCGTGTACCTCTCGCGCGACGGCGGTGCCACGTTCTCCCCGGCCAACGGCCTACCCCCCGGGTACCTCTACGACCTGGAGTTCGATGCGGTCGCACCCGGGCGCGCCCTCGCCCTGCTCGGCACCACGTACTCGGCGAACCCCGCGGTATGGACGAGCGCCGACGGGGGAGCGCACTGGGCGCGCGCCATCGGTGTGCCCCCTGGAAGCCGAGGCATCGCCGAGGCTGGGGCCGGTGCTCTCGCCGCGATCTCCGGCGCGCGGATCTTTCACAGCGTCAACGGCGGCGCCACCTGGAAGCGCGTGCTCGAGGTGACACCCACGGACGACCGCGGGTACTTCGCCTTCAGTCAACTCTCGATCCATCCCCAGGACTCCAGCGTCTGGTTCGCCACTGGGTATGACAACCATCTGCACGGAGTCTCCGAACCCGTCCTCTTCCTGAGCCGCGACTCGGGCGCGCACTGGGTGCGTTGGAGCGAATTCACCCAGGCCTTCGCCATCGATGCGAGTCATCCGCAGTTCGTCTACACGGCGCGCGGCGCCGAGATCTTCCGGCAAAAAATCGGTAGCTCGCAGGTCAACAAGATTGCGACGCTCGAGCCCAACGTGCCGATTGCCGCGCTGGTCATCGACCGGCGGGATCCCCGGGTCTTCTATGCGGCGACGGCTCAGCTCGGCATTTACCGGAGCACGGACCGCGGCGCGACCTGGAATTCCCTCTCGGCCGGCCTGCCGCTGTCGGGAGAGGTTCCGGTGACTGCGTTGGAGCAGGACCGGCAGAATCCGAACCGGCTCTACTCGACGCCAAACACCGGCGGACTCTGGAGATTCGACCTGCCGGCGAACTGAACCGCCGGCCGACTCAGTTGCCGCGCAGGAGCTGGCGGGCGATGACCAGCCGCTGGATCTCGCTGGTGCCTTCGCCGATGGTGCAGATCTTGGCGTCGCGGTAGTACTTCTCGGCGCGGTAGTCCTTGATGAAGCCGTAGCC
>JBDTNL010000037.1:0-36578 GCA_039933785.1 Acidobacteriota bacterium
AAGCGCACCACGTGTCCGTCGTGCAAGCGCAGGAGGCCGCGGTCGGTGCCGATCCACATCGAGCCGTCGGGGTCCTCGAGGAACGAGAAACCCTGCGCGGTGAGCGCCCCCTCGGCGGTCTCGAGCATGCTGGCCCGGCCATCGCGCACCTGGCAGATGCCGCTGGTAGTGCCTACCCAAAGGGTGCCGTCGTGGCTTTCGTAGAGCGCCTTCACGTCTCCCGCGGCATTCGGCAGCGGGATCCGTTCCGGGCGGCCGCGGGAGGCCCTGGACCCGCGAGAATTGTCCGGCGCGAGGCGGTACAGCCCGACCTCATTGGTCCCGATCCACAGGCTTCCGTCCTGGCGCTCGACCAGCGCCGAGACCACGTTCGACACCAAGCCGTCGCGCTTCGATAGAACCTCGAACCTCGCGCCCGTTCCTCCGACGATGCGATGCGCCAGGCCGCCGCCGTTGGTGCCGATCCACAGGCTGCCATCCCGGGCCTCGAGCAGCGAGCGCACGTAGTCGTTGGGCAGGCCATCGCGGGTCGAGAACACCTGGGCCTGGCCGTTCTCGAGACGCGCCAGGCCGCCGCCGTCGGTGCCCACCCAGATGGCGCCGTTGCGATCCTCGAGCGCCACCCGCACATTGGGGTTCGCCAGACCGTGCTCGGGACCGTAGGTACTGAACTTCTGCTCCCGCAACACGGCGAGGCCGCCGCCGTTGGTGCCGATCCAGATCGACCCTTCGTGATCCTCGGCGAAGGAGCGGATCAGATTCGCCGGCAGCCCGTTGCGGCTGTCCAGGGTCTCGATGTGGCCCTGGCCGAGTCGCGAGATGCCGCCGCCTTCGGTGCCCACCCAGACCGCGCCTTGGCTATCCACCAGCAACGCGCGTACCGCGTTGCCGGCCAGACCGTCGGCGGTGGTGAGCACCCGGATCTTGCCCGCCGCGAGGATCGCCAAGCCTCCGCCTTCGGTGCCGACATAAACCACTCCGGAGCCGTCGGTCGCCAGGGCCCGAACGTCGTTGCTCGGCAGGCCCTCGATCGTGGTCAGGCGCTCGAACTTGCCGTTGCGCCGCACCAGCAGGCCCACCTGGGTCGCCACCCAGAGACTCCCCTCGCGATCGAGAGTGAGCGAACGCGCGCGGACGGCAACCACGCCATCTTCCACTGGGTTCACGGTCTCGAAGCGCTCACCCACCCGATGCGAGAGGCCCGAGTTGGTCCCCACCCACAGTGTGCCATCGCGATCCTCCTGCAGGGCCAGCACGAAGTTGTCCGCCAAGCCGTCTTCGGTCGTGTAGAGGTGAAAGGCGCCGTCCTGGTAGCGCACCAGTCCGCTGCCGTTGGTGCCGATCCAAAGCGCGCCCGAGCGGCTCTCGTACATTGCCATGGCGCCGTGCGAGCCGGCGCCGGCGAGCGCGGTCAGATCGAAGGTGGTGAAGGTCGCGCCGTCGAAGCGCACCAAGCCTTCGAACGTGCCCACCCAGAGATAGCCGTCGCGGGTCTGGTACACGGCGGGCACCGTTGCCTGCGGCAGCTCGTCGATCCAGCTCGCGATGCCGAAGTCGCCGAGCGGCTTGTGCGCTTCGAGCGCCCACCCGGCCCGCGACAGGGCGAGGTCGACGAGAGCCATCGCCAGCAGCGTCAGGATTCTGAGCGATCGGCCGCGGACACGGCGGGGGTTCGCGGCGGGCATAGTTTCGATGGGCAATTCTCCCACAGCCGGGCCCGAGAGCCGTGAAACTTGGCCCGGCGTTCGGCCGTAGTGCCGGTCAGACCTCGAAGGAGAGATCCCCATGATGCTTCGTCGGCTGCCGCAAGTTGCCCTAATGCTCATCCTCGCCACCGCCCCCCGCGCCTGGGCCACCTCGCGCGACCTCGCCGCCACCGTCCCGCTGGGCGATGCCCAGACCATCCGCCTCGAACTGCCGATCGGCGAGATCGAGGTTCGCGGCGACGGCGCCGGCGAGCTCCGCGCCGAGCTCGAAGTGCGCTGCGATCCGCGCCGCGACTGCGGACAGCGCCTCGACGGTGTGCACCTCGACACCCACCGGGAAGGTAGAGAGCTGCGCTTCGCGGTGCACGGCTACCCGCGACTCTTGCGCAGCGCGGGTATGGAGGTGCGGGGCGTGGTCCATGTGCCGGCCAGCGCTGCGCTCGATATCGACATGAGGATTGGCGAGCTTCACCTCTCGGAGCTCGACCTGCGCAACGACGTGCACATCGACATGGGCGTCGGCAAGGTCAGGGTCGCGCTGCCGGAACATCGCCTGCGCCGCGTCAAGCTCGACTCGGGGATTGGCGACGCCCGCCTGCGCACCCGGTCCGAACGCCTCGAGGCCAGCCGCTCGCTGCTCATCGGCGCCAAGCTCGACTGGCGGCGCGGCACCGGAGAGTCGACGTTGGCTGTCGATCTCGGCATCGGTGAGGTCACCGTCGAGCTCGACTGAGCTCCGACATCGAGCTTCATGCCGCATTGCGGCGCAACAGTGGCGCAGTGCGGCAAAAGGCGGTAGTGTCCGCGCCATGGTGCGGGACGAGGTCTTCGACTTCATCATCGTCGGCTCCGGTTTCGGCGGCAGCGTCTCGGCGCTGCGCCTGGCCGAAAAAGGCTATCGCGTGCTGGTGGTCGAGACCGGCAAGCGCTGGCGCACCGAGGACTTCCCCACCACCAATTGGAAGCTCACCAAGTTTCTCTGGATGCCGTCGCTGTTTTGCTACGGCATCCAGCGGCTGACTCTGCTCAAGGACATGCTGGTGCTCTCCGGCGCCGGCGTGGGCGGCGGCTCGCTGGTCTACGCCAACACGCTGCTGGTGCCTCCGGACTCGGCCTTCGAGCGCGGCAACTGGCCTCAGGGCACGGACTGGAAGGCGGCGCTCGCGCCGCACTACGAGACCGCCAAGCGCATTCTCGGCGTGACCAAGAATCCGCACCTCTGGGCGGGCGACAAGATGCTGCTCGAGTTCGCGAAGTCGATCGGCAAAGCGGACACCTTCGAGCGCACCGACGTCGCGGTGCTCTTCGGCGACCGCCCGGGGCAGGCGGTGGGCGATCCCTATTTCGGCGGCGAGGGGCCCGAGCGCTCGACCTGTACGTACTGCGGCGGCTGCATGGTGGGCTGCAGGCACGGCGCCAAGAACACGCTCGACAAGAACTATCTCTACTTCGCCGAGAAGCTCGGCGCCGAAGTGCTGCCGGAAACCGAGGTCGAGCTCATCGAGCGCGATCCGACAACCGGGGGCTATGCATTGCGCACCAAACGCTCGACCCGCACATTATTTCGGCAGCGCCAGACGCTCCGCGCACGGGCCGTCATCCTCTCCGCCGGCGCCTTGGGAAGCACCAACCTATTGCTGCGCTGCAAGGAGCGCGGCGCCCTGCCCGACCTCTCGCCGGCGCTCGGCAGCTACGTGCGCACCAACAGCGAGGTGATCTGCGGCTCGACGGCGCGGCGTGACGACGTCGACTACTCGCAGGGGATCGCGATCGCGAGCGGCTTTTTCGCCGCCCCGGACACCTACATCGAAGTGGTGCGCTATCCCGAGGGCTCGGACGCCATGGGCGGCCTCGGTACGCTGCTCACCGACGGCGGCTCGCGGCTCACTCGGCCGCTCAAGTGGCTCGGCATGTGCCTGCGGCATCCGGTGGACTTCTTGCGCACACTGGTGCCCTTTGGATGGGCCCGGCGCTCGACCATCCTGCTGGTCATGCAAAGCCTCGACAACTCGCTCAAGTTGGTGCGCAAGCGTCCGTTTTACTGGCCGTTCAAGCGCGTCCTCACTAGCCAGCAGGACCCGACGCAGCCGCCCATCCCGACCTTCATCCCGGTGGCGAACCAGGCGGCGCGCGACCTCGCGCAGCGCACCGATGGTTTCCCCTCGAGCTCGATCAACGAAGTGTTGCTCAACGTCCCCACGACCGCGCACATTCTCGGCGGCGCGAGCATGGGTTCGAGCTCAGCGGACGGCGTGATCGATGGCCAGAATCGCGTGTACGGCTACGAAAATCTCTACGTGATCGACGGCTCGATGATCCCCAGCAACCTCGGAGTCAATCCCAGCCTGACCATCACCGCCATGGCGGAGCACGCGATGAGCCACATCCCGCGGAAGGACCCGGCGCGGGAACTGCTCCCTCTCCCCGCCCCAGCCCGGGCCGCCGCGGCCGCAGCGCCGAGCGCAGGCGTCTAGGCGCGTCTACGAGATCTCGACGCGATTGCGGCCGCCGCTCTTGGCGCGATAGAGCGCCCCATCGGCACGCTGCACGAGTGTCTCGGGATCGTAGTCGCCGGTCGTCCACGCGGCGACGCCGATAGAGATCGTGGCGCCACCGGGCCTCCCGTCGCGCAGATCGAGCTCGAGTACGCGAAGACGCAGGCGCTCCGCCACCGCCCGCGCGCCATCGATCTCGAGTCCGGGCAAAACCACGCCGAATTCCTCGCCGCCGAACCGCGCCACCAGCGCACCGGTCCGCGCCAGCGCGCCTTCGAGCGCCAAGGCAACGCGACGCAAGCAATCATCTCCGTGGAGATGGCCGCGCTCGTCGTTCAGCACCTTGAAATGGTCGAGGTCGGCGAGTAGCAGTGACAGAGAGCCACCGTGGTCGCGGACCCGCGCCGACTCCTCGGCCAAGGCCTCGTCGAATCGGCGGCGATTGGCGAGACCGGTGAGCGAATCGCGGTGCGACAGACGGCCGAGCTCGCGATTGAGCCCTTCGAGCGTCTCATTCACACGCGCCATTCGAATGGCGCCCGCGACCTGTACCGCGAGTTGATCGAACACCTGCCGCGCGTACTCGGTGAAGGTGTCTTCGCGCGTGCTTTCGAGATTGAGCACGCCGAGGACCTGGCCGCGGAAACGAATCGGCGTGATGTACTCCGAGCGCACGGCTGGGTTGCCCACCAGGTAGTCGAAATCGTTGGCCGTATCGGAGATCAGCTGCGCTTCACCGGTACGGGCGCAGCGGCCGCACGCTCCCATGGTCACGGGCCAAACCGCGCTGCCGTTTGGGGGCACCAGCACGAGGTCGCCCGCACACACCTCGGTGACGAAGTTTTCGCAGGTGGCATCGACGAGCAGGATGCTGGCCACACCGACCGGCAAGCGCTCGGCGATGTACCGGACGACGCTCTGCAGAAGCTCCGAAAGATTCTCCTCCTCCAGCGCCACGCGGGAGACCTGCGACAGCATCTCCATGAGGTCGGCGTGCTGGCGAAGCTCGCGCAGCGAGCGATCGGTCTCGGGCACCAGGGCAATCTAGCTCAAGGAGGCGGGCGTCCACACACCGTGGAACATCGGCGGGACGGCGTGCGGTAGACGCCAGCGCGCCGTCGGTCCGCGCGCGACATCGGTACCGGAGAAGAGCAGCGCTTCGGTCGCCGAGCGCCCGGCATCGAACGCCAGGCAGAGGATGAACACCGAGCCATCCGCGCGCCTCGCCACCAAGGGCTCGCTCGCGAGATGAAGTCCGCGCGGCGCGCGGTACACGCCGGTGACGCCGTGGCTCCAATCGAGCGCCACCAGCTCGTCGAAGAATTTCCGGCCGGGCATACCGGTCGAGGAGATCCCCAGCATCCAGAACTTCTCGTACGGCAGCAACGCATCCTCGGACGCCAGGCTGGGGAAGTCGGGCGCCCGATCGTAGGCGAGCTCGATTCGCTCGAGCAGACGCGGCCCGTTCGCGGCCGCGGGGTCGACGCGCATTCGTACCGGTCGACCTCGCGCCACATCTTTGAAGAGATCCGGAATCACCTCGTACTGGTCGTACACCGGGCGGTCGAGCTCGATGACATCGATCACCAGATCACCGTTCTGTTCGAACGCGTTGATCATATGGAGGCAGTAGCGTTCGCCGAGTGGTACCTCGCCGACCCGCGCGAAGTCGCTCCGGCGGACGATCAGCAGACGGCTGCCGAGCTCCGGCTTCCATGCCAGCGCCTCGCGGACGCTGGCGCCCTCGTGCAGCAAGGCCGCGGCGTCGAGCACGTAGGGGCTGACGTAGAAAATCGCAAACTCTGGGCTGATGCCGAAGTCGTGGATCGTGCACGCGTAGGGCAGCGGCACGCGGGCGCGCCGGGTGAGCGCGCCCTGGGCATCGAAGCAATAGAGATGCACCAGCGGCGCGGCCGCCGCGAACGAGACGCCGAAGGCGAACATCTCGCCGCTCGAGCGATCGAAGCAAGGGTGCGCCGAGAACGGGCTCACCGCGTTCAACGCGTTGCCGAAAGTGTGCTCGCCGAGCGTCTCGAGGGTCGAGGCGTCGAGCGACCAAGGCAGCCCCTGCTCGCCGAACGCGAGGAGCGTGTCCGCGAACGGATAGACGCTGACGTTGACCGGCGAGGCGAGGCCGAGCCCCATTTGAAGACGATCGCCGTCGAAGCGAGTGCCGAAGGCGCGATAGACCGCGCGCCCGGCCGCCTCCTCTTCGGTTCGCTTCACGCTGCGCACGAACCGGCTCGAGAATCGCGGGGTGCCACCGAAGGTCAAAGAGCTGATCAGTCCATCGCCGTCGAGCCAATGGCGATAGCGCAAGCCGCCGCGGACGAAGTGCCCAGGGCCGTTCCAGTACGCCGTACCCGAAAACCCCGAAGGCAGGGCGCCTTCGACGAGTACCGCCGGGCCGTCTCCCTCGACGGCATCGAGCGCGAAGGCACCTTCGATGCCCGGTGCTAGGTCGGCGGCCATCGTCTCTCAACTGTCCTTACGCCGCGCGGCGTGCGGTCACGACCAAGGCGGCCGCCTGGCCGTCGGCATCGAGCGCCGTGACCAGTCCGTGCCGAGCCGCCAACGGTCGCGTTGAAGTCGCCGCGGACAGTCCAAGGTCCGGGTCGATGGCGTCCGCGCCAGGAAAACCGGGAATCTGACCGTGGCGAATCGCCCCCATCAACGCCACAGTTTGAAGCGCTGCCGCCGCGCCGAGGCTTTCCCCGAGTTGGCCCTTGACCGCCATCACCGGAACGCCCCCCGAACGCGTGCCGAGCGCCAACCCCAGGGCCCGGGCCTCGGCGGCGTCGAGCAGCGGATCGCCGCTCGCGCCGGTGCTCACCAGGTCGATGGCCTCGGGCCCCAGCCCGGCCGCGGCGAGCGCCTCGCCGATGGCGTCCGCGAGTGCCATGGCCAGTGCGATCTCGCTGTCCCGGCCCGGGCCGAAGCCCAGACCGTGGCCGAGGATCTCGCCCAGCACGATGGCGTTGCGGGCCGCCGCCGATCCCGCGCGTTCGAGCACCAGCAGCGCGGCGCCCTCGCCGAGAGCGCCGCCATCGCGATCGCGCGCCAGCGGCCGCGGCTGCGTCGACAGAGTACGCAGACGAGAGAATCCGAGCAGCGCCTCGAAGCTAAGCTCCTCCGCGCCGCCCGCCAGCAGCGCGTCGAAGTGACCCCCGCGCAGCTGATCGTAGGCGTAGCCCAGAGCTTGCGCGCCGGCGCTCGAGCCGCCCGCGATGGTGGCGTTCGCGCCGCGCAAGCCGTGCCAGATGGCGGCATGTCCGGCGGCGGCATTGATCACGCTGTTGGCGAAATCGAGCGGACTGACATAACTCGGACCGGCGGTCAGAGCGCGGCGGTCGAACTCGGCGATCGTGCGGACGCTGCCGAACATGGTGCCCAACGCCAGCCCGGCGGCGCCGCGGCGCTCGCTCTCCTCGGCGGTGTCGAGGCCGGCATTGGCCAAGGCCAGCGTGGCCGCCGAGGTCGCCAGACGCGAGGTGCGGTCGAGCGGCCGCAGGTTGCCGTCGCCGAGGTACGCCGCCGCGTCGAAGTCCGGGATCGAGCCCACCATCGAGTCCGAAAGACCCGGCTCCGCGGAGGGTCGAAGGCCGCTGGTGCCGGCGCAGAGGGCGGCATGCAGCGCGGCGGGATCGGCGCCGAGGGGAGACACCACGCCGATGCCGGTGATCACTACCCGTTCGCTCATGCGCGCACTCTGCGGAACACCACCGAAGCGTTGTTGCCGCCGAAGGCGTACGCGTTGTTCATCGCCACGTCGACGCTCAACGAGCGGGCCTCGTTGGGCACCACGTCGAGATCGCACTCGGGATCCGGGTCGCGATAGTTAATGGTCGGCGGAACCACTCCGTCGCGAATCGCCAGCGCACAGACCGCGGCCTCGATCGCGGACGCCGCGCCCATGGTGTGTCCGAGCATCGACTTGATCGAGCTGATCGGCACCCGCCGGGAGCGTTCGCCGAACACCCGCTTCACCGCCAGCGTCTCGAGCTTGTCGTTGGTGGGCGTGCCGGTGCCGTGGGCGCTGATGTAGCTCACTTGGTCGGAGTCGAGCTCGCTCGCCGCAAGCGCCGCGGCCATGGCTCGCGCCCCACCGTCTCCGGCCGGGTGCGCCGCGGTCATGTGGTGCGCGTCGCACGACAGGCCGTAGCCGGCGACCTCGGCGTAGATCGAAGCGCCGCGCTCGAGCGCGCGCCGCAGGGGCTCGAGCACCAGGACCGCCGCGGCCTCCCCCGGAACCATGCCTTTACGGTGGCGATCGAACGGCTGGCAGACCTCTGGTGCGATGGCTCCCAGGCGCGCGAACCCGGTGTACGTGATGCGCGAGAACGCGTCGGCGCCGCCGGCCAGCATCGCGTCGGCACGACCGGCTCGCAGCTGGTCGAAGGCGAAGGCGACTGCGTAGTTCCCCGCCGAGCAAGCGGTCGGAATCATCGCGTTCGGACCGCGCAAACCGAGCTCGCCCATCAGAGTCGTGACGATGGTGTGGCAGGGGTAGCGGCGCAGGAACTCGGCGCCGATCTCGCTGGTCTTCCCCGCCACGAGAAGATCGTTGAACTGCTCGACCTCGCGCGGCTCGCCCGATGTCGTGCCCATGCCAGCGCCCACTCGGCGGGGCTCGAGAGACGCGAGGTCGAGGCCGGCATCGGCGACCGCATCGCGGGCCGCTGCGCAGGCCATCTGGCTGGCCCGACCGGGCCGGTCCGCGCCGTGGTCGGTCGCAAAGGTATCGATCTCCCCGCCCAACTTCGACGGGTATCGGGCGGCATCGAACGAGCGCACCGGCGTGAGACCACTCTGACCGGCGAGCAACGCCTGCCAGACCTGGTCTCGACCGCGGCCGAGTGAGGTCACCCAACCGATACCGGTCACGACGACCCGCATCGCGACCGGCGGCGAAGCCGTGGTTTTCACGCCGTGGCCATTGGGGACGACGCCCGGGCGGCCTCCTGCTCTGCCTGGATCGTCTCGACCAGCGCCACCGCTGACTCCACGGTCGCCAGGGAAGGCATGCGCTCGTCCAAATTCGTGATCGCGAGCTTGAACTCGAAATCGATGTTCACACCGACTTCCAAGAGCGAGAGCGAGTCGAGTTGCAGGTCATCGCGGAGCGAAGCCTGGTCGCCGATCCGCTCCGGCGGAACGTTAGCCACCTTGTGAATGATCTGCTTGATACGGTCGCGAATCTCGTCTTTCGACATCACTTCCTCCACCGCTGAGTCCATAGATCGACCTATTCTAACTTGCAACTAACTTGGCGAGACCAAGCAATTGTGAGGCCAAGGGCAGGATCCCAGGGATGAGTGCCGCCGGACGAGGGTCAGAGGTGTCTAGTAGCCCGCGTAGCGGGCAAGATAGGAGCCGACATCCAGCTTGCGCGCGGTGTTCGCGGAGCTCATGTACCGGACCGTGCCAAAAATCGGACGCCGGGGTCCCCACGGGCGATCGTAACGACCGAGACACCAGGCGATGCCGCTGTACGAATTGGGATCGCGGCCGTCGAGGGCGAATTTGTCGTTGAGCTGAACCATGGTGGAAAAGGCCTGCCGCGGGTCCACCGCCCACTCCAGGATCTTCTTGCCCCACAGCATGCGCAAATAGTTGTGGATGCGGCCCTCGCGCACGAGCTGTCGCTGAGCCGCGTTCCACAGCGGGTCGTGGGTCGCGGCGGATTCGAGCTCGGAGAGGGCATAGAGGTAGGGACGCGGGTCCCCGGCGTGACTCTCGAGCACTCGGCGCGCCCATTCGGGCACGCTTTCGTAGCACTCTGCTGGGACCCCCTCGAGGCTCGAGTTGTGTCCGAGCTCGCGCCAGGTCACCAACTGGTCGAGGAACTGTTCGGCGTTCGAGCTCATCCCCCACCAGCCGGCGCGGGCGCCGCGGCCGCCGGGTGCCAAGCGCGACGGGTTCCAGCGTTCCTCCTCGGCAAGCGCGGCGAGAATCTGATGCGCCGAGACGAATCCGAAATGGAGATACGGCGACAGACCGCTGGTCGCCTCGGCGAGAAGCTCGTTGCGCTGTTCGCCGTAGCGCGGCAGGCCGCGCTCGAGGAAGCGGCGCAAAGTGCTCTCTCCGGCCGCGCTCCCACCCACCGCGTCGACCGGAGGCACCCCGTGGTCGATCGGCAGTTGCGCCAGGGCGCGTCCACCGCCCGCCAGCAACTCTTGACTGGCGGCCGGCCACCGGCCCTCGAGGTCTCGGCGAAACCGTGCCACGGACGCCGGCGCGTCCGCACGCCACGGTGCGAGCGGTGCGGCGTTGGGGAACTCCGCGAGATGCTCCGGCAGCGCGTTCTGCAAGAACCGGCGAAAATCCACCGCGCGTTCGAATCGCCGCGGCGCGGCGCGCACCGGCAGCAGTCCATTGGAGTCCACGGCTTCGAGGCGAACCCGTAGTTGGCGCCCCGCTGCGGCAACCATGCGCGGCAGGAAGCCGCAAGAGAAGTCGTCGGTGACCACCGCGCAAGCCCGTGCGGACAGCGCCGCGAGCAGGCCCTTGCCCGCACCGGGTGAAGCTTCGACATATGGAAAGTAGCTCACCCCGCCGGCCGCGAAGCGGCGAGAGTTCTCCGCCATGCCGTCGAGCACGAAACGGTGAAACCGGTCCGACGCCCAGGGGTAGCCGGCCCGGAGCGGTTCGAAAACGACCAGGGGTTTCCCCCAGGCATCGGCCAGGTCGAGCGCCCGGTCGAGCGCGAAGTTCCACGCCGTTCGCCGGCTGGCGATCATCCAGTAGAGAACGAAATCGCGTTCGGGGAAGACTTCCGCGTCGTTGACCGCGCGCCGGCGAAGCGCCGGTACCCGGCCACCCGTAACGGCGTGCTCCATGAGCCTCGCCGTCAGTGGAAGCGCGCTCGCGCCCTCGCGGCAGCGGCTTCGAGATTCTGTTCGGCCGCCTTCAGGCCCTTGGCGAGATCGTCCCAGGCCGCGCCTGATTGGCTCGCGAGATCCGTCAGCTTGGCGTGTGCTGCGTCACGCTGCGTACGCAGGTCGGCGAGGCTCGTCTCGAGCTCCTTTTTGGTGGCGCCAGTAGCGCTCGCGGCCTTCGACTGCAGCGTCGCGATGTCGGCGTCGACTTTCCCCAGGCCGTGTTGGAACTCGCGCACCAGCGCGTCGCGCTGCGCCAGCACGTCAGCCGTCAATTGCTCGGTCTTTGCCGTCACCGCCTCTTCGATCGCGCTGCCTTGTTCTTTCGCCTGGTTGGCGAGCTCGCGCGACTTGTCGACCACTGCCGCTTTGGCGTCGGCGACCTGGTCTTTCGCCGCCGCGGTGAGCTCGGCAGCCTTGCTCTTGGCCTCTTCGGTTTTCTCCTGAGTCTTCGCGCAGGAGACCGAGAGCGCTCCAAGGGCGATTGTGCAAGCGACTGCGCAGGCGATTGCGCAGCGCACGAGCAGCGACGCGAGCCGTATTGGTTTGCTCATGCCGGCATTGTAACGTGAGCCTGGCATGGCAACCGTCAGGCTATCGATGACACCGCGCGGCAGAGGTTTGCACGACATCACGGCCGAGGTGGCGAGCGTGGTGCGTGAAGCCGGGATCGACGCGGGCCTTTGCACGGTATTTCTCCAGCACACCTCGGCAAGCCTGATCATCCAGGAGAACGCCGATCCCTCGGCCAGACATGACCTCGAGAGCTGGTTCGATCGGCTGATCCCCGACGGGGATCCGGCCTTCCTCCACACCTCGGAAGGGCCCGACGACATGCCTGCGCACGTGAAAGCAGCGCTCACCGGCGTGTCGCTCTCCATCCCGATCGTCGATGGCCACCTGGCGCTGGGCACCTGGCAGGGCATCTTCCTCTGGGAGCATCGCGTGCGTTCCGGACGGCGCAATCTAGTAGTGCACGTAGGCTGACTCACCGCACAGGTTTGACACTTCGCATTCCCAGTGCGAAACTTTGAACAACGGTTCAAATGCGCTCGACTGCGAAAGTTGCCGACAAGAAGAGGGAGATCCTGCTCGCCGCCTCGCGCGTCTTCCGCGCCAAGGGCCTGCACGGAGCCGGTATGCGCGACATCGCCGGCGAGCTCGGCATGACCGTAGGGAACCTCTACTACTACTTCGAGAACAAGCACGAGCTCCTGGCGTTTTGTCAGGAAGACGCACTGGACGGCCTGCGCGCCCTCGCCGCTCGCGTTCGAGCGCTTCCCGAGCGCTCTGACACCAAGCTCTATCGCTTGATCGTCGGGCACGTGGAGCTGCTGAACGAGAGCACTCCCGGCTCGCTCGCCCATCTCGAAGTCGAGGCCCTCGAAGGCGCGTTCCGTACCGCCGCGCTCGCCGGCCGCGACGAATACGAGCGCGCCGTGCAGTCTCTGGTCGAGGAGGGCATGGCGGCGCGCCTCTTGCGGCCCTGCGATGCCAAGGTCGCCGCCTTCGCCTTGCTCGGCGCCTTGAACTGGACCGTCAAGTGGTTCCGCCCCGAGGGCAGCAAGAGTGCCTCCAAGATCGGGGAGGAGTTCGCGGAGTTACTGGTCCGTGGTCTGCTCGCGCCCGGCATCGCCCTCGCTCCTCCCAAATACCGCATCACCCCCAACCCAGCGCAAGAGACCCTCTGACACCCGAGACTCCCCATGCATCCTGAATCCACCCGACTCACCCTGACCGTCAACGGCGAACCACGTGAGGCCTTGGTGCCGACGCACCACACCCTGCTGGAGGCGTTGCGGGAGGAGCTCGGGTTGACCGGCACCAAACACGGCTGCGAGTTGGGCGAGTGCGGCACCTGCACCGTGCTGGTCGACGGGGTGCCCGCTCTTTCCTGCCTGCTGCTCGCTGCGGAGGCGCAAGGCCGACACGTCGAGACCGTCGAGGGCCTACAAATCGGCAATCGCCTGCACCCGCTGCAGGCTGCCTTCGCCGACCTCGGGGCGGCGCAGTGCGGTTACTGCACACCCGGCATACTGATGGCAGCCAAGGCGCTGCTCGCCAGGAACGCCAACCCGACAACCGACGAGGCGCGTGAGGCCCTGGCCGGCAACCTCTGTCGCTGTACGGGATATCACAAGATCCTGCAAGCGGTGGAAGGCGCGGCGGCGCGGATGCGCGGCGAGGCGTGGGAGCCAGCGCGCGAGGATCTGTACGGCGAACCGCTCCCCGAGTAGCGGCCTTCAATCCTTCGTGATGTATTGCCGCCAGTGCTGAAGCATTCTGGACCCCTCGATGAACATCCAGTCCTCGACCACCTTGCCGTCGTCGTGCAATCGAATGACGCCCTGGAATAGGCCCTTGGTCGAGTGTGGAGCGAGGGCCAGCGGATCGTCGGGAGCGCCTCGGAAAGCCCAGTAGTCCCGCCGGCTCCCCGCGACGTCCAGCGTTGCGCGGCCGAAGCCGCGCGTGCCGAAGTACTCGGCGACTAGATCGTCCCCCGAGCGCGAATAGACGATCTTCTCTTCCTTCGCCGTCCCCGGCCAATCCGTCTCGATCAACGCCGTTCCGGTCGCGGTTGGCGCCCAAGTTACCTGGATCTTCGGTCCGCCCTCGCCCTCGCTCCAGCCCTTCCACGAGCCGGCGAGCGTGACCAGGCCCTTCCACACCACGTCGGCGGTCTGGGCCGTCGCCACTACGGGCGGCCGGCGCTTACCGACGAACAGCCGGCGATGATCGAGAGTGCGCTCGCCGGAGTTCAGCTTCCAGTCCTCGAAGAGCTTGCCGTCGTCGTAGAGTTTGATGACGCCCACCAGCTGCAATGGCGACGTCTGCGGTGCCTTGGGATCGCCGGGGACGGACTTGAAGGCCCAGCGGTTGCTCAGGCTCGTGGCACGGTCGTAGATGGCGCGCCCGTTGCCGAGCGACCCGAAGAATTCGACCACGAGGTCGTCGCCGGCACGCGAGAAGAAGAACTCCTCCTTCTTCTGAGGAATCTCCGGCCAATTGGTCTCGACCAGCACCGAGCCGCCGCTCGTGGCCGTCCAATGCGCGTCGATTTTCGGTCCACCCTCGCCCTCGCTCCAACCATCCCAAGTGCCTTCGAGGGTCGCCAGCGCCTGCCACACCGTCGCGACAGAAGCACCCGGCCCCGACTCAACCGTCGCCGGCTCCGTCGAAGCCTTTTCCAACGACGGCGGCGCCGCGGCGGACGCTCCTGCCGCGAGCGCGGCGAGCGTCCAGACGAGTCCACCAGATACTCGGCGACGAACCTTCGTACCCACCATGCAGGATCCTCCAGAACCTTCGCCCAAATCGTCGGCGATCCTATCGCCAGCGATCCCCACGGCCCGATGCCTTAGCGCGCCGCCACGCCGTGCCCGTACCGTTGCGTCGCGAATCCGACGATCAGGCCGACGATGGCCCCGGGCAACATGATCTCGAAGTAGTAGTGCGCGCCAGTCGCGGATGGCATCGCCGCCACCAAGTATGCAAGCACCAGGCCGACCGCGGTGCCGAACAGAATCCCGAGCGGCAGCGAGTTCACTTTGCGGGCGAAGTATCCAATGGCGAGCCCCGCGATCAGGCCCTTCACCGTCGAGCCCACCACGATGGTCGCCAGCTGCGCTCGCACGGCTGGCGTGAACCATGCGGTGAGGCCGTCGAGAATCCCCAGCACTCCCCCCAGCACAATACCCAACCAGGTCTTGGTCATCGCATTCTCCTTGGAAAGAACCGCATCTCCCGTCCCATTCCGCATCTGGGCGGCGGCGTTTCGACCGGTCCGAACGGCCGACCTCAGCGCTGCATCGCGAGCAGCAGAAGCAAGCGCAGCAGCAGGTAGACCAACACCAGCACGATTGCGGTCTCGTAGCGGCGGAACCAGCGTCGCAGCCGCTCGCCTAAACTCTCGTGATGCGCCAGCACGGTGCGACGGTCGAGAAAGCCCACGACATCGGCGGCCAGCTCCGGCACCGAGGCGTAGCGCGCCGCTGGGTCCACCGCGCAGGCCCGACCGGCAATCGAGCGCAGCGGCGCCGGCTGCGAGCCCGGGCTCGCAGCCTGGTCGATCAGGAAGCGCAGCACGGCGCCCAGGGCGAACACGTCGCTGCGCTCATCGACGGCGTCGGTCTCGCCACGGGCCTGCTCCGGGGACATGTAGCCCTCGGTTCCGACCACCACACCTGCCGCTTCGCGCCGGCCGACGCGGGCCACGCCCCAGTCCATCACCAGAACTTCTCCGAACGGGCCAATCATCACGTTCTCGGGCTTGAGGTCGCGGTGCACCACGCCCTGGCGATGCGCGAAGGCGACGGGCTCACACAAGCGCACGAACAGGCGCAGACGTTCGCCGAGCGAACCCATGCGGGGCGCCCGCTGGTCGAGGCGCTCACCTTGCACTAGTTTCATGACGTAGAACGCGCGGCCGTCGGCGAGCACGCCGACATCGTGCACCGGGACGATGCCGGGATGCTCGAGTCCGGCGAGTATCCTCGCCTCGCGCCGCAGACGCGCCTCCTCGTCGCCCGGCCCATCGGGGTCGACCAGATCGAGCACCTTGAGCGCCACGTCGCGGTCCAGCCGTCGGTCGCGCACCCGGTACACCGCGCCCATGCCACCGCGTCCGACCCGCTCGATCAACTCGTACGGTGTCCCCGCGAGATCGGGTTCGTCGGCCGCGCTCTGCAGACGCTGCAGCGCGACATCGGGTAGGAATCTCAAGCGGTCTCGCCGGACTCGGACGCGCCGGGATCGAAGCCCAGCAAGTCGCGGGCCTCGGAGCGGTACTCCGACGTCGTGGCGGTCAGCTCGAGCAGCCTGGCGAGGACCAAGCGGCGAAGCTCCCGCCGCGCCCACGCCAGATAGTTGGTGATCTGGGTTACCGGCAGGTCGAACTCCGCGGCGAGCTGCGCATAGTCCGGGCCATCCTCCGTCCGCTCCAGGTCGTAGCGCTCGAATAGCGCGAAGTGCGAGCGCTTGCCGCGCTCCTCGCAGAGCCCCCGCAAGTCGTCGACCGCGAGCATGAACAGCGAGCGCGTCCACTCGCGGCGGAAGACGGCCTCGGCGTCGGGCTCGGCCGAGACCGGCTGGATGGCGATCTCCGACTCCGCGCCGGCGAAGTCGAGCGCCAGCATCGGCGTGCCGCCGCCTCGTTTCTGCCGGCCCGCCGCCTGCAGCTGGTTGGCGACGAAGCGATCGACGCAGAGGCGCACGAAGGTGCGGAAGCGCGCCTGGGCTGGATCGTAGCGGGCGAAGGTGTCGCGCTCGAGCGCCCGGGCGAAGAAATCCTGCGTCGTGTCCTCGGCGTCGGGGGCCGAGAGCCGCCACTTCCAGCGCAGATGTTTGTAGACCGGGCGCCAGTATGCGGCGATCAATTTGTCCATGGCCCGCGCACGGACCGCCGCGTCGGGGTCTCCGGCGGCCCGCACGACGGACCAGCGCGTGGCCGGGAAGGACGTGCCCTGGTGTGCCGCGGGGTTCGCGGGACGCGTTTCACTCATTCGTGACGGTGGCGCGGCTCGAACCTCGCGCGTCGATCAGGGTTGACCACGGGTAAGCGCGAAACGGTTGTGCGCGACTTCTTTGCCGCCCGCGACGACCGTCCAATCCTCGCGCAGAATGCCGTCGGCGCCGATGTCCACCGAGCCGCCATGAATGTGACTGTCGGTCGAGGGATCGAAATTCGCCGCCTGCGCGAAGTCGAAGACCAGCGTGTCGCCATGGCTCTTCGCCGGGTTGTAGCGCAGGCGTGGATGGTGACCGTTGGCGCAGTAGTGCGCTATCAGCAGGTCGTCGCCGTCGAGGTAGTACATCGAGATCATCTCGTGCGGCGTGCCGGGCGTAATGGTTTCCATCACGGCGCGTCCGCCGGCGGTGACCGCGTAGCTCACCTCGGCCCGTTCGATCAGCTCGGCATCGCCGGCGTCGCCGTGCCACGTGCCGGCGAGACTCTGGAGGCGTGCAAACGCCGCATTCGCGTCCGCCCCAGGGGCCGCCGCCGAGGGCTTGTCTGCAGCCCGAGCGCCCACGGCGCCAAGACCAAGCAACAACATCGCCGAAGCCCTGCACCACCCCTTGATCGTCATGCTCTCGACTCCTCTGACAGTTTCAATTGCGTCTGCAGAACCTACCGCAAAAGCCCCACCGCGTTTGTACCCTCGAACCTTGACACCGGGGACCCCGCCTGGGAGAATTTGAACGTTCGTTCAAAACTATGGTCAAGCCGACAACGGAGCCCATCATCCCACCCGAGAGCTACCCCGAGCGGCCGCTGCATCTGATCGGCACGCCGTTTCGGCGGGTCGACGGCCGCGCCAAGGTCACCGGCGCCACCAAGTTTGCGGACGACCTCTCGTTCCCTCGCATGTGCTTCCTCAAACTGGTGCGCAGCCATGTGCCGCATGGCCGGATCGTGAGCATCGACCTCGAAGCCGCCCGCGCCATGCCCGGCGTGCTCGCGTTCCTGACCGGCAAGGACATGCCGAATCCGTTCGGCATTCTCCCGGTCTCGCAAGACGAGCACGCGCTCTGCCCGGACATCGTGCGCTACGTCGGCGATCCCGTGGTCGCGGTGGCCGCGCTCACCGAAGACCAAGCGCACGAGGCGGCGTTGGCCGTGAAGGTCGAGTACGAAGCGCTCCCTACCCTCTCCAGCGTCCAGGACGCGATCGACACGCCGACGCCGCAGATGCACGACTACGCCGACCAGGGCAACCTGCACAAGCTGCTGTCGATGGAGTTCGGCAACCTCGACGAGGGCTTCGCCGCGGCCGACGAGATCTTCGAAGACCTGATGTTCTTCGAAGGCAACACCCACCTGCCGATGGAGCAGCACGCGACCGTCGCGCTGGCGGAAGACGACGATCGCGTCACCGTGTACTCGTCGACCCAGACGCCGCACTACTTGCATCGCTCACTCACCAAGGTGCTCGACCTGCCGGCCTCCCGTATCCGCGTCATCGCCTGCCCGAACGGCGGCGGCTTCGGCGGCAAGAGCGATCCGTTCAACCACGAGATCGTGGCGGCGAAGATGGCGCTGGTGCTCGGGCGTCCGGTGAAGATCTCGCTCAACCGCGAAGAGGTCTTTCTCTGTCATCGCGGGCGGCATCCGGTGTTGATGCACATCAAGACCGGGATCAAGAAGAATGCCGACGGCACCATCGCGTTGACCGCACAGCATCTGAAGACGGCGCTCGACGGCGGCGCCTACGGCAGCTACGGCGTCGCCAGCACGTACTACACCGGCGCGCTGCAGACCGTGACCTACAAGCTGCCGCACTACCGCTTCGACGGCCTGCGCGCCTTCACCAACAAGCCGCCGTGCGGCCCGAAGCGCGGACACGGGACGCCGCAACCGCGCTTCGCCTTCGAAGCCCACCTCGACAAGATCGCCGTCAAGCTCGGTATGAACCCCGCCGATCTCCGTCTGGGCATGCTCGCCGAACCCGACTCGATCACCGCCAACTGGCTGAAGATCGGCTCCATGGGCCTGCGGCAATGCATCGAGGCGGTGGTCGCGGGCTCCCGCTTCCGCGAACGCTGGGGCAAGCTGCCAGAAGGCCGTGGCCTCGGTCTCGCGTGCGGGTCGTATCTCTGCGGTGCCGGGCTGCCGATCTACTGGAATCACATGCCGCAGTCCGGCGTGCAGCTCAAGCTCGATCGCTCGGGCGGAGTCGCGGTCTTCTGCGGCGAGACCGAGATCGGCCAGGGCTCCGATTCGGTGCTCGCGGCGATCGTCGCCGAGACCCTGGGCATCGAGCTCGCGGACATCCGTCTCTGCGTCGCCGACACCGACCTCACGCCGGTCGATCTCGGCAGCTATTCCTCGCGCGTCACCCTGATGATGGGCCATGCGGCCCGCGAAGCCGCCGAACGCGCGCGCGCGCTCATCGCGCAAGCGGCGAGCCAGCAGCTCGAGGTGCCGCCAGACCGTCTCGCCTTCGCCGAACGCAGAGTGTTCGACGTCGCAGAACCGGAGAAGGGCATGACCTTCCAGGAAGCGGTCATCGCCGCCGAGGCCCGCTTCGGCACCCTCGGCACCACGGGCTCCTACATCCCGCCGCGCTCGCCCGGCCGTTACCGCGGCGCCGGAGTCGGCCCCTCGCCGGCGTACTCGTACAGCGCCGCGGTGGTCGAGGTCGAGGCCGATCCCGAGACCGGCATCTGGAAACCGCTGCACGTGTGGATGGCGCATGACGTCGGCAAGTGCATCAATCCAGCGCTGGTCATGGGCCAGATCGAAGGCAGCGTGTACATGGGCCTCGGCGAAGTGCAGATGGAAGAGTCCGCCTTCCGCCGCCTGCCCAAGCGGCGCTCGAACGCGCTGGTGCATAAGTTCCCCAGTCTGCTCGAATACAAGAGCCCGACCTTCATGGACATGCCTCCGGTGACGACGTACATCATCGAGGACCCCGATCCGAACGGCCCGTATGGCGCCAAGGAAGTCGGGCAAGGCCCGCTGCTCCCCATGATGCCCGCGGTCGCCAACGCGATCTACGACGCGGTCGGCGCGCGCGTCGATCAGGTTCCGATTCACCCGCACATGGTGTTGAAGGCGCTCGAGCAGAAGGCCAAGGGACAACCGGCGCGCTATGGTCCGAGCAAGTTCCCCGAGGTCGATTTCGGTGAGACCCTGCTCGTGCCGACTCCTCTGCAGGGCGGCGACGGGCGGGCCATCAATGAGTTCAAGGTGAAGCTGCGCGAAGGCATGCGCTCCACGGTCGCGGGCGAGACTGGGACGATGGAGGATCGCGAGAGGGCGTTGAGGAAAAAGGATTTGGGGGCGTTGACGACTAAGTGAGGGGGCTCTTGCTTACCTCGCCGCCCTCACCCCGGCCCTCTCCCGCAGAGCGGGAGAGGGGGACTTGCGGCTTGCTTAGAAGGCTTCCCCTACCCCTCAAGTCTCCCTCTCCCCGGCCACGGGGAGAGGGCCGGGGTGAGGGGCGGCGCAGAATGGCGATGACGACCCAATCCACCGAGAACTCCCGCCGCCTCCGGCAGCACGACACCGACGCCGAGCACCGGTTGTGGGAGGTCCTTCGAGATCGACGCCTCGGAGGCAAGAAGTTCCGCCGCCAGCATGCCGTCGGACGATTCGTGCTCGATTTCTACTGCCCGGCTGAAAAGGTGGCAGTGGAGCTGGACGGCGCTGGCCATCAAGCCGTTGACCAAATTCAATACGACGAAGAGCGAACGAAACTTCTCCACGCTCGCTCGATCCGAGTACTACGTTTTGCAAACGAAGAAGTGCTGCTCGAACCGGAACGTGTCTCCGACACGATCCTCCAAACTCTACGTGGCTATCGTCGCTGAGGCCTCATGCTCCGACTCCCAACCTTCACCCTCCACCAACCCCGCACCCTCGCCGAAGCCGCGCGTATCCTGCACGCCGAAGGCGCCGCCGAGGGCGGTCCGGTCCGCGCCGTCGCGGGCGGCACCGACCTCTGGCCGAACATGAAGCGCCGGCACCAGAAAGCCGCCCAGGTGGTCTCACTCATGCACTTACCCGAGTTGCGCTCGATCTCGAACGGCGACGGGGTGCGGCTGGGGGCGACCGCGACACTGACCGAGGTAGCAGAGAACCCACTGGTGCGCTCGAAGTATCCCGATCTCGCGAAGGCGGTGGCGTCGATCTCGGCGCCGGTGCTGCGCAACATGGGGACGATCGGCGGCAACGTCTGCATCGACACGCGGTGCACGTACTACAACCAGAACGAAGAGTGGCGCCGGGCCATCGACTTCTGTATGAAAGAGGAGGGCCACGTCTGCTGGGTGGCCCCGAATTCACCGCGCTGCTGGGCGGTCTCGTCGAGCGACTCGGCGCCGATGTTGCTGGCGCTCGGGGCGCGGGTGCGACTGGTATCGCACGCCGGCGAGCGGGTCGAACCGCTCGAGGCGCTCTATCGCGACGACGGCATCGCTTACCTGACCAAGCGGCCCGACGAGTTGGTGACCGAGATCCTGTTGCCGATGACGGCAGAGGCGGGCCGCTGCCGCACGGGATTCGAGAAGATTCGACGCCGCGGCGCCATCGACTTCGCCGTGCTCACGGTCGCCGCGGCGGTGTGGACCAACCCGCTCGGCGTGGTGACCTGCGCGCGCCTTCACCTGGGTGCTGTCGCCTCGTGGCCCGTACCGTGCGCCGAGGCGAATGCGGCGCTCGAAGGCTCGGCGCTTTCCGAAGAAACCATCACGGCGGCGGCCAAGCTCGCGCGGCAGTCGGCGACTCCGATGGACAACACCGATTTCCAGGCGCAGTGGCGCGGCGTGATGGTCGAGCGCACGGTCGAACGGGTGCTTCGCCGTATGCTCTGACGCGGTCTCGCGACCGATCGAAGGAGGCGCCATGCCCAAGCACCCCGTGGTCTTCGTCCCCGGGTTCCCCGCCAGTGAGCTGTGGCTCTCCGGCAACAACCGCAGGATTTTCCCGCCCTCGCTCTCCGACCTCGCGAGCGCCAGCCAGCGCCAGCGCCTGGTCGAGTGGCTGACCGGCGAGACCGCTGCCCCGAGCGCGATCGTCGCCGGCGAACCGATCCGCGACGTCGCCGGCCTTTTCAAGGAAGCCCAGTCGCTCTACGACCGGCTGCGCGACTACGGCTACTCGGTCTCCACGGCCAACGATTTCTTCCAACCGGTGGGTTGGGACTGGCGCGGCGGCGTGGACGCTCCGCTAGTGCAGGCGGACCTCACCAGCGCAATCACGCGTCTTGCCGCACTCCACGGTCCGGTGGTGGTGATCGCCCATTCGACGGGCGGTCTCGTTCTGCGCGCTCTCCTCGACGCGCAGCCCGCGCTCTCTGCCAGCATCGGACAAGTGCTCGCGTTCGGCGTGCCCTGGGCAGGCACGCTCAAGGCCTTGCGTAATCTGGATCGCGGCTCACCGCTCGGATTTCCCTCGCTCGGGGTCGGCCTCGCAGCGACCGAGGTGCGCCGCGTGATGCGCGTCTGCCAAGCGGCCTACGATCTGCTGCCGCCAGGGCCCCCGGCGACCGACCTGCGCGACATCGCGGGCAAGGCCCTGAACATGGTGGTGCGCGTGGCCGCGAATGGCACTACCCGGACTCAGATCGCGCCTTGCGTCGACGACGCCTGGATGCCCAGCGGCGCCGGCGGAGCGGCGATGAAGATCTGCGCCGCCGCCGCCACTCAGAGGTTCGGCACGCGGTCCAGCACTTGGGACGTTGCTGGCGGCACACGGCCACCGGTCACCAACATCGTCGGTTGGGGACTACCCACCGACACCAGCTGCGTGCTCGACTCGGCCGGCGACCTCGAGCTCCAGAACCCATGGAACCCGACCGCCGAGGGCGACGGTACCGTGCCGCTAGTCTCGGCCTCCTGGCTGCGCGGCAACAGCGTGCGAACGCTCTATCTTCCGATCGGCGTCTACCCCACCGCCGGCATTCCGACGCCGCACGAGGATCTGTGGAGCGCGCCGCCGGTGCTCGACGCGTTGGACCAGATACTGAACGACCTCGCGCCCGAGCCCTGGGTCTGCGCCAGCGTCGATCACGACGACGCCATCGACACCGCGGCCTCGCACGTCACGATTCGCGTGGCGGCGAGCGCGGCGGACGGCTCGCCGCTTCCCGGAGCCCAGGCGCGGCTCGACGGCACGACGCCGTCCAGCTTCCCGTTCGGCCAGGCACTGCGGCAGGAAATCCTCCTCGAACGCGGCAACCTCTCGGCCAACGCCGGACCCGATTTGCATCGCCACGTGGTGCGCGTGGAGTGGACCGGCGGGGCGCGCGAGCTGCCGATCCTTTTCAGGGTTTGAGCGGAGCGTCCCCATCGAGGGGCAACTCCGCCGCCACCCGGCGATACGCCTCGCGAAACGGAATGCCCAATTCCAAGACCAGCGCGTAGGCGCGCTCCGCGGCAAACAGCTCCGACGTCAGGGTGATCCTCTCTGGCCTGAAGCGGAGCGCCGGAAGCGAGGTTGTCAAAACACCAAGTGTTGCCAGCGCCAAGTCGATGCCGCGAAAGAGCGGCGGCTTCAGCAGCTGCAAGTCGCGGTGGTACCCGGACGGCAGCTTGGCGGTGATCGCCAGGGCCTCGAGCAGGCAGGCCTGCGCAGTCGCGGAGCGGCCACGAATGAGCTCGAAGACGTCCGGGTTGCGCTTTTGCGGCATGATCGAAGAACCCGTGGTGAGCTCCGGCGGCAGCGCGACGAAGCCGAATTCTTCCGTGTTCCACAGCACGAGGTCGCTTGCCAACCGGCCGAGGTCCTGCATCAGCAGGCAGATCTCGAACAGCAGCTGCGACTCGGCCTTGCCGCGCGAGAGCTGCACCGCGGTCACCGGCTGGTGAACCTCGGCGAACCCAAGGCTCCGGCAAGTCGCGTCGCGGTCGATCGGCAGCAGCGGCACGCCGTAGCCCGCGGCGGAGCCCAGTGGATTCTTTTCCACCCGCCGCGACACAGCGGCGAGACCCCGAGCATCGTCCCGAAGCTCGGACGCAAAGCCGCCGGCCCAAAGAGCGACCGAGCTCGGCATGGCGCGTTGCATGTGGGTGTATCCCGGTAAGGCGAGGTCTCCTTGACGTTCGGCCACTCCGTCGAGAGTCAACGCCACGGCTTCCGTCTGCTCCGCAAGCGCGGCAATCGCATCGCGTAGATAGAGACGGAGAGCGGCCAACACCTGATCGTTACGCGAACGACCGAGGTGCACGCGCTCGCCGCTCGGGCCGAGTCGCTCGGTCAGCCGCGTTTCCAGCGCGGTGTGACAATCCTCGTCTTCCAGCCCGATCTGCCAATCGCCGGCGGCGTGCTCTGCCGCTAGGGTCTCGAGACCGGTGCGAATGGAGGCGAGATCGGCGGCGGCGAGAAGACCTGCCCCGTGGAGCATCTCCGCGTGGGCGATCGACGCCCGCACGTCGTAGGCCACCAGTCGATCATCGAGACGGTGATCCTCGCCGGCGGTGAAACGCAGCACGCGCTCATCGAGCGGTTCGCCCTTGTCCCAGAGGCGAGTCATAGACGGTTCTGCTCACGCGTCAGTTCCAACGTAAGTTCGCCGAGCAAACGGCGATAGAAGGCCTCGCCGTCTCGAATCTCGTGCGCGAAGACGAATTCGTCGGCGGTGTGCGAGCGTTGCGTCTCGCCCGGTCCGACCTTGATCGCCGGTATCTCCGGCATCAGCGCCATGTCGGAGAGTGTCGACGACGCGAAGCAGCGAGCCTCGGGCCGCGCCCGCCGTGCCGCCAGTACCAGCGGGTGGCCGAGAGCGGTCGAGCGCGGCTGCAGCCGATCGCTCAGCACTCGGACTTCAGAACGAACCACGGCGCGCAGGCGGGCGACGATCTCGGCGTGGGCCAGCAGCGGCGTCGAGCGCACGTCGAGCACTGCGGTGGCTTCGCCCGGCACCGCGTTGCGCGCGTCCCCGGCACGCAGAACCGTCGTCGTCACCGTCGCGGGGCCGAGCTCGGGGTGCGGCGCGCCGAGATCGAGACCTTCGAGAGCCATCAGATCCATCATCAAACGCGCGATCGCGTTGTCGCCGCCGATCGATGCGGCGTGTGCCGCGTGGCAGGCCTTGCCGCTGGCGACCAACTCGAGCACCATGAGTCCCTTCTGCGCCACCGCGAGATCGAGACCGGTGGGTTCGCCGAGCACCGCCATCGAAGGCCGCTCCCCGTGTTCGGCCAGAAACGCGAGCACCCGCTCGGTGCCGACGCTCTTCGTCTCTTCGCCCTCGACCAGGGCGAGCCCGAGGCGAAACGGCAACGCGCCGCTGCCCATCGCCGGCATCGCCGCGAAGGCGACCACCGCGCACGCCATGGCGGCGACCGACGCCTTGGCGTCGTTGGCGCCGAGCCCGTAGATGCGCTCGCCCTCGACCGTGGCGCGAAACGGCTGGCGCGACCAACCCACCGCCGGAGGCACCGTATCGAGATGGGTGTCGAACAGCACTAGCGGCGTCTCTGGCCCACCGCCACACTCGACGTACAGTGAATTCGCCACTCGTTCGACCGCGAGGCCGTGTTGTTTCAGCCAGCCAGCCAGATAGTCGGCCAGCGCGGTCTCCCCGCCGGAAACGGACGGCACGCTCACGATCGCCGAATGCAACGCCACCGGATCCGCGGCCTGCGGCAGGATCGTCGCGACATCGGCTCCGGCGAGTTGTTCACTCACACGCCCGCCTCGACGGGGACCGCCGCCTGCTCCGCGGGCTGGAGCTTTGACAGCTCTTCGACCACGAGAGTGCCGACGCCTTCGTTAGTGAACACCTCGGCCAACAGACCTTCCGGATGACCGTGCGACAGGACGTGCACCCGCGGCACGCCACCGCGCAGCGCGGTCTCGACCGCCGCCACCTTGGGCAACATGCCGCGCTCGATAGCCCCGAGATCGCGCAGACGACCGAGTCCGGCGAGATCGGTATAGGACACCAAGGAATGAGGATCGTGCACGTTGCGCAACACGCCGCGCGCCGCGGTCAGCAGCAGGAGCTTCTCGGCGCCAAGCGCCACCGCGATCGCCGCCGCGGCGTTGTCCGCATTCACATTCAGCAGATTGCCTTCGGCATCCGCGGCGAGCGGGCTGACCACCGGCACGTAGCCGCCGGCGAGGAGCGTCGCCACCACACCGGGATCGGTGGCGACGATGTCGCCGACGTGGCCATAGTCGACCAGGCCCTCCCCGGAGACCTCGACCGGCGGGCGGCGGCGCGCCTGCAGTAGCCCGCCATCGACGCCGCTCAACCCCACCGCGCGCAAACCGAGTGCGCGACACGCCGCGACCAGCCGCGTATTCGCAGTTCCATTGAGCGTCATCACCGCGGCGCGAAGGGCGATGTCATCCGTCACCCGCCGGCCGGCCGCGAAGCGCGGCTCCGAGCCAAGAATCGCCGAGAGCGCGCTGGTCTCCGAGCCGCCGCCGTGCACCAGCACGACGCGCACGCCCAGCTGATGAAGCACATCCACTTGATGCACGAGTCCGTTGAGGAGCGCCGGCTCGACGACACCTTCGCCGCCGATCTTCACCACGAATGTCTTGCCTCGATACAGTCGCAGATACGGCGCCGCCTCGCGCAGAGTGGTCCAACCCGAATGGCCCTGTCCGATGTCTTTCATCGTTCGCTTCTCCTCACTTCAAGATTGAGCCAATAGGCGGTGAAGCACCGCCATTTGCGCCCACAACCGATTGTGCGCCTGTTGCACGACGACGCTGCGCGGTCCGTCGAGCACGGCATCGCTCACCACCACATTGCGGCGCACCGGCAAGCAGTGCATGAATCGTGCGTCCGGCGCGGCGCGGTCGAACCAGCTCTCCTCGACGCGCCAATCGACCAGGCTCGCGCGACGCTCGCGCTCGGCGTCCACATTGCCGTAGATCTCGGCCGAGGCCCAGCTCTTGGCATACAGCACCTCGGCGCCAGCAAGCGCCTCCGCGCGATCCGAGGTCTCGCGCACCGATCCCCCCGAGATCGTGGCCGCAGCGCCGGCGCGCGCCATCAGCTCCGCGGGGAGCGCGTAGCCGTCGGGCCGTAGCACCACCACCTCCATGCCGCGCGCCGCTGCCATGTGCACCGCCGCCGCCGGCACCGCGAACGGCAGCGCCCGCGGATGATTCGCCCAGCTCAACACGAAGCGGCCGCGGCGCGGAATCGCCAGATCCTCGAGGGTCTTCCAATCGGCGAGCGCCTGGCACGGATGGTTGCAGGCCGACTCCATACTGATCAGCGGCCGCGGACAGAGCGCGCTCATGGTGCGAAACTCTTGGTCGGCGAGATCGGCCCGCAAGTCGGTGAAGCCGGCGAAGGCGCGAATGGCGAGCGCGTCGGAGTAGCCCGCGAGCACCGGGATCGCCTCGCGCACGTGCTCGGCCGCGGCGCCGTCCATGACCACTCCATCGCGGACCTCGAGCGTCCAGCTTCCCTGGCCGGGGGCGATCACGAAGGACGAGCCTCCAAGGCGCGCCATTGCCGACTGCATCGAGGCGAGAGTGCGGAGCGACGGGTCGAAGAACAGCAATCCCAACACCCTGCCGGCAAGCGCTCCGGGCTCGGGCGCGCGCTCGAGGCGAGACGCCAAGGCCAGCAGCTCGGCGATCGCCTCGGGTTCGAGGTCGGCGAGCGCGAGGAAGTTCTTCACAGCCACCCGAGCCCTGGGGCCAGCAGGCCGGTCGACTCGGGCAGCCCGAGAAGACGATTCATCCACTGCAGGCCACCGCCCGCCGCGCCCTTGACCAGATTGTCGATGGCGACGCCGACCACCAGCGCGTCGCCGCGCACGGCTGCGCCGAGGTGGGCGCGATTGCTGCCGACCACATCCTGTAGGCGCGGCATGGTATCGCGCACTTCGATGAATGGCGACCCTGCGTATGCCGAAGCGAGCATCGGCAGCACGTCCTCGCCGGCCGCGAGACTCGTCAGACGGACCTGCAAGGTGCCGTGAATGCCGCGCGCGAACGGCCCGGCCTGCGGCACGAACAACACCTCAGGCGCCGCGTCGAGCCCGGCCGCGGCCCGCGCCAGCGCCGCCATCTCGGGCGCGTGGCGATGGGTGAGCGGCTGGTACGAAAAGAGGGTGCTGCGGCGCTCCGGGTGGTGTGTCGTCTGGCCGGGCGTGCGCCCGGCGCCGGTGCTGCCGGTGGTCGCTACGTAGCAGAGCCGCGGCTCGATCAGCCCTGCCCGCAGCAACGGGACGGCCGCCAGCAGTAGCGAGGTGGTGAAACAACCGGGATGCCCCACGTGCCGCGTGGGTGTTCCCGCCAGGTGCTCGGGCAGCGCGCAGACGAATTCGCCGAGGCGCCCGGGGCTCCCATGCGGTTCCCCATACACGCGGGCCCAAGCCGACGCGTCAGCGAACCGGAAATCCGCCGAGAGATCGACGCAGTGCGCGTCGAGTCCCGCCGAGGCTCGCAACGCCTCGTCGATCAGCGCTGCCGAGGCTCCGTGCGGCGCCGCGGAAAAAATCGCGACCTTGGAACCGGGAGCAAGACGGCCGAAGATCTCGCCGAGCGCGCCGCGGTCGGAGAATTGCCAACCGCGATACGCCGCGCGCAGGTGAGGGAACAGATCGCCGATCGGCTTGCCCGCCTGGCTCTCCGCCAACACCGCGTGCGGCGCGATGGCGGGGTTTCCCGAGAGCAGGCGCAGGAGCTCCCCCCCCACGTATCCCGAGCCACCGAGAATGACCGCCGGGACCGGGCTCGCCTGCGACCCGGACGAGTCCTTCGTTGCTGGGTTCATCACGAGGCCTGAAGCGCCCGCGGGCGAAGTTGCGCCAGAACGATCTCGGTCAGCCGATCGCCCGAAGTGCGGGCGTTGATCGCCGGCACGCCGAGACGCTGCTCGATAATCCGCGTGCCCGCCAGGTTGTCGGTCGCCGGTCCGGTCACCGCGGTAGGTTCGATGCCGTACTCCTCGCGCAGCAAGCGCACGCCGCCGAGCGCCGCGACCGGGTCGTTGGCCGCCAGCACCACCGCGGTAAAGGCCGAGCGCAGGCCCTCGTCGCTCAGGATGGCGTCGACACCGTAGGCACCGAGCAGTCCATCGCCGAGCTCGGCCACGATCACGTCGGGACGGTTCTCGGCGAGTTGGTTCAACAGCATGCGCGCCACCGGCGCGGCGTTGGCGGCGGTCGTCGACACCACGCCGAGGTCGGTGAAGATCGCCGTCCGCCGGGCGCCCGAGTCCTCCATCGCGAGGACGTCCCGGCGCAGCGAGACGCCCGTCGCCTTGAAGGCCTCGACACTCAGCCGCAGACGCCGAAAACCGCCCACCAGCGTGCACGACGCCGCGGTCTTGCCGCAGTTCATGCACGAGCCGACCAGAGCGACGACCGGCACGCCGCGGGTGTCGAGCGATGGGTTGCTCTCGAGCGCGCGCTCACCGATCCGCGCCGGCTCGCCGACGCGTTCGCCGAGGTGGGGAAAGCGCATCACCGAGCCGAGGACCTCGCACTCGAAGGGCCGGCCGAGGTCCGGATTGATCGAATCGCAGAGCCCGAGCACGCCACCGAGATTCAAAAGATGCACGGTGTCCCCAGGCGCCAACCGCTCGGGCAGGCGCCCCGAGTATCCGAACAGGGCGTTTCGGTGCCCAAGCGCACCGGCGATCACGTCGCCGCGCTTGACCTGTGCCATGCGCCCGCTCGGCAGCTCGAGCTGGTTGTACGTGCTCTTGTCGTTGAGCACGCGAACCGCCACCACCGTGCCTTCGAGGCACGGGATCTCGGACGAGAGCCGCACCTCGCTCTTCAACTGGCAGCTCCGGGTGACGGAGGCGATTTTGTCCAACAGCACCGTCTTCATGACTTGCGTTCTCCTCGTTCCCCTGCCCGCGCGGCCAGCATCGATGGGATGCCGACCACCCGTGAAAAGCCCCGGGCATCGGCCGCCGTCCACTCGCCCGCAGCCTCGCCATACTTGCCGCGGGTGGCGGCGAGCAACGAGAACGGCGAGTCTGTCCCTTCGACGAACACCGAGCCCTGACGCAGCATCAGAGTGACCTCGCCGGTCACCCGTTGCTGCGACGACAACAGCAGCGCCTCGATGTCCCGCGCCGCTGGGTCGAGCAGCTGCCCCTCATGCACGAGATCGCCGTAGATCGCCGACGCCTGATCCTTGACCCGCTGCTGCCTGCCGGTGAGGACCAGCTTCTCGAGCTCGCGATGCGCGTTGAGCAGAATCTCGGCGGCCGGAGCCTCGAAGGCCACTCGCCCCTTGATCCCGAGGATGGTTTCGCCGAGATGAATACCGCGCCCGATGCCGAGCGGTCCGGCGATCGCGTCCAGGCGCTCGAGCAGCGCCACCGGCGCGAGGGCCTCACCGTCGATCGCGACCGGCACGCCACGCTCGAACGCCAGAACCATCCGAACCGGCGAGCTCACTCGATCGAACGCTCCACGAGTCAGCACCCAGGCGCTCTCCGGAATCGAGCCGCTGCTGGTCAGCGTCTCGCGCCCGCCGATGGTTACTCCCCAGAGACCGCGATTGGTCGAGTACGCTGCGCCATGCGCCGGCACCGGCAGACCGCGTGCCTCGAGGAACGCCACCTGCTCCACCCGCGAGCGCGGTTGATCGCGCACTGGAGCGAGGATGTCGAGCTCCGGCGCGAGGGTGCGCAAGGCGACCTCGAAACGCACCTGGTCGTTTCCGGCCGCCGTACAGCCGTGCGCCACGGCGTCACTGCCCAAACGCTTCGCCGCCAGCGCTACCTGTTGCGCTTGCAGCACGCGCTCCGCGCCGACGCAGAGCGGATAGAGCTGACCGCGCCGGACGTTGCCGAGGATGAGAAAGCGCAACACGGAATCGAAGTAGTTCGCTCGCGCGTCGATCAAGTGGTGCTCGACCGCTCCGAGCTGACGCGCCCGCTCAGCGAGCGCCTGCCGTGCGGCTTCGTCGAGCCCGCCGGTATCCACGGTCACCGTCACCACCGGCCTGCCCAGCTGCTCGCGCAGCAAGGGCACGCAGAACGAGGTGTCGAGGCCGCCCGAGAATGCGAGCACCACCGGTGTCTCCTGCGCGGGCCCTTCGCCCGCGCCCATCTGGGTCGCCATCGCATCCGCCAGCTTCACTCCGACTCCTCCTGTCCGCGCAAGGCGGCGGCTTCCAGACGTTGAATCACCTTCTTCTGCTCTCGCGCCCCCACTGTCGCGAGAAAAATCGTGTCGTCACCGCCGATCGTGCCCACTAGCTCCGGCCACCCGGCGCGATCGATCGCCACGGCGACCGTCTGCGCTGCCCCCACCACCGTCGAAACCACGGTCAAATTCGGCCCCGCCGGCCGCACACCGCGCAGGTAGCGCGCGATCTCCCGGTCGATCTTCTGCTCGGCCGAGTCGCGCCGCGGCGCCTGATAGCGCGCCCCGACCTTCACCACCCCGAGCTCGGTGAAGTCGCGGCTGACGCTCGACTGGGTGGCCTCGACGCCCCGTTGGTGCAGCAGACCCACCACCTGTTGCTGCCCGGTGACACGGACGCGGCGGACCAACGACAGGATCTGCCGGTGACGGCTCTCTTTCAACTCCTGCTCGGACGGCACTGGCGACCTCGCTGCGTACTCTCCATGCCTGATTGCATGGTATGCGCATACCTTTGCATATCGTTGCATGACTGTCAAGCCACCCAACCGTCGCGCGGATGACCTATCCTTCGATCTCGATGCCCCGCGAGTTTCCTCAGCGCCCCCAAAGAACCACCCATCGCATGGGGCGCCGACCGCTATCCTTGCCCGGGATGGGGATGCGACCGTTTGCAAAAGCAGCTCTCGCTCTCGGGCTTGGCGTAACCCTCGCTTGCTCGCACGCTTCGACGCCCGCCGGAGACCAAGGGACCACCCGCCAGGTTCGCGAGGGCGTGTTCGAGCGGCGCCTCGACGTCACCGCGACCGTGCGGGCCGAGCGTGGCGAGTCGCTGACCGTGCCGCAGACGCCGGCCTGGCAGTTGTCCGTCCGCTGGCTGATCGAGGACGGGACCCCAGTTGCCGCCGGCGATCGGCTGGCGGAATTCGACAACGGCCAGCTCGCGGGCGATCTCGACCAGAAGCGAACTGCCGCCGAGGAAGCCGAGGCCGCCCTTCGCCAGGCGCGCGCCGAATCCGCGGGCAAGCTCGACGAAGCCGAGTGGAATGTCGCCAAGACCCGCGACGAGTTGGCCAAGGCTCAGAGCCAGGCGGACGTGCCGGCCGAGGTCCTGCCGGCGCGCGCTTATGACGATCGCCAATTGGCTCTGCAGAGCACTCGCGCCGAAGCCGCGAAGGCCGAGGCGGCGCTGCTTCGCGCCAAGGCGGAAACCAAGGAATCGATCGGCGCCGCGGAGCTCGCGCGACAGCAGAAGGTGCGCGAGCGCGACGACACCGAGACTCACCTCACGGCGCTCGTGCTGCGCGCTCCCCGGGCTGGGATCGCCCTCGTGCAGGACATCCCCTGGGAAGGGCGGCGCATCCAGAACGGCGACGCCTTGGTGCCCGGCCTCACCGTGGTCGCGATGCCGGATCTCGATTCGCTATTCGTGGTGGGCTCGCTCTACGACGTCGACCAGGGCGCGATGCACGCCGGCGACCCCGCGCAATGCATTGCCGACACCTACCCCGCCGAGCCCTTTCCGTGCCGCGTGCGCGATGTGGCGGCGGTTGCGCACGAACTGTCGCCGCAGACCACCCGACGCGCCTTCCGCGTCGCACTCGATTTCACCGACCCCGTCGCGGCGCGGGCACGCCTTCGACCGGGCATGTCGATCCGCGCCGAAGTGATCGTCGAACATCGCGATCACGCCCGCCTCGTCCCACGCCAACTGCTCTCGCTGGACGGCCGGACCACCCGGCTGCGGTTGCCGTCCGGAGCCTTCGAAGTGGTTCGGCTCGGACCGTGCAACGCCGGCGAATGCGTGCTCCTCGAAGGTTCCGGAGCCGCCGGAGGTGCGCCATGAGGCGGCGCTGGTCTCCGGTCGTCGCCGTCGTCGTGGCAGTCCTCGCGGCGGGAGTCTGGTCGCAGCGAAGCAGCCGAGCCTGGGTCACTGTCCAACGAGGCGATCTGGTGCTCTCGACGGAGGCCAACGGGACGCTCGAGTCCACCGAGACAGAGTCGCTCGGCCCGCCGTCGGTGCCCGACACCTGGCAGTTCAAGCTCTCGTTCCTCGCCCCCGAGGGCAAGGAGGTCAAGGCCGGCGAGCCGGTCATGGGTTTCGACACCGCCGAGCTCGAACGCCGCCTCGCCGAGCAGCGCACCAAGGCTGATCGCGCCACCGAGCAGCTCTCGAAGACGCGCGCCGATCGCGAACTCGAGGCCGCGAATGCCAAGCTGGCGTTGGCGCAAGCGGAGTCGGCACTCGGCAAGGCCAAGCTGCGCGCCGAGGCGCCCGCCGAGCTGATGGCCGGGCGCGAGCTCGAACGCACGAAGATCGAGCTCGCCGAGGCCGGCCACGAGGCCGACTTTCGCCGCCAAGCCGTTGCGCGCTTGGCAGCTCGCGTTCAGGCGGAGCTCTCGGCCCTGGCGGGCGAACGGGACGCCGCCCATGCCGCGGTCGCCGTGTTGGAAGGCTCAATCGCGCGGATGCGGGTTCCGGCACCGCGTGACGGCACGGTCGTCTACTCCACCGACTGGCGAGGAGAAAAGAAGAAAGTCGGCGATCCCTGCTGGCGCGGCCAATCCGTGCTGGAGCTACCCCGTCTCGACCGTCTGCAGGGCACGATCGAAGTTCCCGAAGCAGACGCGGGCCGGCTCGCGGTCGGCCAACGGGTACACCTCCGGCTGGACTCTCGCCCGGACCGTGAATACTCCGCAGTGGTGGACGTCGTCAAGTCCACGGTGTCGCCGGTTTCCGCGCAGAATCCGCGTCGGGTTGTCAGAGCGCGCATCGCGCTTGCGACCGTGGACGCCGAAGCCATGCGTCCCGCGATGCGGTTCCAGGCGACGGTCGAGCTCGAGCGCGTCGGCGGTGCGCTCCTGCTTCCCAGGTCGGCGCTACAGGTTCGCAATGGGCAGACGGTTGTCGTACGACGACGTTGGTTTGGCGAGCAGGCGATCGTTCCCAGCCTCGGGCGCACCGACGGCGAACACGTCGAGGTGCTGTCGGGGCTCGCTCCGGGCGACCAGGTCGAGATCGCGAACAGCGGCCAGGCCCACGGCAAGTCCTCATGAGAATCACACGGTTCATCGCCGGCGTCGGCATCGCGTTGGTGGCCATGGCCACTGGCTGCGACAAGTCACCCACCGTCCAAACGTGCCGGGTGGAAGACAAGGCCTTCTCGCGCGAGATCGTTGCCGAAGGCTTTCTCACCGCCGTGGTGTCGACCAAGGTCACCGCCCCTACCGACATCGACGAAGGACTGAACTTGAATTGGATCATCGCCGACGGCACGCCGGTGAAGGCCGGCGAGGTCATCGCGAGGTTCGACGAAACGCCTTGGCGGCTGGCACTCGATTCGGCCCACGGCGACGGCGAGAAGGTTCAGTTGAAGAAGGACCGTCACCATGTCGGACGTGAAGTGGACGAAAGGCGTTCGGAACTGGACTTGGGCGTCGCTCAATACGAGCTCGAGCATGCCGAGCACTTCCAGGCGAAAGACGAGCTCGTGTTCTCGCGTAACGAACGGATCGAGTCTGAGCTCGACGCTGGCTTGGCGCGACACAAGCAGGAACATGCGCTCGAGGTGCGCGGCGTACAGGGGCGCATTTCGGAGGGCGAAGGCCGCCTGATCGAGATCGAGGGCCAGCAGGCCACTCAGAGGCTCGGCCGCGCGGAGAAGGGGCTCAAGGCGCTCACCGCGAAATCACCGAGCGCCGGGCTCGCGATCTTGCTGCGCAACTGGCGCGGCAATCCCCTGCAGCCCGGAGATATCGTCTGGCCCGGCCAAGCGCTGGCCGAGATTCCAGATCTCTCGAATATGCAAGCCGAGATTCTGGTCCTCGAGGCCGATGCCGGAGGTCTGGCAGCCGGGCAGTCGGCTAGGGTTCGACTCGAGACGAGCAGCGCGACTGAGGTCGCCGGCAAGGTCGAGCGCGTTGACAAGGTAGCGAAGCCGCGGGTGCGCAACGTGCCTGTGCAGTACTTCGGCGCCACCGTGTCGCTGGCTTCGACCGACCCCAACACCATGCGACCCGGCCAGCGAGTGACCGCGCGGGTGAGCGTGGTCGCGCTGCCGCATGCGCTGGTCGTGCCCCGCACCGCGGTCTTCGAGGACAGCGACAAACGCTGGGTCTTCCGACGGCAGGGCGCCAGCTTCGAGCGCGTAGAAGTGCAGGTGGTGGCGAACAGCAACGGATTGGTGGCGCTCACCGGCGTGGTGGCGGGCGACGAGCTGGCGTTGGTCGACCCACGGCAGAGGACTCACGGCGAGCCGGCCGCCAAGGAGGTCGCTCGATGAGTTTCTCCGAGGCGCTGGCCAGCGCCCTCGCCAGTCTTACCGGCCACAAGCTCCGCGCTGCGCTCACCATGCTGGGCATCGTTTTCGGCGTCGGAGCGGTGATCGCGATGCTGGCAATCGGCGGCGGAGCCGAAAAGAAGGCGCTCGAGACTATCGACCGGCTCGGGCGGCGAAACCTCATCCTGCGCGCCAAGGAGCTCAAGACCGAGGATCTCCGCGAGACTCGGAAACGCTCGGTGGGGCTTGCCCGCCGTGACATCGAAGCGATCGCCGCCGGCATCCCCGGCGTCGAGGAGGTGGCGCCTAAGGTCGAAGTGACCCCGTACGAGATCTACTCGAACGGCGGCCGGAGCAAAGCGACCGTACTCGGCGTGCCGGCCTCGTTTCCGCGCTTCGTCGAGATTCGATTGGCCGAGGGGCGCTTCCTCGATCCGTTGGACGAGCGTGGATTCGGCCAGGTATGTGTGCTCGGAGCCGCCGCCCGACGCGATCTCTTCGGTTGGGGCCCCGCACTCGGTGGACGGGTGAAGGTCAACGACGTCTGGCTCGAGGTCGTCGGAGTCCTTGCCGAAGAGGGCTCCGAAGAAGAATCCTTTCAGGGCACGGCACTCGGCCCCGCCAGCAAGGTCATCTACCTTCCGGCACCGACCGCGGAGCGCAAGTTCGAACGCGATGTTCAGGCGTCGCCATACTCCGAGATCTTGGTTCGCCTGGGGCCCGAGGCCGACGCGATGACCGCCGGACGCGCGGTCTCAGAGCTCATCGATCGCCTGCATGCCAAGGCCGACGACACGGACCTCGTCGTGCCCGAGGCGTTGCTCGAGCAAAGCCGTAGGACCCAGCGGCTCTTCGATCTGGTCATGGGTTCGATCGCCGGCATCTCGCTGCTCGTTGGCGGCATCGGAATCATGAACATCATGCTGGCCACGGTGTTGGAGAGAACGCGAGAGATCGGCCTGCGTCGGGCGGTCGGCGCTCGTCAAACGGACATCCGCGCCCAGTTCCTCATCGAGTCGTTCGCGATGAGCGCTTTGGGTGGTCTGCTCGGCGTCGCGGTGGGCCTCGGAATCTCCTGGACCGTCGCCGCCTGGGCCGGCTGGCCAACTGTCGTGCACGCCGGAGCGGTCTTCACCGCAACGGGTTTGGCGCTCGCCGTCGGCCTGCTGTCCGGCTGGTATCCCGCCGAGCGCGCGGCGAAGCTCGATCCGATCGAAGCCCTACGCTACGAGTAGCTCGACACCAACAAAAAGGGGGAGCCCCGGATCATCCGGAGCTCCCCGCCCAGAGGAGCGCTTGGCGCGCTTTCGTGTGTGCTGCTTCGGAAACGTCTCAGTCGCCCGGAGGCGGCTCGGGCATGCGGTCGTGGGACTGCTTGCGGGCCGCCTGAAACTGTTGGAACTTGGCCAGCTGATCGGCGTTCAGGAGCGCCGAGAACTTGGTGTCGAAATCGTCACGCAGGGCCTTGAGCTGCGTCCGGGTCGCATGGGCAGTGATCATCTTGTTGCCGAGCTCGGTGGCGTCGGCGTTGCCGGCCTCGAGCATCGACTCGATGGTTTTCATCTGTTCACGGGCTTGTGTCCAGATGGGCTCGGCCTTGGCTTCCATGTCCTTGCGCAGGGTGTGCGCCGCGGTCTTCTGGTCGGCGGTCAGGTTGAGATCGCCGAAGTGGCCGCCGCGCCGATCGCCGTG
>JBDTNL010000038.1:0-35791 GCA_039933785.1 Acidobacteriota bacterium
CAGCCGAGCCGAGATCACGTGCCGCTCGAGATCGAACGTGTCGTCGGCGATCCAGCTCGGCTTGCCCAGCCGAACGCGCGGTTCCTGGACGCGCTGGCGGAAGCGTTCGTGGGTGATGAAACGATCCCTCAGAAGACCGAGCAGACAATCGCGCGCCATGACCTCGCGGAAGGTGAGCACCCCCGTGATGGTCATCAGGTTGGTGGGTTCCTCCATCCGCAGCCATGCACTGTCGGCGGCGGTGAGCGGGATCTTCACGGGAGCATCGGGCATCTGCTTGGCATGCTACATGACGCCGAGCACCTCCCCTCCTCGTGGCTGCCGCCGGCAGCTGGTCTTGTCTTACCTGAGCAGTGCTTCCAAGCGGTTGAGCGCGGCGTCCATGTCGCGGACTACCTCGGCCGATGAGGTGGCCGCGTGGAGACTCACGCTAGACCAGAGATCCCGAGATTCGTCCGCCAGGATCTCGGTGCGCAGCCGCAGGCCGTGGCGAGCGAGGATGGGCTCGAGCTGCTCGCGACGGCGCAGCAGGTCGCGTCGGGTCGCGCGGTAGGCATGATCCGCGACCAACCGACGCGCCGAAAAGCGGAAGATGTTGCTGAAGAACATCCGATAGTCGTCCCGTTCGGGTTCGATGAGCACCACGTCCGCTCGCGGATAGCGCTCAGCGTAGGTCTTGAGGCCAATCTCGAGCCGGGAATGAATCAGCGTGCGGAAAGTCTGGGACATCACGCTCGGCAGGCCACGGCGAACTAGGTCGCCATTCTCCATCTCGCCCTTCTCGACCGCGTGCAGCGTGTCGACAGGGACGATCGGGTTGATGCAAAGCACCAGATCGGCGCCCTTCTCGAGCGCCACCGAGGCGTGAAGCGTCTTGAGCAACACACCGTCGACGTAGTAGCGCCCGGCGATCTCGACTGGTGGATAGAGCCCCGGCAGGGCCGAGCTCGCCTGCACGGCGCGCGAGATCGGAACGTCATCGAAACCGGGCTCGCCGAAGAGCACTTCGCGGCCGGACTCGAGGTCCGCTGCCACCACGATCAGCGAGCGCGAAAGCTTGCGAAAGTCATCGGAGCGGCCCTTGATCGAATAGATCTTGGCCAGGTACTCACGGATCGGCTCGTTGCGGAAGAGCCCGACAGGAAGCGCCCGGGCCAGGCGGGTCAGAGAGTCGAGCACGGAGGCATCGCCGGGATACCGCGCCAAGTCTCGAAATACCGAGAGCAGCAGGCCCGGAATGTCCGTCCCGCGCTTGAGCAACTCGCCGACCGCGGGGGTCAGGAACGTTTCGGGTACGAAGGGATGCTCGCCGGGCTCGGTTTTCACGATCGCCCGGCACATCTGGGCCGTGGTCAATTGGTTGGCGAGATTCGCCGCGATGAACGCGCCGGCGCTCACGCCAATGTAGATGTCGAGGTCGTTGAGATCGAGGCCCTCGACCGCCTCTTCAAGGGCCCGGATGGCGCCGATCTCGTAGATCGCGCCCTCCGGACCGCCGCCAGCGAGAGCCAAGCCGATCTTGGCCCGCGCCGAGGAGCTGCGCCGCTTGGGTTTCTGCTTCGCCTTGACGACCACGGTTTCCGTGAGCGTTGCTGAGTTAGCGCGTGCTGCGGGTGCGCGTGGTCGCGCGCGGCTTCAGACCCTCGACCTTCGAGGTGAGCTCGGCGACCCGCTTGCTCAGCTCCTTGATTTCGTCGCGCGTCGGCACGCCGATGCGGTGGATGGCCGCGGTGACGCGCTGGTCGATGTTGCCCTCGATCTTCGTCCACGCCTTCTCGGCCTTACCCTTGGCGACTTCGAATTTGCCCTTGGCCTTGTCGACCTGCGACATGACCTTGGGCTCGAAGCTCTTGCCCTTCTTCACCAACTGTTCGAACATCTTGCCGCCTTCTTCGCTCGCGGTCGCCAGGGCGCCCAAACCTGCCAGCCAAACCTTGTTGGCGGATTCCTTGAGCTCGCTCTGCGGGGTCTTGCCGTTCTTCTTGGCCATGGGATTGTCCTTTTCTGGGTCTCTGAATTGGAGGTTATTGGAGATTTACGCGACGCTCTTCTTCTTCCGTGCCGAGCGCGGCGCGCCCTTCTTCGCGGCACGCGAAGTCACTGCCTTGCGGCGCACCGGTCCATCCTCGATGCCAGTCAACGAAGCCTCGAGATCTTCCAGGCGAGTACGCAGGTCCGCCATCTCCTCGCGCGCCCGCTTCACCGGAGCCAGTCGATCGACGCTCTTGCGCACCAGGGTGTCGACACTCTTCTGCACGCGCTCGACACCGCTGTGCACGGCGCGCTCGCCGAGGCGAACCAGGTCGTGCAGCAGGTCGCTGGGGAGCGCCGTCCCGCTGCGCCCCTCGTCGAGAATGATTTGAGTCAGCGTCTGTGCCGTCACGTCGGCAGACGTCGAGTTGTCGAGCACGCGAACTTCCTGTCCATCGCGAATCCAAGTCGCGAGCTCTTCCAGGGAGACATAACGGCTCTCCTCGGTGTCGTAGAGCTTGCGGCTGTCGTAGCGCTTTATGAGTCGTACCATGGTGCGAATTAAATTACCGCAGTGCGGCAAGAATGTCAAGACTCTTACGCCGCACTGCGGCAAAAGAGGCTCTAGATGGGCGGAAGAGCCGCGGCGAGGCGGCGCAGAGCCGCCAGATCGGTGGGTTCCGTGGCCAGCATGGGGACGGTCGCGAGCCTCGCGTGGCCGGCGAGCAGCCCTTTCAATTGCGCCACACCAACGGCATCCCGCTCCCCCAGCCAGGCGAACAGGCGACGGCCCGGGGAGACTTCAGACCCGAGTCGCTCGAGGCGCGGGTGGACCTGATTGATCACCACCGCACCGAGTCGATGGCCGGCCTCCGCCAGCTTGCGAGCGAAGAACAGGGTGTCGGCGACGCGCTCGGGGGCGGCGCCCGCCACCAGGACGAACTGGGTCTGCGGAGCACGCAGGAGTCTCTGCACGGCCAGTGCGCGGTCGCGGAATCCGTCGTAGAGCGGCGCGAAGGCTTGGAAGAACTCGGCCATATCGCGCAGCAATCCGAGGCCGACGAGGTCGTCCAAGAAGCGCTCTGCACCGCGCCCGAGCGGGCCGAGGCGGGAGGTCGCGCGCAGCCTCCCGTCGGCGCGAAACCACGGCTTGAGCGCCACCCGCAGTGCCCCGCTGTCGAGGAACGAAACGATGCGCTCTGGCGCCTCGAGAAAATCGAGCGCCTGGCGAGTGGGCGGCGTATCGAGGACGATGCCGTCGTAGCGGCCTTCGTCGGCGACCTCCAACAGGCGTTCGACCGCCATGTACTCGAGGATCCCCGCCAGGCTGCCGGCCAGATGAGCGTAGAACCGGTTGCCCAGGATGCGATCGCGCGCCGCGGCGTCGGGAGCGTAGCGCTCGACCAAGCGGTCGAACGTGCGCCCCGGATCGAGCAGGCTGGCGCGCAACACGCCGGGCCCGGCGCCCGGCACCGTGGCTTCGCGGTCGTTCGCCGAATCGCCCACGCCAAGCGCGTCCTTCAAACGGCGAGCCGGATCGAAGGTCATGACCAACGCATCGCGGCCGGCCTCTGCGGCGCGCAATCCCAACGCCGCGGCGATGGTGGTCTTCCCTACGCCGCCCGCGCCCACCACGACCGTCAAGGCCTGCGGTCTCGGCGAGGACTTCACTGGCGACTTCACTCCCAGGGCGCCGCTGCCATTCCCGCGAGCGCCTCATCGCAGACACGTCGAAGCTCATCGATCAGCGGCGGCCCGAGCGGGAGGGCGACTTGAGGCAGCCGCACCGCGGCGGCACCCGAGTCGGGCCAACCGCGCTCCAGATGCTCGAGCTCGCGCACTTGCACGAGATGGCGCGCCCGCCAGAGCTCGGTCGCGCGGTCGTTCGGCTCGTGGCGCCCCGGAGCGGGGAGCAAACCGTTCACGGCCAGCAAGGCCGGTTGATGTCCCCGCTTTCGCAGCTCCTCGCCAAGCTCCAAAGCCTCCTCCACCGGCATCTCCTCCGGCCGCGTGACCACGACGACACGGCAGGCGCGCGCGTCGGCGACGAACTCCGCCAGCTCGCGCGCCAGCGCACCGACCGGCCCCTGAACGATCACCTCGGAAACCAAACCGGGCGCCGCGAGCAGCGAGAGCCCATGCCCCGTCGCCGGCGCGTCGAGCACCACCGTGTCGGCGCGATCCTTCTGCAGTGTCCGCTGGGCGTGGCCGAGGATCGCCAACTCTTTCAACCCGGGAGCACCTTCGACGAAGTGGCGATAGATCTGGCTATCGAGCGTCCGTCGTACCAGGATCCCAACCTTCAAGCGCTCGCGCACCAACTCATCGATTACCGTCCTCGGCTGCAGATTCTGGAAGCTCAGGCGAGCATCGACGCGAACGATCTCACCGCCGGACGGGGCGGCGCCGAACGCCGAATGCAGGCTCTCCCGCGGATCGACCTCGAGAACCAGCACCCGTCGCCCACGACGCGCCAACGAGCGCGCCAGCACCGCGCTCACCGTCGTCTTGCCGACGCCGCCCTTGCCGGTCACCATCAACAGTTGCTTCAAATTCAAGCCTCTTCGGCCGGCGCGAGGCCTGCCTTCTGTCGCATATAATTCCGTCCGCACACTACGGGAGCCAAGCACACATGACTCATATCATCACGGAACCCTGCATCGGCACGAAGGACTCCGCCTGTGTGGACGTCTGCCCAGTCGATTGCATCTACGGCAAGGGCGAAGACTGGGAAATGCTCTACATCCACCCCGAGGAGTGCATCGACTGCGGCCTGTGCGTCGACGCCTGCCCCGTGCAAGCGATTTTCCCCCTCGAAGAAACGCCGGATAAGTGGAAGGCGTTCATCGCCAAGAACTACGAGCATTTCGGGTTTACCGCGCCGTAGGATCTCGCCGCCTCTCTGTTCCAATATCCAGCGGTGCCAAGAGGCCGGCGGTTCGGTCCTCCGATCTCGTGGTGTGTCCGCGGGGAATGAACCATCCATTGCACCGGTTCTACACCTTGAGCGCGCAGCACTAAGATTTCGCCGCGCACGCTACAGTCGCTCTGGACGCCACTGGACTCTGGCGCTGCCGGGAGGGGTTTGTGGACTACAAGGACTACTACCAGGTGCTCGGTGTGCGGAAGGATGCCTCGCCGGGGGACATTCAAAAGGCGTACCGCAAGCTGGCGCGCAAGTTCCATCCGGACGTGAACAAGGACGCCGGAGCGGAGTCGCGGTTCAAGGAGATCTCCGAGGCCAAGGAGGTCCTGACCGATGCCGACAAGCGGTCCAAGTACGATCGCTACGGCTCGGCTTGGAGTGCGGCGCACGAGGGTGGCCGCGAGCCGCGATACGAAGACTT
Source organism: Acidobacteriota bacterium (assembly GCA_039933785.1). Taxonomy (GTDB): domain Bacteria; phylum Acidobacteriota; class Thermoanaerobaculia; order Multivoradales; family JAGPDF01; genus JBDTNL01. The sequence goes on from JBDTNL010000038.1 coordinate 5,319, forward strand.
CGGCGGTGGCGGTTTCGATTTCCGATCCTTCCAGGGTGGGCAGGGCGGTCCGGGTAGCGGCTTTTCTTCGTTCTTCGACATGTTGTTCGGTGGCGCCGCGGGCCAGAGCGGAGCAGGTGGTTTCGGCGGCCGCGACTGGTCGGCGCCCGGCGCGGATCACGAAGCGGAGCTGTCGCTCACACTCGAGGAGGCCGCGCAGGGCGGCGAGCGCGAACTCAAGCTCGGCGAACAGGGCGGCAGTGCGCGAACGTACCGCGTGAAGATCCCGGCCGGGGTACGCTCGGGCCAGCGCATCCGTCTCTCGGGGCGCGGCGCCAAGGGCAGCGGCGGCGGCGCCGACGGCGATCTCTTCCTGCGCATCGCGCTGCGGCCCGACCCACGGTTCGAGCTCGACGGCGACGACCTGGTGACCAAGGTGCCGGTGGCGCCCTGGGAAGCCGCGCTCGGCGCCGAAGTCCAGGTGCCGACACTCGGCGGACCGCTGACGGTCAAGATTCCCCCCGGCACATCCTCGGGACGCCGGATTCGGTTGCGCGGCAAGGGCTTCCGCAAGGAGGGCGACCTTTACGCCGAGCTCCGCATCACGGTTCCCGAGACACTCACGGAACGGGAACGCGAGCTCTTCGCTGAGCTCGGCAAGGATTCGTCGTTCCGCCCCAGAGGCTGAAAGGAGAAAGCGCATGGATCTCAACAAGCTGACCCAGAAATCCCAAGAGGCGGTGCAAGCCGCCCAGACTCTGGCGGTGCGGCTCGGCCATCAGGAGGTCGACGGCGACCATTTGCTGCTCGCCCTGCTCGATCAACCAGAGGGGCTCGTTCCGCGCCTGCTCGAGAAGATGGACATCCCCGCCGATCCGGTGCGCGCGGAAGTCCACCGTGAGCTCGACAAGCGCCCCCGCGTCTCCGGCGGTAGCGCCGAGACCGGCAAGGTCTACATCACCCAACGCTTGCAGCAGACGCTCGTGCGGGCCGAGGACGAGGCCAAGCGCTTGAAGGACGAGTACGTGTCCGTCGAGCACCTGCTCCTCGCCCTCCTCCACGATCGCTCGACCAGCGTCGCCAAGACGCTGATGAGTTTTCACGTCTCGCCGGAAAAAGTCCTGCAGGCGCTCACTTCCGTGCGCGGCAACCAGCGCGTGACTTCCGCCAATCCGGAAGTCGCTTACGAAGCGCTCGAAAAGTACGGCCAGGACCTGGTCGCGGCCGCGCGGCGCGGCAAGCTCGATCCGGTCATCGGGCGCGACGCCGAGATCCGGCGGGTGATCCGCATCCTCTCGCGCAAGACCAAAAACAATCCGGTGCTGATCGGCGAGCCCGGCGTCGGCAAGACCGCGATCGTCGAAGGACTCGCCCAGCGCATCGTGCGCGGCGACGTGCCCGAGTGGCTGAAGGACCGGGCGGTGTTTTCACTCGACATGGGCGCGCTCATCGCCGGCGCCAAGTACCGCGGCGAGTTCGAGGAGCGACTGAAGGCAGTCCTCGCCGAGATCAAAGAGAGCGCCGGCCGTATCATCCTGTTCATCGACGAGGTGCACACCATCGTCGGGGCCGGCAAGACGGAAGGTTCTACCGATGCCGGCAACCTGCTGAAGCCGATGCTGGCGCGCGGCGAGCTGCACTGCATCGGCGCCACCACGCTCGACGAGTACCGCAAGCACATCGAGAAGGACGCGGCCCTCGAGCGGCGCTTCCAGCCGGTGATCGTCGAGGCGCCCAACGTCGAGGACTCGATCTCGATCCTGCGCGGCCTCAAGGAGCGCTTCGAGGTGCACCACGGCGTGAAAATTCTGGACAGCGCCCTGGTCGCCGCGGCGGTGCTCTCGAATCGCTACATCTCTGATCGCTTCCTGCCCGACAAGGCAATCGATCTGGTGGACGAGGCCTGCGCGCTCATCCGCACCGAGATCGATTCCATGCCGCAGGAGCTCGATGCCGTGACCCGGCGTGTCATGCAGCTCGAGATCGAAGAGGCGGCGCTCAAGAGAGAAAAGGATAAGGCTTCGAAGGAGCGCCTCGAAGCCCTACGCAAGGAGCTCGCCGACTTAAAGGAGCAGCGCAGCGAGATGCGCGCCCGTTGGGAAGGCGAAAAGCAGGAGCACGTGAAGGTGCGCGAAATGCGCGAGCAGATCGAGAAGCTCCGCCAGCAGCTCGAAGTGGCGGAGCGCGACTACGATCTCAACAAGGCGGCGGAAATTCGCCACGGACAGCTGCCGCAGTTGGAGGCGACGCTCAAGGCAGCGGAGGAACATGCCAGCGCCGAGGGCGCTCCAGGCTCGGCCAAGCGCCTGCTGCGCGAGGATGTGACCGAGAACGAAATTGCCGAGATCGTCGCCAAGTGGACGGGGATCCCGGTGACACGGCTCGTCGAGGGCGAGCGCGACAAGCTGCTCCGTCTCGACGAGGTCCTGCACGAGCGCGTCATCGGCCAGGACGAGGGCGTCGGCTTGGTCGCCGATGCGGTCATCCGCGCTCGTTCCGGCATCAAGGATCCCCGCCGCCCGATCGGCTCATTCATCTTCCTGGGACCGACCGGCGTCGGCAAGACCGAGCTCGCCAAGGCGCTCGCGCAAAGCCTGTTCGACAGCGAAGACAACATGGTGCGCATCGACATGTCTGAGTACATGGAGAAGCACACCGTGTCGCGGTTGATCGGCGCGCCTCCGGGCTACATCGGCTTCGAGGAAGGCGGCCAGCTCACCGAGGCGGTGCGGCGCAAGCCCTACTCGGTGATCCTGTTCGACGAAATCGAGAAGGCGCATCCGGATGTGTTCAACGTCCTGCTACAGATCCTCGACGACGGGCGGCTCACCGATTCTCAGGGGCGGACGGTGGACTTCAAGAACACGGTCATCATCATGACCAGCAACATCGGCTCACACTTCCTGCTCGAGGGCCTCGACGCCCATGGCGACATCAAGGAAAGCGCGCGCGTGGCAGTGATGAAGGAGTTGCGCTCGAGCTTCCGTCCGGAATTCCTCAACCGCGTCGACGACATCGTGCTGTTCAAGACGCTGTCGCTCAAGGAGATCGAGCGCATCGTCGACCTGCAGACCGCCGACCTGCGCAAGCGGCTCGCCGAGCGCGGCGTTCGTCTGGAGATCACCGAGGCGGCACGCGAATTCATCGCCCGTGAAGGCTACGACCCGGTCTATGGCGCGCGGCCGCTCAAGCGCTTCTTGCAGCGGCACCTCGAGACGCGGATCGGCCGGGCGCTGATCGCCGGCACCGCACCCGAGGGCTCCTTGGTGCGGGTAGATGCCGCGAACAACGAGCTCGCGGTAGAGATCGCCGCCCCGGCGTTGGCGTAGCATTAGCCCTAACCCGCTCTTCATAGTAGTTTTCTCGTCCTCGGAGGGAGGCAATCATGGCCACCAAGAAGGCAACGAAGAAGAAAGCCGCGAAGAAGGCGACCGCCAAGCGGCCGGTCGCCAAGGCCAAGGCCCCGGCACGTAAGGCGAAGGCCCCGAAGCCAGTCAAGGCCAAGGCTCGCCCGAAGCCGGCCGCGACGGCTGCCAAGACCGCGGCGCCGTCCGGCCAGACCATGGCGCAAACTCGCGCCGAACGGCGGCGAAGCTTCCCCGAGGCCTTGCGCTTGCGGGATTTCTCGGTCGCCATGACGGTCGACGACCTGCAGCGCAGCATCAACCACTACGTCGACGGGCTCGGCTTCACCATCAAGGATCGCTGGGAGAGAGACGGCAAGCTCCTGGGCGTCATGCTGGTCGCCGGCGCCTGCGAGATCGGTCTCAGTCAGGACGATTGGGCCAAGGGCCGCAACCGGGCGAAAGGGATCGGCGTGAGTTTCTTCGCCGAGACCGGTCAGAGCCTGGACCTGATCGCGGCGCTTGCCACCGAGCGTGGGATCGCGGTCGAGGGACCGAAGCTCGCGCCCTGGGGCGACCGCGTCGTCGAGATCAAGGATCCCGACGGCTACAAGCTGACCATCTACTGGCCCAAGTAACGTCCATCCTGACAATCGAGGGCGCGGCTAGCTTCCTGCCAGCCGCGCCTTCAAGCGCTCGAAGTTCTGCTTGGCCTCGTCGTTGAGAGGCGCCGCACTCTCGAAGTAGTGCAGAGCCTTCACCGCGTCCTTCTCCACACCCGTTCCGCTCTCGTACAGCAGCCCCAGCTGAAGCTCGGCCGCGGCCACGACCGTGCGTGTCGTGGCGTCGGCTCCCGGCGTCGCCGCCGAGCGTTCCAGCCATCGCCGAGCCTCCGCGGCATCCGCAGCCACCCCATCGCCGACCAAGTAGCGCATCGCCAGGTTGAAAGCACCCGGGCCGTCGCCCGCCTCGGCGGCCTTGCGGAACCAGGTCACCGCGGCCTTGGCGTCCTCGGTTATGCCATGACCCTGCAGATAGAGCGCGCCGATGCTGTTCGCCGACGCGGCGATCCCCTGGGCGTCGGCCGCCTGGTACCAGTGGAGCGCCTGGGCGTAGTCGACTTCGGTCCCGTGCCCGAGCTCGTACATCGCGCCGAGAGCGTGCTCGGCGCGCGGCAATCCGTGCTCCGCGGCGCGCTTTGCCCAACGGAACGACTCCGACCAGTCCTGCGGGACACCAGCACCGCTCATCAACAAATCCATCAAGGCTTCTTGGGAGGGCACGTCGTCCGCGGCGGCTTCCGAGCGCAGCCGCGCCAGAGCGGCGGCGTCGCCATGGTGAACGCGCTCGATTAGATCCGGAACATTGCGCGGCGGAGGCTGCAGCTGCGCGAAGACCACGGCGAGCAGGATCAGCCCGGCGATTGCGCCGAGCGCGGCAAGGCAGCCGAAGCGATCGAGCCAGGGAATGGGAACCCTGCCCAGCGACTCGACGGCCGTGGCTTCGAGCCGCTCACCGCGGCCGCAGACTTCGCACCGGCGCAAGTAGCGCTTCTTGGAAACGAATCCGAGGATGTAGTACACATGATTCGACTGGTATTCGAGGACGTTCTTGAAGGCTCGCGTCTGGCCACAGTTGGGGCAGGGAAAAGACCCCGCCGGGCCGAGCTCGACAGTCTTCCCGCGATGGCCCCAGATGATCACGGACATGAGGTCGACTCCTCTGCCTTCGAACGCCGGTGGATTTCGGTGCGCGGAGTGTATCCGGGTGGCCCGCGAAGCAGCGCCCCCCAGCTAGGCCCCGAGAGTTGTTGCCGCAGTGCGGCATCCTGCAGTAGCATCTCGGCCATGACCCGCACATTGGAGATCCGCGCTGGCGTGCTGGGCGCCTATGCCGACGTCTTCACCCCGGCCACGCTGGCCGCTATGGAAGCGCTGGCGCCGCTCAACCGCGATCGGCGCGAGCTCATGGCGGCGCGCATTGGCCGCCGGCGCGACCGCATCCAGGGGCGCCGCCGCATCGAATTTCTGGAGGCCTCCGCGGTCATCCCCCGCACCGCGATCCGCGTCGAGGACGCGCGCGACGGCAACTTCGAAGGCAGCGAAATCCCGGTCGATCTCGAGCGTCAGTGGATCCAAGGCACCGGCCCGGCGACCAAGCCACGTTCCACGGTCGAAAGCGGAATTCGCAACGTCGCGTATGCCCTGCTCTCCGGCGCCGATGGCTGGATGTTCGACGGCGAGGATGCCCTCGGACAAATCGACACCATGGCGCTCGACAACCAGCGCAATCTCAAATTGGCGATCGCGAAGGATCCGGTGTTCCTCGCGGTCGCGGAACAGGTCGCTGGCGAGATGAACGCCTGGGCCGAGGGGTTCCTTGGTCACCGCATCGTCGAGCGATGGCGGGCTCAGCTCGACCGCACCACCAAGATTTTCCGCGCCCGCGGCCTGCACTTGGACGATCGCCATGTCCGTGCACTCGACGGCACGGGCTTCTCCGCTTCGATCGTCGACCTCGTGCTCTACGTGGTGAACAACCACCAGCGGCTGCGCGAGGCCGGATCGTCGATCGTGCTCTATCTCCCCAAAATCCAGACCGCCGAAGAAGCCGCGCTCTGGAACGAAATGCTCACCACGCTCGAGCTCCACCTGGACCTGCCGACCGGGACGATCAAGGTCTACGTGCTGGTCGAACAGATCGAAGCCGCCTTCCAGCTGATGGAGATTCGCGCCGCTCTCGGCCGCCATTTCGTGGGCTTCAACACCGGGCGTTGGGACTACATCAACAGCGTCTCGGACGCGCTTTCCTGGGACTCGGGCTTCATCAATCCCAACATCGACTCGATCACCATGACGTACGGCTACATGCGCTGCTACGAAGATCGCGTGCGCCGGGCGGTGAACACACCCGACCTCAACGGTCACTCGGCGCTCTGGCAGGGCGGCATGGAGCCCAATATCCCGGTGGGCTCGGCAGCGGGAGTCTCGGCGAGCATGCAGCGCGCCGTCGCCGGCGGCGAGCGCGAGCAGCGCGAGGGCGCCAGCGGCAAATGGGTGGCGCACTGGAAGATGGTGCACATCGTGCGCCCGGTCTGGGAGAAGGCTGGAGCGGACAATCAGCTAGGGCGAGTGTTCCCCCGCCTGACCTACACGGAGGAAGACGCCGCGGGCCTGATCGAGCTCGAACCGGCCCCGCGCACCGTCCGCGGCGCCCGCGACCTCCTCAGCGTCGCACTCCAATACGGCAACGCCTTCGCCCAAGGCTTCCAGGCGGCGGCGCTCAAGCCGGCGGACTTCTTCGGCAACGACGACGTGCTCTACCTGATGGAAGACATGGCGACCGGCGAGATCCGGCTGAGCATCTTGTGGGAGTGGCTCCACAAGCAAGCTCGATTGACCTCCGACGACGAGCTCACCCAAGCTCGCGCCGGCGACGTCTTCACCCAGAAGCTTTTCCAGCAACTGCTCGACGAGGAGTACGCCAAACTCCTGCAGGCGGGCGACCGCGACGTGCACGATGATTCCAAGGGCACCACCCTGCCGATCGCCCGCGCCATCGCCGAGGCCTACGTCGCCGACGCCATCAAGCCACCCTGGTATGTCGATCTCTTGAACGCCAACCTCGGCAACGCCGATCTAGCTACGGCGCGCGAGCGCATCAAGCGCTACCTCACCGCGTTCGAACGCGACGGCACGCGCATCACCGAAAACCTCGACTTCGACGATCCAAGCCGTGCCAGCGTAAGCAACCATCCATAACCCTCCCGGAGGCCGCCATGCAGTCCTTCGATCAGGAAGTGGCCGCGACAGAGCAGTGGTTTCAGAGTGAACGCTTCGCCGGCATCACGCGCCTCTACTCGGCGCGCCAGGTCGTCGAGCAGCGCGGCACCATCGCCAGCGACTACACCGTGGCGCGCGAGTCGGCGGCGGCCTTCCACGACCGCTTGCGCCAGCTCTTCGGCGAGAGGAAGAGCGTCACCACTTTCGGCCCCTACTCGCCCGGCCAGGCGGTGACGCTCAAGCGGATGGGTATCGAGGCGATCTATCTCGGCGGGTGGGCGACCTCTGCCAAGGGCTCGGTCACCGAGGATCCGGGGCCCGACCTCGCGAGCTACCCCCTCAGCCAGGTTCCCGACGAGGCTGCGGGCCTGGTGCGCGCGCTCCTCACCGCCGATCGCAACCAGCAGTACCTGCGCTCACGGATGACCGAGAAGCAGCGCGCGGCGGCGCCGGCGCATGACTTCCGCCCGTTCATCATCGCCGACGCCGACACCGGCCACGGCGGCGATCCGCACGTGCGCAACCTCATCCGGCGTTTCGTCGAAGTCGGCGTGCCCGGGTACCACATCGAGGACCAGCGGCCGGGCACCAAGAAGTGCGGTCACCAGGGCGGCAAGGTGCTGGTGGCGTCCGACGAGCAGATCAAGCGCCTCAACGCGGCGCGCTTTCAGCTCGATGTGATGCGCGTCGCCGGGCTCATCGTCGCCCGCACCGACGCCGAAGCGGCGAGCCTGCTCGACAGCCGCGGCGACGAGCGCGATCAGCCCTTCCTGCTCGGCGCCACCAACGTGAATCTGCCGTGCTACAAGGCGGCCTTCCTGGCGCTCATGAAGCGTTGCCACGACCTCGGGGCGCGCGAGCTCAACGGGTTCCTTCTGTACGCGGTCTCCGACGATGAGTACGAGGCGGCGAGTGCCTGGCTCGACCGCACTGGCCTCGCGGCGCAAGTGAAGGAAGCGGCCGCCGCGCAGGCGAAGCAGACCGAGGGCTCGGTCGAGAGCATGTTCGATTTACTAGCCGCTAAGTTCCTCGACGTCTGGCAGGCCGAGGCCGGCCTCGAGACCTACGGCGAAGCGGTGGCCGAAGTGCTCGAATTCCGCGCCAGTGAAGGCGAGGCATTGGAGATGAGCGCCCCGGACTGGCGTCGCTTCGCCCACCAAGCCTCGTTCTACGCCGCCCGCAAGAAGGCCAAGGCCCTCGGCGTCAACGTGGTCTGGGACTGCGAGCACGCCAAGACACCCGAGGGCTACTACCAGGTGCGCGGCGGCCTCGAGTACGCGATCGCCAAATCGCTGGCGGCGGCGCCGTTCGCGGACATCCTGTGGATGGAGACCGCGAGCGCCGATCTCGCCGAGGCGCGCGAATTCGCCGAGGCCATCCACGCCCAGTTCCCGGACAAGATGCTGGCCTACAACCTGTCGCCCTCCTTCAACTGGGACTCGACCGGCATGAGCGACGACGACATGCGGCGGTTCCCCGAGGCGCTCGGCAAGCTGGGCTTCGTCTTCAACTTCATCACCTACGGCGGCCACCAGATCGACGGACTCGCGGCCGAGGAGTTCGCGACCGCCCTGCGTCAGGACGGCATGCTCGCGTTGGCGCGTCTGCAACGGAAGCTCCGCCTGATCGAGTCGCCCTACCGCACGCCGCAGACCCTGGTCGGCGGTCCGCGTCTCGACGGCGCTCTCGCCGCTTCCTCAGGACGCACCGCGACCACCAAGGCCATGGGCAAGGGCTCGACGCAACACCAGCATCTGATTCAGACCGAGGTGCCGAAGAAGCTGCTCGAAGAGTGGCTGGCCCTCTGGAGCGCGCACTACCAACTCACCGACCCGCTGCGTGTCGAGCTCAAACCCCACCGTTCGGGCTCCGAGCTACTCGAGGTTGCCGTCGTGGGCAAGGCCGGTGACAAGGTCGCGAACGTCATCTTCGCGCCGATCCACGATCGCCGCGGCCGCAGCATTCTCTCCATTCGCGACCAGAACACCTTCGCCGAGGGCCTGCGGAAGAAGCGGCTCATGACCCTGGTGCACCTCTACCTGATTCATCGCTACCAGGCCGACAACGTGCACTATGTGAGCCCGACCGACGACAACCAATACCAGGCCGCGAAGATGAAAGCGCAAGGCGTCTACAGCGCCGTCAACACCGAAGTCGGTCAGATCATCGTCGCCGATGTGAATCCAGCGGGAATAGCCGCCCTGCTCGAAACGGACCGCGTAAAGCTCGGCCAGCTGATTCGCAAGGAGATCTAGGAGCTGCGCGGTTCTACCCCGGTGAGCGCGGTGATGCCGCGCTCGAGCCGGGCGTAGAAATCGGTCGCGGCGAGCAGCGGATTGAGCCAGCCCACCGTGATGCAGTAGTGGGTCTCGTAGGGCGCCACGTGGTGAATACGGTGGTGTTCGACCGGCAGGATCACGCGCCCGTTCTGCAGCAATTTCACCCAACGCCCCGGGCCGTCGGCGTGCGCCCATTTGTGGAACTGATTGGTCGCGAAGATCCCCAAGGCGAGCGCGACGATGAAGGCCACGGCAAATAGCCCGGCTGTTGTCCGGGTCGGAATCCAGCAGGCGCCCAGCATCATCGGCAGCGAGGCGAGGCAATTGTTGCCGTTGGTCTCGACGAAATCGTGGCGCGTGATCGCCTTCGGGTCCCAGTGGTGCTCGCGAAATGGACGGATGAAGTTTTGCCCCAGCACCGGCGTGGCGAGGCTGCCCCAGGTGTCGAATAGCCAGTGCACGAATCCCGACATGAAGTCCGCGGCGACGTAGCCGAGGAGCGCGGCAGCGGCGATCGCCCAGGCATGCGCTCCGGGCGCGGAGCCCACCAGCCGAAGCACCAGGAACGCCGCCAAAACGACGAAGCTCACGATCGCGGCGAGCTCGACCTTGCGATGCGCCGGCGAGGCGTCGCTCAAAGGCGACCGATCGACCGCCGGCGCTGCGGCCGCAGCTCGAGGCTCAATCATGCCCACCCCCATCGGCCTCCCTGCGCACCGGATACGCGAGCTGAGCCAGATACCCTTCGGGCACCGGATTCCCGACGATGCCGTACCCGGCCGGCCACTCACCCGCCGGACCGTGGAACGTGCCGAAGATCCGGTCGATCACCGGCAGGTGGACGGCGAAGTTCTTGTCGATCGCCACCGCCTCGACACCATGGTGCCAGTGATGAATACGCGGCGTCACGATCATCGCTTCGACCCAGCGCGGGAATCTCCACGAGACATTGGCGTGAATAAATACCGCGTGAATCGAGACGAACACGAGATACGCGTAGAGCGGCCCGGTGTCGAACCCGAGCAGGAATAGCGGCACGAACGTCAGCCCACGGGTGATGACCACATCCACCACGTGGAGCCGCGAGCCCGCCAGCCAGTCCATCGTAGTGCTCGAGTGGTGCACCGCGTGAAACCGCCAGAGCCACGGCACGCGATGAAACAGGCGATGCACCGCGTACTCGCTGAGATCGGCGGCCAGTACACACTCGCAGAATTGCAGCCACCCGGGCTGCGACCGGATCGCTTCCTGAAACCCCGGGTGGACCGCCCAGGCGAAGAACACCCGCGCCGGAAGCAGCGTCAGCAGCGTCGACACCTGGACCAGGACATGACTCAGGAAGAGGTAGACGCCGTCGGTGGCCCAGCCAGGGCGAAAGGCCGACTGCTCGCGCCGCAGCGGCCAGATTCTTTCGAGCGGCACGAACAAGACCACGAGCAGGAATACGTTGAGCAGAAACCAGTCGAGCCCGAGATAGAGCGGCTTCACCGGCACCGCCCCCTCGACCCGCACGCCAGCCCCGCCGAGCAGCGACGCGGCCAGGGCCAGCCCCATCCCGGTCGCGCCGAGCACCTTGCGCCGCCGCAACATGGTGCTGCAGAGCCCGAGCAGGAACGCCACGCCGATCACCAGCTGCAGCGTCGTGCGCACCGCGGGAATCGGCAGAGCCGCGCGGACGTTGGGGCTGGTCAGCAACTGCGGGAAGCGAAAGCAGAGGACGGCGCCCAAGCCGACCAGGCCGAGGAAGACCGAGCTCGTGCCGCTCAGCCAGCCCGAGCCAAATCGCGTCGACTCGGCGTCGTCGAAGACCCGCGCGATGCGTTCGTCGAGGCCCATTGGCCAAACAGGATACAGCGGAGCACCGCGAGCGGCTGCACTACAATCCAAGCGTGCCCCCGTCGGAAGTGGATGGCCCGCCAGTCGGAGACGACGTCACCGAGCTCCTGCTCGCGTTCGGCGCCGGAGACCGGCAGGCTCTCGACCGCCTGATCCCCCTGGTGCACGCGGAGTTGCGTCGCATCGCCTCGCGGCGACTGCGCGGCGAGGGCGCGGCGGAGACCCTGCAGACCACCTCGTTGGTGAACGAGGCTTACCTGAAGCTGGTCGACACCTCGCGCGTCCGCTGGCAGTCGCGGGCGCATTTCTTCGGCGTCGCCGCGCAGGCCATGCGTCACATTCTGGTCGACCGAGCGCGCGAACGCACGGCGCTGAAGCGCGGCGGCGGAGCACCGCATCTGTCGATCGAGGCGGCGGAGAATCTTCAAGCGGGAGAAGCCTCAGCCGAGGTCGAGCATGCGCACCGCGTGCTCGCCGTGCACTCGGCGCTCGACAAACTGCAAACGGTCGATCCCCAGCTGGTCTCGGTGGTCGAGCTGCGGTTCTTCGCCGGCCAGACACTGGATGAGGTCGCGGAAACGCTCGCGATCTCCCCCGCTGCCGCGTGGCGGGAGTGGACGGCGGCCAAGGCCTTCCTCGCGACCGAGCTCGCCGGGTACTCCATCGACGGCGGCCCGGACTGAGCCGGCGAGCATGAACGCGTCGCGTTTCGCGCTGCTCAAGAAGACTTTTCAAGATGTGCTCGGCATGACGGACCAGCAGCGTTCGCAAGCCTTGGCCAAGCTCGCCGACGACGAGCCCGAAATCGCTGCGACGCTCCGCGCCTGGCTCGCGGCCGAGGCCGGTGGCGCCGCAGACTGGCTCGACGAGCCCGCCGCAGTCGGCTTGCCGGAGCCGGCCGGCCCCGAGGTCGAACGGCAACCCGCGGTTGCCGCGCCTCCCGAACGCGTCGGTGCCTGGAGGTTGGAGGCGGAGATCGGTCGGGGTGGCATGGGCAGTGTCTTCCGCGGCCACCGCGACGACGGGGCGTTCGCCCAGACGGTGGCGGTCAAACTGGTCCGTTCCGAGCTGGCGTCCGAGGTGCTGCGCCGCCGCTTCCTCGCCGAACGGCGGATTCTCGCCGGACTCGTGCACCCGAATATCGCGCATCTGATCGACGGCGGCGCGACCGCCGAGGGCGTTCCTTACCTGGTTCTCGAGTATGTTGCCGGCGAGCCGATCGATCGCTACTGCGACCAGCGCGCACTGCCCGTCGCCGAGCGCCTGCGGCTCTTCGTCGCGGTCTGCGGTGCGGTTCATTTCGCGCACCAGCAGCTGGTTCTCCACCGCGACCTCAAGGCCGCGAACGTGCTCGTGGACGGCGCGGGACACCCGAAGCTGCTCGATTTCGGAATTGCCAAGCTGCTCGAACCGACCGCGGCGCAAGACGATTGGACCGCCCTCGGCCTGGCGCGGCCGCTCACGCCCGAGTGGGCGAGCCCCGAGCAGTTGCGCGGCGAGCCGCTGAGCACGGCTTCCGACGTCTACTCGCTAGGCATCCTGCTCCACGTCCTGTTGACCGGCAGGCGACCGCACCGCTTCGGCGCTCAGAGCCGAGACGCCTTTGCCGCCGAGATCGTCGCGCAAGGCGGCAGGCTCCGTCTCGGGGCGACGGAAGCGGCGGCGACGCCGCCGGGAGTCAATGGAAAGAGTCTGCGGGGCGACCTGCATCGGATCCTCGAACGCGCGCTCGCCCCGGAAGCTGCCCGACGCTACGGCAGCGCCGCCGAGCTCGCCGGCGACCTCGAGCGGCATCTCGCCGGCCTGCCGGTCGCGGCGCATCCGCCCTCGGCACGGTATCGCCTGGGCAAGTTTCTGCGGCGCCACCGCGCCGGCGCCGTGGCGGCCACCGTCGCGGCCCTTAGCCTGGCGGCGGCGGCCGTGGTCAGCCTGCACCAGGCTCGCATCGCCGAGCGTGAGCGCGGCCGCGCCGAGCGCCGGTTTACAGACGTGCGTCGACTCGCCAACGTTGCCCTGTTCGACATCCACGACGCGCTCGAGAAAGTGGCGGGAACCATGCCCGCGCGCCGCCTGCTGGTCGACCAGGCTCTGCGCTATCTCGACGATCTGGCGCGAGAGGCCGGGAGCGACGCCGCCCTGCTCGCCGAGCTCGCAGCCGCGTACGAACGCGTCGGCACGATTCAGGGCATGCCGGGATGGTCGAGCGAAGGGCGCACGGGAGACGCCCTGACGAGCTTCGAGCGCGCCCTCGAGATCGAGCGCCGGAGCCAGGCGCTCGCCGATCGAGACGCCGGAGCCCCGGTGGACAATTCCGCGGAAGCGAGGCTCCTCACCCGAATCGGCTCGATTCGCGCGGCACGGGGCGACGCGCATGCGGCGCTAACCGACCACCGCGCGGCGCTGGCACTGCTCGAACATCGAGTCGCCAACCTTCCCGCTGGCGGCGAGTCCGGCACCGCGACTCGGCTCGCGCTCGCTCAGACTCAGGTGGCGGTGGGCGACGACGTTTGGTGGCTGGGCGACATCGCGGGGTCGACGCGCTGGTACAAGGACGCTCTGGCGACGGCTCACGCCGCCGCCGCAGCCGATCCTTCGACCGCCGCGATCCGTCAAACCGGGGTCGCCGAACAGCGTCTCGGTGACGCCGCCGCGGAGGCCGGCGACTGGGGCCGGGCGGTCGAGCACCACTCCGCTTCGTTGGCGGTGGATCGACAGCTTGCGGCGCGGCGACTCGAGGGCACGGAAGGCACGGAAGGCGTCGCCGACGCCGAGCTCCGCCGCGACCTCGGCACCGATCTCAGCCGGCTCGGCGACGATCAAGCCCGGCGAGGTTTCGCCGCCGAGGCGCTGGAGCTCCACCGCGAAGCGATCCGCTTCCGCGAGACCCTGCTCGGCGAGGAGTCCGGCGACGCCCGCGCCGCCGACGATGCGGCGGAGTCCCACCTCGAGGCCGCCAAGGCTCTGGTCGCGCTCGGTAGACACACGGAGGCCATCCGGGAGGCCTCGACCGCTGTTGGGCGTTGGCGCGGCCTGGTGGATCGCGACCCCAGCAACGCGCTTTGGCGCGACTCGATCGCCAGCGCGCTCACTGTCCGCGCGGACGCGGAGTCACGGGTCGGCGACCGGCGATCGGCCGCCGCCACCTGGGCCGAAGTTCTAGCGATTCGCCGCCGTCTGCTGACCGACACGCCGGACCTCGCGAGCAACCGGGAGGCGCTCGCGAAGCTCGAACGAGCGCCGCTCAGTCGAAGTAGCCCGTCACGTCCACGATCACATGCACCGTCCCCCCGGGCGGTAGCCCCGGACGGATAGCGAGGGTCCCGGCCGCATTGGTGGCCAGATTCAGCACTCCATTGTTGGCCCGCGCCTGGCCGGCGGTGAAGTTGATCACGCTGGTGATCGGAGTGGCTATGTTGCCCGCGTAGAGCTGGAGGCTTCCCGCGGTAGTCGCGCCCACCACGGTGACGTTGATGGCCAGACTCTTCGCCGCCGGCGACAAGAATGAGCAACTCCCAACGAAGCCGAGAGCGGACACGACCCGCGTCACGCCGCCGCCGACCGGCCCGCTCGGATCGTTGCGCGAGTCGTAGAGGCGGCAAGGCTGGATGGTGTAGAAACCGCCGCGCTCCGGCGAGCGGTACTTGGCGAGTAGTAGATCGCCACTGGCGCTGGGGCCGTATGTGGTTCCGGCGACTACCGCGTCGCCGGAATTTCTTTCCACCGCGAGCGCCGAGCCCTGATCGTCCGCTCCTGACGAATCGAAGAAGTCAAAGCCGAGCAGGCCCAGACTGTTGTCGTAACGGAAGAACAGAAAGTCGTGCAGCTTCGAAGACACCGAGAACCGTGATCCCGCGACCATGGCATTGCCGGCCAGGTCGGTAGCGACGTCGTAGCCGATCAAGTCTTCGTCGATCGGTCCGAAGCGACTGACCGCAAGCTCGACTCCGCTGGGGCCGTACTTGATCGTCGCGGCCTGCTGGTTGCGGGCCGGCATCTTGGTCGCGAACCCGGTGACGAACGAATTGCCGCTCGAGTCGAGTGCGACATCGAAAGCCTGATCGTCGCGGCCGTCGAAGTCCTTGACCGCGGTCCACAGCGGCGTCGCCGAGTTGCCGAAAACTGCGGTCGTCATCCAGTCGCCGTTCGAGCGTCCGGTCGCCACGACCGTCGAGGGGTTTCCCGTTGCGACGATCGCCGTGCCCACCGCATCGCCGCCCGATTGCGTGCCGCCCCACGAGAGAGCTCCCGTGCCGGCGTCCAGGAGAGCCATGAAGAATTGGTTGCCGGCGCCGGCGCCCGAGGCATCGACCGCGACACCGGTGATGTAGACCCCTCCAATGCACTGGCCGAACTGCTTGTCACGACAACCCGCCGCCACGGCGTAGGCGACCGACCCGCCCGATACATCGGCGCTGGTTGCCCAGGGCAGGCTACCGTCGGCCAGGGGATAGCCGAGCACGATGAAGTTGTACTTGCCGTTCGCCACGGTGGCGCCGGCCACGAAAACCCGGTCGGTCCCCAAGGCGATGCCGTACGACACGTCGGCCAGGTTTGCGGCGCCGTTGAAGCGCTTCGACCAGAGGGTCGCGCCGGTCGCGCCATCGAGGCGCAGGGTAAGGATGTCGTAGTCGGTGCCCAAGCCAAGCGACCAGCCGGTGACAAAGACGGCGCCGTTGCCTCCCAGGACAACGCCGGTCGCAAAGTCGGCGCCGGCACCGCCGTCGATCGTGCGCGACCACAGCAAGTTTCCGCCCGGGCCGTATTTCTGGATGAGGAAATCGCTGTCCGTGCTACTCGCCGCGGGCGCCGTGGACCCGGCGACCACCGTGTTGCCGAGACCGTCGATGGCGATCTTCTGACGGCCGAACTGCGGCGGCCCGAAGCCAGCCAGCACATCGTGGGTGTCGAGCAGAGGTTCGCTCCGTCGCCAGGTCTCGACCAGCGCCGGGCTGTACTTGAGAACCACGAGATCGCGATCGGTCAGAGAGGACGCCCCGCCGACGACGACGACATTGCCCGTCGGGTCGGTCGCCACATCCACGCCGAGGTCGGAGGGCAGCACATCCGTGGCGACTTGCACGGGAGCCGTGTTTCCGTTCGCGACGTTGAGCGACAGCGTCTGGAAGTCCCGGCCACCGCCCGCCGTCTTGTGGTATCCCGCGACCACGACTCGGTTGTTGCTACCGCTGAAGGCGATCGCCGTGGGCACGTAGTCGTCGCCCGAGGCGCCGGTACCGAAGTCGTGCGCCCAGAGCTCGGTGCCGAAGCTCGCCTCGTATTTGACGGTGTGCATGGTGTAGCCGCCGGCGACCCGGGAGCGCCCAGTCACGTAGACGTTTCCGCCGCCGTCGAGAGCCACGTCGTGCGCGGCGTCGTCTCCGCCGACGGGGGCGTAGTTCACGTTCTTGAGCCAGAACAGCGAGCCATCGCCGGCGTGGTACTTCAAGGCGAAGAACTTGGGATCGCCGAACTTGTCGGTCTCGCCGACCACGGTCGGGTTCGATGCCGCGTCGATCGCGATGGCGTGCGGATAGACGTTCTGGATCGAGGTCGCGTTGTGAGACCAGAGTACGGCGCCGTTCGCGGTGTCGTACTTGACGGTCAAGAGACTCACCAGGCCGCCGAGCGTCTGATCGCCGGAGCCGGACACCACGACATGGCCGTCCGGGCCCACGCCGATCACACCCACGACGTCCTGACTCTGGCCGGAGGTGATGGTCGTGGCCAGGCTGCGCCAAGTCTCGGCGCCGGTCGCCGGGTTGTATTTGATGGTCAGGAAATCGGAAATGTTGGTCGACCCAGTATTCCGAGTACTGCCGGCGACGAACGGCGTGCCGGCGGCGTCGACGGCGATCACCGGCTCCCAGTCGCGATTGTGATCCGGCCCGTCGGCGAGCTTGGCCCACAACTCGGCTCCCGTCGCCGCGTCGTACTTGGCGGTCAAGAAGTCCGAGTTGCAGGGACTCGCGGCGGACTTGCAACTCTCGCCGGTCACGTACACCGCGTCCGCGGACAGGACCAGAGCGGTCGCTGTGTCCGTGAGCTGCGCACCTCCGTCCAGCGTGCGGTACCAGAGCAAAGTCCCCGCGGCGTCGTACTTCTCGATCAGGAAATCCTCTCCATTCTGCGCCTCGACGGTGATGGTACCCACGACGTAGATGCTGCCCAGCCCGTCGACGGCCACGCAGTGACTGCCGAGGGAGCCGCTGAACTGGCTTCCACCCTGAGGGAAGGACGGCGGATCGGTGAAGGCATCCTGGGCTCCCGCGTTGACCCGCACCGACCAGGTCGGAGGGTCGGCCAGCGCGCGTCCGGCAGGTATGAGTGCCATCACGAGGGCTCCCGTGAAGCAGATCCGATCGAGGCCTGGTCGAATTCGGATGAATCGCATCATGGTCGCACCCTCCCGCTTGCCAAGGAAGAGGGCGAAAGCCACCCTCATCTAGACAAGCGGATTCGGGGGCGTTTTTCTTCGCTCTGCGCTCAGGCCGCCTTGCGCTGTCCGCTCAAGGCGATGAAACGCACCGCGGCATCCTGGTCTTTGGCGCCGGCGGCGAAGATCTGCCGAGTGCGCGGATCGCCCGCAAAACGCAGGCGCGCAGCGCGCAGTAGCGAAGCGCGCACTTCCGGCGTATGCGGAATCCCGGCCTCCGTTCCGTAGTCGAGCGCGAAGGCCTTGGCGATGCCGCTGATCGATTCTGCCTGGTCGAGGCGCACGAGCGCGAGCGCCGCCGACAAACGCACCGCCGGCTCCGGGTTGACGAGCATCCCCTCGAGGATGCGGGCCGCGCCCGCGGGGCGGCCGATGGCCAACGCGTCGGCGGTCTGCCAGTGCAGCTCGGCGATGGCGGCCTCGCGTTGGCCGGCCTTGGCGAGAAAGCGTGAGCGCTCGCCCGTCACCAGGTTGCCGACCAGCTGCACGGCCCGCTTGGCCTGCTCGAAGGTGCTCGGCGCGGCAAGGCCGAGGCCGCCGCTCACCACGGTCCCCACCACTGCCATGATCAACGGCTTCAAGGCCCGCCACACCGAACGGAAGCCGCGCGGGTCGAGCGACCAATCCACCTTGGCGAGAGCCGCTTCGATCGCCGGGAGCTGCGACGTATCACCGAGCTCCAACAGGCCGACCCGTACCCAGGCGGTGAGCCAGTCGTTGGGCGGGCCCTCCGCCAGGGCCTGCTCCAGCGCTTTCCTCGCCCGTTCTCCGCCCAGCTCGACGAGGTCGCGCACAACTCGGGGGCGGATATCGGGAAGCTTCGCCTCCATCACGCGGCGATGGCCGATCACCTCGACCGCCCACTTGAACGCGGCTTCGTCTCCGGCTTCGTAGAGCGCCTGCGCGGCGCGAATCTGCTCCTCGGGGTCGCGGTCATCGAGTTCGCCGCGCAGCTGCTTGATGGCCGCCTGGTCGTGGAAGGCGATCGCCAGCGCGCGCAATGCGGCCTGCTTGGTCAAGGGTTCGCCTCTCGTCTTGGCGAGCTTGCGCAGAGGTTCGATCCCGCGCGCGTCCGCCGCACGGCCGAGCCCCTGGGCGGCTCCCAGCCGGTAGGGTTCGTTACCCTTGCCCGAGGCGTACGCCAGGACCCGGCCGAACGCTCGTTGCCTGGACTCGGTGTCGAGCCCGCCAGAGCCGACGAGCGCGCCCAGCCCTTCGAGGGCAGCGTTGCGCAGCTGGACTGCTCCCGGATCGAGCGGCGTGTCCTTGGCCCTTTTCTCCTCCGACTCGCCCAGCATGCCGGCTTGATTCGTGATCGAAATCGAGTCGGCGTTGTCGAGCATCCAGACCAAAAGCTTCTCGGCCCGTTCCGGGCCCAGGCCCGCGATACCCCCGAGACACGCGCCGGGCAGCCAGTCCGCCTGCAGAACCTGCAGGCAGTTAACGTAGAAGCGCGCCGCCGCCTGCCCGTCGCCGAGCTTGTCCAAAGCCTGCGCGGCCGCTATCCCTCGCACCCAAGGGCCGGTGAGAGCCTGCTTCATGTCGCGCTCCATCTGCCCGGGCTGCAGGGTTGGCACGACCGGCAGCACTCCGGTGAGCCCACCGAGGAGGGCTTTGGGACCGAGCATGCCCTTCGCTGCTGTCATCGCGCTCTGCATAGAATCGGAGGCCATGAGGCCTCCCATGCCCTGCATCGCCAGGGTGATGATGTTGGTCTGGCGCCGCAGCGCCGAGCGCAGCTGATCGAGCGCTTGCGCCCGCTCGGCTTCGGTCAACAGTGGACTGCCTTCTTCGACGAGGAAATTCGCCACCACCGGGTTGCGCGTCTCGGCCAGCAAGCCGGATCCCAGGATCTCGGCGAGCCCGTCCGCCGGTGGATTCGCGGCGTCGCCGCCGAATGCCGGCGAGGCGAGCAAGAAAAGCGCGGGAACCAGGGTGCGCAAAAGTGCCATATCGGTCTCCCCTGCGCGCGCCGCTAGTTGGGCGCACTGCCGAAGAACAGCTGAAAGAAGGTGTCCTCGCGGAAATACTCGTTGCTGATTTCCGCGTACTCCTTTTGCGCCAGAACCTGCGGGTTCGCAGCTTTCGGGAGCACGGTATGAAACGCGCCGATGCCCGGATCGAGCTCCTGCAGATGAAAGAGCATGTAGGTCCCCGACCACGTCGTGATGAACGGAAAGCTGGTCCGGGGTATGGCCGGCAGCGGTGGATGGTGCTGCTCGCAGGTCAGGATCCACTCCTGACTCGCCGCCGGTTCGATGCCGTAGAAGACCTCGACCGTCCGAGAAAGCGGACCGATCTCATAGTCGTACCACGCGAACGTCGAGACGAAGAGCTTCTTGACCTCGAGCTTGCTGTTCACTACGTTGCCCGTCTTGGCGACGGAAAAGTAGACATTGCACCGGGCCTCGTCACTGATTTCGTCTTTCGTGACGTTGACCAGGCGGACACCCGCGAAGTAGCCGCCGGCTAGGTTCAACGAGAGCGGAATTCTGACTTCGACCTCCTGGTGCTGCTGAGGAGCGCTCGGGGGCGTGAAGTCCAGAGTGGTGTCCCACTTGAGCTCCAAGCGGGCGCAAAGCTGGAGCCTGGTCGAGTCGACTTGCCCTTGCGCAGCCCTGGACCGGAGCGTGGTGTAGGCGCGGTACATCCGCTCGGCCGCGGCGATATTGCTGCAGGGCCTGGTGGCGACATTGAAGCTCGTCGCAGCGGCAGCGGTTGCGGCGCTGTTGTAGCTCTTCACCGCGCCGGCGATCTCGGCGCTCTTGATCTCCTGGTGCTGGGCCGGGAGCTTGGCGGTCTGGCCAGTGTCCTTGGCCGCGTTTTGCCAGTTGCGGACAATCGGGTAGTTCGCCTCGAGCTTGCCCAGCTTGAGTTGGGCGACCTTCGGCTTGATCGCGTTGTACTCCTGTTGCAGAAGCTGCAAGACGGACGCCGGCAGAGCTCCGCCTGTCCCGGCACGCCGCAGAGGCAGGAGGAGACCGGCGAGGCGCTGCAGCAAACGATCTTCGGCTCGGGTCGGCAGTCGCCCCAACTGCGCGGTGAGATCGGCCGCGGTTCCGGCGCCAACGCCATAGCCACCGAAGCGATGCACCGGCAACACCAAGGCTGCCTGATTCGCCAGCGGCGGCGCCAGCGAGAGCTCCCCGGCGAGGCCGCGAAAGGCGAAGGTCAGCTGCTGGGCGCGCGGCAGGAGCGGACTCGGCGTGACAGTGAGGAGCGCGCTCGAGTTCAGCACCAATCCCGCGGGCTGCAAGTACACGGCTCCCGCGACGCCGGCCGAGAAGGGCGAGCCGTTGACCACTCCGATGGTCGCCACCGGCGTGAGCGTCACGTTGAGCGTCGAGATCAGCGCGTCTTTCGGTACCGCCAGACGGAACCTCGTCCCGTTGGCATCGGACGCCTCGAGAGCGCCGCCCTGAGGGCCAAGCGTCGCGGTCACCGCCCGTGCGTCATCGAGCGTGACATGCACCACCGCCGCCGAGCCGCTCAAGGCCTCGAGCTCGAGCGCGCCGCCCGACGACCCCACGGGTTTCGCGAAGCGGCGGCCGTTGCCGGTCGCGAGGTCGACAATCTCGATCTCGACCTCCGCCGTGGTGAGCGCGCCATAGGCCAGCCAAAAATGGCCGTTCACTGCCCGACCGTCAACCACGCGCACCGCCACGTCAACCGCGCCGCGATCGGCCGTCGAGAACAGACTGGTCTCGCCTCCGCCCAGGACGGCCCGAGCGGGGCTCCGCCGTCCGTCCGGGCCCAGCGAGATCACCCGCGCCCGGAAGCGCCCGCCGAGCAGGTTCGCACTGTCCAGCACGCTGGCAACCTCGGGATTGGGGGTCGAACCCTCGGTCACCCCATCCGTGGACCAAGCGACGCCGGTGACCGTGTCGAGGATTTGCAGGTGGTAGTCCCCGCCCGCGAGAGCGGCAGCCCGCACTTCGATCTCGCCGTCGCCGTGCTGCTGTTCTCCCATGCCCACCAGGAGATCGGCGTTCTCCCCATCCGCAAAGGAAAACACGCCGGTCGCCCCCGGCGCCAACGCAACAGCAAGCGCGGCGCGCTCGCGCCCGCTTTCATCCCTCCACGTCGCTTCAACTTGGAAGCGCCCGTCCAGACAGAGTCGAGTTGGCCCGTCCACGCAGTGTCCGAGCGGTGCGCGCGGCGCGCCCGGAGCGGCCGCGGAGGACAACGAAGGCGATGCGAAGACTGCGGCCAAGAGCGCCAAGTGGATCGATTGACGGATCGATTGACGAATGGAGCTCGGGAGCTCAGGAAGGCTTCTCGACATGTCCGCATCCTCCGCGAAACGAGGGCGGATGACCACCCTCTGCTTAGGTAAGCGGTTTTGGTGAGAATTTTCCTCGCCTGGGCTCGCGATCGACTAGCGGCCCGGGGGCTTGGGGCGTCCCTCGTTCATGTTGGGCATGCCAGGGCCGCGCTGCATCATCTCGGTCTCCGTGTAGCCGGCGGGAATCTGGAAGGTGGCTGCCGGTACGCTGGTCTCCGCCGCCTCCTTCACCTCCGTGGTCACGGTGGTGGCGCTGTCGCCCCCGCCGCCCATCATCTTGGCCATCATCCCGGTGCCGGTGGACTTGGTCAAAGACACCACGACGCGCTTGAGCGGCAGGCCGGTCGCCTTGGACTTCTCCATCTCGCTCAGCTTGGAGATCTCTTTCATCATGGCGCCGCCGCCGAGCTTGGACATGGACTTGCCGAGCGTGCCGAGGTCGATGGCGGTGGTCGTCCACACGTCCTCGGTCGAGTCCGTGGCCATCGAAGTCTTCATGCCCATCGGCATCGAGATGCTCACGGTGTAGGTCGTGTGGTACCGATAGTGAGTCGTGGGATAGCCGAGCATGGTCTCGCCCTTCTCCTCCGACAGTTTCTCCATCTTCGGATTCTCGATCTTCATCTCGAAGCCGCTGCCCGCCATGGCGTCGAGGCCGGCGCCCATGGCATCGAGGTCGAAGCGCGAATACGTCTTCTCCGCCGGATTGACCAGGAATACCTTCGCGCCGCCGTCCTGCATCAGAAGATAGGTGCCCTTCTTCAGTATTGGATTGTCGGTCGCCTCGAACTCGATCTTGGCCGAGGAGCCGTCGGCCCAGAGCTTCTGGGTCATATCGCCGGCCCCGGCGCCGTGGCCTCCGCTACTGCTGATGACTTGGGTCATGGTCCAGCCGGCCAGCGCCGGCGAAGCCAGAAGGACGAGCGCGGGGACGAAGGGAAGAAAACGACGCATGAGGATCTCCTTGATTCTTGGGGAGATTCAAGCTTCTCACTTTTGCTCGCGGCCGGGAACCTGCACTTCGCCCCAGGAGCCGCAACCCTGGGACAGCGGCGGCGTACCTCGACACCATGCGCACTCCGCAACGTGTTTCGGTGGTTCTGGCGCTGCTGTGCCTCCATTGGCCTGGAGCGAGCTTCGCGGGCAACCCTGCGCCGGCCGTACGGGCTGCAGCCGTCGCGAAGGACCCGATCGAAGGTACGAAGTGGTTGGGAACGCTCACCGCCCCCAACGGTTCGGCGGTGCTCGGACTCGAGTTCCGGCGCAATGCGAAAGGTGACTTGTACGCGCTCGCCTACTTGCCGGTCATGCACATGTTCACTCAGCCCACCGCGCGAGTCACCGCGAAGGGCAGCGACTATGTGCTCGAGGA
Source organism: Acidobacteriota bacterium (assembly GCA_039933785.1). Lineage (GTDB taxonomy): Bacteria > Acidobacteriota > Thermoanaerobaculia > Multivoradales > JAGPDF01 > JBDTNL01. The sequence goes on from JBDTNL010000038.1 coordinate 28,629, forward strand.
CATTGCCACCCATGCTCACCTCGCCGGCGACAAGCTCTCGGGCGAGGCGCTCTACGCCCATTTTCCGTTCGAGCTTCATCGCGTCGAGGCCTTTCCGCCGCCGCCCGATCAATCGCCACCGGCGAACCTTCCAACCGGCCCCGCTCCGCGCTGGAGCCACGATCTCGGCGCGCCGGCCTGGGCCTCGCCCGTAGTGCGCGACGGCGGGCTCTATCTGGGAACCGCGGACGGGCACTTCCACGCCATCTCCGCAACCGACGGGCACGAGCTCTGGAACTGGATGGACGGCACGCCCATCTATGGAGATGCTCTGGTCACCGCGAACGCCATCTATTTCATCAACGAGCGCACCGAGCTCGTACGCCTGGACCGGCGGACCGGCTGCCTGCGTTGGCGCGTCGCCATCGACGCGGGGCGCGCTGCCGCCACCATGACTCCCGCCGACGACACGTATAGCCACCGCACCGCGACGCCGGTGCTCGCCGACGGCACGCTCTACCTGGGATCGACCGACGGCGCCACGCTGGCGCTCGATCCCGAAACCGGGGCCACGCGCTGGCGCTCGGCCACCGGGGCGGCAAAGATTTCCTCCGCGGTCGCCGTCAGCGACGATCGGCTCCTGGTCGGCGCCATGGACGGCACTCTGCTCGCCCTCCGGCGCACTGACGGCAAAGTCCTCTGGCGTCAGAAGCTCCCGGCCCCGATCGCGAGCGCGCCGGTCATCGATGGGGCGCTCGCCTTCGTCGGCGGCCGCGACTACCAGTTGCACGCGTTCAAGCTCGCGGACGGAAGCGAAGTGTGGCGGCAGCACTTCTGGGTCTCCTGGGTGGAGTCCGTGCCGCGTGTCGTCGACGACACGCTCTACATCGGCTCGTCCGACTTGCGTGTGGCCCGCGCCCTGGCGGCGAAAACCGGCGCCGTCCAGTGGTCGACCGACGTCTACGGCTCGCCCTGGGGATCGCCGGTGGTCACCGCGTCTTCGGTCTACCTCGGCGTCGTCGGCGCGACGAACTACCCAATCGACCATCGCCCCTCGATCGTGGCGCTCGATCGAGCGAACGGTGCCATCCGCTGGCGCCGGCCGGCTGCGGCGCCGAGCGATAGCGCGATGTCGGGCTACCCGGGGTCACTCGCCCTGGACGGCGACACGCTCTACGCAGCCGGGCTCGACGGCATGCTGCTCGCGATTCCAGCGCGGTAGCTCGAGGTTCGATGCTCCCGACCCGGCAGCTCCTGTCCCTATCACCGTCCGCTTCCGGGATCCGCGGGTCCCGGAGGCGCACACACCGTGAGGCGGCTCGGGCGCCCTTGTCCTGAATTGCATCACCGGCTGTTGGCACCGAGGTTGCTTCGGCTCGGGCATGAGTTCCCTCTTGCAGGACGCGCGCAGTGCCGCCCGGTCGCTCCGGCGATCCCCCTGGAGCACGTTCGGCGTGGTCGCGATCCTCGGGCTCGCGCTTGGCGCGAACACGGCCATCGTCAGCCTGATCGACGACATATTCCTCGGCTCGCTGCCGGGGGAGCGGCCATGGGAGTTGACCCGGGTCTACGGCGAGCTGCCGGAGAAGCAGGTCAAGGTCGCGCCGTTCTCGATCACGAAATTCGAAGCGCTGCGCGCGCAGCAGACAGTGTTCGACGGCGTGGCCGCCGATGCGTCGGCCACCTTCACACTCACCGGACTGAGCGAGCCGCTAGAGCTCTACGGCTACCGGGTGACGAGCAACTACTTCGACGTCCTGGGAACTCGCCCCGAGCTGGGGCGCGCTTTCAGACCGGAGGAGGAATCCACCGGAGAGCCGGTCGCGTTGATCAGTCACACGCTCTGGCAGAGCCTCCTGCACGGCAGCGCCGACGCGGTCGGCCGGAACCTCACTCTGAATGGCGTCCCGTACACGCTTATCGGTGTTCTGCCGCCGCAGTCGCGCGCCTGGTTCGGCAATGCGGACGTCTGGACGACACGGCCGTTCGATAATCCGAGCTACCCGAGGCCGTTACTCGAGCGCGGCGTCAGCTTCCTGCGGGTCGTTGCTCGGACGCACCCCGGCGATTCCCTGGCGCGGGTGGAGTCCGCTCTTGCTGGGATTTCCGCGGGGTACCGCACAGCCTACCCGGAGAACGCCGACGCCGCCTGGCACATCCGCGTGCGTACACTCGAGGACGACACGGTGGGTGCCCTGCGCCCGGCCTTCAGGACGCTGCTTGCCGCCGTTGGCTTGGTCCTCCTGATCGCGGCGAGCAACGCCGCCAATCTGATGATGGTCCGTTTTCGCTCCCGGGAACGTGAGCTTGCCGTGCGCCGGGCCCTCGGAGCGAGTCGAGGCCGCGTTCTCCGCCTCCTGCTTTTCGAGGGTTTCTTCCTGGGGCTGTCGGCGGGCGGAGTGGGAGTAGCACTGGCGTCACTTCTCCTGCGAGCGTCGCCGCTCCTGGTCGCCGGCGGACTGACTCTTGCTCCCCGGCTTATTCTGCAGTGGGGAGTGCTCGCCTTCGGTCTGATTCTCGCCGCCGTCTGCGGCCTGCTCGCCGGGCTCGCGCCGGCGGTGCAGGTCGCCGGAACCATGGAGGTCGGCGAGCTCGGGCAACGCGGCTCCGGCCCCGGGCGAGGCGAGACCCGGGCGCGCTCGGTGCTCCTCGCGGCTCAGGTCGGCCTCTCGTTCGCCCTGCTCGTCGGCGCCCTGCTGCTGGCCAAGAGCTTCGCGGGACTCCTGCATGCGCCCGTGGGCTTTGACGCATCCCGTGTTTTCATCGCCTCCGTCAGCCTTCCGCCGGCGCGCTATCCGGACGGCGCCGCGCAGGCCCAGTTCGCAGCGCGCTGGCTGGAGCGCCTGCGACAGGCTCCGGGCGTCGAGGTGGCGGCGGTGGCGCAAGGGCTCGCGCTCACCCGGCACGATCGGCAATCACCCTACGCTCGCACCGACCGGGACGTGCCGCCGCTCAAGGATCGCCCGCTCGCCTTGGTGCGTTCGGTGACGCCAGGCTACTTCAAGGCTCTCGGCATCGGCCTGTTCGCCGGCCGCGACTTCGATCCCAGCGATCGCGCAGACTCGACCCCGACGGTCATCCTGAGCCGCGGTGCGGAGCGCACTCTGTTTCCCGAGGACGACGCTCTCGGCCACCACCTCCTGATCAGCTCCGAGGGCGGGGGCCTCGACGTGGAGGTGGTCGGAGTCGTCGGCGATGTCCGCTCGGTCTCTCCCGAAACCGAGAACCTGGTCGAGTTCTACCGGCCGCTCGTGCAACGCCCGTCGCCCTACCTGCAAGTGGCGGTGCTCTCTTCTGGCGAGCTCGCCGGACAAGCCGCTAACCTGCGCGCCACACTCCGCGAGGTCGATCCACAGCTGCCGATCAACAATACGATGCCGATGACCGAGCTTCTCGCGGGCGCGCTGGGGCAGCGCCGCCTGACGACGGTCTTGATCGGTGCATTCGCCGTCCTGGCGCTGGTTCTCGCCGCGGTCGGCATCGGCGGCGTGGTGGCCAACCTGGTGGACCGCCGGACCACGGAGATCGGCATTCGCCTCGCGCTCGGCGCCACGCAGTCCACCGTGCGCGCGATGCTGATTCGCGACGCTCTCGGGCCCGTGGGTTGGGGGATCGCGGCCGGACTCCTCGCGCTGTCAGGCCTCGCTCCTCTCTTGCGCCATCAGCTCTACGCCACGCACCTCTGGGATCCCGTGGTGGTCGCGGGCAGCGCGGTCCTCCTCGTCGCGGTCGCGCTCCTCGCCGGTTGGCTCCCGGCGCGGCGAGCGGATCGCATCGATCCGGCCGAGTGTCTGCGCGGCGACTGACGCATCGGAGCGCGAGCGCAGTTGCGCCACACCGAGAGCACCGAGATACCACCGACGGGCACGACCATCGCGATACCGGCCCGGTAGCGGAGTCCTGAGCCGATCACCGCAGGAGCGTCGTGCTCGAATCCACCAGCTAGGCCGCAGAGAGCGCACTGATCGTGACGTAGTAGCCGTCCGGATCTCGGAGCGAGAACTCCCGACACCTCGTGTTGGGGTTCACGTGAGGCTCCTCCTCGAACCGATCGACGAGAGCTCGCGCTCTGGGCAAGACCAGGTCGAAATCGTCGACCCGGAGAAACAGGAGCACCCCGTTGCCAGGCGGCGCGTGCTCGGGACTCATCAAAGAGGGATGCTCGTGGGCCCCCCACTGGTGAAGGCAAAGCAAGACCGTTCCATCCGAGTCGACGATCTGACCGAAGTGGCCATGAGCGGGAGCCGCCTCCGGCAAACCCAGTAGCGACTGGTACCACTTGAAACTACCCGACACATCGCCAACCCCCAGGATCGTCCACGTGCGCCTCATGCAATGTCCTCCTTGCTTTTGACGAGATTCGCTGGCGCCCGAACAGCGCCGTGCCCTGAGCTAGCCGCCTGCGAGACCGATGCCCGGCCCAAACACGGCAATGAAAACGATCGCCGCGACAACGCCCGAGAGCACCCACGGCCATCCGACGTCGAGCGCTTCGAGCGCTCGCCCGGGCTCATGGTCGGCGCGCGCGCGGCTTCCGAGCAGGCGCGGAACCAGCACCAGGCCGACCATCGCGCCGAAACCCACGGCTGCCCCGGAGGTGAGGACGAGCCATGGACTTTGCGGATTGAGCGCCGCCCCTGCGGTGAGCAGCAAGCCGCCGGACCAGTAAGGAAGCATGCAGTAGCGTTCGACTCGCGAGGCGGCGATCGTTCCCGTTGCGACCAGCCGCCGAAGACCGAGGAGTGAAACGTACACGGCTCCGGCATACGCCGCGAGACCCACCAAGCCCACCACCGGCCGCCAGGCATGCGCCGGAGCGAGAGCCCGGAACACGACGGCCATGTCACCGCTGTCGAGAACGGACGAGTAGAGAAGATAGCCCGTCGCATTGAAGAGATTGAGCGATCCAAAGAGCCACCAGAAGTAGCGCCACGACGATCGAACACCGGCGCTGAAGCAGAGGGCGATGGTGAGGCCGAGGGCCAGATTCGCGATCGATCCCGCGGCAGCGACCACCGGACTGCTTCGGGTCGTCGCCACCGCCACCGTCGAGATCGACAGGGCTCGTACTCCGAGCGGCAAGAGAGTCGCGACCGCGTGCGCGGCCTCATGCAGAAGATCGCAGAGGGCATACGCCAGGAGGCTGATGGCGATGATGCCGAGCCAATGGCGTTTGGGTGCGCTCGCTTCGCCAGCTCGCGACACGCTACTCATCGCCATCGCGACTCTCTACGACGAGGCATAGAAGAGCAGACAGATCGCAAGAACGAACGGGAGCAGCAAGGCCACCGCCGGTAGCACGGCACGACGAGCGACCGCGACGGCGCACAACCCGTTGCAAGCGAGAGCGACCAAGCCAATGACTCGAAACGGTGGTGGGTTCATGGCGACGTACGCACAAAACCCAGCCGAAACGGCCGCACCCACCCAAGCGACCCACGCATTGCGCCACGCTATTCCCAAAATAAGGAGAGCGATGCCGCACAAAGCGCTTGGCCATCCGAAGACGATTGCTGACCAATACTCCATGGCTCTCCTCCGGCTAACCGACCCGAGTTGGGTGGCGGGCCCCAATCGCGCTTCTCAAAGGCCGGCGGACAGTAGCCACCCATAGAGCGACTGCGCGGTGCTGCGCCATAACGGCGAATCGAAGGCGAGCACCTCGAACGACTGCTCCAGGATGACGGCACTCCCCGCCCAGGCAAGGACCGGGTGCACGGCGCCGCGCGTGAGTCGGTCACGCGCCATCGCGACGATGATCCACAGGTCCGCCAGGACCAAGGCGAACCAAACATCTGGACGGGGCACAGACGGGAACCAGTGCCGGAAGCGAAACCAGGCAGGCCAGAGTACGACCAGAGTTGCGAGGAGCATCCAGCGTGCATGTGCGTCCCGATCCCGCCGATCCATGATTCCCGCTGCAATAAGTGCGACGAACATCGCGCCCGACGTCACCACGCCAAGCATCGAGGAGATTGCCGTTGGTCCACCCCCCGCCACTACGTCGCGCGTGACCTGGAAGACGCCCGCAGGGACCATCGTCACTGCCACAGCGACTCCGAGCGGCAGGCCCGCGCGCCCAATGCGCCGGTGCCAGCGAAGCTGACCCCAGCGCACGAAAAGTGGCTGAGTAACGAAGAGCAGCACCCACGCCAAGGCGAGCGCACCGTGGACGTGAACCACCACGGGTGCCACAAAAGTTCCGCGTGCCAACGGCATGGCGTATGTGCGACTGAACCCGATCGCTACGGCGAGCAGTCCGACGACGCCGATGATGCTGAAGAACCACGAGCGGCGTGGTCCGGAACGCAACAAGGGGGAGGGCACGCGCACCTTGGACGCGAGTTGTGCGGGGCGGCTCATGACTCGACCGGGGTAGCGGGCCTAGGAAGGTCAGAGACCCTGAGCACGAAAGTCCTTGCCAACATGTCACCGAGTCGCTGGCCCCTCTTCGAGCGATAGGCAATGAGAGCCGCTGGAATGCCGCCGAGGAGGAAGGGATTGACCTCAAGAAGACGCGTCAGGGTGCGAATAAGAGCCCTTCGGGCGCCTGGAACATTCCCCAGAGCATCAACAACTCGGACTCTGGCGATCGACTTGCCGAGAGTGGCGCCCCAGATCGCCTCGGGCAGCCAGAAGTAGGCGATGTAGAACACCACGGCTGAAGCGGCGCCCAGAATAGCGAGCACGATGTCGATGGAGCCGGCAAGCCAGCGCCGGATGAACGGCGCACGTGGGTCCTGAAGGGTCAGCGCTTCTACAGGAGTCGGCGCGTTCATCGGGTCACGTCCATCGCACTACGGCTTCGACGGCGTCTCGTCCAGCGGCATGAACGTCCCCTCATCCACGTGCCCATCCTTCACCCGATAGAGCGTCACCCCCGAAACAAAGTTGAGCCCCGGCGCTTCCGAAGGCCCGACCACTGCCGCGGTCTGATAAAAGCGCACGCGGCCGATGGTCGTTTCGATGGCCAGGGTCTCGCGCGCGTGCATGTGGCCGGCGAGGGCGATCTCCCAGCGGTGGGGAGCGATCTTGCCGAGGATCTCCGCGGTGTTCGAGACCACGTGGCGGTACTGCATGTGGCCGTCGATGCGAATTAGCGTCGGTGCGGGCGGTTCTTCGGTGTAGCCGCCGAGCACGTCGATCGCGGTGGCGAAGGGGATGTGGTTGAAGGTGACGACGGG
>JBDTNL010000039.1:0-34732 GCA_039933785.1 Acidobacteriota bacterium
AAAAGGAAATCGGCGCGTTGCCGCAGTGGTTCGCCGACATGAACGGCTGGCCGGAAATGGTCGACACCATCGCCAAGGCTTGGGAGAGCCTGCCGCCCGAAGATCGCGCCAAAGCCCCGATCATCGCCCCCGACTACGGCGTCGCCGGGGCGATCGACCTCCTGGGCAAGAAGCGCGGGCTACCCGGAGCGATCAGCACCCACAACAACTACTGGATCTGGGGCCCAGGGAGCTACGACGGTTCCGTCGCCGTGGTCATCAGCAGTAACGAAGAACGCCTCAAGGCCGGTTTCGAATCCGTCGAGCGCGCCGGCACCATCGAGTGCGGCTACTGCATGCCCTACGAAAACCACAAGCCCGTCTGGATCGTGCGCAAGGCGCGGCTGCCGGTGGCCGAGATCTGGGCGAAGTTCAAGAACTTCGACTGAGGGAGACACAGGCCCAAGCCGGGCCGCGCCAAAGACCCCCTCGCCAGGGGAGTCTGCAACAGTTGGGAACAGGTGCTTGAGGCGGCCAAAAAAAAGTTGTCAGGCTTTCTCCTCAAAGTGCAGCGCCTTGACGATCATCGGCGCGGTTGTCAAGAATCCTTCTCGCCGGACAAACGACCGACAAGGAGAGGCCCGATGACGAGAATTGCGCGCAAGTCAGTGATCGTGGCGACGCTCGCCTTTGGTCTTGGACTGACCGGAGCCGTCAAGTCAGACTATGGGTGCCTCATGCCCTTCATCCACCAGTACGCTACCAATGATTTCATCAATGACATCGGCTACTGCTCGGGCTGGGCCGCGACCGACTGCACGGTGTGCTGGGACACCAGCGGCCAGGGCGGTACTTGCGCGGCAGGTGCTTGGGGTTGTCGTCCACACGTTAGGAATCGCGTGGACTAGCGCCTAGGTGCGGAAACAGCCGACAATTAGGGTTGATTGGGAACGTCGATGAAATGGATTCTCGCTGTACTCATTCTGCTAGCGAGTCCGTCGCTGGCTCAGACCTCGCTAGGCAGCCTGGGTGTTTTCGAGGTCCAGCGTTCGAATCTGCCAGCAGTACTAGACAGCGCCTCTGATGTTCGGTTCGACGGGGCTCACGCTCTCGTGTTTACGGCTCGGGGGCTCGGTGCGGCGCGAGCTTCATACGATGGCCAGACCTTGGGTCCGGTGCAGAAACTGATGCCCGAAGGAGGCTCGGACGGTGTCTTGATGGCCGAACACTGTGGTCTGTCGATGGACTTTCTCGCGGTGGCGTCCCCGATAAACCAGTTGCTTTGGCAGTCGCGCAAAGATCCGACGGTTGCCGGCCAGCTCGGCGAATGGGGCGACCACGAGCATGCGCCGATAAGCTTTTTCGAAGACATCGATCTGCGAGGAGACCGGCTGGCTATTCTTGGCCTCATGCGATCCGCCAACGGAATGTCTCCCGACGGAGCGATCGCTTGGATCGGGAGACTTGGAGCGAAACACGTGGAATTGCGGCCGATCACATTTTCAACCGTGGGCAAGGGTGCCTCGCCGGAGAACCTGTGTGCATTCACGATGGTCGGCAAGATCCGATTCATGCCGGACGGTCGCCTGGTAGTTCTTCCGGGGGCCGAGCCTGGGGTCTTCGTGTACTCGGCCGACGGCAAGTTGGAGCAAACGCTGGACACGGCGGCACAGGGGCTTGATTTGCGATGCAACTTTGATGAAGCGACGCGGCTGCGTTTTGGCAGCGATGTTCGCGCGCGATTCGCGTACCTCAATCAATTCACCACCGTCGACGAAATCTTGCCGCTGGATCAGGGACCGGCCCTCATCTTGCGCACCGCGGGCCCCCTTGGCACGCGATGGGACCTCGTGGCCTTTGACCGAAGTGGCGCCACGCGGAAGGTTCGCTTGCCGATCACGTCGACCTCCGTCCAGATGCACCTGCGCGGTGACGCCTGCGGTGATCGAGTGGTCTTGATCATGCGAGAGTTTCTGCCGGAGAGGATCCATCCATCGGAACTGATCGAGTACCGACTGGAGACCAAGGTAGCCTCTCCGAAACTGACGCCAGCGCCAAGAGGCGAAGTGAATTGACGCGCATGACGGGAAGTTTGCGACTAGCTATTGCAGTGCTCGCGACCATTGCCTCGAGCGCTAAGGGCGCGCCTGGCGATTTGAGACTTGTAGAGGTTCAGCGCGCGAGGCTACCCCAGCCGCTAGCCGACGGCTGCGATGTCCGTTTCGATGGCCCGAATGCCCTCGTGTTTTCGGCTCGAGGTCTGGGCGTGGCCCGCGTTTCGTACGAGGACCGCAAGCTGGGCACGGTGCAGAAGCTGATGTCGGAGGGCGGCTCCGACGGTGTGTTGTTGGCGGAGCATCTGGGTCTCTCTTTTGACTTCATCGCCGTAGCATCGCCGATCAACCAGCTGATTTGGCAGTCTCGGAAGGAACCGGCCATGGCTGGGCAGCTCGGTGAGTGGGGCGACCACGAGCACGCACCGATCAGCTTCTTCGAGGATATCGATCTGCGAGGAGACCGATTGGCTATCCTGGGTCTCATGCGCGCTGCCCATGGGATGTCTCCCGACGGCGCGATCGCCTGGATTGGCAGACTTGGCTCCAGAGCGGTGCCGCTGCGGCCCATCGCATTTTCGGCCGCAGGCAAGGGCGCTGCTCCTGTCAACTCGTGTGCGGCAACCTCAGTAGGCAAGATTCGCTTCTTGTCCGATGGACGGCTGCTTGTGCTCCCCGGCGCAGAGCCCGGGATCTTCGTGTACTCGCTTGAAGGGAAGCTCCTGCAGACCTTTGATACAGCAGCGCTCGGTTTGGATCTGCATTGCGATTTCGACGAGGCGACACGCATGCGCTTTGGATCAGACGTTCGGGCGCGCCTCGACTATCTCAATCGATTCACCACCGTTGAAGAAGTCCTGCCGTTGGATCGAGGGCCCGCTCTCATTCTTCGCTCGGCGGGCAGCTGGGGCACGCGCTGGCGTGTCGTACTTCTAGGAGAAGGCGGAGCCAACCACGAGATCCCGCTGCCGATCACCTCAAGTTCGCCCAACAGTCACCTGAGAGGCGACGTGCTGGGGAGCCGAATCGTCTTGCTCCAGAGCGAATGGGCGTCCGAAAGCGCTCCGAAGGCCGAGGTACTCGAATTCGGCCTCGAGGCGGAAGCGCCTCCTCCGAAGGCGCGGCATCGATAGGTTGTCCCGATGTCCGATGGCTCTTCGGACCGCGGCTTGGCAGGCACTCCCGGGCTCACAAGCGTATTGCGCCGGTGGGCGTTGTTGAGTGTGGTCGCGAGCCTGCTTGGCTTGGATGCTCAGGCATGGGCGGTTGGCCCGGCTCTAGTGGAGGTCGACCGCATGGCCCTGCCTGGTCCCTTGGCCCGAAGTCAGGACGTACGCTTCGACGGTAGCTCGGCCCTTGTCCTCGCGGTCGGAGGATTCGGCGCGGCAAGAGTTTCCTATCGTGCGGGCAAACTCGGGCCGCCGCACAAGTTGGTGCCGGAGGGCGGCTCGGACGGTGTCGTGCTCGCTAGTCACATTTCCGCTTCGCCGAACTTCCTGGTCGTGTCGTCCTCGATGAGCCAACTCCTCTGGCAGTCGCGCAAGAAACCCGTTGTCGCCGGTCAACTCGGCACCTGGGGTGACCCCGATCATGCGCCGATCAGCTTCTTTGAAGACATCGATCTGCGCGGCGACCAGTTGGCGATCCTGGGCTTGATGCGCTCCGACACGACAATGTCGCCCAATGGAGCGATCGCCTGGGTCGGGACGCTGGGGAAGGTTGGCCCAGGAGGCGTGGCTCTTCGACCGATCGCGTTTTCGTCGGCTGGGAAAGGAGCGGCTCCATCGGCCAATTGTTCGATCTCCGCCGTGGGAAAAGTCCGCTTTCTCTCCGACGGGAGACTGCTCGTTATTCCGGGAGCTGAACCCGGAATCCTTTTCTATTCGGCCGACGGAAGGCTACAGAGCACGATGAACACTCGCCAGATGGGTCTCGACTTGACTTGCGACTTCGATATGGCGACGCGACTTCTGTTCGCTAGCGACGTGCTGGCGCGGCTTGCCTATCTGAATCGATTCACCACGGTCGATGAGGTACTGCCCCTCGCTTCCGGCCCGGCGCTCATCCTTCGAACGGCAGGGAAGGGGAGGACCACCTGGAAGATGATCATCCTCGGCGCGGACAGGGCGAATGAGGGATTTCCACTGCCGATCGACTCCACTTCGGTGAACGATCATCTGCGGGGCGATGTTCTCGGAGATCGTCTCGTCTTGATCCGGAACGAATGGATGCGCGAGGGCCCTCCCAATGCCGAGCTGATGGAGTACCGGGTGCGACCGAACGCGGCCCTCCCGAAATCGCCCTCACCTAAGAACAGGTGGCACTGAATGGGTAGGCGGCTCTTCTGGTTGCTCCTGTTGTTGGCGGCTTTGGCAGTTTCGCCGACCCCCGGCTCGGATCGGCCACCGGTGGTTTCTCTGGTGCCGCCGGCGAGACTGGTCGAGCTTCCCGGGTCAAGCCAGGCGGTGCTCGTATCCAGGGAAGATGGCGAATTCGACGCTCGCAATGTGCCGTTCTCGCTGAACGCGATTGACGAAGCCCAACTCGACCACCTCTGGGCTTGGTCCTCCACTTGCGCCGCGACCCGAGTGAGCCGCTTGGAGATCGCGGGCTTCCGCTGCGCATCGTCGGCTTCGGTGCTCGAGGCTCACGTGTCGTGGCCGGGGTCGCGCACCCGGCCGCCGCAGCCTGCGCCGCCCGGACGCATACTGGCGGCGTCGCGGGAGATGTGGGGCGATATCCCGGAGCCACTGCTTCCTGTGTTTGCGCTGAACTCCGATGGCGTTGTGAAGATCCCGCGAGCCGCCGGGAAGTCCATGCAGCTGCGCTTCTCCGGGCCGGGCTTGGCAAGCGACTGGACCTTTGTGAGCCCGACGGCGAAGCGAGTCGACCTCGTGCTCTCGCCCTCAGCCGCGCCGAAGATGCAAATCTTGGGACCGGATGGCAAGCCGGTCTCGCGGGCGCAGATCATGCTCTCGATGGCGGCCCCACGCGGCGATGACTTTCGTGCGCTGTACGCGACCGCGGCGAAGTCGCGCGGCCTTGTCGAGCTCGCTCCCCTTCCTGCGTCGCAGTCGATCGTCCTGGTCGCCGCCGCGCAAGGGGCACTTCCTCGACGGGTGTCGACAACCGTAGAGCACCTCCCTGCCGTACTGCGGCTCGACGGCGGTTGCGTTCTGGTTGGTCAGGTTGTGGATATCGACGGAAGGCCGATTCCAGAAGCCCGGCTGCACGGTGAAGGCTTTGGCGGCGGAGGATCCGATCTCTTGCTGACCTCAGAAGCCTCGTCCGACGCCAAGGGAGCCTTTCGCCTGGGGCCGTTGCCGGTCGGGTCGATTGTCGTGTCGGTGGAGGCTAAGGGGTTGGGTCGCGAGAGCCTCAAGCAGAGCGCGAGCTCCTGTGTGGGCGAGTGGCCGATGGGGAAGCTGACGCTCGGGCCTGCCGTGCAATTGGCTGTGCGGGTGGTCGATCGCTCGGGCGCTCCGGTTCCGGGCGCCAGGGTTCAACCGGAGCGGGGCGAGGCGATCGAATCGGACCAACAAGGCAGAGCCGAGCTCAAGAATCTTCCTGCCGGAGCTGCGCTCAGCCTCGCGGTGAGTGCGGCGGGATTTCGTGCCTGGGAGAAGTCGATTCCTCCGCCGCTACCCAAGCTCGTGAGCGCGCGGCTGGAGCGCAGCGCCCGGGTGCGGGGTCGCTTGGTGGACAAGAACGGTACGCCGATCCCGGACGGCTCGGTGCGGGTGATCTCCGCGGCAGGGTTTCACGACCAGCCGCTGCAGGGCGACGGCTCGTTCGAGATCGACCTCGAGCCGGGGCGTGAGTCGGAGCTGCGCTTTCGCGCCCCGTCGACTCTCGAAGCCATCCGCAAGGTGCCCGCGCTCGATCCGGGCAGAATGCTCGACCTTGGCGATGTCGTGCCTCCCGATGGCTGGTCGGTCAAGGGTTGCCTGGTGCGGACCGACACCGGCGAACCGATCGTCGGCGGCCACGCGTCGATGCCGCGCCCGAGCTCGAAGGGTGGGCCGATGGTCGCCTGGGCGTTCGGTGATGTCTCTTCCGCAACGAGCGGCCTAGACGGCTGCTTCGTGCTCTCGGGATTGATTGCCGGGCCGACCTCGATTCGCTTCGAGGCGATCGGCCTGGCGCCGGCGGATCTCGCCGTCGCTCCGCAGGATGGCAACGCGCCGCTGGACCTCGGAGAAGTTCAGCTCGGACCCGGGGCGACGATTCATGTGATCGGCAATGCTGAGCAGAGGGGATTGGCGCGCGCCGATTGGAAGGGCCGCTGGCGGGAAGCGGACATGATCACGGCGTCCTTCACCGACGGCGAAGCCTGGATCGAGCACGTGCCGGAGGGCACGTCGCGGGTGTCAGTCCTCGACGGTCAGAAGATCCTCTGCGAAGAGAGCGTCCAAGTTCCCGCTCTGGGCACGGTCGATGTCGACTGCGAGGCGAAGCGCTTGCGCGTGCACGGCACGGTCACGGTGGGGCGGCAGCCTTCCAGCGCTGGACTCCTCACTTGGCACACGCAGGCACAGAACGACACGCTGGTCTTCAACACCCGCTCGCCAGGCGGTGCCTCGAAGACGCAGATCTTCGGCGCCGGTCGTCCGCAGGTCGATGTTCCGGTCGATGCGACGGGCGCGTTCATATCCGAAGATCTGGCTCCGGGCTCCTGGCAAGTCCTATGGACCCCTGAAGGCGGAGGCTCGAGCGCCAGTCGCGCGGTGACTCTTCCCGAGGAGGGTGATGTCACCGTCACACTCGCGTTCTCGGCCAACGCTCTCGCGGGAACCGTCGTCGACAAGCAGGGCTCGCCGGTCGCCGACGCGCGGGTTGAGGATCTCGATAGCCATGCCAATGCGCGCAGTGGCGCCGACGGCTCGTTCACGTTGCTGGACCTCGCCCCAGGTAGGCGGCGAGTCAGGGCGAGCAAGGAAAGCGAGCGCTCCGCGATCGCCGCCGTCGACGTGCATCCAGATGAGCCGCCGGCGCCGATCGTGCTGGTGATCGATCGCAGCGGTCAAGATCGTGTCCACATTTCAGTGACGTCTGACGGTCAAGCCGCCGCCGGCGCCCTCGTGTTCGTGGAGATCCCTGGCCAGGGTTTGCGCATCGTGACCGCCGATGCGAGTGGCACCGCCGACCTCGATCTCACGCCGCCGCGGCCGCCCAACCTGCGCGCGGCCGCGGTTGTCGCAGGGCGTTGGGTCTTGGGCTCTTGGGTCGCGACCGACGCCGCGCTCGAGAGCGGTCTCAGTCTGCCGGCGATCCCAGGGGGAGGCCTGGAGGTGAAATTGGAATCCGGCCTACAGCGCCTCGAGATTGTTTCCGAAGCGGGCTGGAACTTGTCCGCGTTGCTCGACAGGCTGGGCGTGCCACCCGAAGCATCGCCCGGCTACCCCCTTCGGCTGGACGGGCTTCCCGCAGGTGCCTATACGATCCAAGCGGGCGAGTCCACGCGGTCGACGGCCGTGTCGGCGGGCGAGATTGCGCGACTCGTGCTGCCCTAGCAAGAAAGGGACGGGCATGTGACGGGTGAGCCCGGCCTCGGCGGATCTTCGTCGTAGATTCGGCGCAGATTGGAGGATCCACGATGGCAGCGATGCACCCGCGACTCGCCCGAGTCACCCGTTGGTCTCAACCGGCGCTGAGAGCCTTGGCTTTGAGCCTCGTTCTTGTGGGCTGTGGCGGCGGATCCTCACCTACGGCGCCTCTGCCGCCTCCGATCGCCGACCCGAGCCTACCGAGCCTGGTCGTGACCAGCAGCCAACCGGCTGTCGGCGCTACCTTGCGGGCTGGCTCCACACAGCGCTTCGTGGTCAGCCTTCATTTCTCCGCCGGTCAATCGACCTCCCAGCCGGAGTTCCTAGTTGGCCATCTGAAGCAGCTTCGCCGTGGCGTGGTGATCGACGACCCGGGGGACTTTCACTTCTTCGTCTCGGGGCGCGAAGGCGATACGGAGGCCACGATCGAGCGCGATCTGCTCGCCAACGCCGATACCTGCCGTATCGCATGGGTCATGGCCGTGCGTGATGCGAACGGGCTGGTAGCGGTCAATGGACCGCTGCTGGTGTATTCCGTCGCGCCTTGAACCGCCCACTCGCCGGGCCCTAGTCCTTCGCCATCTCCACATGGTTGCGCGTCGCCAGACTCTGGAGTTCGCCCGAGGCCTTGATCCCCGCGAGCCACTGGTCCAAGGCGGTACGTAGGTCGCTCCCCGGGCGCACCGCGAAGCCATAGTCGTAAGGACTCAGCCGGACAGCTACCTTGACGAGCGGGTAGGTGGGTACGGGTGGCGAGCCGAGCGGCCCGGCGGAGTCGGTTAGCAAGTAGTCGGCCTTGCCATCTAGCACGGACGAGTAGCTTTGGGCCGTGAAATCGGTGAATTCCAGCTTGGTGTTGGGCACCTGGAGACGCTGGAAGATCTCGGCTTGGCTCGAGCCTCGCATCGCGAGCCCTCTCTTTCCGGCGAGATCGGCCAGAGACTGCACCTTGCTGTCGAGCGGCACCGCCACGACGATCCAGCCCCGCTGGTAGGGCTCGGAGAAGTCGATGACCTTCTTGCGATCCTCGGTGATGGTAAACGAGGTCGCCACCACGTCGCCCTCTCCCGCGACCAGGGCAGGTATTAGCTCCGCGTACGAGGTGGTGACGGAGTGGATCTCGAGCGGCAGGCCCAGGGACGCCGCGAAGCTCTTCATCAAGTCGACGTCGAAGCCTTCGAACTGGTCCGGCGAGTGCAGTTGAGCGAGGGTTAGCCCTTTCTCCCGCATGATGTCCAGATTGGGACGCACCGAGGACGAGCCCACATTGGCGAAGCACAACATGACGAGCTTTCCTCGGGCGCGGATCTCCGCGAGGTCACCGGCCGAAGCTGGCGTCACTGTCGCCGTCGCCACCGTTACGAGCGCCATGCCCAGCAAGACCCGCCTCAGGGGGCGGCGATTCAGGTGGTGCTGCAGTTCGAGTCGGTGTGAGCTCATGGCTTCTCCTTTGTTCGCCAAGCGTTCATTTGGACGGGACACGGATCTGCCGTCGCAGCAACTCATTCTCCAAGATCAGGCCGACCTGCGCGGCCGCCAGGTCGAGTACCTCGACATCATGCGGTGGCGCCAGTCGATCGCCGCTGTCGGCGTAGATGACTCCGATCACGCGCTCGGTGCCCACCACCGGAAACGCCACGGCCTGACCATTGCGCGGCTGGCCGAGCATGCCGGCGAGGGGCTCGGGCAAGAGAGCCTCGTCAAAGCTCGAGCGACTCAATAGGCCGGCACGCACGCTGCGCGTCAGCAGATGGTCGGGCTCCAAATGGAGGCGCAGGCCGCGGGTGCGGACGGCCAGTGGCTGCCCGCCGCTGTCGTCGCCGAAGGCCCCCAGGGAGACCAGGGCGTCGCGCCCGACGATGAACAGGACGGCCCGTTCGAAGGACTCGGAAATCAGGTGCATGAGCATCAGCGAGGCAGTTTCCGACACCATGCCCGTGCGCAATTCGGCGTAGGCACGCCGCAACCGCGCGAGCACCGCGCTGGCATCGGTCGGAAGCGGTTCGACGACCTCGTCGGTTTCGCGATCGCGGCGGGCATCGCGTTCATCGAAGATGCGTGCCGCCTCCAGCAGGAGGACCTCCGGGTTGATGCCGACGTCCCCAGGGCCCCAGACCACCGCGATGTCGTCGTCGACCCGCGGGTCCTCGAGAAGAAACTCGAAGTTGCCAGTGTCCCAAGCTCTGACGCGCGTCACCGCGAGCTCGAACTGCTGCTGCAGAAGCTCGCGCAGGCCTTCGCGGTCGAGCACTCCTTCACGCAGCAGGAGATGCCCGAAGGGAATGCGTTGCGGCAGTGTCAACTGCTCGTCGGCCAGGCGGTGCATCAACTCGGGCGTGAGGCGTCCTTGGCGCCGCAACAGCTCCCCCAGGTTCGGCATTTCCGCCGCCCGCGCCGACACCATCTTGCCGTCGCAGAAACCGAGGCGCACCTCGTCGAGATCGCGCTGCAGAACGAGCGTTCCGCTGCGGTGCCCGAGGTGGATGAACTGCAGGATGTCGGCGACCGCGACGTCGCTCAGGCTGCCGCCGATAGCCATGAACTCGCCGACGCCGCTAGTGCGGCGCCGCCTCCGGCTTTGCCGTTCCCGCTGAAGTCGTCTTCACTGAACCCTCCGGCCGGTCGCGACCCTACCACTCCCGCCCGCCCGCCGGGACTCGAGTAGTGTCATAGTCATGGGCCTACCATGCAACCGTCCAAGGTCCTGCTCGTCGACGACTCGATGCTCATGCACAAGCTCTTCAGCGCCTTGCTGCCCAAGGCGACCCTGGTGAGCGCTCACGACGGCATCGAGGCCCTCGAACGACTCGCCGAGCACCCCGATATCGACTTGATGCTGCTCGACATCAACATGCCGAGGATGAACGGGCTCGAGCTCTTGCGCCGAGTGAAGGCAGAGCCTCCGCTGGCCGGGATACCGGTCGTGATCGTCACCACCGAAGGGAAGGAAGAAGACACCATCAACGGTTTGCGGGCCGGAGCCGCGGCGTACCTGCGCAAGCCGTTCCAGCGTCGCGAGATCCTGGACCTCATCGAGCGCCTGTAGCCGCCGGTCCCTCGAGCGGTCGCTCACGCGCCTGACGTCCGCCGACGCAAGTCCACCGACAACAGCTCGAGCAGGCGCGGGCCGATCCGCTCGAGGCTGAGCACCTCGCGCGCTCCGCCCGCCTCGATGGCAGCGCGCGGCATCCCGAAGACCACCGAAGACGCGCGATCCTGGGCGATGGTGTGGACGCCAGAGCGCGCCAGCGCCGCCATGGATGCGGCGCCGTCGAACCCCATGCCGGTGAGCAGCACGGCGACTAGGCGGCCCCGCGTCGCCGCCCCAGCGGAGGCAAAGAGCTCGTCGACCGCCGGACGATGGGCCGCCGCCTCGGGTTCTAGAGAGAGCAAGGCGCGCAGCCCGTCGCGAGCGCTCTCGATCCGCAGATGCAGTCCGCCGGGCGCGATGTAGACGAATCCCGGGCGCAGCGGCTCATGATGCACGGCCTCCTGCACCCGCAGCGGCAGGTAGGTGTTGAGACGTTCCGCGAACGAGCGGGTGAACGCCCCCGGCATGTGCTGCACGATGGCGATCGGTACCGCGACCCGATCTCCGAGGTCGCCCAGGATCTGCTCGATCGCCGGCGGCCCACCGGCCGACGCACCCAGGACGAACAGATCGATGGCGGCGGTTGAAGCCGGAGCCGCGGTGGGAATGACCTCCACGGTCGGGGCCACGCGCGGCTCGGAGGGCTGGCCGGAAGTCATGTGGTGGAGCTTCTCGACCAGGACCGCGCGCAGGGCTTCGAAATCGACCAGCGAGTATTGCTGTTTGTCGATGAAGTCCACGGCGCCGCGGTGTAGCGCCTCGATGGTCTGGGGAGCGCCTTGGCTCGAGTGGGTGGAGAGAATGAGGACCGGAATGGGTGGCCGCGCTCGCAGCGCGTCGAGCGTTCCCAGCCCGCCCATGCCGGGCATCGCGAGGTCGAGGATGATCGCCTCGGGCTGCCATTGGGCAAGGTGCTCGAGCAGCTCCTCGCCCGACGAGGCCAACCCTACGACCTCCACCGTCGGCTCTTGACCGAGCAGGCGCGCCAGCGCCAGCCGGATGAACGAGGAGTCGTCGGCAACCGCGACCCTTAGTGGCTTCACGTTCAGACCTTCCGGTAGGCAATGACCGAGCCGAGGCGGATGACCTCGAAGCGGCTCGACAAGCCGATGATCGACTCAGCAGCGCCGAGAAACAACAGCCCGCCTGGTCGGATGACCTGCGCGAAGTTTTCGATCGCCCGGTGCAGGGCGGGTTCGGAGAAGTAGATCAGGACGTTCCTGCAAAACAGCACGTCGTAGGGCACCGCGCGGGCGAAGCTGGACAGATCGATGATGTTGCCGGTCGTGAAGCGCAGGCTCCCGCGA
Organism: Acidobacteriota bacterium; assembly: GCA_039933785.1. Lineage (GTDB taxonomy): Bacteria > Acidobacteriota > Thermoanaerobaculia > Multivoradales > JAGPDF01 > JBDTNL01. Next base: position 11,978 of record JBDTNL010000039.1, read on the forward strand.
TACGCGGATTTGACCTCCCAACGTTCGCCCCCCCGCGGCGAAAAGTAGCGTTCGCACTGCTCGGCGGAGGTGGCGCGAAACGAGTTCCGGCCGTAGAGGGCGGAGCGTGCCTGAGCGATGCAGCTGGCGTCGATGTCGAAGGCCTCGATCTGCAGGGCGGTTCCCGCGAGGTCGACAAAGTATTCCCGCGCCCGCAGAGCGAGCGTGTAGGCCTCCTCGCCGCTGGAACAGCCCGCGCATAGCAGGCTCAGCGTCCCCGGGCGGGCAAATTTCGCCTTGAGCTCTGCCACCGCCGGCCCGAACAGCGCGTCCATTTGCCGGGTCTCACGGAAGAAGTAGGTTTCGTTGTTGGTGACCAGCTGGGTCAGCCGAGCGCGCTCGGCACCGAGGTCGCTCTGCAGCAGGAGGTAGTAGTCGAGGTAGCGCGGCAGATGCAGCTCGCGCAGGCGCGGCCGCAAGCGCGAAGCGAGGATGTCGCGCTTGTGCTCAGGGAACGAGATGCCGAGCTGTGCGGTGATGACCTCGTTGAGGAGCAGGAACTCCTCGTCGGTCATCTCGGGGCCGGGAGCCTGCATCCAATCCTAGCCCTCGAGGGCGGAGAGCGCGCGGTGCGCGACCGCGGCGACGGGATCGCCGACCAGGCGCGCCAGCGCTCCGAGGTTCTCGGCGCGCGCGAAGCGGCCGAGGACCTCGGCACACGCCAACCGGATATACCAGTCGGGATCGGCCACCGCGTCGCGGAACAGTGCCTCGTCGTCTTCCGTGGCGCACATAGCGAGCGCCCGGTAGGCCAGGCGTGTATGCGGCGCACCGCCGCGGGTTGCGTCGGCCAGCGCCCGTCGCGCGTCCGGCCCGCCGATGCGACCCAGGGCCTCGATAGCTAGCGGCCGCAGGTCGGGTCGGTCGCGGAGAACGGCGAGCAGTACTGGAACGGCGGCGCGATCCTGCAGCTGGCCGAAGGCCCGGAGCATCGGCGGCTGAGCGAGCGCCGATGGCAGCCCACGAAGCAGCGGCAGCAACTCTTCGAGCCCCGCGGCGGCGGCCTCTGCTGCGGCGGCGGCATAGATCTCCGGTGCATCCCGCAGCCAGTCGGCCCAAGGCAGGGCGCGCATCGTTTCGCGGTGGTCGGCGAGCTGAGCCAAGGCACGGAGCCGACCCGCAACCGGCAGGCGCAAGAGCTCCGCCGTCACCTCCCGCGGCTTGGCGCCGAGCTCGGCGGAGAGCACGATGCGGTCGGCCGGGTGGATCTCGACTCGGCCCGCGAGGACCTCGCGAAACACCCGGCGGTGCCGCTTGAGCGCCGGAGCGAGCTCGGGTCGGTCCTCGGGCGCCAGGCTCAGGTAGAGATCGAGCAGCGCCGTTTCGAGGCCGCTCGCGGACGCGGCGGTCGGCGATAGGCGCAACAGGCAGCGGGCCGCGGCGGTGAGTGTCCCGGGCGTCCGCCCGGCGTCGGCTAGCGCCTCCTGGAACTCGCGACGCGGCAGTCGGCGGGGAAATAGACCGCCGAGGAGAAAGCCCCAGCAGCGGGCCGGCCCGGTGCGGCCGAGCAGAGCGGTGATCAGGTCGGGCCGGCGCGCCAAGGCCGGCGGCAGGCTGTCGACCAGAATGCCAGCCGCATGGATCGCGTCGGTACTGTCCACGCCGCCGGCGCTGGCCAGAGCGCTCAGTGTGTCGAGTGCCGGTCCGTCGTTCGGACCAGGGCCGAGGATGAGGCTGCAGCGGGCCGCCGGCGACGCACCTTCCTGAAACGGATCGACGAGGCGGCTCTTGAGGCTCGCCAGCAGACCGGCGTGATCGGTGGGCGGGCGCGGCAGGCCTTCGAGGACGTGCGCCAGCAGACCGAGCACCGAATCGGCGTCGAGTTGCGCGCCGTGGCGCTGCCAATGTTCGGCGAGCGCCCGATACGCGGACAAGCCGCCGATGCGCGCCACCGCCTCGACGGCGATCGAGCTCAGCATCAAGTCGGCGAAGAGGCGGGTCAGGGCGGGCACCGCGCGCGCCGAGCGCAGATCGCCGAGAGCCTGGACGGCCGCCATCTGCAGCCAAGGATCGCCATCGAGGAAAGGGAGCAGATCGGGCACCGAGCGCGCGTTGCCGAGCCTGCCGATGGCGACGATGGCGGCTTGGACAAGGTTGAGGTCGGTGCTCGCGAGAACGGCGCGCAACGGTTCGAGCGCGCGCGGGTCGCGCAAGTGATCGAGGATGAGAACCGCCTGCAGCGCGACGTCCTCGTCGGGATCGTTGAGCAGCCGCATGGCAAGCGGAAAGCTGCGGGTGCCGCGCAGTTTGAGCATTTCGAGACCGGCATTGCGCAGCGTCGCGTCGGCATCGTTGCGCACGTGCTCGACGAGCCGTGCCTCGGGCAGGAGACTGGCGCCCAGGCGCAGGGCGCGCTCGCGAATTCCTGGACTCGGGATGCGCACCAGGCGCTCGATGGCGCCCATGCGCTGCGTCGCCGGCAGGGCGGAAAGGCCTTCCAGCAGGCGGGTCGCGGCCTCCCAGGAGATCTCGGCGGCGCTGGCTGCTTCTTCAGGAGTCGTCATGCCGCTAGCCTTTCTCTGCTCAGACTTGGAACACCGCGGAGAGACTCTTCAAACGCTCGGCCTCGCCGGCCAGGCTCTGGGTCGCGTTCGAGAGCTGCTCGGTGGCGGACAAGAACTGCTGCGCCACCTGCGCGATCTGGTCCACCGCCTTGACCACCTGATCGCCGCCTTGCATCTGCTCGGCGGTCGCATCGGCGACCTGCTGCGTCATGCGGTTCATCAAGGTGGTGGTGGTGAGGATCTGCCGCGCTGCCAGTGCCTGCTCGCGCGCCGCGGTCGCCAGTTGCTGCGTCACGGCCTGCATGCCGCTGGTAGTACGCAGGACGAGGTTGGCGCCGTGAGTCTGTTCCTGAGTCGCGGTCTGAACGTTGCTCACCAGTTCGGTGGTGCGGTTGACCGAGTCGACGATCTGGCGGAGGACTCGCTGTGAGAGCTGCACTGCTTCGTCGGAGTCCTTCTGCATCGACTCGACGAAACTGGTGATCTCCCGCGTCGAGACGATCGAGCGCTCGGCCAGGCGCTTGATCTCGTCCGCCACCACCGCGAAGCCGCGCCCGGCGTCGCCGGCGCGCGCCGCTTCGATGGCGGCATTCAGGGCCAGCAGGTTGGTCTGATCGGCGATCTCGTCGATGAAGCGGACGATCTTGCCGATGTCCTTGCCGGACGCCCCGATGCCGAGGATGACGCCCGACAGCCGCTCGCCGCCCTCGGTGGCCGCGGTGGCGGCCTGGCGCGAGACTTCGTCGACGACGTTCACCTTGCTGGCGATCGCGTCGATCGAAGCCGCCATCTCCTCGATCGTGGTCGCGGTCTCCTCGACCGCGGAGAGCAGGCGCTCGGAGCTCTTGGCTACCTCTTCGATCGAGGTCGCCATTTCCTGCATCGACGTGGAAGTCTCCTCGACGTTGGTGGCCAGCGCCTGTGAGGAACGGTTCACGCTGTCGAGTTGAGTGGCCATTTCGACCATGGTTGCCGAGGTCTCCTCGGTCGCTCCGGACTGGCTCTCGGCACCGCGCTTGATCTGCAACGCTGACGAAGAGATCTCGTCGGAGGTCGCGGCGACCTGCGCCGCCGAGCTCTTGACGTCGCCGAGCATCTGGCGCAGGTTGGCGATCATCTTGCGGAATGCCAGCCCGAAAGCGTCGCTCTCGGACCGCGGCTCGATCCCGGTCCTGAGATCTCCTTGGGCGATGGCGTCGGCGACGCGCGCCATCTCCCGCAGGTAGTCGAGCATTTGCTGCATGGCCAGCGACAGGTTGCCGATTTCGTCCTGCGATCTCACCTGGACGGAAGCCGACATGTCGCCGCGCGCCATCCGCTGGGCGGCGTCGACGACCTCGGCGAGCGGCCCGGTGAGCGAGCGAATGATGAAGAACGACAAGGCGGCGAGAGCGAGCACGATCGCCAGGGTGAGACCGCTGATCACCCGAATCGATAAACGCTGGTTGTCGCGGGCGCTGGCGAAGGCCGCCTCCATCTCCTGGCGGCCGCGCGATGTGAAGGCCTCGAGACTGCTCCGGATCGCGTTGTACTGGTCGCTCATCGAGCGCAGCGAGCCGACCAGATTTTCACCGGTCGCGCCGGCGATCATGCGCTGACTGTTGTCGCGCGCCAGCTTGTAGTAGGACTCAAAGGCACGCGCGATGCTCTCGCGCTCGGTAGACGGGATGGCGGTGTTGCCCTCGGCTTTCTTGAGCGTGGCGAGAAACGCGCTGCGATTCTGATCGGCTTCGTCCAGCATGGAAGCGTCGCGCGCCGCGACCGCGTCTTGCAGGCCGCGTTGGATCGCGGCCAGAGACTCTTCGAGATCGCGCGAGGTTTCGAGCGCCGGTGAGTAGCCTTGCTGAATGCCGGTCAACAGCGCGGCGGTGCGCGTGCTCAGGTATTGGGCTATACCGAGAATCAGCAGCAGTCCAGCCGCCGCCAAGCCCGGCATGAGCACGACCCGGTGTGCGAACTTAAGGTTTCGGAACATTGAGCCTATCCCCCACCCAAGTGAGCTCTCTGCGGCGAGCGATTCATTGCAGAGTGAAAGTGATGTTCACTACGTAGCGGACATTCACCGGCTGGCCGGAGCGCGTCGCCGGCTTGAACTTCCACTTCATCAAGGCATCCACCGCCGCCCTGTCGAGTCCCATGGGCAGGGAGGCGAGGACACGGGCTCCGGTCACCTTGCCGCGCTTGTCGATGGTCGCTTCGAGGGTGACGGTGCCTTCGATGCGGGCCCGGCGGGCGGCGTCGGGGTAGACCGGATCCTTCCGGGAAATCGCTTCGGGCTTGATGACGTCGCCTTCGACGTCCAACACCTCTTCCGCGCCGCCAGCGGGCTCGCTCGCAGCGCTTCCTGACGCCAGCACCCTCAGCAGCTTCACGCCGTCCGCCAGTGCGGTACCGGACGCCAGGTAGCCGATCCCCCCAGGATTGGCGCGCACATAGGACAGGATCTCCGCCGCCGTCGGCTTTTCTGGGGGCGGCACGGCGCGGCCGGAGAAGATCATGGTCTGCCAATACGCCTTCACCGCTGCCGTCGAGCGGTCGAGGATCGCCTTCGAGAAGGCCTGCCGGGCGGCGGAGTCTTCCGTCAGGTCGACCGCCATCACTTTTGCGCCGGATGTCCACTGCGGCGTCTTCTGGAGGAACATCTGCGCGATCTCGGCGGCGGGAAGCGCTCCCGTCGGGTTGTCCGCGTTGACCACGACGATGAAGCCTCCACTGCTCTCGGGCGACCCAGCCGCGAGCGCCAGCGCGGTCAATCCAAGCGCCAGAGCCAGTGTGACAACGAGCCCGGGCATGATCAGTTTCGATGGGTTCACGGTACTGGACCTCCTATCGGCTAGAGCGAACATGCGGCCCGCGGCCGGCGAGCGAGATGCCTCATGTGGGTGGATCCTCTTCGACCCGAGGTTGGAGCTCTTCGGGCACGAGCAGGAGCTGATCGATGTCGAGGACGATGAGCAGGCCCTTCTCGAGCTGAACCACTCCGGCGAGGAAGTCCGAGTGCGCGGTCATCACGTCGGCGGGCGGGGCTTCGATCCGGCTCAAGGGAAGCTTGATCACCTGCTGGGCGGCGTCGACCAGCAAGCCGAGCGAGCGCTCGCGAGAAGAGACCACGAGAATGCGACTGCGCAGTTCGATCGGCGCCGACGGCACTCCCAACCGCTGCCGCAGGTCGACGACCACCAGGACCTTGCCGCGCAGGTTCATGATGCCGCGCACCGGCGCCGGAGCGTTCGGCACCCGCGTGATGTCGACGGCGCGCTGAATCTCCTGGATGCGCAGCGCCGGCAGCGCGTAGATCTCGCCCGCGAGCTCGAAGGTCACCCAACTCTCGAGCCGCTCGACCGGCGCGCTCCGAGCGGTGTCGCGGCGCTCGAGGCTGTCGGCGAACGAATAGATGCGGGTCGGCCCGGAAGGCACCGACGGCGCCGGTTGAGGCAGGGCACTGTCCGTCGGAGCCTCGCCCCGATCGAGAGCGGCGAGGATTTCGTGCGCCAGGCCCGAGGGCGGCAACCGGGCGGGCGTGGGAGCGCGGCGCTTGCCGCCGGCCTCGGGGCGGTCTTCGGAGCTGCCCTCGGACCCGGGGCGACGGCGGCTCACGGTGCCAACTCGAGAATCGGCGACATGTTGCACAGGGATGCGGGATCGAGGATCAGGACCGCCCGGCCATCGCCGAGAATCGTCGACCCGGCGACACCGGGCACGGAGGCGACGAGGCGGTCGAGTCCCTTCACCACGATTTCCTTCAGCCCCAGTATCCGATCGACCACCAAGGCGCGCGCCTGGCCGGCGTCCTCGAGCACGATCGCGTAGCCCTCTCGGCGACGGTCCGTCGCGGTGCCGAAGACACAGCCGAGGTCGAGCGCCGCGATCACCCGGCCACGCCAGCGCAATGCGCCGGCGCCGTTGATCTCGTGCAGGGCGCCGGGGTCGAGCCGCAAGCTCTCGAGGACCGCGCGCAGGGGCACCGCGTACTCCTCCCCGTCGGCGCCCACCAGGAGGGCCCGCGCAATGGAGGCGCTGAGCGGCAGGCGCAGGCGAAACAGGCTGCCACGTCCCTCGGCGAACGCCACTTGAATCGTTCCGCCATGGCGCCTGACGGTTTCCTTCACGGCGGACAAACCCATGCCGCGGCCGGCAACGACGTCGGCGTGGTCCCGAGTCGAGAGGCCGGGGAGAAACAACAGCTCGAGGGGATCGGCCTCCGGGTCGACGGCCTGGCCAGAGCTCGCAGCCGCGGCGCGCAGCGCCCCGCCTTGAACGCCGCGGCCGTCGTCTTCGACGTCGATGCAGACCTCGCGCGAGGTTGCGTAGGCGACGATTCGCACCGTCCCGGTCTCGTCCTTCCCGGCTCGGCGGCGTTCCTCTGGCGATTCGATGCCGTGGATGACGGCGTTTCTCACCAGGTGGCCGAGCACGTCGTTGGCGACCTCGAGCAAGGCCTTGTCGAGGTCGGTCTCGCCGCCCTCGACCAGCAGGCGAACCTGTTTCTTCTCGAGCAACCCGGTGTCGTGGACGATGCGGACCAGCTGACGGAAGAGCGACTGGAGAGGCACCATGCGCAGTCGGAGCACTTTCTCCTGGAATTCGTCGAGCGTGCCGTCGAGCCGCTCGTGGGCGTCGTCGACCTCTCGCCAGCGGCCGCGGTTCTCGCCGCCACCGCCGCGGAGCGACTTCGTCTGCGCCAACGCTTCGCCGAGGCGGTTGCGCACGATCACCACTTCTGCGAGCAGGTTGACCAGCGCATCCAGAGTGGCGAAGGGGATGCGCACACCGCCGACCTTGGCTTCCGCGGCCGAGGGCTCCGTCGCCGGCGGGTTCTGGGAGGTTGCTGCCGTCGAATTGAGACGAAGCGTGGCGGAACGGAGCTGGTCCAGACCGATGAGCAGCGGCTCGATCTCTGGCTGAAGCGGGTCGAGGTTCGCCACCAGGTCCTCCAGCCTGTGCCCGTCGGCCTGGAGAGCGGCGAACCCCATCAACCCGGCATTCCCTTTGAGGGTATGAAGCTCGCGCTTGATCTCGTCGAGCAAGGCGGGGCGTTCGACCGCCGACTGGGATTGCGTCTTGAGCAGCAAGTCCTCCAGCCGCTCGAGGCGCTCCCGCGCTTCGGCGATGAAGTCGGGGAGCAGCTCCTCCGTCAACGCCGGCGAGAGCCCGCCAACAGCGTCGTCGGGCTCTTGCCGCGAGCCGTGCTTACCGCTCATCGACCCTTCTTTCGCCGGTGATCAAGTGGTTGAACTATAGGGGATCCAGGCGGCGCAGGGAAAACGGCCATCGCCCTGCCGGGCCCGGAGAGTCAGGCGTGCCAGCGTTTTGGTGATGACGCAGAGCCTCATACACATAGCCCTGGTCTTCCCGATGCCAAGAGGCGACCAGGGCTGCCATGCTCGCGGTACGAGGGTTTGCGCTAGAGCTCCGAGCGGAACGGCGCCACAAGCCATTCCGTCACTCGTTGCTTCAGCGATCGCGCTTTCCATGCCGCACTCATGCAGGGGCGACAGCGCAACTGGTCTCGCAGGAAGCGCTCCTTCATCAGCCCCGCGAAGGCAGCGTCGTACACGAAGAGGTTGATCTCCTCGTTCAAACGAAAGGACCGATCGTCGAAGTTCGCCGACCCCACCGTAGAGAAGATCCCGTCCACCACCATGGTCTTCAAGTGGAACATCGTCGGCTCGTACTCGAAGAACTTCACGCCACCTTCGAGCAGCGCGCCGAACGATGAGCGCCCCGCCGCCTTCGTGGCCGGCACGTCGTCCTGCTCGTCCGACGGGACGATCACCCGTACGTCGACGCCTCGCTTCACGGCAGCGATCAACAGCTGGGACGTGGCCAAGGCTAGACCCTGCATATGCAGCACGCTCCCCAGTCCTTGCGCAATACGAGTCCTCGTGCCGCGAGCGTGGGAACCAACCTCCGCGCGCTGCTCCGCCCGGTCAGGGCAATGTTCGCTCCCGAATGTGCAATCTGCTTCGCGGTCACGCCCTGCCGTCGATGCGAACCATCGGGGATACGCGCATAGCAAAGTGCAGCGACCCTGGCGCGCCGGTGGCGCACATCGTGCAGCGTCCGTCGCTATGGTTCCATCCATCGTCCACGCCCACTCCAAGAAGAGGTAACCCGCCATGGCGCATACGGAACAGCACAACCCGACCACCACTGCAAGTCAGCCCACCCATGATGGACACTTGTCCACGGACTCCATGCAGAAAACCACCATAGCCATCTCGGGAATGAGTTGCGGCGGCTGCGTGAGCGCCGTACGCAAGGCGCTCGAGGCCGTCCCCGGCACCAAGATCGACGCCGTGACCGTGGGATCCGCCACGCTCCACTACGACGCCTCCCGAACGAGTCCAGAGACGATCGCACAGGCGATCCGAGATGCCGGCTACGAACCAGTCGGCGCGGGCGCCCCGGTCGCAGCAGGTGTCGCCAGCAAGGCCGGGAGCTGCTGCGGCTGATTGTTCCACGCAGACCAGCCACAAGCAGGCCCCGGGCGTGCGGACAATGACGGTAGACAACGGCCTCATCCTCGTCACCGGCTCGAACGGCGAGATCGGACAGGCGGTCATGCGCCGGTTCACCGGGCACTTCGACCAGGTCGTCGGGTTTGATCGCCAGGCGGCCGACCCCCCTCCGCCCGGCTGTACGCACCTGGCAGTGGAGATGACCTCGGACGCCAGCGTGCGCGAGGGCCTTCGCGTCCTGCGCGAGCACCATGGAGCACGTGTCGCCTCGGTCATCCACTTGGCGGCGTACTATGACTTCTTCGGCGCGCCGAGCCCCAAGTACGACGAGGTCACGGTGCGCGGGACCGAGCGCCTGCTGCGCGGCCTGCAGGAGGCTCAACTTCAGGTCGAGCAGTTCGTGTTCTCGAGCACGATGCTGGTGCACGCTCCAGGCGAGCCCGGCCAGTTCATTGCCGAAGACTGGCCGATCCGCCCCACCTGGGCGTATCCTGAGTCCAAGGTCAAAACCGAGCAACTCATTCACGCCGAACGGGGCGCCATCCCCGCCGTTCTGCTGCGCATCTCGGGCGTGTACGACGACGGCTGCCACTCGATTCCGCTGGCGCATCAGATCCAGCGCATCTACGAGCGCCAGTTCACCAACCGCTTCTATTCCGCTTCGACGGCGCACGGTCAGGCCTTCATGCACGCCGACGATCTGGTCGATGCAATCGAACGCGTGGTCGAGTGGCGAGCGACGCTGCCTCCCGAGTTGCCCATCCTGCTCGGCGAGCCCGAGGCGCTCAGCTACGACGAGTTGCAGCACACCCTGTCCCGATTGATTCACGGCAAGCCGCTGGAGACGATCGTCGTGCCCCGCCTCCCGGCGAAGGTGGGTGCATGGCTGATGAATGTCATCCCTGGCCAGACGCAGTTCATCAAGCCCTGGATGATCGACCGCGCTGTCGATCACTACGCGCTCGATCTGACACGGGCGCGCACGCTGCTCGACTGGGAGCCGAAGCGCTCGCTACGGGCGACGCTCCCGAAGATGGTCGCCGCACTGAAGGCCGACCCGCTTGGCTGGTACAAGGAGAACAAGCTCGAGCCATCGTTCGAGGCAGGCCCGCGCGGAACCGTAACATCCGCGAAGGCAGGCGCATGAATCACGAGCTTGGCGTGCACGGCGCCGAGCACGCCGGTCCCACACCGGCGGCGACCAAGCCCCCCGCCGCCGACGCGATGATGGCGCACGCCGGCATGGCAGCGGCGCCGATGAGCCATGGGCAGGCCATCGCGTGGCCGCATTTCGCCAACATGTTTCTCGGTCTGTGGCTCATCACTGGGGTATTCGCGCTCGACTACCGCAGCTCTGCGCTCGTGGTGAGCGACGTCCTGAGCGGGGCGGCGGTCGTCACCTTCGCCATACTCTCGTTTTCGCGGCGGCCGCTGGTGCGCTTCTGGGCACCTTGGGCGAACTCGTTCGTCGGTCTCTGGCTGCTGTTTGCGCCCCTCGTCTTCTGGGCACCGACCGCCGCTGCGTACTCGAACGACACCCTCGTTGGCGCGCTGGTGGTCGCCTTCGCGATCCTCGCGCCGGGGATGCCGATGGCGCGCGGGATGTCCATGGCAGAGGGTCCGGATCTGCCGCCGGGCTGGTCCTACAACCCATCGAGCTGGCCGCAGCGAGCGCCCATCATCGCGCTCGCGCTCGTCGGGTTCTTCCTGTCCCGCCAGATGGCTGCGTTCGAGTTGCACCACATCGCCTCGCTCACCGACCCATTCTTCGGCCTCGGAACGCAGCGTGTTCTGACCTCGGACGTGTCGCGCGCCTTCCCGATCCCGGATGCCGGGTTGGGAGCGTTCGCCTACATGATCGAATTCCTCATGGGGTTCATGGGCGACAAGGCCCGCTGGCGGACGATGCCGTGGATGGTCACCTTCTTCGGCATCCTAGTCGTGCCGCTCGGCGTGGTCAGCATCGCGCTCATCATCCTCCAGCCACTCGCCGTCGGGGCTTGGTGCTCCTATTGCCTGATCGCCGCCGCAGCGATGGTGGCCATGATCGCGCTCACGCTCGACGAGGTCGTCGCCATGTGTCAGTTCCTGGCGCAGGCCCGGCGCGAGGGGCAACCGTTCTGGCGCATGTTCTGGCTGGGCGGGACGCTGCGCGATCTGCCGGTGGTCAGTCCGGTGCATCCCGATGTGGTTCGTCCGATAGCCATGGTCTGGGGGGTAGAGCTGCCCTGGAACCTTTTGGCGAGCATCGGGCTTGGCATCTGGCTCATGTTTGCGCCGGCTCTGTTGGGCATCGCCGGCACGGCCGCGCACGGCGACCATCTGCTCGGCGCCCTCATCGTCACCTTCGCCGTGATGGCGCTGGCCGATGTCGGACGGTCTCTGCGCCTGGTCAACGTGCTCCTTGGCGCCCTGGTGATCGCCGCGCCGTGGCTGCTGACGGGCGCGACCAGGAGTTCGCGCTCGAGCGATGCGATCGCTGGGGCGCTGGTCATTCTGCTCAGTCTGCGCCGGGGTCCGATTGGCGAGCGCTATGGCAGTTGGGAGCGATTCATCCGATGAGCGCCGACACGCGGGCTGAGGCGGACACCCGGCGCGGGAGCAGCTGAAGTCCGACAGGATCGCGAACATGATGCCCAACGCTAGTCTATCGGCGGGCCTGATGGTGCCGCAGAAAGGTAGTTCGCCATGATGCACAACGGAACTTGGTTTGGCATGGGCGGGATGTGGTTCTATTGGGTCCCTCTGTTGGTTGTAGTCGTCGTGCTCCTGGCCTGGGGCGTGAGCAGAAGGCGCTCGCGCAACGACCGTTAGACGCCAGCGGAGACGCCGCGCTGAGCCCCGGTCCTTGAGCTTGCAGTCCTGCGCGTTTGCCTACAACGGCGCGGGAGCGCCGATCGCCGCGGGACTCCGAGCGCTCTCTCGCTGCTTCCAAAGCTTGTAGACGGCAGGGTAGACGAGGAGCTCCATCAGGAAGGACGTGATGAGCCCCCCGAGCATGGGCGCTGCGATGCGCTTCATCACGTCGGCTCCGGCGGAGGTTGACCACATGATGGGCAGTAGGCCCATGAAGGCTGCGGCTACCGTCATGAGCTTCGGCCGGACGCGCTTGACGGCGCCGTGCACGATCGCCTCGTCGAGGTCGTCGCCGTTGCGCAATCGACCCTCCGCCTTGGCTGCGTCATAGGACAGGTCGAGAAAGAGCAGCATGAACACGCCGGTCTCGGCGTCGAGACCGAGGAGCGCGATCATCCCAACCCAAGCGGCAATCGATACGTTGTAGTGCAGGAAGTGAAACAGCCAGATGGCGCCCACTGCCGAAAACGGGACGGCGAGCATGACCAACAGAGACTTGAACGCGGAGCGGGTATTGGCGTAGAGGAGCGCCAATATCAAGATGAGGGTGATGGGAACGACGAGCTTGAGGCGCTCGCGGACGCGCTCCATGTTCTCGTACTGCCCACTCCATTGCAGCCGGTAGCCGGTGGGCAAGGAAATCCCTGCAGCGATGGCGCGCTTGGCTTCCTCGACGTAGCCGCCGACGTCGCGACCGACCACGTCGACGTAGACGTAGCCTGCAAGGAAGCCGTTCTCGTCACGCAGCATTGACGGCCCTTCGACGAGATGGATGTCAGCAACCTGTTGGAGAGGCACTTGGGCACCGGTCGCCGTCGAAATCAGGATGCGTCCGAGGGTCTTCGGGTCGTCGCGGAGCTCGCGCGGGTAGCGCACGTTCACGGGGTAGCGCTCGCGGCCTTCGATCGTTGTCGTGACGTTTTCGCCACCGACCGCGGCGCCGATCACCATCTGGAGGTCCTCGATGGTCAAGCCGTAGCGAGCGAGCTCCGCGCGCCGCGGATCGATGTCGAGGAAGAACCCTCCGGCCACGCGCTCGGCATAGACGCTTCGAGTGCCTGCGATCGGTCGAAGGATCTGCTCGGCACTTTCGCCGAGCTTTTCGATCTCTTTGAGGTCGGACCCGAAAATCTTGAGACCGATGGCAGTCCGTACACCGGTCGAGAGCATGTCGATGCGGTTCTTGATCGGCATGGTCCAGGCGCTGCTCACACCTGGAGCCTGTAAGGCCAAGTCCATTTCCTCCGTGAGCTCCTGCACCGAGAGATGGTCGGGCCAGGCGCGGCGAAGGACGGCCTTGAGCCACTCCGGCGACCAGGAGGAGTACCAGCGAGCCTTCGGACGCCATTGCGACTCAGGTTTCAAGACGACCGTGGTCTCCGCCATCGAGAAGGGTGCTGGATCGGTGGAACTATCCACGCGCCCGGCCTTGCCGAAGACGCGCTCAACCTCGGGGAACGATTTCAGCACGCGGTCCTGGGCCTGAAGGAGCTCCTGCGCCTGAGCGACCGAGATGCCAGGCAGGGTGGTCGGCATGTAGAGCAGCGTCCCCTCGGAAAGCGGTGGCATGAACTCGGATCCGAGCCGGAAGTAGACCGGAACGCTCAACGCCACGATGGCGATGGCGACGAGGATGACGGCGCGTGGCCAGCGTAGGACGAAGCGGCAGGCGGGCTCATAGATACGGAATGCTGCCCGGCTGATTGGGTGACGTTCCTCCGAGTAGTAAGTGCCTACGGTGAGCGCATTGGTGATCCGGGCCAGCCACAGCGGCCGGAAGTGCAGGGGGTCGACTCGGAGGAGGAGCATACGGAGCGCTGGATCGAGAGTGACGGCGAGGCCTGCGGCAATCGCCATGGCGAGAGTCTTCGAGTACGCGAGCGGCCGGAACAGGCGGCCTTCCTGGTCGACGAGCGCAAAGACCGGCAGGAACGCGACAGCGATCACGAGCAACGAGAAGAAAACGGACGGCCCGACCTCCAGCATCGCCTGGAGCAGCGCGTCCTTGTAGCTCCCCGGCCGCCCGCTCTCCTGCCAGAGGTGGAGTCTGTTGTAGGCGTTCTCTCCCGAGACGATCGAGCCGTCGACCAGCACGCCGATCGAGATCGCAATACCGGCGAGGGACATGATGTTGACCGTGATGCCGAGCATGTGGAGCGGGATGAACGTCAGGAGGACCGCGAGCGGGATGGTTGCGATCGGCACGAGGCTCGACGGCAGATGCCAGAGAAAGAACATGATGACGAGGGCAACGATAACGATCTCTATCGTGAGCTCGTGTCGTAGCGTGCCGAGCGCTCGCAGGATCAGATCCGAGCGGTCGTAGGTGGTGACGATCTCGACCCCCTTCGGCAGCGAGGGCTTGAGCTCCTCGAGCTTCTCGTGGACCTTACGAATGACGCTCAAGGCATTCTCGCCGTGGCGGAGGATCACGACACCACCCACCGTGTCACCGTTGCCATCGAGGTCCGCGACACCGCGGCGCAGCTCGGGACCGAGCGCCACGCGCGCGACATCGCGCAGGAGGATCGGGACAGCCCCCGGCGTGACCTTCACCACGACCTGTTCGAAGTCTCCGATGCTCTTGGCGTAGCCGTGACCCCGGACCATGTATTCGCTGCCGCTGAACTCGATGAGGCGACCGCCGATCTCGTTGTTGGAGCGCCGAACGGCCTTCACCACGTCCTGGAGCGGAATCTTGTATGCCGAGAGCCGGTTCGGATCTACGGTGATCTGGTACTGCTTGACGTAGCCGCCGATGCCCGCAACCTCGGCGACTCCTGGGACAGCCTGCAGGGCATAGCGGAGATTCCAGTCTTGGAAGGAGCGGAGCTCTTCGGGCGGATGGGTCCCCGAGCGGTCGACCAAGGCGTATTGAAACGCCCAGCCGACGCCGGTCGCGTCCGGGCCGAGCTCGGTTTGCACGCCCTCGGGAAGTCGCTGTTGGATCTTGGAGAGGTACTCGAGGACTCGCGAGCGCGCCCAGTAGAGGTCGGTGCCATCCTGGAAGATGACGTAGATGTACGAAAAACCGAAGTCCGAGTAGCCGCGAATCGCCTTCACCTTGGGAGCCCCGAGAAGGGTGGCGATGATCGGATAGGTGACCTGATCCTCGAGGATGTCCGGCGAACGGTCCCAGCGTGAGAAGACGATCACCTGCGTGTCCGAGAGATCGGGCAGGGCATCCAGGGGAATTTCGCGCAGCGTAACGACGGCAATGGCCGCAAGCGTTGCAACGGCGAGGACCACCAAGAGCGGGTGCCCAGCGCAGAAGGCGATGACGCGGCGAATCACGGCTTGCTACCCGGGGCTGGCGTGGAACTCTTGGTGGCGATGCCCGCGAGCGTGGCTCGCAGGCGGGATTCAGAATCGAGCAGGAAGTTCGCATGAATCACGACCCGTTCGCCCGCCGTCACTCCGCGAAGCACGATCGCCTGGCCGGCGCTTCGAGCACCGAGCAACACCTCGCGGGGCTCGAAGTCTTCGGCGCGCTGCACGAACACAACCTGCCGCGTCCCGGTGTCGAGAACCGCGGAGTCGGGGATCACGACGCCGGATTGTTCCTCGAGGTCGAGACTGACGTCGGCGAACATGCCGGGCTTGAGGATCAAGCCAGGGTTCGCGAATTCGAGCCGGGCCTTCAGGGTGTGACTCTCCACGTTGACCGTCGGGTAGATGAAGGTCACTTGCCCCGTGCGCTCGACTCCAGGCTCATAGGTCAGCGTCAGCCGCGCGCTCTCGCCGATGCGTAGCGAGCGCGCCTCGAACTCGTAGAACTCAGCCTCCACCCAGACATGAGAGAGATCGGTGATCGTGAAGAGGTCCATCCCTGGATCGACTTGCTGGCCCTCGAAAGCGCCCTTCGCGGTTACGTAGCCCGAGACCGGTGCCGGGAGTCCGACGGTGCGAAGCGGCTTCCCGGAGCGCTCGAGCGCTTCGAGGAAGGCCTGGGGCACACCAAAGAGCGCCAAGCGGCGCCGGGCGGCTTCGACGAGCTCTTCGCCCCCACGACGAACCTCCGGCAAGGAGGACACCGAGAACTGCGCGGCAGCCTGCCGAGCACGCAGGAACTCCTCCTGAGTCGCCAGGAGCTCCGGCGAGTAGATCGTGAGCATGGGTTCACCCGCGCGTACGAGTTGACCTGTGGAGTTGACGCGCAGCGTCTCGATCCATCCGGAGACCTTGGTGTGCACATGGTGCACGCGGGTCTCGTCCGCGATGACGAGACCCACGGTGCGCGTCGAGCTCTTGAGCACGGACTGGACGGCCTCGACGGTTTGGACGTCCGCGAGGCGGAGTCCCGAGCGAGCGATGGTTAGGTTGGTCAGACCCTCGGGAGTTCCCGTGGAGGGTGTTGAGGGCTTTTCAACTTCGTAGACGGGGACAAAGTCCATCCCCATGGCGTCCTTCGCGGGCACGGGAGAGGTCACCGTCGGTGGCATGGGGCTGCGGTAGTACAGAATCTTGCGCGCGTCTTTGGCTGTTGTGGCCGTTGCGGCGGTTGCGCTGGCAGGAGCTTTGGCGCTCTCGCGGCAGCTTCCGAACAGGAGCAGCAGGGCGAGCGCGCCCGGGGCTGAGCAGATCGTTCGTCGAGTCATCGGGAAGCCTCCGAAGCCTGCGGCCGGGCCGGTTGCGCCAGACGTTGAAGCTCCGCCCACGCGATGAAACGATCGCTTTCGCGCCGAGCGAGCTCCATCCGCGCTTCCAACCAGAGATTGAAATCGGCGATCACGGTCTCGAAGTCGCCGCGCCCGGCGAGATATGCCGAACGCGCCGCGTCGAGAGCGAGGCTCGATTGCGGGAGGATGCCCTCCTTGTACCGAACGATCTGTCGCTCAGAGGTAGTCCACTGCGCTTCCAGGCGTGCGCTCTCCGCACGCACCATCGCCTGAGCGCTTCGAAGCTCGCTCTGCGCCATGACCACCTCATGGGCAGCCGCCCGCGCCATCGGTTCCTGCTTCTGCCGGCGCCAGATGGGTAGTTCGAATCCGAACCGCAGGGTGACGACGGGATCCTTGCTGCCGCGAAAGCCGATCCCGGCGGCCGACGACAGGTTCGGCTTGAGCTCGGTTTGCGCGACGCGGGATCGACTCGCCGCCGTCGCGAGCGCTGCGGACGCGGTCAGGACCTCCGGAGCAGTCTCCGCGTCGGGCGATCGAACGAACGGTTGCCGGTGTTCGACGGTCGGCAGCGAGGCTACGGTGCCCAGCGGCGCATCGGCGGGCTGATCCAGCCACCGGTTGAGCGCGGCAACCCAGCCGATACGCTCCGTCGATAGATCATCTAGACGTTCGTTCAGCCGCGAAATCTCGATCTGAACCCTGACCAGAGCCTCCTGCTGGGCTTCCCCGGCGGCGTAGCGCGCTGCAACTGTGGCCGAGAGAAGAGAGAGAAGCTCGTGGGCGGCCGAGGCCGTTTCCTGCTCGCGGTCAAGTGCGTAGATTCGAGCAAAGAGCGTGCGGATGTCGCTGGCGGTTTGAGCCTCGAGCGCAGCAAGTTCAGCGTCTCTCTGTGCAGTCTCGGCGAGGGCGACGGTGACTCGAGCACTTCGCTTGCCAGGGAAGAGAAGGTCCTGCCGGACTTCGAAGCCGGCCATGGACATCGGCTCCTGGCCGATCGTGTTCTTCGGAAAGCTCGCGTCCTGAATCATGGCCCCGACCATCGGATCTGGCAGCGCGCCCGCCGGGCGCTCCATTTCGCGAGCCGCGGCGAGCTTGGCGCGAAGGGCCTGAATCCCCGGCGAATTCGCGAGGGCCTTGGCCACGAGGGCCTCTACGGGCGGCGCCTGGAGTACAGAAACGGCAGAGTCGGCTGCAGGATCTGCGACCGCCTGACTGGCTAACTGGGCGGCCGTCGAGAGTCCGCAGATCACGACGACGAGCACGAGCTTCTGGTGCATGAGCGCTCCTTCTCCAAGACGTCAATGAGGCTCGCCACGGCGTGGCGAGCAGCTCAGTTCGGAGGAAGAGGGAGCTAAATCAGAAAAACAGAGTACAGGTCGTAGAGCGGCGCGTGCCGGGCGAGTCGAGGCCTGGGAGTCGTCGGGATGGATTCTGACGCTGGGGCTGAAGCCTCCGTAACCAAGCCCGTGACCGCTGATGCGAGAGCAACGGCGGATGGCTCCGGAAGAATCTGGCGCTCGCCGGGGATGGCCGGCGCGTCCTGGGCGGCCACAGTGGTGCAGCAGTCGGGGGCTTCGATGGATTGGCCCTGCTCCTCGTGGGAGATCGCGAGCGAGGGGTCCGGGCAATCCGGGCAAGCAACCACTCTCGGGGCGCCGAGCCCAGAAACCAACGCCACGAGCACGAGGCTCGTCGCGACGCCTCGAGAGGGCCAATGCCTCACCATGCGGGCATAGTAGAGCAAGGAACGAGCCAAGAGCACCGCTCCGCGGGGTAGGTTGAATACGTGGCTACCCAGCACGCTTGTGCGAAGACCAATGGATGTGAGCGATTCGCCGGACGCCAGCTGTGCGTCTCAGAATCACGGTGGAGGATCGTTTCGGCCCGCGACAATGCGGGTACGAACAGCAGAACAAGCAGAGCGAACGCAAGCTTCCGCATCGACTCCTCCTACTGCACCTTGGGCAGATGTACTTCCGCTGCAGAACCGTCCTCTGCCAGATGGACCGCGACACGCAGGCCAACCTTTGTTGCTGTCGCATCGGCTGCGGTGTCGCCAAGGAAGTACCGGGTGTCCTTCGTGGTCTTGACGGTCACGGTCTTCTTCTCGGTCGTCATGACCTCGATATGGTCGGTGGCCACCGCGGCGATCGTGCCCAGCACATGACCCTTGCCGTGGGCAAGGGAAATACCCTTACGATGTATTTCATTGATTTCTCCCTTGTGGTGTCGGTGAAGGCGGTGGAGGGGCGGAATTGTCGAGGAAGTCGCTCTCCTCGTGCATCTCCTCCATCTCAGAGACGCTGAGGGGGTTGTACTTCTTCATGCCTTCCAGGTCTTGGGCGGTGAGAGCGGACAGTTGCCGGATGAAATGCACCAGCGCCCAGCTCTGGCCGGCCGCTTCCGAATCGGAGCCCCAGGCGGGCATGCCGGTGAGCTTCACGCCGTTCTCGATGATCCAGAAGAGCTCTCCGTCGGAGAGTTCCTGCGTTTGCTTGGCGGTCATGTCCGGGGCTCGGGGATAGAGGTTGCGGCCCATGCCTGTCTGACCGCGGCCGTCGTTGCCGTGACACGACGCACAGTGATCGGCGAAGTGCCTGCGCGCTCGGGTGAGGACCTCCTCGGAGCGTTCCACGGGGTTCGTGGAGGTCCGGGCCGCCTGAGGGATCAGGAGGTGTCTCGCAGCGCGCGCCATCTTGGTCTCGATCGCGGGCGGAGGAAGTCGAGACGAGACACCCTGGTTCGCGAATCCGACCGCGACGAGAACGACGCCGCCGCCTAGAACTGCCAGCAGAGCAACGAGGGCCTGGAGGAGGCGCCTCACGAGGCACCGGGGTGTTGGTGCATAGGTTCTGGAGAGACTGTCGTGGGGCCGTCGACCTTGCGCGCGACGGTCCCCGGGGGATTCTGGTACCAGCCCGGATCGTCGTCGTAGTTTGCGAGGTGCTCACGCACCTTGACGACGGTGAACATGCCGCCCATTTCGACGGGACCAAAGGGGCCCTCTCCCGTCATCATGGGCAGCGTGTTGGTTAGTCCTCCCATGTGTCCCATGGCAGCGTGAGCCGCGTGCTCGGACATCCCGGTCTCGCCCATGGCCATGTAGCCGCTGACGAGCTGCTGAATTTGAGATTCGACGCCGGCCTGATCGACGCCGAGCATGTTCGGGATGTCGTGTCCCATCGCGTTCATCGTGTGGTGGTTCTTATGGCAATGGAGCGCCCAGTCGCCGGGATTGTCGGCCACGAACTCGACCGCACGAGTGGTGCCGGGCACGATGTTGAGGCTGGTCTCCGGCCAGCGTGCTGACGGCGGAATCTGGCCGCCATCGGTCTCTACCACCCAGAAGCGGTGGCCGTGGATGTGGATGGGATGGTCTGTCATGTTCACGTTGGCGAACCGCATGCGCACTCGATCGTTGCGACGCACGACGAGCGGCGCGGTGCCCGGGTACGCCCGGCCGTTGAAGGTGAAGATGTTGAAGTCGAGCATGGGCGCCGTGTCCGGCTTGCTGGTGCCGGGGTGGATTGCCCACATGTGGGGAAAGATGCAGAAGTCCCGGTCAATTCTCGGGCCTTCAGACACCTTGGGGTGGATGACGAAGAAGCCCTGCATCCCCATCGCCATCTGCACCATCTCGTCGGCGTGGGGGTGATACATGTGAGTACCGTGCTGGCGCAGCGTGAACTCGTAGGCGTAGGTTTCGCCGGGCTGGATGTGGGGTTGATTCAGCCCACCGACACCATCCATGCCGCTCGGGAGGAAGATCCCGTGCCAGTGCACAGTCGTCGGCTCAGGAAGCCGATTGGTCACCAGGATGCGGACGTGATCACCCTCGACGGCTTCGATCGTCGGGCCAGGTGTCGAGCCGTTGTAGCCCCAGCAATCGACGATCATGCCGGGCGCGAACTCGCGCCGGACCGGCTCTGCGATGAGATGAAACTCCTTGACACCACCTTGCATCACGTAGGGCAACGAGGCACCGTCGAGTGTCGTGACTGGGGTGTATGCCGTGGCGCGCCGAGACCCCGAAGCGGACGGCTCGGGAGTAGTGGCGGCCATCCCGGGCATTCCTTTCATGCCGTCGACGGCGAGGGCAGGGCGGCTGGACCGGCCAAGGATCGTGGCGCCCAGTCCTAGAAATGCCGTCCTGGAGAACATGCGTCGACTAATCATCGGTGGCCTCCCGGGGAACCGTCAGGGTGTTCGTTCGTCGCGGTCGCTGCCGAGGTAGCGTCTGGTGCCGGTAAGCGGCCCCCAACCGAACGCTCGAGTTCGACTCGAGCGATCCAGTAGTCGCGCCAAGCGGTGATGTATGTCTTCTCGACTTCGGCTTCTTGTTGACGAGCCAACAGCACGTCGTAGGCACCCTTGAGCATCATGTTGTAGTGCAAGAGCGTTTGCTCCAGGATGCGGACCCGTAGAGGTAAGACAACATGCTGGTAGTGCTCCGTCCGGTCTCTGGCGCTGATCAGCAGGTCCTGGGCAGTCCGCACTTCGGAGCGAGCCCGGACGGCGAGCGCTTCCAGCTGACGTTGGCTCTGCCGGTATTGCGCTTCTAGTGCTGCGACCGAAGCTGCGCCGGTATCGAATACCGGGATCTGGATGCGCAGCGTGGGTCCGAGGACGACTCTGCGATCGGTGTCTCGTTCGCGCGAGACGCCCACCTCGATGCCCGCGGGAAGGAAGCGCGTGCCCTTCTTGATGGCCAGCGCCTGACCGACGATATCGATGGCGAGCCGCCCGGCCGCGAGATCGAGGCGACGTTCCATCGCCAAGGATTCCAGGCCTGAAAGTGTCGGGTCGGTATTGGGAAGAGCCGGTAGGCCCGCCACGATCTGAAAGTCGGCCTCGTCGCCCCAGGCGCCGAGCTCGCGATTCAAAGCCTCGCGATCGACGCGTGACTGTGCGCGCGCTTGCACGACGTCGATGCGCGCTTGTTCGTAGAGTGCCTGATGGTTCGCAAGATCGAGCTCCGAGATGTTTCCCGCCGCCTGTTGGCGCTCCGCCAGCTCGAAAGCAGAGCGATTGATCTGCTCGATCGTTTCCAGCCGCGCGACGAGTTGGTCGCTCGCCTGCAGCGTGAAGAGCGCAGACTTAGCCGCTGCTCCCGCTCGCAGCAGCTTGTCGCCGACGCGTAGCTTGGTCTCCTCGAGGGCCGCCATGCCGAGGCGCCGGCGCAGGGGCTGCATGAGCACGTCGAGAATGTCCTCTGCGATCGAGACTTCGACATTCGCCGCGCCTCCCCCTCTCGGTGCGCGGACAAATGCGTCCAAGGAAGGATTGGCGATTCGCGTGGCCCGTGCGAGGTCAGCCTGAGCGATGCCGAGTTCCTCGAGCTCCGCCTGCAGTTCGGGGTTGTTGAGCAGCGCGATTCGCTCGGCGCGCTCAGCGTCGATGGGCTCGGCGAGCAACTGCCGGACGAGCTGCTCGGTCTCGGCTGCTTGCGCAGAGGAGCGCGACCAGCGTAGGTCCATTCCGCTCCGATCCTTGAAGCTGGTCGACACCGAGTCGAAGGTGGCCTGCGGGTTGGTCGATGCGCAGCCCGCAGCGGCGATCGCCGCGAACAGGGCTGCCAGAACTGTTAGTCGAGACATGTCGTGAGCCTCCGTCGATGCGTTGGAAAGGCACGTGTGATGCGCGCTGCGCGCACCACGGCCTGGGTAGCTGGCGATCTAGCCAGCGGCTCGACGATCGGCGAATCTCAAATGCGAAGAGGCAGGGAAAGGCTATGCGGCGACTGCGTACTAGTGGGTAAAGCGAACTGGCCTGTTGCTCGGGTCGCATCGAACAGCGGCAACTCGAAGTACGGGGGCACCGCGGCGACGGCGGGCTCCTGTTTCTGGCCTGTTGCCCCCGTGATCGCCGGGGATTCCCCCAGCCGGCCGGCTGGCGGGCAGCAGCACGAGCTCTTCATCACAGTAGGCGGCCGCTTGGTCTGGTGACATCCATGGTCTGCCCGAGCACCGCGGCATACGCAGGGCGCCACGAGAGCCAGGGCAATCGCCAGGATCAGGGCTGTCGATGCACCGCGCAGAAAGCTCATGCACTTTCAGTATGCACAAGAACGCCTCCGGAGGCAATTGAGCGGCGCTCCGTCTGTTGGTGCCATCGCGCGCGCTGATTTCGTGGTCGACATCAAGCTCACGCGGGCGCATCTCTGAGGGTGCGGCGCCGTGTTTCAAACGCTCGCGGAGTCGCCATGCCTCGGCGGCGATCCCGAGGTGTGGTAAACACGAATCTCCAAGCCGCGGCGCGCCGCGGCATTTCCGG
>JBDTNL010000040.1:0-32413 GCA_039933785.1 Acidobacteriota bacterium
TGAAGCGCTGCTTCTGGCGCGCGTTCATGATCGAGAACGCCATCGCGATGGTGTCCTCTTGCATGAGGCGCTTGAGCTCGGCGAGCGGCTGGAGATCGCCGTCGACACGAATCACCGGATGACTGCCCACCTTGAGGTGGAGATCGGAGGCCTTCTTTTCGACCGCGATCTTCAACAGGTCATTGATATTCATGCCTCGATCCTCTCGAGCTTCTCCGCCTTGTCGTTGCGCAAGGCAAGAGCCGCGGCCATGGGTGCGCTGACCGGGGGAACCGGCGACAGCCAGCCGTGACGATCCGGTACCTCGCCGTGCACGATGGCGTTGAATTCGGCGACCAGCTGGCGGGTGATCGGGCCGGGCTTGCCGGCTCCGACGTCGACTCGATCCACCGAACGGATGGGTGTGATCTCTACCGCCGTGCCGGTGAAGAACATCTCGTCGCAGGTGTACAACAGGCCGCGCGGGATGACGTCCTCCTTCACCGGAATGCCGAGGTCACGGGCAAGCGTCATGACCGCGTCGCGGGTGATGCCGGGGAGGATCGACGCCGACATCGGCGAGGTCAGCAAGACGCCGTCTTGGACCAGGAAGAGGTTCTCCCCCGAGCCCTCGCTGACCGACCCCTGGATGTCGAGCGCGATACCCTCGGAATACCCGTTGACGATCGCCTCCATCTTCACCAACTGCGAATTCAGATAGTTGCCCGTGGCCTTGGCCACCGCGGGTGAGCTCTGCGGCGAGCTCCGGCGCCACGAGGAGACGCAGACATCAACGCCACGCTCGGCCGCCTCGTCACCCAGATACTTGCCCCAGGCCCAGACCGCGATCACGACCTCGACCGGCAAGGGCAGCGGGTTGATGCCCGGCAGCCCGAAGCCGCGGAAGATCAACGGCCGGATGTAGCAGGCCTTCATCTCGTTGGCGCCGATGGTGTCGAAGACCGCCGCGGTCAGCCGTTCGCGGTCGAACGGGATGTCCATGCGGTAGACCTTGCAGGAATTCTCGAGCCGCCGGAGGTGCTCCTGGAGCCGGAGGACCGCCGGGCCGGTCCGGGTGTCGTAGCACCGAATGCCCTCGAAAAGGCCCGAACCGTAGTGCAGAGCGTGCGTCAGCACGTGCACCTTGGCGTTTTCGAAGTCCTGCAACTCGCCGTTCATCCAGATATAGCGGATACCGGCAAAAGGGTTGTTCTTTACCAACGCCACTCCTCCTCGACGACGCGAGCGAACGATCCGGTCGAGGATAGCCCCCGGTCCCAGGGGAGTCAAACCAGGACAGCCCCGATCCTGGCGCTGCTGTCCGGACTCTAGGTCGCAGCGAGGAGCGTGCCCGCGCCGAGAATGGCCGCGGTTTCGAGGCGGAGCACGCGCACGCCAAGTCCTCGCCGTTGCCAGCCTTCCGCCTCGAGCTCGGCGATCTCGTTGGGATCGAAGCCGCCTTCGGGACCTACCAGCAGCGCCACCGGCCCCCGACCGGCGTCGATCGCGGCAAGCGCCGGCGAGCCCGGCTGAAGAACGAAGCGTTGGGCCGTCGAGTCTGCCCACGACTCGCGCTCGCTCCAGGGATGCACGCCGCTGATTTCGGGCAGCCGCGATCCGTGGCACTGCTCGAGCGCCGATGCCGCGACTCGGCGCAGGCGCTCGAGGGCACCCGATCCCAGCTCTCGGGGCGCGCGAGCGCTCGACACGAAACGCAACCGCCGCACGCCGAGCTCGCTCGCTTTCTCCACCAGCCAGGACAAGCGGTCGGGCTTGGGCAGCGGCACCAGGAGATCGACCTCCAGCACCGGGTCGTTCGCTGGCGCGGCCTCTCCGACAAGAATTTCGCCTGTCTCGCGCCCAGCCCGCGCAATCACTCCCCAACGGGCCAGGCCGAATCCATCCACCAGGCGGACGCGCTCGCCCACCGCGGCGCGCCGGGCCCGGAAAAGGTGTCGATAGGCATCGCCGGAGACCGTCACGGTCCCGCCGACCAACTCATCCTGAGCCACGATCAGTGTGATCACTGCGTTCCGAGGCGCATGCGGTAGCCAACCCACTCGGCGGCAAACCGCGAGGCTTCACGCACCAGGCCGTACTGGCGAAGGCGGCGGACGAATGCAGGCCCGGCCTCGCGCAGGATGCCCGAGAACACGACTTCCGCGCCGGGAGAAAGGCGCGCGGTCAGGCCTTCGATTTCGGGCAGGATCTGCTCGGGGACCACGTTGACCAGTGCCACGTCGAATCGTGCCTGGGGCGACAAGGCCGACAAGGTGCCGGCGAAGAGCCCGCAGTCGGTGTCGTTCAGGCGCGCATTCACGGCGGCGTGCAGCGGCGCGAGCACGTCGTTGTCGAACGCCGCGGTGAACCCCGCGCCGAGACGCCGAGCAGCGAACGCGAGGACGCCGGTACCCGTGCCCACATCGAGCACCCGGCGTCCGCAGAGGTCCATGGTCTCGAGGATCTCGAGCACCAAGCGAGTCGATTCATGGCTGCCGGTCCCGAAGGCGCTGCGCGCCGGAAGCCGCAGCCAGATCTGCCCCTCGGGCACGTTCTCGAAGTCCTGCGGCTCCCGGGGATCGAGCAAGAAGCGCCGGCCGACGCGGAACGGCTTGACGTGCTCGCGGTAGGGAGCCATCCAGTCGCGTTCGGGGACGGGCTCGCGCCGCAGGAGCTCGGCGCGCATGAACTCGGCAGGGACTTGGTCGGGTTCGAAGGCAGGCCCAGCGGCCGCGGCTTCATAGACCTCGACTTGGATCCAGCCCGGCGTCGAGCTCTTGACCTCGAGGCCGAGGCAGCCGCGTACCCAGCACGCGGCGGTGAAGATCTCTTCGTCGTCTTCGGCGAGCCGGTAGACCGCGCGCTCGACGGCCGGCATCGGTCAATCAGCCAAACAGATCGCGGACTTTGTCGAGCACGCCCTTGTCGGCGCGCACGGGCTTGCCGTCGAGCTCGGCGAGCCGGCGCAACAGCTCGGTCTGCTCGGCGGAGAGGCTCTTCGGCTCGGGCACCACGATCGCAGCGCGCACGTGATGGTCGCCCTTGCCGCTGCTCCCCAGACGGGGTATCCCTTTGCCGCGCAACCGGAACTCCCGCCCCGGCTGCGTGCCGGCTGGAACGTCGAGCTCGACCGGACCGTGCAGCGTCTCGACCTCGAGCTCGGCGCCAAGAGCGGCCTGCGCATAGGACAGCTCGAGCACGCTCCAGACATCCGCGCCGTCGCGCTCGAAGGTCTCGTGCGCGGCCACGTGGAGCACGACGTAGAGATCGCCGCGCCGCCCGCCGCGCCGGCCCTGCTCGCCCTCACCGGTCAAGCGCAGGCGGGAGCCAGTGTCGACGCCGGCGGGAATTTTCACCTCGACGGTGCGCTCGACTTCGACCCGTCCCTCGCCACTGCAGGTATGGCAGGGGTTCTTCACCGTCTTGCCCGACCCGCCGCAACGGGGACATGTCCGAGCGACCGTGAGAAAGCCTTGCTGGTACCGCACCTGCCCGCGACCTTTGCAACCCGAGCAAGTCTCTGGCTGCGCGCCGTTCTCGCCGCCCGTGCCTTTGCAGGCGGAGCAGGCCTCGAGGCGGGGGAATTTGAGCACCGTGCTGTGTCCGAACGCGGCCTCCTCGAACGTGATCTCGAGGTCGTAGCGCAGATCCGCACCCGGAGCGGGACCGCTGGGATTACGTCCACCGAGATCGGAGAAGCCGAAGATGCCGCCCAGGATGTCGGAGAAATCGCCGAACACGCTGGGATCGAACCCCTGCGCACCCACGCCCTCGACACCTTGATGTCCGAAGCGGTCGTAGCGCGACCGCTTGTCGCCGTCGGAGAGTACGGCGTAGGACTCGGCCGCCTCCTTGAATCGCTCCTCGGCCTCGGCATCGCCGGGGTTGCGATCGGGGTGGAACTTCTGCGCCAGCTTACGGTACGCCGCCTTGATCGATTTGTCGTCGGCGTCGCGAGAGACGGACAAGACTTCGTAGTAGTCGCGCTTGGTCACCGTGGTCATCGTCGAGGGAGTGGCCTGAGGCCGAGTGATTGGAGGTTTTTAGGAGCCCTGCTTGACCTGCGACAGCATGAGATCCGAAAGCTGCTGCGAGATCGTGTTGAGGTCGAACATGGCCGCCTCGATCTCGGAGCGCTCCTCGTTCGCCATCGCCATACGGGCCTTGAGCAGGGTTTCGTGGATGCGCTTGCCATCCTCGTCGCTGAGCAGGGTGCGGAACTGTTCGAGCACCCGCTCGCTGGTGTAGATCAGACCCTCGAGACGGTTCTTGAGGCGGCGGATTTCGCGCCGCTGCAAGTCGGTCTTGGCGTTGATCTCCGCCTCCTGCACGAGATTCTCGATCTCGTCCTTGCTCAGGCCGCCGGCGGGATTGATCTGGATGCTCTGCGACTTGTTGGTCGCCACGTCGCGCGCCGACACGCTGACGATGCCGTTCGAGTCGATGGCGAAGGTGACTTCGATCTGGGGCACGCCGCGCGGCGCCGGCGGCACGCCGACGAGTTCGAAACGGCCGAGGGACTTGTTCTCCGCCGCGAGCTCGCGCTCGCCCTGCAGGACGTGGATCTCCACCGTGTCCTGGTTGTCGACGACGGTGGTAAAGATCTGCGTGTTCTTGGTCGGAATGGTGGCGTTGCGCTCGATGAGCTTGGTGAGCAGTCCGCCGTAGGTTTCGACGCCGATCGAGAGCGGCGTCACGTCGAGCAGGACGATGTCCTTCACGTCGCCACGCAGGATGCCGCCCTGAATGGCAGCGCCGATCGCCACCACCTCGTCGGGATTGATTTCGCGATTCGGGCTCTTGCCGAAGATCTGCTCCACCCGCCGCATCACCAACGGCGTACGGGTCTGGCCGCCGACCAGGAGGATCTCGTCGATCTGGTCGGCGCGCAGGCGCGCCTGCTCCATGGCGTCGCGGCACGGGCCCTCGGTGCGCGCCACCAAGTCCTCGACCAGAGCCTCGAAGTGCTCGCGCGTCAAGGTGCGCGCGAGATGGCGCGGCCCCGAGTCGTCGGCGGAAATGAAGGGCAAGTTGATCGGCGTCTCGGGCACCGCGGAGAGCTCGCACTTGGCGCGCTCCGAGGCTTCCTTCAGGCGCTGCAAGGCCATGCGATCGCCGCGCAGATCGATGTTGCACTCGGACTGAAACTCCTGGATCAGCCAATCCATGACTCGCTGGTCGAAATCTTCGCCGCCGAGGTAGGTGTCGCCAGAGGTTGCCTTGACCTCGAAGATACCGTCGGAGAGCTCGAGGATCGAGACGTCAAACGTGCCGCCGCCCAGGTCGTAGACCGCAATGGTCTTCGAACCCCGGCGCTTGTCTACCCCATAGGCGAGCGCCGCTGCGGTGGGCTCGTTGATGATGCGCAGGACTTCGAGGCCGGCGACGCGTCCGGCGTCCTTGGTGGCCTGACGCTGGGAGTCGTTGAAGTACGCCGGGACGGTGATGATGGCTTCGGTGACCGCCTCGCCCAAGGCCTCCTCGGCAAATCCCTTGATCTCGCGCAGGATGAACGCCGAAATCTCTTCCGGGCTGTACTGGCGATCGCGGATCTGAATCTTCACATCGCCGTTCGGAGCCTCGACCAGGGTGTAGGGCAGCACTCCGCGAGCACGCTGAACCTGCGGATCGTCGAACTTCCGCCCGATCAGCCGCTTGACGGCGAAAACGGTGTTCTGCGGATTGGTGATTGCCTGCCGTTTGGCGATCTGCCCCACCAGCCGATCGCTGTCCTCGGTGAAAGCGACGATCGAGGCCGTGGTCCGGCTGCCTTCGCGGTTGGCGAGCACGCGCGGCGCCAGCACTTCCACCACGGCAACGCAGCTGTTCGTCGTACCGAGATCGATTCCGATGATCTTGCCCACGGGGTTACCTCCAGCCTGTTGCGGCCGCCGGCTGGCCGGCGTCAGGGCTCGCTGACCAGTATACGAGAGCGCTCAAGAGGTCTCGCCCGGGGCTGCTTCCGAAGGGTTGTCGCCGGGCACGACCACCTTCACCATGGCGGGCCGCAGCAGCCGCTCGTGCACTCGATAGCCGCGTCGCAACACCTCGGACACCGTGGGCTCGAGAACATGCGGATCCTCGGCGCGCGACACCGCCTCGTGGATGGCCGGATCGAAGCGCTCGCCCTGCGCGGCCACTTCCTCCACTCCGTACCGCCGCAAGAGATCGCGCAGTTGCTTGCCGATCATCTCGACTCCGCGTTTTACGTCGTCGGCGGTGCCCCCGGCCTGAAGGGCGAGGGCAATGTTGTCGTTGATGGCCAAGAAGTCGCGCAGCACTTCGCTCAACGCATACTTTCTCTGCTCCTCGCGCTCGCGCTCGGCGCGCTTGCGGAAGTTGTCGTAGTCCGCGAGCGTGCGGACCGAACGATCGCGCAAGTCGGCGATTTCGGCTTGCAACCGATTGACCGCCGCGTCGTCGGCCGCGGGAGCCGGGTCGGGATCCGGAGCCGCCGGAGCGTTGGATGCCGAATGCACGGCCTCCACCGCGGCGAGCGCATCGCGGGTGGCCGCCTCCAGATCGATCGCGTCGTCGGCCTCGAGATCCAGCATCTCGAGGTCGGGGGCCGGCGGGCGGCCAGAACGCTCGTCACTCATCGCTGCCGGTCTCCTTCTCCTGCCGCCGAGGCCAAGGCCTCGCTCAACGTCTCACCCAAATAGTGCACCAGAGGAATGATGCGCGAATACTCCATACGCGAAGGTCCAAGAATTCCCATGCTGCCACGGACCTGATCGCTGCCGCCATACGCGGTCGCGACCAGCGAGAAGTCGAACTCGGAAGTGAGCGCCGAATCCTCGCCGATGAACACGCGGATGCCCTTGCCTTCGATGCAACGATTCAGCATTTCGACCAACCGGGCCTTGTCTGAGAAGGTGTCCAGCATGCGCCGCGCGCGATCGAGGCTGCTCACCTCGGGTTTGGCCAACAGCATGTTGGCGCCGTCGATCAACACTTCCGGAGCCTGGTCGTCGAGGCCACGACTGGCGAGAGTGACCGCGAGCTTCAGCAGGTCGTTCATCTGTGCCCGCTCTTCGCCCATCATGCCGAGCAAGCGGTCGCGCACTTCGCGCAGTGTCAAACCGGCGAAGTTCTCCGTCAGGTAGTTCGAAATTTGCTGCAACTCCTCGCGCTGCACGATACGTTCGGTGTCGATCGCTTTGCTATCGGCGAAACCACTGTTCGAGACCACCACGCAGAGCACTCGGCGCTCGGACAGGGGCACGAATTCCACGCTGCGCAGGACGGTGTCGCCGATCGCAGGCGCCAGCACCACGCTCGCTTGATTGGTCAATTCCGACAGCAAGTGGCTGGTAACCGCCACCAGGCGCTCCGGATCCGGGGGCACCGAGCGCAGGCTCTCGTCGATATAGCGGCGCTCGCGCGCGGGCAGCGCTCGCGCCTCCATCAGCGATTGGATGAACAGGTGATAGCCCTCGCGGGTCGGTACCCGTCCCGCCGAAGTATGCGGGTGCGAGAGATAGCCCAGCTCCTCCAGGTCCGCCATGACGTTGCGGATGCTGGCCGCTGACAAGCCGTGGCGCTCGATCTTGGAAACCGTACGCGAACCCACCGGCTCGCCGGTGAGGATGTACATGCTGATGACGTCACGCAGGACTTCGCGATCGCGGGCGTTGAGTGTTTTGGGAGAGAGCCGCTCGGGCATTGAATGCACCTGCGTCCCGGGCTCGGCCATCGCATGTCCTGGCCTAAGTCTTGGCCTAAGCCTGGGCCGGCGACTTGCGAGCACTCGGTAAGCCTCTCTATTGTAACGCAATGAATCGATCCCAAGGGTTGGCTGGTCTGCGCCTCTCGCTGCTCGGCGCCGGGAGGGTTGGCTCGAGCCTCGCCCACTGGACGGTTGCCTGCGGAGGCGAGCTCCGGGAAGTCGCCTCCGGGTCGCGGACGAGCGCCGACCGGCTGGTCGCCGAGCTCGGCGGAGGCAGCTGCGCGGCTGAAGAGTTGTCGAGTGCTGACGCCGACCTCCTCGTGGTGGCCGTCTCGGACGACGCCCTGGACGCCGTGGTGAGCCAACTGGCCGCTCGCCCGCAAGCGCCGGTCGTCCTGCACGTCTCGGGCTCTCGGGACGCCGGAGTCCTGGCACCTCTGCGTATTGGGGGGCCATCGCAGAGCGCGTGCGGGAGCCTTCACCCCCTGATGGCGTTTCCCGAGGTGCGTTCCAACGTGAGCGAAGCGGCCGGCATCGTCTTCGGAGTCGATGGCGACGCCATCGCCCTGAGGCTCGGCGAGCGACTGGCCCACACCTGGGGCGCCCAGACGGTCCTCGTCCCCCCCGAAGCGCGGATCCTCTACCACTATGCCGCGACCCTGGCGGCGGGAGGCGTCTTGACGCTCTTGGCGCTCGGGGAGGAAATCGCGGCGGATCTCGGCCTCTCGCCGACCCTCGCGCTGGGCTATCGACGGCTGACCGAGTCCGCGCTCGAAGGCGCTAGATCCCAGCCAGCGGCCGCCGCCATCACCGGTCCCATAGCCCGTGGCGACCGCGTCCTGGTCGAGAAAGAGCTCGCCGCGGCGGCGAAATTGACGCCGGAAGCGGCCGTTCTACAGCGCAGCCTCGCAATCGAGACCCTCCGCCACGTGTCGCGTGACCGCGGGCTCACGCCGGCGCAGTCCGAGCTCCTTCGCCAACTTCGTGCGGAGCCCTGAGGGCTCCAGTCGGTTGACCCTCTCGGACGGCGAGTGCTATCCTCGGCCTCCCGTCAACAGGGCGGAAGTCAATGGTTTTCTTCAACTACAGCACCATGCAGATGGCGGCCAAGGTGGTGTACTACGGCCCAGGTCTGTGCGGCAAGACGACCAATCTCGCGTACATCTATTCGCATACTGCGAATGATTCACGCGGCGAGATGGTGTCGCTGGAAACGGAAACCGACCGCACCCTGTTCTTCGACCTGCTGCCCATCGACGTCGGTTCGATCGCTGGATTCAAGACCCGTATCCAGCTCTACACCGTTCCCGGTCAGGTGTTTTACAACACCACGCGCAAGCTGGTGCTGAAGGGTGTCGACGGCGTGGTGTTCGTGGCCGACTCGCAGCGCCCAATGCTGCAGGCCAACATCGATGCGTTCAAGAACCTGCAGGAGAATCTGGGCGAGATCGGACTCACCACTGAAAGCATGCCGCTGGTGCTGCAGTACAACAAGCGCGACCTCAAGGAGATCCTCTCGGTCGAAGAGATGAACGCCGGCCTCAACACCGGTGAGTGGCCGTGGTTCGAGGCTTCGGCGCGCACCGGCCAGGGGGTTTTCGAAACTCTGAAGGGCATTTCCAAGCTCACCCTGCTGTCGCTCAAGAAGCGGCTAGTGCGCCCCGGGCAGGAAAGCTCCCGCCCGGGTATCGGCAGTCCCGCGGCGGCGGCCAGACCGGCGACGCCGCCGGCGATTGCCGCACCTCCGCCGGCTCCGAGAGTCGCGCCGCCGGCGCCCGCTGCTGCGCCTCCTGTTGCCGCGCCGGTCGCTGCGGCTCCGAGTCCACAAATCGCGCCACCCAAGCCGGTAGCCAAGAGAGTCGGTCAGATCGATGTGCTGCGCGAGCTCGAGCGCTTGCGCAGTCAGACGCTCCGGCCGACCTCTCCGCCGCCAGTGCGCGCGGCGACGCCGGCGGTGGTGGCGGCGGCGCCAGCAGCCGCGGCGGCCGCCCAGAATGGCGCCAACGGCCAGCGCGAAATGAGCCGCGACATCCAACTCACCCTGAAACGGGCCGATTTCAAACGCGCGCGCCGTTTCACGCTGAGCCTCCAGGTCGAGGACGGCGAAAATCGGGTCGTCGACGCCATCCGCGATCTGCAGGTCGATCTCGACAACGTGCAGCAGCTGGAGAAGGTGCTGCTCCGCCTCAACATCGCGCTCAACGCCAAGGAGTAAGCGCGCCGCATGCGCTGTCCCTTCTGCGGCGCCACCAAGGACCGGGTCGTCGACTCGCGGGAAAGCCGCGATCACGTGACCATTCGGCGGCGCCGGGAATGCCTCTCTTGCGAGCGCCGCTTCACCTCCTACGAGCAGATCGAAGACATCCCCTACCTGGTCGTGAAGTCCGACGGCAGCCGCCAGGAGTTCGATCGCAAGAAGCTCCTGCAGGGTCTGCTCAAGGCCTGCGAGAAGCGTCCGGTGCCGCTCAAGAAGCTCGACGAGATCGTCGACGAGATCCAGAATCAGCTGCACGAGCGCGAGGATCGCGAAATTTCGACCTCCGAGATCGGGGCCCTGGTCATGGAGCGCCTGCGAGTGCTCGACCAGGTAGCGTACGTGCGCTTCGCTTCGGTCTATCGCAAGTTCGAGGACATCGGGGCCTTCATGGAGGAGTTGAAGATACTTCTCCACAAACAAAGCTGAGGCGCGCAGGAAAGTCCATGGCCGACCGCTACACCGCTTTGCTGCTCGTGGGCCGCCTTCAGGCGCGGCTCGATCGGGTCTTTCAGGAGGTTTCCGAATCGCTCGCCGGCGGCATCGAGGTGCCCGACTGGCAACCCGCGGTCGATGTGATCGAGACCGCCGACGCCGTCTTGCTGCTGGCCGAAATTCCCGGCATGTCGGCGACCGAGATCACCATCGAGGTGAGCGGCAACGTGGTCGTCCTGCGCGGCGAGAAGGCTTCCGCGGCGCTCGCCGAACGCGGCCATTTCCTTTGCGTCGAGACCGGGCGTGGTAGATTTCAACGCGAAGTGCAGCTGCTCCACCCGGTCAACAGCCACCGCGGGCGCGCCGTCCTCCGAGATGGCGTCTTGTCGGTGGAGTTCCCCCGCATCCAGGATTTACGCGAACAGCCGCGAACCGTGACTGTCGACACCGTCGATGACCAAGAAATCTAACGGCGACACCCCCGAGGAAGCAGTCAAGCTTCCTGACCTCCTGCCGGTCCTGCCGCTCAAGGACGCGGTGGTGTTTCCCTACATCATCGTGCCGCTCTCGGTGGGCCGCGACAAGAGCGTGCTCGCCGTCGATCAGGCGTTAGCTGACAACCGGACGATTCTCCTCGTCGCCCAGAAGGATTCCAACGCCGACGACCCCGGCGCCGAGGGCCTGCACGAGCTCGGGACCGCGGCGGTCATCATGCGCATGCTCAAGCTGCCGGACGGCCGCATCCGTATCCTGGTACAGGGCCTGGCGCGGGTGCGCGTGGAGCACATCAGTCAGACCGAGCCGTTCCTGCAGGCCAAGATTCAGAAGATCGAAGAGGTGATCGCGGATCCGTCGACCCCCCTCGAGAGCGAGGCCCTGGTGCGGAGCGTCAAGGAATCCCTCGATCGCGCGGTGACGCTCGGCAAGAGCATCTCTCCCGAGGTCATGGTGATCGCGGCCAACCTGGACGATCCCGGGCGTCTTGCCGATCTCGCGGCGAGCAACATCGATCTCAAGGTCGACGAGGCGCAAGCCATCCTCGCCACTGCCGATCCGATCGCGCGGCTGAAGAAAGTCAGCGATCTCGTGCAGCGCGAGCTCCAGCTGCTCACCATGCAGCAGGAGATCTCGTCGCAAGCCCGCGGCGAAATGGACCGCAGCCAGCGCGAGTACTTCCTGCGCCAACAGCTGAAAGCGATCCAGTCGGAGCTCGGCGAGGGCGAGGAGCTCTCCGAGGAAGTCGCCAACTATCGCAAGCTGCTCGAGGAGAAGAAGCTCCCCGAGGAAGCGCACAACGAGGCCGAAAAGCAGATCAAGCGTCTCGAGCGCAGCCACCCCGATAGCGCCGAGACCTCGATCCTCCGCACCTATCTCGATTGGCTGACCGGCCTCCCCTGGTCGCAGGAGAGTCCCGACCTGCTCGATCTGCCGCACGCGCGCAAAGTTCTGGACGAGGATCACTACGATCTCGAGAAGATCAAGGAGCGCATCCTCGAGCACTTGGCTGTGCGCAAGCTCAAGAACGACACCAAGGGGCCGATCCTCTGCTTCGTCGGACCTCCCGGCGTCGGCAAGACCTCGCTCGGGCGATCGATCGCGCGCGCCATGGGCCGCAAGTTCGTGCGCATCTCGCTGGGCGGCGTGCGGGACGAGGCCGAAGTGCGTGGCCATCGCCGCACGTATGTCGGCGCGCTGCCCGGTCGCATCATCCAGGGCATCCAGCAGGCGGGCACGAGCAATCCGGTGTTCATGCTCGACGAGATCGACAAGCTCGGCGCCGATTACCGGGGCGACCCGTCGTCGGCACTGCTCGAGGTCCTCGATCCGGAGCAGAACTGGAGCTTTCGCGACCACTACCTGAGTGTTGCCTACGATCTTTCGAAGGTGATGTTCATCACCACCGCGAACATGCTGGATCCGATCCAGCCGGCGTTCCTCGACCGCATGGAAGTGATCCGGCTTTCGGGATACACCGAGGAAGAGAAACTGTTCATCGCCCGCCGCCATCTCATCCCCAAGCAGATGGCCGAGCACGGGTTGACCGATCAGCACGTATCGTTCACCGAGCCCGGGATCATGCGCATCATCAGCAGCTACACGCGCGAGGCGGGCCTGCGCAATCTCGAGCGCGAGATCGGTGCCGTGTGCCGCAAGATCGCGGTGCGCGTGGCGAGCGGGAAGACCGGCAGGGTAGTCGTGACTCCGAAACGCGCCGAGCGCTACCTCGGAGTCGAAAAGCACCGCGCCGAGGAACTGCTCCAGCAGGACCGCGTCGGCGTCGCGACCGGTCTGGCGTGGACCGCCGCCGGCGGCGATCTGCTCTTCATCGAAGTGGTGGCCGTACCGGGCAAGGGCCTGCTCTTGCTCACCGGTCAACTGGGCGAGGTGATGAAGGAATCGGCTCAGGCGGCGCTGTCGTTCGCGCGGGCCTATGCCGCGCGCCTCGGCATCAGCGACGACTTCTTCGCCAAGCACGACGTCCACGTGCACGTACCGGCGGGCTCGATTCCCAAGGACGGGCCATCGGCGGGCATTACCATCGCGACCGCGATCATTTCGGTCCTCACCGGCCGGGCCGTGCATCGCCGCGTGGCGATGACCGGCGAGATCACGCTGCGCGGGGATGTCATGCCCATCGGCGGTCTCAAGGAAAAGATCCTGGCGGCGAAGCTGGCCGGGGTCACCACCGTACTGATCCCGAAGCTCAACGAGCGCGAGTTGCCGGAGATCCCCGGGCCGGTCAAGAAGGGCCTGACCTTCCACTTCGTCGATCACGTCGAGCAGGTGCTGGAGTACGCGCTGCTGCCGAGCGCCTCGCAGGCGGCCCCGACCTCGGCCGCTCCCGCCGCCAATCCACCGCGCCTGGCAGTGCGCTCCAGCAAACGGGGCTGAGCTCACGAGCTTGCGCGGAGAAGACCGCCTGATCGCTTGGCTGCGTTCGCGGGCGGACGCCTCCGGCGCGCTGCTCGGCGACGACGCCGCGTTTTTGCCGGCGCTCGGCGAGTTCGCGGTCACCGTCGACACGCAGACATCTGGAATCCATTTTCTGCCCGGGCTCGACGCTGCGGTCATGGCGCGGCGCCTACTGGCGGTCAATCTTTCCGATCTCGCGGCCTGCGGAGCCGATCCCGCCTTCGCATTCCTGGCGCTCAACGCTCCGGCGGATTTCCCGCACCGCCGATTTCTCAATGCATTACTTTCCGCGGCGAAAGCGCACGGCGTGAAGCTCGCGGGAGGCGACCTCGCGTCGGCCGCCGGCCCCAGCGCCACACTCACCCTGATCGGAAGACTCCCCCACCGGGGCCGCTGGGTGCGCCGCGATGCCGCCCGGCCCGGCGATCGACTGTGGGTTGGTGGAACGCTCGGTCAAGCGGCCGCCGGCCTCCTCTTGCAACGGGGTATCGCGAGTGGCCTTCACCCCGCGGCCCTCGCGACGGCTGGCAAGCGCGCCATCGTGCGTCACCTCGCCCCGCGGCCACAGCTCGACCTTGGCCGCTGGCTAGGCCGCCAAGCCAGAGCGTCGGCGCTCGACATTTCAGACGGCCTGGCGCGCGACCTGCACCGGCTGGCCCGCGCGAGTGGCGTCGGCGCGGTGGTCGAAGCGGGCCAACTACCGATGGCAAACCGCTTCGTCGAGCTCTGCTCCGCACTGGGCAGAAAAGCTCTCGACTTGATGCTCGGCGGCGGCGAGGACTACGTGCTGCTCTTCACACTGCCGTCGAGTATCGCGCCGCCCGCCCGCTTCGGAGCGACCGAAATCGGATCGATCCACCAGGGCCGCCGGGTTCGTCTGCGAGTCGGCACGCGTCTCATACCGCTCGGCGACAGCGGCTTCGATCACCTCGACGTCAGCGCTTGACCTGCACCCGGATCGGTCGGTCGGCGCGACGCGCCAAGTTGCGCAGCTGTTTGACGATTTCGAGCTGCGTGTTTCCGATCTGTTCCAGCCAGCGAAGGATCGCTGCGTCGTTGGATGCCCGCGGCGTGGGCGCCGCGCTCGGCTTCCGGCCGCGCCGGCTCTCCGCCCGCAGCCGCTGAAACACAGCTACGGCACTCGGCAGGAATCGTCGCCGCCGGCCCTCGCCCTCGTGCGGCAGCTCGGGTAAATAGGTTGCGACGTAGCGCAACAAAGTCGGGTAAGAAATGTTGGTCAGCCGCCCGATCTCGTTGAGGCTCAACAGCGACCGTGGCACTGCTCCCGGCGCCTTGGACCCCTTGCGGCGTCGACGGTGTTTCATGTTCTCGCTCTTGATCTCCGCCACCACGGCCAGGGCCGATTCGGGGTAGCGCTGCGTGCGACCGGTGCCGACCGAAGGAAGTCGCCGCTGATACTCCCTCTTGTAGCGCAGGAGAGTCGGCATCGAAATATTGCTCCGCCGCGAGACCTCGCTCAGCGTCAGCAGCGCGGTGTTCTTGGGTGCTTTCTTCCGCCTCGGCATTCCACTTCCTCCGAGCAACAGACTATCAAGGCGTTGCGAAGCGAAAGACGGCCCCGGTGCGAGTGCCGGCGTATAGAACCGTCGAGTGCTGCGGATCGATGGTCAAGACGCCCTCGAAATCGGCCGTCGACAAGCCGGTGTTGATCGGCACCCACGCCTGGTTGCTCTTGACCCAACGGAAGACGCCCCTGCCAGCGATACCCACGTAGAGCTTCCTCGAATCGTGCGGGTCGATCAGAAGGCTCGCGATGTTCGTCTTCTCGATCCCTCGGTTCAGCGGACGGAAGGTGCGACCACGGTCCAAACTTGCGTAGACGCCCGCGCCTCGAGTACCCACGTACACGAAATCCGGCCGGCGACGATCGATCGACAACAGAGAAGAGCCGGGGTTGGCGCAGAGTTCGGCGGGGAGGCCCGCGCCCGCTGCTTGCCAATTCGCGCCGGCATCCACACTCTTGAACAAGGCCCCGCAGGTGAGGGCATAGAACTCGTTCCGGCGCTCGGGGTCGATGGCCAGAGACGTCACGGGGTTGTGTCCGAACACCTGGTATGGAAACGCCAGACCGGTCCAGGTCGAGAATCCGTCGTCGGTGTGCAGCATGTACAGGCCAAGGGTCGGGATGGTCTGTGCCAGGTAGGCGCCTGCCAGCAACGCGGTCCCGCTGTGCTGCGGATCGACGGCAAACGCATCCATGGTGATGAAGCAATCGTCGCCTCTCGCGGTGCAGAAGCGACGCGGCTCCAGCGGAGCAAGCAGCTGGCTCCACTGGCGTCCTGCGAGGGTCGATTTGAAGAGCAGGTCTGAAAACCCTACCCTCCGCACCGCAAACAGGGTGCGAGGAGATCGCGGGTCGAAAGCCTTCACCTTCAACGGGCCCGGGGCAGGCTGCACCAGCGTCCAGGTGTGGCCCTGATCGGCGCTCCGAAAGACGCCTTCCGGGGAAAACGCGATGACGAAGGAGATCCCCGCTGGCGTGACCGCGATCGAGGTGATCCTCGAAGCGGTGAACGGAGCCGTAGGAGTCCATCGTGCTGTGGCGCGGGCCGTAGGAGTCTCGGCCGCGGACAGGCCTGCAGTGGAAACGAGCCACAGAATGGCCAACACGCTCGCCAACTTGGTCATTGCGCCTCCCGCTCAGTCGTCCGCCCGAAAGTATCCGCCAACACGTTGAGCCCCACCACCACGACGAAGAGCGCGAGCCCTGGAAAGAGCGCCAAGTGCGGCGCATCGAGCAGGTGTCCGCGCCCCGCGTTCACCATCGCGCCCCAGGAAGGCGTCGGGGGCTGCAACCCGAGACCCAGAAAGGACAGGCTGGCCTCGGCGAGCATGGCGCCCGCCATACTGAGGCTGGCTTGAACGAGGAGCAACGGCGCCATGTTGGGCAGCGCGTGGCGCAGGAAGATGCTCACCCAGGACGCGCCGGCGGCGCGCGCCGCGAGCACGAATTCGCGCTCGCGCAAGCGCGCCGTCTGGCCGCGCACCAGACGCGCGTAGCCCACCCAGCCGATCGCGACTAGCGCCAGGATCACGTGCTCGAGCGCGGGGCCGAGCATCGCCACGAGGGCCAGGGCGAGCAACAAGCCCGGGAAAGCGAGCACCGAATCTACGAGCCGCATGAGGAGCGCGTCGACCCAGCCGCCCGCGAGGCCAGCGAGACCGCCAATGACGCACCCTAGGCTACCGGCGAGCAGGACCACGGCGAGGCCTGTGGTCAGCGAGGCGCGGGCACCGAAGAGGAGGCGCGAGAGGATGTCGCGCCCGAGCTCGTCCTGTCCGAACGGGTGTTGCGCCGAGGGTCCGCGCAGCCGGCCATCGAGATCGAGCGCCGACGGCGGCGCGGGCGCGATCCAGGGAGCGACGAGAGCCGCAAGAACGATCAACCCAAGCCCCAGGGCGCTGGCCCAGACCGTCCCTCGGGTGCGGCGCCGGCTCATGACGAGACTCGCAGGCGCGGGTCAGCCCACGCGCACAAGATGTCAGCGGCGAGGTTGGCGAGGATGTAGCTCGCTGCCACCACCAGCACCACGCCTTGCACCACCGGATAGTCGCGCCAGCGGATCGAATCGACCAGCAATCGCCCGAGCCCGGGCCACGAGAACACGGTCTCGACAACGACCGCGCCGGCGAGTAGGGCTCCGAACTGCAGGGCCACGATGGTGATCACCGGCGGCAGCGCGTTACGCAGCGCATGCGAGAGCGTCGCCCGCCAACTTCCGATGCCTTTGGCGCGCGCCACCAGCACATACGGTTTCGCCAGCTCTTCGCGCATCGTCACTCGCACCATGCGCACGAGGAGGCCCGAGATTCCGATCCCGAGGGTCGCCGCCGGGAGCACCAGGCTCGTGAGGCCGTTGCGTCCAGCGACCGGAAGCAGGTCCAGTCCGATGCCGAAGACGAGAATGAGCATCGGGCCGAGCCAGAACGTCGGGATCGACGCGCCACAAAGACCAAGCAGCGACGCCGCGCGGTCGGCGAGACCGCCGCTTCGCCGCGCCGCGCACACCCCGAGCGGCAGGGCGAGGGTAAGGCCGACCAGCAGGCTGGAGAGAGCGAGCTCGAACGTCGCGGGCCAGCGCTCGGCGATCAATCCGCTCACGCCCTGCCCCGAGTGCAGCGACGAACCCAGATCGCCACGCACCGCGTGCGCGAGAAAGCTCCCGTACTGATCCGGCAGCGAGCGATCGAGGCCGAGCTTGGAGCGCAGCGCCGCGGCATCCGCGGGCGACGGGCTCTCGCCCAGGAGCTCTTCCACCGGATCGCCTGGCACCAGATGCAGAAGTGCAAACACCGCAGTCACCACCACCCACGCGACCGGTAAGGCCTGCAACAGTCGGCGGAGGAGAAAGCGCGACACGAGGAGATCGCTCGCGATCGCTAGAGGTCGAGTTGCTTCAGCAGGTATGCGAGCGCCTGACGGGTCATACCGAGACGGCGAGCGGCCTCGGCTCGCCGGCCGCCAGTTGCCGCCAGGGCTTCGAGGATCAACTCACGCCGCAGCGTGTCGACGCGCTGGTGATACGTCGCCGTGGATCGGCCGGCCCCTGCCGAGCTCGGGGATGCCGACGGCAGGTCGAAGTGTTCGGGCTGGATCGTTCGTCCTCCGGCGACCGTCGCGGCAACCTCGACCGCGTTGCGCAGCTCGCGCACGTTGCCGGGCCATGGATGCTGCAGTAAAACCGCTCGGGCCGGACCCGACAAGCGGGCCGATCGGTGATTGCGCGCCAGGAAGTGCTCGGCCAGCAAAACGATGTCGTCGCCGCGCTCCCGCAGAGGCGGAAGACTGACTGTCGCGCCGCGCAAGCGATAGAAAAGATCCTGACGAAACGCGCCCGCCTTCACCATCACCGGAAGATCGCGGTGGGTGGCGGCGACCACTCGGACATCGATCCTGCGCGGCAGGCTCTCGCCCACTCGCCGAACCTCGCCTTCTTGCAGAGCGCGCAGCAGCATGCCTTGCGCGTTGGGCGGCAGGTCGCCGATCTCGTCGAGGAATACCGTGCCGCCGCGGGCGGTCTCGAAGACGCCAGCTCGATCGCGCTCGGCGCCGGTAAACGCACCCCGCACGTGCCCGAAGAGCTCGGAAAGCAGGAGATGCTCGGAGACCGCCGCGCAATTGAGCGGCAGAAAGGACCCCGCGGCGCGGCGGCTCAGCGCGTGCACTTGGCGGGCGAGGAGCTCCTTGCCCGTGCCGGTCTCGCCGAGGATCAGCATCGGCAGCTCGCCCGGTGCGAGCAGCGCGACCCGCTCGAGCGCGGCGTAGAGCTTGGGGCTCTCGCCGAGTAGTCCACCCCGCGGCACCTCCGGCGCGGTGGACCGCGCAGGGGCGATGTCGAGATCGCGCAGCGCCAACGCGAACAGCGCGCGCAGAGTCGGATCGACCAATGGAGCCTGGAGCGTCAGCGTCCCGCCGCCCGCCGCGGCGGCGAGCTCCTCGGCGCCGCCGCTGCCGGCGATCAGGACGGTCTCGTTTGGGCCCCGCGACCAGACCAGACGCGCCTCCGGATAGCCCGACGCAAAGAACATCTGCGGCATCGCCGCGGTGTCCCCAGGCGAGCGTAAATAGGCTTCGAGCGCTTCCCAGCCGCCGCGCTTGCGAGGCTCCAGGCGAACCGCCAAGGGCTCGGCGCCCACGCGCTGAAGAGCCGCCGCCGCGCGGCGCAGCCAGTACACAGGCGTCATGCCGGGCGAGGCGAGCTCGAGGTCGAAGACCAGACGCGCCGCGCGATAGCGGTCGAGCGCCCGGAGCTCGATCCAAGCGGCTTCGGGAGCCGCATGCCCGGTCAGCGCGGCCCGCCACAGATGCCCGAACGAGGTACCCGCGGCTTGGAGCAACGCCCCTTCGCGGTCACCGGCGAGCGCGAACACCGCCGGCCGCTCCTCACGATCGAGGGTGACCAGGGCTTCCGGCGTCAGATCGGCGATTTCCGCGGCGGCTTCCTCGGTGGCCCCCAGCCAACCGAGGGCGCGCGCCGCCAGGACGTGGAGCTCGCCACGGCCGTGATCGAGTCCGCGGCGATCGAGGTCCGCGAGCGCCTCGCGGCTGGCGGCCAACGCGGCGTGCGGCTGTCCCTTTACGAGCTCGAGGCGCGCCTTCAGAACCGCGTCGAAAGCGGCGCCGCGATGGTCTCCGGCTTGCGCGTGCGCCGCTTGCGAGACGGCGAGAATTTCTGGAACCCCCTGCATATCACCGCGCCGCAGACGGAGCTCCGCCAAGCGCACCAACGCTCCACGCCGGCGCCGCTCTCCGTCGCAGGAGCCGTACAGCCTGGCCGCATGCCGGAAGGCGCGCTCCGCTGCCGGCAACATCTCGGCCGCCACGCGCGCGCGAGCCGTCTGGCTCCACAAACCCGCCGCTTCGGCGCGGGTGAGATAGCGGCGAGATTCTCGGAGCGCGAGGACCAGTCGCTCCAAAGCGGCGGCACCGTCGCCGGAGGCCGCCGTGCGCTGCGCCATCAGTCGATGCAGTCTCCAGGCGTGTTCCGGAATTGCCGACAGCGCCTGCGCCGCCTCCAAATGGCGCTCACTGGCCACCCCAACGCCGGCGACCTGGTGAGCGACCGCCAGCAGATGAGCCCGCCAGAGCGCCGGGCCTTCTGGCACTTGCAGCGCGCGTTCGAGCCAGGGGCGCTGCTGCTGGGGCTCCGCTCCGGCCAGGATCTCGAGCGCCAGTTCCGCGGCGGTGACGAGCGCCTCCGGCGCGAGGTCGATCCGAGCGAGCGCGCGCAAACCCTCGCGCGCCGCCACCAACTCGCCGAGCTCGAATTGGCACCGAGCCGAGAGTCGCGTCACGATGCCGGACGCCGGCAAACCCTCGAGTGTCGCCAGGGCCTGCCGGTAGCGGCCCAATCCGGCGAGCGCTTCGGCGAGTTTGATCTTCGATTCGACGTCGGTCGGCGCTTGGTTGCGCGACCGCGCGACCGTGGCCATCCACCCCGCCGTAGCACCATCGGCACGGAGCGGAGCGGGCTCCCGGAACAGACGTTCACACTCGGGCGACGCGAGCAGATCCCACAGCGCCTCCAGTTCGAGGGCCGCGGCCTGCAGCTGTTCGCGCAGCCTGGCCGGCCCGGCGACCCAGAGCCGATTGCCGCTTGCGTGCTCGTGCTGACCGCCCAAGGCGCGCCGCGCCCCGGCGCTCGCCGCGCGCCACAGGAATGGAGCCGCATCCAGGATCTGCGCCACCAGCTGGTCGGCGGAGATCGGCGATAGCGACTGCTGCCATTGCACGAGGAGCGACCGCGCGGCGCGGCGGGCATCGCCTCTCCCCACCGACGCGTCAGGGAAGAGCAGGGCCAACAACTCACGCAGGCTCTCCTGCGGCAAGCCGCGCGGCCTGCCGGGAGCGGCACCCTCCACTTTGAGCGTGCCGTCCGTGAGCACCGAGGCTCGGCGCCAGCCGTCGCCGAGATGCCAGCCGCCCTGATGCAGGTGCGACAACAGAGCCGCGCCCTGCAGAAGGACTCCCACTCGCGCGTGATCGCCGAGCGCGGCCTCCGCGAGCGGCAGCGTTCGCGCGCGCGACTCGAGGAGCGCCGGATGCGCGATGCGCTGGGCCGTCGTCGCGCCGCGCAAGGTTCAGGCCTCGAGCCAGCGATCCAAGTCCGACCAGAATCGCGGGTACGACTTGGCAACCACCTCGGGCTGCGAGATGCGAACGCCCGGCCGCCGGATGCCGACCAGGGCGAAGGCCATCGCGATGCGGTGATCCCCGCGCGGATCGATGAGCACCGTGTCGCCCGGCGGCGTCCGGTCCGCCCAGACGCCTCGAATCGACAGTCCATCCCGGCGCTCATCGACCGGCACGCCGAGCGCGCGCAGGCCATCGGCCATCGCGCTCAGGCGGTCGCTCTCCTTGATCCGCAAGTGCGCCACGTTGCGGATCTCGGTCGTGCCGCGCGCGAAAGGAGCCAGGGCAGCCAGGGTCGGCACTTGATCGGGCATCGCCGAGAGATCGGTATCGATCCCCGCCAACTCGCCGCGCCGCACGATCACCCCGCCGTCGCCGGTCTCTACCACCGCCCCCATCGTGCGCAGAACGCCGAGGAACCCGCGATCTCCCTGCCGCGAGTTCGAGCCCACACCGCGAATCGCGATCTCTCCCGCCAGGGCCGCCGCGGCCGCGGGATAGCAGGCGGCCGACCAATCGCCTTCGACCGCGACACGGTCCTGGCCCAGATCGGCCGCAGGCGAAACTCTCCAAACCGGCCCCGAGTTTTCGACCTGCCCGCCGAATACCGCGATCGCCTCACGGGTCAAGTCGACATACGGCTCCGAGGTGAGGGCCGAGAGCTCGAGCTCCGTGGGCGACAGCGCGCGCAGTCCGGCCATCAGGATCGCCGACAGATACTGACTCGACTCTCCGGCATCGAGACGGCTTCGGCCGCCCTCGAACGAACCGCCGTGAATGCGCAAAGGAGCATGTCCCGCAAGGCCGAGGCTCTCGATGCGAGCTCCGAGCTGGCTCA
Source organism: Acidobacteriota bacterium (assembly GCA_039933785.1). Classification (GTDB taxonomy): domain Bacteria; phylum Acidobacteriota; class Thermoanaerobaculia; order Multivoradales; family JAGPDF01; genus JBDTNL01. The sequence continues at coordinate 21,743 of JBDTNL010000040.1, forward strand.
TCGCCTCGAGCAACGGCCCGACCGGCCGCTCGCGCAGGCGCGCCACTCCATCCAAGACCCACTCGCCCGGAAGCGTTGCCAGAGTCGCGACCAGGAACCTGAACATCGTCCCGGCATTCCCACAGAGAATCTCCGCCCGCGCCGGAAGTACTCCCGGAGTAAGCCGCCAGTTGTCGTCGCCGATCTCGACCGACCATCCCAGACTCTCGAGAGCGGCGCGGAAAAGCAGTGTGTCCTCGGCCTCCAACGGATGCTCGACCACGATCGGGCGTCCGGCGAGCAGCGCCAAGTTCAAGACGCGATGCGTGGCGCTCTTCGACCCCGGCGGGCGGGCCTCGCCGTGCACCCACCGGCCGGCGGGAATCGTGCGCGGTTCCATGGCCACTTCAGTCGACATCGAAGATCAGTCCGTCGTAGCCGATCTCGACGCCCGCCGGCAGCCGGGCAGAGGCCTCGGCGTGCTCCACCTCGTGCGCGATGTGGGTGAGAATCGTGCGCCGCGGCGTGAGATCGGCGACGACCGCGAGCGCCTCGTCGATCGAGAAGTGCGTCGGATGCGAGCGATAGCGCAACGCGTCCAGGATCAACACGTCGAGCCCGCGCAACCGCGCCATGCTCTCCGGCGGGATGCTGTTGCAATCCGTCACATACGCGAAGCCGCCGCTCCTGTAGCCCAGCACCGGCAGGTCGCCGTGCAACACCGGAATCGGTTCGAACGTCGCGCCGGCGGCGGTGAACGCCTGGTTGACCTCGACGAGATCGAGCTTGGGCTTGCCGCCGCCCTCCTGGCCGTCCTCGAAGATGTAGGCGAACATCCTGCGCAGGGCGCCCAACGTGGAGGCCGAGCCATAGCAGGCGATCGGCGCGCGCTGGCGGAAGTTGAAGATCCGCAGGTCGTCGAGACCGAAGACGTGGTCGGCATGGGCGTGCGTGAACAGGACCGCGTCCACCTGCGGTACGCCAAATCGCAACGCTTGCTCGCGAAAGTCGGTCGGAGTATCGACCAGCACCACCCCACCGGCGACCTCGATCTTCAGCCCCGGTCGCAGCCGCCGGTTGCGCGGATCGGTCGACCTGCAGACGGCGCAAGTGCAGCCGATGACCGGCACGCCGGTCGAGGTGCCGCTGCCGAGCATGGTGACGCGCATGGTAGCCGCGAATTCTACCCGTTCAGCGGAACCACTCGACCCGCCGGCTGGAGAACCAGGCCTCGAGCAGGCGCACGCGCCCGCTGGGCACGTGCCAAAGGCGTGGCTCGTGGAAGTGGCCGAGCACCACTTCGTCAAAGCCCTCGCGCAAGCGGCGATCGGCGTAGGCGCGGATGGCGTTTTCGGGGATCGCGGCACGGTGTTTGAAATTGGTCTGTGCGAGCTTCTGTTCGGTGCCGTGCACCAGGCGGTGAGCCAGGGAGCGCGGCAGGTTGCGAACCAGCAGGCGGATGGGCGCGCTCTTCGAGAGCCAGCGCCAGAACAGGTACTGGCGGTCGCGGTCGTTGAGACCATCGCCGTGCACCGCGAGGACTCGGCCGGATGGAGTTGCAAAGGAGGTCTCGGAGAGGACCGCATCGAACGCGTCGGCGTAGATGCTACCCGCGATGTAGAAGTCGCGGTTGCCCTCGATGTACTCGATGCGCAGGCCGCCCTGCCGCAAGCGGCGCAGCGCGTCGACGACGGTCGCGATCTCGGGGGTCTCGAAGCGCGGGTAGCCGACCCAGACGTGAAAGATGTCACCGAGCAGCACGAGCCGCTGGCAACCCTGGCCCGGCAGAGCCTCGAGTTGCTCGATGAAGGGGCCGTGCGGGCCTCCGGGACCTCCGAGATGGGCGTCGGCGATCAGGGCGACTGCCATTGGAAGCCCGGCGGCCGCGGCTAGACGATCGACAGCTTCGGACGCTCGGCGGTGGTCCGGGCGACTTGCTCGATGACCGACTTGGCGAGGCGTTCGAAGGCCTCGGCATGCGGCCCTTCGCGCTCGGCCACGACGATCGGAATGCCGGCATCGCCGCCCTCGACGATCGCCGGGTCGAGCGGGATGGCGCCGAGGAATTCGATCCCCAGCGCCCTTGCGGTGCGCTCGCCGCCGCCGCGCTTGAAGATGTCGGTCACGGTACCGCAGTGCGGGCAGGCGAAGCTCGACATGTTCTCGACCAGACCGAGCACCGCGACGTTCACCTTGCGAAACATCGCCAATCCCTTACGGGCATCGATTAGCGCCACGTCCTGCGGCGTGGTGACGATGACGGCGCCCGCCAGGGCCACCTTTTGCGTTACCGTGAGCTGCGCATCGCCGGTGCCCGGCGGCATGTCCAGGATGAGGTACTCGAGCTCGCCCCATTCGACGTCGCCAAGCATCTGCTCGATCGCCTTCATCACCATCGGCCCGCGCCAGATCACCGGCTGGTCGGCGTCGACGATGAAGCCGAGCGACATCACCTTCACGCCGTAGCGATCGAACGGCAGCACCCGGTTGCCCATCAGCCGCGGCTTGTCGGTGATACCGAACATCATCGGCACCGACGGGCCATAGATGTCGATGTCGAGAATCCCCACGCTGTGCCCGAGCTGCGCCAGTTTGACCGCCAGATTCGCCGCCACGGTCGACTTGCCGACGCCGCCCTTGCCGCTCGCGACTGCCACCATGTGCCGCACGCCGGGAGCCAATGCCGGAGCCTGGACCACCGCGCGATGCGGAGTTTCGGGCGGCGCTTTGACGTTCATGGTCACATCGGCGCCGGCAAGGCCCGGAATCGCCACCACCGCACGTTCCACTTCTTCACGCACGCGGTCCGCGGCGCCGGGATTCTGGGTCTGCATGACCAACTCGACGGCGGCGCGATCGCCGGTGACTGCCACGCGCTGAACGAATCCGAACGAGACGATGTCCCGGCTCATCCCCGGGAAGCGCACCGCCTTCAAAGCATCCCAAACCTGGTTTTCGAGTTCATTCGCCATGGCTTGGCAATGCTATCGCAGGCGCTTGCTCAGAAATGGCTGCCGAAACGGCCGTGGGGACGCGTGCCAGCGCGGCGACTTTGTCGCGTACCAAGGCATCGAGCTCGCGGCGGCGCCGCAGGTCGAACTCGGCCATCGGAATCGGCGCGCCGTAGCGCACGTGGACCGTGCCGGGGTGAATCAGGAAGCTCTTCTTGCCTTGGATTCCGAGCGTGCCCTCGATGCCTACGGGAACGATCGGCAGGCCGCTCTTGAGCGCCAACAGGAAACCGCCGCGCTGAAAGGGCAACAATTGACCGTCGAGCGAGCGCGTCTCTTCAGGAAACAGCAGGACCGAGGTCCCGGCCTGCAGCCGCGAGACCGCCGCGTCGAAGGCCTCCTTGGCGCGGCTTCGATTCTCTCGGTCGACCGGAATGAAGCCGCCGGCGGCGATCGCCCAGCCAAAGAGTGGAATACGAAACAGGCTCTGCTTGGCCATGAACCGGGTCTGCCCGGGCAGTGTGGAGAGCAGCACTGGAATGTCGAACAGGCTCTGGTGATTCGCCATGTAGATGCAGTGCGCCGCTTGATTCACGCGATCGAACGCCGGGTCGAATTCGATCTTCACGCGCACGAAACAGAAGAATAGGAGCACCTTCGCCCAGGCCTGCGCCAGCATGAACGTGACGTTGCCGCGCGGCGGAACGAAGCCGAAAAGGAACGAGGGGATCGCGAACAGGAACGTGAAGACAACGATGCCGAGGTTCCCGATCAGCGTCGCCAGCAGGGTGAGCACGGCACATTCTGTACCGCGGCCGTCTCCTCGGCAACGCGGCACTCCAACGTCATCGCCGGGATTCGCTCGGGGTAGGATTCACCTACCGTGCCCGTGGCGCCTCCCGGACTTCGTCGGTTCTTCCTGCTTCGGCTGCTCCGTTGGGGGCTCCTGGTCGGAGCGCTGTACGACCTTTCGTTCGCAACCCTGATGGCCGTCGCGCCGCGGATTCCCGCCAGCTGGTTCCACGTTCCGCTGCCTGGCGAGGCCTTTTATCTCTGGCTTTGTGCGGTGCTGCTCGCTGGGATGGCGCTGATGTATCTGCTGGCGGCGCACGACCCTCATCGCTACAGCGGCAACATCGTGGTCGCGATCCTGGCGCGGAGCATGGGGTTTGTCGCCCTCGGTTGGGCTGCGTATGGACGTCCAGAACTTGCCGGCCTGTGGATCGTGGCGTTCGCGGATCTCGGCTTCGCGGCCGTTCATGCCGTGAGCTACCTACCGCTCAGGGAGTGATCTCTGGCCTCCGATTTCATCGCTGGGCTCATCGCCCGCTCGATCGCGTTTGCGGCTCGCTGCGGTGGCATCGCACTGCTTACTGGGCGGGCCTTTCGCGCCATGTTCAAGCGGCCTTTCGAGGGCCATCGGGTCCTGGTCGAGATGGAACAGATCGGGGTCCGCTCGCTGGGTGTCGCCGCCGTCACGACGCTCTTCACCGGCATGGTTATGGCGCTCCAGACCGCGTTCAGCCTGCCGGCCTTGGGGGTCAAGTACTACATCGGCGCCGTGGTCTCGAAGTCGCTGGTGCGCGAGCTCGGGCCGGTGCTCGCGGCGCTCATCGTGGGCGGCCGCGTGGGAGCCGGCATGACCGCGGAGCTGGGCTCGATGAAAGTCACCGAGCAGATCGATGCCCTGCGTTCGATGTCGGCCGATCCGGTCAAGAAGCTGGTGGCGCCCAAACTGTTGGCCAGCCTGGTGATGATTCCCGCCCTGACCGTGCTCGGCGATGCCATCGGCGTCTTCGGCGGGCTCATCGTCGGCGTATTCCAGCTCGACCTCACGGCTCGTTTCTATATGAATGACGTGATCTCGGCGCTCAACCTCGAAGACGTGGCGAGCGGCATCGGCAAGTCGTTCTTCTTCGCCCTCTTTATCGCCATGATCGGTTGCTACAATGGACTCAACGTCAAGGGCGGTGCGGATGGCGTGGGACGGGCCACGACCGACACGGTGGTCCAGGCGTCGATCCTCATCCTGGTCTCCGATTTCTTCCTGACCAAGCTGTTCTACCTGCTATGAGCGATCCTCTCTTCACCGTCCGCGGCCTTTCCAAGGCATATGCCGGCCGAACCGTTCTGCGCGACCTCTCGTTCGACATCGAGCGCGGCGAGTGTCTCGTGGTCATGGGTCGTTCGGGCACCGGGAAGAGCGTCTTCCTGCGCCACCTCAACGGTCTCGAGCGCCCGGATTCCGGCAGCGTGACCTTCGATGGTCACGAGATTTCCTCGCTGTCCGAACGCGAGCTCGCGCCGTTGCGCATCCGCATCGCGATGCTCTTCCAGGGCGGCGCCCTGTTCGATTCCATGACGGTGTTCGACAATGTCGCCTTTCCCCTGCGCGAACACGAGCACCTTGACCGCGCGGAGCTCGAGAAGCGCGTGCGCGACGAGCTCCAGAACGTCGGGCTCAAGGGCATCGAGGCGCGCATGCCGGCCGAGCTCTCCGGCGGGATGAAGAAACGAGTCGCCCTGGCGCGCTCGCTGGTCCTGCCGCCCGAAGCCGTGCTCTTCGACGAGCCCACCACGGGCCTCGATCCGGTGAGCTCCGCGAGCATCGGGCGGCTCATCCACGACACCCAACAGAAGCGGGGCGTCACCTCGATCGTGGTGACCCACGACATTCCGCTGGCGCGTCAGGTGGGCACCCGCGTGGCCCTGCTGGATGAGGGCAAGCTGCGCTTCATCGGCAGCTGGGCCGAGGTCGAGGCATCCAAGGACGAGGTGCTGGCTGACTTCGTGGCCGGACGCGCCCCGGAGTCTGAAGAGGAGGAATTCGTCCATGCCTAGCGGTCGTGAGCTGCGCGTCGGTCTCCTGGTGTTGATGTCCCTGGCCGTGCTCGCCTCGGCGGCCTTCTTCATCGGCAAGGATGATCGTTTGTTCGGTCGCAAGGCGCGCTATTCCGTGCGCTTCGACGGGGTCTCCGGCTTGTCGATCGGCAATCCGGTCCAGCTGAACGGCGTTCGGGTCGGAAGGGTCTCGGACATCGAGTTGCCGGAGGACATGGGGGAACACCAGATCACGGTCTGGGTGGCGATCGATCGCCGCTATTCGCAACGCGTGCGCGCCGATTCGACGGCGAAAATCCGCACCCTGGGCCTGCTGGGCGACAAGTACATCGAGGTCAACTCCGGCTCGCCCGAATTCCCCGAGATCCCCCTCCGCGGCGAGATCCCCACCGCGCCCACCACCAGCATGGACCAGCTGATCTCGTCGGGAGAGGACGTGGTGGTGAACGTGGTGTCGATCTCGCACTCCCTCGCCAGCGTGCTCGAACGGCTCGACAAGGGCCAGGGGCTGATCGGCAAGCTCACCATGGATTCGCCCGATAGCGAGCGCTTGAAGGGCGAGATCGACGACTCCTTGGGGTCGATCTCTCGCCTGATGAAGCAGATCGAAAACTCGGAAGGCCCGCTCGGCCGGGTGATCCGCGACAAGGCCATGGGCGACAAGCTGGTGAGCACCATCGACCGGCTCGACAGCATGGTGGGCAAGCTCGACAGCGGCCGCGGCCTCGCGCCGGCCCTGCTCGACGATCCCGCCACGCGCGACAAGGCGCTTCTCGCGCTCGACAATCTTTCCGGCGCCGCACAGCAGCTCGGCGCGCTGGCCAAGGACGTGCGAGAGGGCGATGGGCTGCTGCCGCAACTTCTCCACGACAAGGAATATGGCCTGCAGCTGAGCGGCGAAATCCGCACCTTGATCGAGAAGCTCAACCTCATCGCCACCCGGATCGACAGCGGCGACGGCACGGTCGGCAAGCTGATCAACGATCCGCAAATCTACGACGCGGTGAACGACATCGTGGTCGGCGTCAACGACAGCAAACTGCTGCGCTGGCTGATCCGCAACCGGCAGAAGGCCGGCATCCGGCATCGCTACGACGAGTCTCGCAAACACCCCTCCGAGCCGACGCCTGAAACCACGCCGGCTGCTCCACCGCCGCAACCCAGGTAGAATTCGTCTCCGTCCATGAGCCCACACGTCCTCGTCACCGGCGGCGCCGGATTCATCGGGTCGCACGTAACCCGCCGGCTGCTCGACCGAGGCGATCGGGTGACCGTGCTAGACGATTTCAACGACTTCTACGACCCCGCGCGCAAGCGCGCCAACATCGCGCCATTTCTCGAGCGCCCAGGGCGCGGCGACTACCGGCTGGTCGAGGGCGACATCCGCGACGCCGCGCTGGTCGACCGGCTGTTCGCGGAGCAGCGCTTCGACGCCGTGATTCACCTCGCGGCGCGCGCCGGAGTGCGGCCCAGCCTGAGCGAACCCATCCTCTACGAAGACGTGAACTGCGTCGGCACCCTGCGACTGCTCGAAGCCGCACGGCACCACGGCCCGAGAAACTTCGTCTTCGGTTCGTCATCTTCGGTGTACGGCATCAACACGAAAGTGCCTTTTTCCGAGAGCGACGAGGTCAACCTCCCGATCAGCCCATACGCGACCACCAAGCGCGCCGGCGAGTTGCTGTGCTTCAACTATCACCACCTGTACGGCCTGCGCTGCTCGTGCCTGCGCTTCTTTACCGTGTACGGGCCTGGGCAACGGCCCGAGATGGCGATCCACAAGTTCACCGATTTGATCGCCCGCGGCGAGATCGTGCCCCTCTACGGCGACGGGTCGTCGCGGCGCGACTACACCTACGTCGACGACATCGTCGACGGGATCCTCGCGGCGCTCGATCTCGCGCCCGGCTTCGAGATCCTCAACCTCGGCGGCGCCGAGACCACCGCGCTGATCGATCTGGTGCGCTGGATCGGCGAGGACCTCGGCGTCGAGCCGCGAATCGAGTTCCTACCCGATCAACCGGGCGACGTGCCGATCACGTACGCCAACGTCAGCAAGGCGAAGCGGGTTCTCGGCTACGCGCCGAAGGTACACATCCGCGACGGCGTGCGCCGATTCGTGAGCTGGTACCGGCAGTCTGGCAGCGGCATCAGCGCCTAGCTGCGCTTCCGACCCGGAGCTATGGCGGATCGAAGGGTTGTCGGACTTGGCCTGTTCTGGCTGGTCCTCGTCGGGCTGCTCTGCTGGCGCTTCCGGGGCGCCGCGCCCGACGACATGTTCATCACGTATCGCTACGCTCAGAACCTCGTCGAGGGCCGGGGCTTCCTCTTCAATCCTCCGGAGCGGGTGTACGGCATTTCCGACCCGGGTGTCGGGCTGGCATTGGCAGCCGGCAACGCTGTCACTGGTTTGGACATTCCAGTGCTGGGCACTGTCTTGACCGGCTTTTCGTTGCTGGTTTCCGGTCTCGTCATTCTTAGCCTTGGAGCGAAGCGCGGTCAGTTCTGGGAGGCAGCCGTGGGAGGAACGCTCGCACTCACTTCCAGCTACCTTTGGCTTGGCCAAGGCTCAGGTCCGCTGGTCGCGCTCGCGCTTCTACTGTTGTCCTCTGTGCTGGCGCGACATCACCCGCTCGGGGCCGGATTGCTCGCCGGCGCTGGGGTCTGGTGTCGACCGGAATCGCTTATCGGTTGCGCAATTCTTCTTTGGACGATGCGCGGCGACCGGCGCCGCGCTTTGCTGTTCGGAATTGCAGCCGGTGGTCTCGCTATCGCCGGCGGGCTCCTCGGCTGGCGGTATTTCGGACAGCTCGCTCCGAGCACCGTGGCCGTCAAGCGTCAGTTCGCGGCCCTGGCTCCGGACAAGTACACGGGCTGGTCAGGCTTCTGGCGGCCAGCCATACGACACTTCGTCGAGTACGAGGGTCTCGCCGGAGCGTTGACATTGGCCTTGGGTCTCGCCGGAGTGGTTCCTCTCGTGCGAAGACTGGGCCCCGTGGGTTGGTTGCTCGGCCTGTATTGTCTCGCTCAAGTTGTCCTCTACAGCCTGCTCAAGATTCCCTTCTTCATCTGGTACGTGGCGCCGCCAGCGTTTCTGGTCTTGATCGGTCTTGGCTTCGGGCTTGGCGCGATCACGCGCGCGGCGGCGGGGCCGACGCGCCCGCGGTGGACGGCAGCAACGGTGGGAATTCTCCTCTTCGCGGGAATTCTGATTCCGGCGATAGTGGTTCGAGTCCGCTGGGCGCAGGGCGGCCCGCGCGATTGGCGATTGCATGCCTACCGTGCCGCAGGCGAATGGTTGAAGACCCACTCTCCTGCGCTAAGCGATGTCGCATTCGACGAAGTCGGCATGCTCGCTTTCTACAGCGAACGGCGCGTCCTCGATTTGATCGGCCTGGAGAGCCCAGTGACGGTCCCCTATGCGGCGGTCAGCGACCCGGTCGGTGGCTTCCTGGCCGCGCCGACAACATACGTGCTTCAGCATACGTTCGATCTGCGCGGGGGGACCGGGCCGATGGTCTCCCGCCCCTGGTTTGCCGCGGCGTATCAGCAGGTCGCGCGCTTCGACTTCCTCGATCTCGGAGGCTCCACCATCCTCTACGAACGCCGACTCGGCGCCGAACTTCCTGCTCGCCGACCACCCTTCGACAAGCGTCGAAAAGTACCCCCGCCAGCATAGTTGGCGGCGGCTCGGTGGCTCGAAGTGCCGGCGTCAAGCCTTGCGGCTACCCCCACCGTCCGATAGCCTTCGCCTTCTATGAAGATTTGCGTTGTCGGGAGTGGATACGTAGGGCTGGTTACCGGAGCATGCTTGGCGGATTTCGGCATGCAGGTGATGGGCGTGGACAAGGATGCGGCCAAAATCGAGGCCCTGAAGCGGGGCGAAATCCCAATTTACGAGCCTGGTCTCGAGGAAATCGTCGAAAAGAACGTCAAGGCGGGTCGGTTGACCTTCTCCACCGACTTGGGCCCTTCGATTCGCGAGGCCAAGGCAGTGTTCATCGCGGTGGGGACACCTTCCCTGCCAGACGGTCGCGCCGACCTCTCTTTCGTCCAACAGGTGGCCGAGTCGATCGGCGACAACCTCAATGGTTTCAAGGTCATCGTCACCAAGAGCACAGTGCCCGTCGGTACCGGCCAGATGGTCGAGCGGGTGGTGCGGGAACGCTCGGGCGGCCGCCAAGAGTTCGCGGTGGTGTCGAACCCCGAGTTCCTGCGCGAGGGCTCGGCGATCGAGGATTTCTTGCGCCCCGATCGGGTGGTCATCGGCACGCGAGATCCGCGCGCCGTCGACGTGATGCTGCAGATTTACGGGCCGCTGCAGGTGGCGGGCGTGCCCTTCGTGGTCGCGAACGTCGAGTCGGCCGAGATGATCAAGTACGCCTCGAACGGCTTCCTGGCGACGAAGATCTCCTTCATCAACGAAGTGGCGGAAATCTGCGAGGCCGTGGGCGCCGACGTGCAGGTGGTGGCGCGGGGTATGGGTCTCGACGAACGCATCGGCCCACGCTTCCTCAACCCGGGACCCGGGTTCGGCGGCTCTTGCTTTCCCAAGGACACCCGCGCGGTCGCTCAGATCGCGACCGAGCAAGGCCTGCGTTTCGAGATCATCGAAGCGGTGCTGTCGGCCAACGAGCGTGTGCAGCGGCGCATGGTGGACAAGATCGAGCAGGCCCTCGGAACGCTCGCCGGCAAGACGGTGGCGGTGCTCGGGCTCTCGTTCAAGGCCGATACCGATGACATGCGGGAGTCGCCTGCCATCGCGATCGTCGAGGGCTTGGTCGAGCGCGGAGCCCGTGTGCGCGCCTACGACCCGGTCGCGGCCGAGCAGGCGAAAAGCATGCTGCCGCCGATCGAATACTGCGACGATGCCTACGCCGCCGCCAAGGGCGCCGACGCG
>JBDTNL010000041.1:0-32411 GCA_039933785.1 Acidobacteriota bacterium
TCGAGAACAATCGCTATGCCTTCTCGACGCCGGCGCATCTGCAGTACGCGGCGAAACAGCTTTCCGACCGCGGACCGGGCTACGGCGTCGCGGCGGAGACCGTCGACGGCAACGATCCCGACGCCGTGGCCGCGGCGTTCGAACGCGCCGTTGCGCGCGCGCGGCGCGGCGAAGGCCCGACGTTGCTCGAAGCGATGCTCGGCCGGATGCGAGGCCACGCCGAAGGCGACGGTTCGCTCAAGGTCGTGCCACCGGCGGAGCTGGCGGGCTACCTCGCCGCCGACCCCGTCCCGGCCTATGCCCATCGCCTCGAGGCTGAAGGTGTGCTGTCGGCGGAACACCGCCGAGCAATCGACGCCAGAGTCCGCGAGCTGGTCGAAGAATCGATCCAACGCGGCCTCGACGCCCGCCCCCCGGTCGTCGAAACCGCCACCCGGCCGATCTTCGCCGAAAGGGAAATTGGGGACAGGTTGGTTCTCGAGTCGCCAAAAGCCAACCTGTCAACGAGTTTGGATGACGGCGCGCCGACCGCAATGGCCGCGTTCACCGGTGGCACGACGGAGAAGCAAGCGGGAGAAGTCACATTCCTCGAGGGCATCCATCAGGCGCTCTCCGAAGAGATGGAACGCAATCCCGATCTCATCCTGATGGGTCAAGACATCGCCGCCTTCGAAGGTGCATTCCGAGTCACGCGGGGACTGGCGGCACGGTATCCGCAACGCGTGCTCGACACCCCCATCGCCGAGAGCGGCACCATCGGTGTCGCGATCGGTGCCGGTCTGCTCGGCTATTCGACCGTGGTCGAAATGCAGTTCGCTGACTTCGTGTCGTGCGGATTCAACCAACTGGTAAACGTGGCGGCGAAGCTCTACTACCGCTTCGAGCGCCCCTGCCCGATCGTCATCCGCCTGCCCTCGAGCGGTGGCGTCGGTGCGGGGCCGTTCCATTCGCAGAACCCGGAAGGCTGGTTCACCCACGTCGCCGGCCTGAAGGTGGTCTGCCCGGCGACGGCGCGAGACGCCAAGGCTCTGATGAAAGCGGCGATCCGCGATCCCAATCCGGTGATTTTCTGTGAGCCCAAGTATCTGTACCGCCGGATCAAGGAAGTCCTGCCGGAGGGTAACCTCGTCGGAGAGCTCGGCAAGGCCCGCGTCGCGCGCGTCGGATCGCGACTCACGCTCATTGGCTACGGCGTGTCGACCTGGACTTGTCTCGAGGCCGCCGAGCAATTGGCCCAGCAGGGCGTCGAGGCCGAAGTGATCGACCTGCGCACGTTGGTCCCCTACGACGCGGCGACCGTCACCGCTTCGATCCGCAAAACCGGCCGAGCGATCGTCGTGCACGAAGCCCAGCTCACCGGAGGTTTCGGCGCCGAGGTGGCGGCACAGATCGCCGATGCCGCGTTCTCGTGGCTCGATGCACCCGTGCGGCGAGTGACCTATCCAGACTTTCCGTCGCCGTACTCCAAGGTCCTCGAACAGGTCCTGCTGCCGACCCAAGAGAAGGTCGTCGCGGCCGCCCTGGAGCTCGTCGCCTACTGAGCTTGCGAGCTAGAAAACGCGGGCGCCCGTCGCTGCCCTCGGTGGCAGACCCGAGGCGCCCGCGGAGGGGTCACAGCTCGTTCTTGCGGACCGCCGCGCGTTCTTCCTCGCGTCCGATCTTGTCTTGCAGCTTGCCGAGGTTCTTCTGGATCTTGCCCTTCAGCTCCTGGCCGGAATCGCCCTTGACCGCGCCGGCGATTTCATTGGCCTTACCCTTGATCTGATTGACGATCCCCTTGACCTGCGTTTTCTGACCCTGTTCTTTGAGTGACATCGAAGAGTCCTCTCTTGTGTTCGGCATGGCAGCGCTCGATGCGCCCGCAAGGCAAAAATGCAAGGACCGGGCCACGCTGAGTGAATGCGTGCGGAGGTGTTTCGGAACTGCCCGACCCTCTCGAGGGTGCTTCGCGATCGCGGCGCGAGGGCCTTTCTACAAACAGGAGTCGCGGCTCAGCGGCCGCTGGCCACGAGGAGAAGCGCCTCGCGTCGAGCCGAGAACGCGGCCGCCGCGCCGCGCTCCATCGGGCGGGCGATGAGCGTGGCGAGCACCACCCAAAGCGCAGCAGCGGCAAGCGCCGCGGCGGGTCCGGCATGCGACCACAACAGCCAACCCGCGAGCCAGATCGGCGCGGTGACCGCGGCCACGAGAGGCATCCAGAGCAACACCGCGCCCTGATGCGGCTGGCTTGCTCGCCCAAGACGCGAGGGGTCGACGGTTTTCGGAAGCATGGCCGAGAGCAGCAGCGCGCAGGGCAGGCAGACTCGCGCGACACCGACCGTCCCGAGCGCGACAAGCACGAAGACAAGTGGGGACACCCGGGGTCCGGCGAGGGCAGCAACGAAGAGAGTGGGCAGGCCGACTCCGAGGGCGAAGAGCAGGCTCGAGGCCCGCCGGGCAGCGACGAGCTCGGTCGCCGACACCGGCAAGAGGACCTGGCGGGCTAGGCCGTGGCCGTCGAAGGCAAACTGATTGACTACGATCTGGTTGAGTCCGATCAAGGTGAGTGGTCCGGCGATCGCTGCCAGCGCCGCCGGAGCTGCCGCCCAATGGCCGGCGTACGTCGCGATGTTGCCCAGGCCCCGGGCGATGACGAAGGTCATGAGCGGTGTCATCAGGAACCCCATCCGCGCCAGCGTGGTGCGGGAGAGCGAGCGCCACTGCGCCATCGCCAGCGTACCGACCGCTGACGACAGGAACGGGAGACGGCCGAGCGCCTCGCCGGTGGCGGAGCTCGTGCGCGCGTTCGTTGCCGGAGAAGCATGCAGGCGGCGGGCAGCGGCACTGGAGACGGCGTAGGCGAGCCCGCCACAGAGGGCCAACCCGAGGAGCGCGGGCGCGGCCCCGCCCAGGCCCTCCGTCGAAGCGGACTCTACGGCCCTCGCATACAGCACTGGCGGCGCCCAGGGTGCGTTCTCGGTGAGCGTCCGAAACCGCAGGCGCAGAACGCGCTCGTCGTCTGGGCTCGGCTTACCGGCAGTATGGGTGTGGAGGCCGAGCAAAGAGGGTCCCAGAGACAGCGACGCGAACCCGACAGCGACCAGCAAGAGGAAGACTTCGCGCCGGCGTCTGCCACGCAGCAGGAGTTGCAGCACGCCGGCGATCGCGCAAGCGAAGGCGGCGAGGAAGAGCATCACGAGCAATCCGGCGCCGAGCGCGACCGCACCGACGGCCAACTGACCGCGCACCAACAATGTCAGGCCAAATGCGACCAGCGCGGGCACCAAGGCGAGCACCATCGGATCGCCGAGCGCGGCCGCGACCTGCAGCCGGTGGAGAGTGGAGCGCTTCAAGGGCAAAAGCTGCAAGCGCGAAGAGCTCAGCATCTCTCCGGTGCCGCTGTTGCCGGCGAAAATCGCGGTGAAGACCAAGGCCAAGCTGAACAAGAAGCCACTCACCAGGGCGAAGAACTTCCGCGCCTCCGGGCGGTCATAGTGCAGCGCCGCGATGACCGCTCCGATCGTTAAGGCGACCGCGAACCCGGTAGCCGCCAGGCCGAGAACGATCCGCAGCACGAGGCTGAGAGTGCTCGAAATCTGTTCGAGGCGGCCGCGGTTGCGCCGGGCGAGAGCGCCGGTGATGAGTCGCCAACGCAACCAGGCGAGCGTCCGCAGGGAGCTCAGAAATCCCCTCAGCGGACCCGGCGCGGGGATGCCCGACCCTTCAGGCATGCAGCCAATCGAGCTCGGCGGCGGGACGCCCGCTCGCTCCGACCAACTCGAGGAATCGCTGCTCCAAGGTGGCGGCGCCGCCCCGCAGCTCGGCGAGCGGACCCTGCGCCACCAGTCTGCCGGCGGCGATGATGCCGACGTGATCGCAGAGGCGCTCGACGATCTCGAGCACGTGGCTGGTGAGAAAGACCGTGCCACCGTGGGCGACGAAGCCGGTGAGCAGAGACTTGATCTGCTGCGCCGCCACCGCATCCACGCCCTCGAACGGCTCGTCCAGGAAGAGCAGCTGCGGTGCGGGGAGTAGAGCCAAGGCGAGCGCGAGCTTCTTCTTCATACCGTGCGAATAGTCCGAGGTCGGCACCGCGGCGGCAGATTCGAGGTCGAACAAGACGAGCAGTTCGGCGGAGCGCTCCGCCAGCTGGGCGACAGAGAGACCGTGTACGCGCCCGACCAGGGCCAGATGCTCGCCGCCGGTCAAGCGTGCGAAGAGTGCCAGGTCCTCAGGGACGACTCCGATACGGCGCTTGATCTCGAGTTCGTCGCGTACGGCGTCGAGCCCCAGAATGCGCAGTTCCCCCGCGGAAGGGGCGAGCAGCCCGGTGAGACACTTGATGGTCGTCGACTTGCCCGCGCCATTCGGTCCGAGGAAGCCATAGAAACTGCGGCGCGGAACAGAAATGTCGAGCCCGTCGACGGCGACGTGATCGCCGAAGAGGCGGCGCAGCCCTCGGGTCTCGACTGCGGGCTCTGAGTTGGGCGCCGTGATGGCGGAAGTCTCGGTCATCGTGTCCTTGGGAATGGGGCGTCAATCATAGCCAAGCAAGCTGAGAAGCACCGGGCGGATTCTGTGGCCGCAGATCCGTTCGCCGGCTGCTTGGCTGCACCGAGGTGCGGCAGAGGGTTCGGGCGGAGCGGCTTCAGGTAAGAACAGGACTCCGGAGCTGCTCGGGAGGAGCAGCGTCCCTCAGCGAAGCGTCGTCGCGGTCGCGCGATTCGAATACGCCGAGTAGGCGGGACTGCCCTTCGCCCGCATCCGGAAGGTGTACCGCGTGTTGGGCGTCAGGCCAGGCACGACGAAGGAGGTGGTGTTCGCCGGCAGGGTGCGAATCTCGGTGAACGCACCGCTACCCCGGCGCATCTCGATGCGGAACGAGATCTCGTTGTTCGACTTGTCGAGCCAAGTGAGACGGATCCGCCGCGATGTGCTGGCCGCGGCGGTGAGCCCGGACGGTGCGTTCGGCGCTTGGCTGCCACCGCCACCGCCGCCGGAGGGCTTCCATCCCAGCTGCACGACCTCGAAGTCTCCCGCCTTCAGGCTGCCAAACGCGGGATTGAGCTCGTCGTTGTTCCAGTGCGGGTCGTAGGCACCCGAGATGTACATGTCTGAGCCGTTGTCCGCCAGGATCAGTCCGTACGTCTTCATCGCCTGGAAGATGCGCTGGATGTAGGGCGGGAACCGCGAAAGGTCGACACCCGCCTTGAGGCGAAGCCGCGTTCCCATGGGTGGCGCTTGTGCCGGGCAGTCGTTGCAGGCGGTGTGTGAAGCCGGGAAGACATGTGCCGAGCGCGTGTCCCGCACCGTGAAGCGGAACGCGTGGCGAATGGGCTGGCCGCTGGTCGCCTCGTCGTAGCGCACCAGGCCGGGGAGGATCGCGAGGCCGGCAGCGTCGGCGCTCGTCCAGCCCTCGGTGCGCCGGGCATTGCTCGCCAGGTCGAAGACCGCTCCCGAGCCCGCTTCCCAACGCTGCCGGCTGGGGTTGTAGCGCGTCTGCCAGGTCTCGAACAGTAGTCTGTGATCGCGATCGACTAGCAGGAGGTGTTGATCATTGCCTTGATCGTCGTTGCCAGGGTGACCGCCTTCGATCCAGCGTGGCCCGGTGATGGCTTGCGGCGGGATCGGATATCCCGCTGGACGCCCCGGCGCGCCGTTGTCGCTCTCGTCGTCATAGTCGAAGGTCACCGGCACCAGTGGCTGAGTGCCCGGCACGACCACCCAGATCATGCCGTAGACCCCCGGGTTGCTCGGGTCGCTCGGATCGACGTCGCCGCCGAAGTCAGGGTGCATGCCGCGGCCGGTGCCAATGAACGAGAGAAACCCGGCGCCTTGCGGGTCGAGCGGCGCCTGGCTGACGTCGACGTTCCACCAGTTGTCGGCCGGGAAGAGCTGCGGCAAGGGTGCTCCGGGTTGCGCCAGCGCCATGCCGGCGCAGGCGAATGCCCCAAGCACGGCGGCTGCGAAGGGCCTACTTGAAGTAGCCATTGACGTCGATCACCACGTCGAGCCCGGTGATCGAGCTCACCGCGGCGATGGTGCCGCTACCTCCGGTCGCCAGAGCCACGATCGCGTTGTTCGCCCGCGTCTTGCCGGCGCTGAAGCTGAGCGCACTGGTGTTCGGGATGGTGGTGAAGTTGCCCGGATAGAGACGCAACGACCCCGTGGCTGGAGGTGTCACTGCGGTGACGTTGACGGAAAGAGCCTGCGCATCCGTTGGGATGCCGCAGGTAACCGTGCTCGGGATTGAGCGCGGCACGTTCGCCGTAAGTTTGGGAGCGCCAAGCAGTCCGGGCGCATTGCGAGTGTCCATCAGGCGGCAAGGAGTAAGCGGATAGAAGAGGTATGGGCCGCCGGGGGCGGGTTCGGTTGGTTTCCATCCGAGCGGCAACACTTCGAAATCGCCGGCGTGGAGGCTGCCGAACGCGGGGTTCAGGATGCCGTTGTCCCAACGTGCGTCGTAGACGCCGGAGATGTACATGTCGCTCCCGTTGTCGGCCATGATCAGGCCATACGTTTTCATCGCTTGCACGATCCGATTGACGGCGTCCTTGTCGACCTGAGCTGTGCCCCCAGGGAAGATCGGGTTGACCGCGGCCTTCAGGCGTAGCCGGGCGCCCATGGGCAGCGCGGCGGAGTTGCTTCCCGCGGCATGTGAGGCTGGCCACACGTAGCCGTTCGAGCCATGCAGGGTGACGCGGAGCGCGTGCTTGATCGGTTGGGTTCCATACGCTTCGTCGTAGCGCACCAGGCCGGGAAGGATCGCCAGCCCACCGGCGTCGGCACTGGTCCAGGTATCGGGGCGGCGGAAATTGCTGTCCAAGGGAAAGATCGCACCCGAGCCGGACGGATCTGGATCTCCGGCATTGTCTACCGAGCTGGTCTCCCAACGATGAAGAGTCGTGTTGTAGCGCGCGTGGTAAAGCTCATAGAGCAGCCGGTTGTCCTTGTCGACGATGAGCATGTGCCGGTCGCCGTTGTGGTCCGGCCCGACGGGCACCTGGTTCGCGGGGTTCCCCGTTTCGACCCAATGGACGCCGTCGATAGCCGCGGGGGGAATCGGATAGCCGGCGGGTACGCCGGGCCAGCCATGGTCGCTTTCCTGGTCATAGTTCGAGTCGGGGAATGTGACCGTCACACGAGGCTGAGTTCCGGGCACTGTGAAATAGACAAAACCATAGACGTCGGGGCTGTTGCCCGGGTCGACGTCGCCGCCGAAATCTGGATGAAGCTGCCGGCCGGCGTTGCCGGAGACGAACGCCAGGAAAAGGGTGGTTTGGGCCGCGTCCGCGGTGACTGCGTGAACGTCCAAGTTCCACCAGTTGTCGGCTGGAAACAGGGGCGAGACCGGCATGTCAGTAGGCGGGTACGGGCTCGGTGGAACGGCGTGCACGGCTACTGAAAGCGCAAGTGTTCCGATACAGACGACCGAGAGGACTCGACGCATAGAGGAAAGAGTATACGTCGGGCCGGCAGGGGGCGCCGAGGGGCATCCCCATGGCCGAAGTGGTCCGCGAGGCGGTGGCCCTGTACCTCGGGAGAACCTCTGCTTCGGAAGCCCTGCCTTTCGGATCCGATCCGGCTGACACGCTCGTCGGGGTTCACCTTCGACCGCGACTTTGGCGACTGCGGATTCGAGATGTTGCCGGCCTGACGAGCCCCGCAGCTACTGTCCCGGCGTTCCCGCCGGCCCCGGCTTCACGCGCCAGAGGAAGTACGGCGCGTGGGCTCGGATGTAAGCCTTGCTCTTGAACAGGTGATCTTGGATGGCGCTGTCGGCGATGTACAGCCAACCCTCGGGTCCGAACGACAGCCCATCGGCCCATCGGATGCGAGGATCCTTGATCAGTGTCGAGAGCTTCCGATCGGTGCCGAGCACCGCGACGCCGCGATGCTCGGGGTCGGTCAAATAGACGTTGCCGTCGAGATCCATGCTGAGCCCGTCGGTCTGCGGCTTCGCGGCGTAGAGTTCGACGCGCTGGCCGAGTTGCTCGGCGGTGAGCCCTTGGTCCAGCAGATCCCGAGTCTTGATGCGGAAGAGATTCTCGTTGCACATCGCGCCGTAGTAGAGCCACTCGCCGTTGGCGTCGAGCGCGATCGAGTCCAGCCCAGGGCGCAACGCGAGCAGGCCGCCGAGCAGCAGCATGTCGCGGCCGGGCGCGCGGATGAGCCAGTCGCCGGCGGTGACCGAGGGTTGTCCCTGGAGCAGTCTCCGCGCGCTCCCGGTGGCGACGTCGAACACCACTAGGGCCGGCCGCTTCCCGAAGATGTTGATGTCGGCGATGTACACCGTGCGACCGTCGGGCGAAACCTGGAAATCGTTGAAGAACGAACCGATACCGGCGTCGGCACTGGAAAACTCGTGGCGCAGCAGGAGCTTGTTCGTCGCCAGATCGAAGGCGTACAGGCGCGCGTGCTTCACGCCATGGAATCCCGGATCGATGACCCAGAGCCGCCCCTGCCGATCGATCCGAGTGCCGAGCGGGGTCACGAAGTCAGACTGCGCCATGACGTCGGGATAGGGGACGGGTTTCCCGTTGACCAACTCGGCGACCTTGGTGCTCTCGGGCCGCGCCTCGGGGTGGAAGGTGAAGAAGATCCTGCCCTGTGCGGAAACCGCGATGTTGCCCGGCGGCTCGTCGAGCGCCGCGACCTGTTCCATCGCCTCGCCGGTCAGCCGAGGTTCGCCCGAGCGATCGGGGAAGTCGCTGCCTCGCCCGCCGTAGAGGAGTCGAATCGCGAGCGCCAAGAGGCCCACGAGCAGGAGAAAGGTGAGAAAAGGGTGGCGTTTGGTGGTCTCGGCCATACTGGCAGCATAGCCGCGAAACCCTGCCGTCCCGCTCGCCGTAGGTCCCCTTCAGGAGGCGTTAAGAAGCTCCTCCCAGGAGCGTTGAGGAGGGTGAAGTGAACGAGGAGGAAGCCAGCGTGGAACCCGCAAGCCACCCCCAGACCCCGCCCCAGACCCCGACCCCGGCCGCCGCCAAAGCGCCGCCACGAGACCTCGAAGACCTGTTCCAGAGGCACCATGGCCTGGTTTTTCAGGCGGCGTATCGGATCACCGGCAGCTCCAGTGATGCCGAGGACGTGCTTCAGACCGTATTTCTGCGACTGCTGAAGCGCGAGGGCGGTGGAATCGGGGTCGACCGATTGCAGCCCAATCCGGAAGGGTACCTGCATCGTTCGGCGGTGAACGCGGCGCTCGATCTAGTCCGGGCGCGCGCCCGTTCGCGTCAGGTTCCGTTCGAGAACTCGATCGCCGATCGGGCCGACAGCAGCCGCCGAGGGCCCGAGGGCGCCATGCGCGACCGCGAGCTTCGAGACTGGCTCCGCCGCGCCGTGGCGGGTCTCGGCGGACGAGCCGCCGAAGTCTTCGCGCTGCGCTACCTCGAAGGCATGAGCAACCCGCAGATCGCCGGCCTGCTAGGCACCTCGCAGGCGGTGATCGCGGTTACCCTGCACCGCACCCGTGGTCGGCTCCGCAAGGAAATCCGGCCGCTCCTGGGAGACTGACGATGAGCACTTTTGATCGCAACGATCGTAACGACCGGCTGGACGAAGAAACCCTGTTGGCACTGGCAGCGACCGCGATCCGCCGCGAGCGCGCCGACGACGAAACCGTGGCTGCAGCCGGGGCGCGCGCCTGGGAGCGCATTGCCCGTCAGGCCGCGGCTCCGGACGAAGTACAGGCCGCGGCGACGACTCAGATTCGCGGCTGCGCCGACATCCAGGCCTTGTTGCCCGCGTACCTGCGCGGCGAGCTCTCGAGCGCTCGGGGTTTGCTGGTCCAGGACCACACCCGCGAGTGCGTCCCCTGCCGGCGCGCCATGCAAGCGGCGCGTTCTGGATTGACCCTGCCGGCTGCTGCGGCCCCCGAGCGCGGCAGCTCGCGTTTCGGGAATCCTTTTTATGGATCGGCCCGTTGGGGCATCGCCGCGATGCTGGCAGCCGCGGTCGGGCTCGGCGGCTATCTCGCTTTGCGTGACCGGATGGGCGCCGGCGGCGCAGCGCTCGCCGCGGTGCAATCGGTGCAGGGTGAATTGTTCGCGGTCGACGAAAACAGCGCGCGGCCGCTGGTGGTCGGCGCGGTGCTCGAAACGTCAGACGGTGTGCGCACGGCCAAGGACTCGGGCGCGGTGGTCAAGCTCTCGGACGGCTCGCTGGTCGAGATGCGCGAGCGCTCCGAGATCGCCTTCTCGCATCGCTCCGAGGGCACGACGATCCAGCTGCGTCGCGGCAACATCATCGTGCAGGCGGCGCACCAGTCCTCCGGCAAGCACCTCTTCGTCGCTACCGACGACTGCGTGGTGTCGGTGGTCGGCACCGTGTTCTCGGTGAACCGCGGCACCAAAGGTTCGCGGGTCGCGGTGCTCCAAGGTGAGGTGCGAATCGCGCAGGGCCGGAGCACGAGCACACTGATGCCGGGTCAGCAATACGCGACCCACGCGAGCTTGCGCTCCGTGCCGCTCGCCGACGAGGTCTCGTGGAGCAAGGACTCGGTGCGCTACCTCGCGGTAGTGAAGGAGCTCCAGGGCCTGTCGCGTGACTTGACGCAAGCGATCGACGCGCACGAGGCGCGCACGTCGACCGCGCGGCTCGATCTGATGCCGTCGGGCACGGCGATCTACATCGCCCTGCCGAATGTATCGGGCGACTTGGCGCAGGCGCGCGAGATGCTGCGCCAGCGCTTAGCTGAAAACCCCGAGCTGCAGGCCTGGTGGGCCGAGCACATGGGTGCTTCGGGCCAGGAGCAGAACCTCGACGACCTGATCACGCATCTACGCGACTTCGGCTCGTATCTGGGCGAAGAGGTTGCGGTTTCGATGCAGATTCCGCCGGCGGGCACGCAGACGGTGGCGCCGGGTTCCGAGGCCGGCACGATGCTGGTGTTGGCCGAGGTCGCGAACGCGGCCGGCCTGCCGGCATTTCTCGAGCAGGAAGTGGCGCGGTTGAACGCCGAGGCCGAGGCCCACGGGGCACACGAAACGCCGTTACGTATCGTCCACGACCCGAATACCGAGACCGCGAGCGCCGAGCATCAGATGCTGCTCTGGTCGGATGGCGACGTGCTCGCCGCGAGCCTCGACATGACGCGGCTACGTGTGTTGCAGGGCGTGCGTCACGGGGCAGCGAACCCGTTCACTTCCGAACCCTTCCACGCGAGTCTGGCGCAGGCCTACTCCGAGGGCGTCTCCTGGCTGGCGGCGGTCGACCTTGACCACATCCTGGGGACGGCGGCGGCGCGGGCTCGCCAAAACGGGCGCTCGGAAGCGACGTTGCAGCGCTCCGGCTTCGCCGACGCGCGCTACCTGATCGCCGAGCGCAAGACCGATGCGCCGGGCGGCATGGTCGAAAATCGCGCCGTGCTGTCGTTCGATGGTCCGCGCCGTGGTGTGGCCGCCTGGCTGGCGGCTCCGGCGCCGATGGGCAGTCTCGACTTCATCTCGCCCGAGGCCAACTTCGCCGCGGCGTTCGTGGTGAAGACCCCGGCCGCGATGGTGGACGACCTGTTCGGAATCGCCGAAGCGAACGATCCGACCTTTGCGCAGCACAAGGCCGAGATCGAGGCCCGCGAGGGCATCGACTTGAAGCACGATCTGGCCGAGCCCCTGGGCGGCGAGTTCGCCTTCGCGGTCGATGGCCCGATGTTGCCGGTGCCGTCGTGGAAGCTGATCGTCGAGGTCTACGACGCCGACCGGTTGCAGACCGCCATCGAGCATCTGCTCGAGCGGGTCAATCAAGAAGCGGTGAAGGATGGCAAGCAGCCTGGCCGCATCGAGCCCGAGACGACCAGCGGACGGCCTGGGTACGCGCTGACCCTGCCGGCCTCCGGCTTGACGGTGCACTACTTGTACTCCGACGGCTACCTCATCGCCGGTCCCAGTCGGTCGCTGGTGGACAAGGCGCTACAGTCGCGCTCGGCCGGCTACTCGATCACCGGCGCGCCTGATTTCACCGCGCTGTTGCCTCAGGGCGGCCAGTCGAACTTCTCGGCTCTGGTCTTCCAGAATCTGGGCTCGGCGCTCTCGCCGGTGCTTGGCCTGCTCGGTGGGTCGGGTGCGCTTTCCGCGGATCAGCAGAAGGCGCTCCAAGCTCTCGCCGCCGATGCGCCTGCGAGTCTCGCGTACGCGTACGGTGAGGACGATCGCATCGTGGCGGCGACGCGCGGCACCGGGGTCATGGGGCTCAACCTGGGCACGCTGATGGGTCTGGGCTCGATCCTCGATCACGGAGCGGGACATCGTCTGCCGCATCGCGCTGGACCCTCGACCTCGAGCGCCCCCGCAGCCTCGAAGTCGGCTACGCTCCAGCCCGTCGCTCCATGAACGAAGCCTTGCAGCCGGCGACGGCCAGTTCAGCTGCCTCCGGCAGCCTCGAGCCCGCGATCGAAGTGCGCGGGCTCGAGGTGCGTCTAGGCGGGCGTCCGGTGTTACGTGGAATCGATGCCGCGCTCACTGGCCGCACCATCGGTTTGCTGGGCCCGAATGGCGCCGGCAAGACCACCCTGCTGCACACTATTCTCGGCTTCCACAAGCCGGCGGCGGGCACCATCCGCGTCCTCGGTCACGAGGTCACAGCCGAACCCAAAGAAGTTCGCGCACTGATCGGCTACATGCCCGAGGGCGACAGCTTCATCGCCGGGATGAGCGGCGTGCGCTTCGTGCGCTACATGGCCGAACTCTCTGGTTTGCCGCCGGAGGCGGCGCTCGAGCGCGCGCACGAAGCCATGTTCTACGTCGGTCTCGGCGAGGCGCGGTATCGGCCGATTGCGAGCTACTCGTTGGGCATGCGCCAGCTGGTGAAGCTTGCGCAGGCGATCGTGCACGGCCCGCAGCTGCTCTTACTCGACGAGCCCACCAACGGCCTCGATCCGCCGGCGCGCCGTCGCATGATCAAGCTCATCCGTGACATCGGCCGTCAGGGCGAGGTGCGGATCATCCTCTCGTCGCACCTGTTGCGCGATGTCGAGGAATGCTGCGAAGACGTGATGGTCTTGAAGGAAGGCCGCTTGGCGCTGTCTTGCAACCTGGCCGAGGAACGCCGGACCAACCGGCGTTTCCTCGATCTCGAGACCTCGGGCGAGAACGCGCGCTTCGCGGAGGCTGCGGCCAAGCTCGGCTGCGAGACCGCGGTGCTCGGACGGCGGGTGAAGTTGGTGCTCCCCGAGGGCGTCGAAGTGCGCGACTTGTACAAGGTGGCGGCGAGCGCGGAGACAGAAATCCGCCGCTTGTCGTACCGGCGCGACACTCTGGAGGACATTTTCTTGAAGGCGATGGAGGCTCCGAATGGCGGTAGTTGACCGCGCCTGGCACGGCTACAAGGGCGAGCTCACTCCCGAGCGCTGGCGCTTCCTGGTGCTGCCACGCTTCGCCTGGGGCGATCTCTTCCGCTCGCGAATTCTCACCGCGTACTACGGCCTCTGTTGCCTGGTGCCGCTGGTCTTCGCGGTACTGATCTATCTGCGCTACAACCTGGGAGCCCTCGCCTTCCTCGGCATTCAAGCGGAGAACCTCGAACGCTCCCTGCCCATCGATGGCCGCTTCTTCGCGCTGTTTCTGGCCGTTCAGACCGGCATGGGTTTCGTTTTCTCGGCGTTCATCGGACCGGCTCTCGTGGCGCCCGACTTGGCGCACAACGCGTTGCCGCTCTACTTCGGGCGGCCGTTCTCGCGCTCCGAGTACGTGATCGGAAAGTTCTCGTCGCTGGCGATCCTGCTCTCGGCGATCACCTGGGTGCCGGGTCTGCTGCTCTTCGGGCTGCAATCGTTCATGGCGGGCGCCGGTTGGGGCATCGCGAACCTGCGCTTCGCGGGCGCGATGCTGGCGGGTGGACTGCTGTGGGTGCTGGTCACGTCGTTGCTGGCTCTCGCCATCTCGGCCTGGATCCGTTGGCGACCTGTTGCGACGGCGCTGCTCTTCGGCATCTCGGCAGTCGGTGCTGGAATCGGCGCCGCGGTTTGGGGCATCTTCCGCACCTCGTGGGGCTTCCTCCTCAGCCCCGGCATGCTGCTCCGCATCGTGGGCGCCGATCTCTTCGGCGTGCCGCTGCCGGAGCGGCTCCCGGTCTGGGCCGCGTGGATGGGCCTGCTCGGCTTCGCGACGATCAGTCTGATTCTGCTCTCGCGCCGCGTGCGGGCGACCGAGGTCGTCCGATGAACGGCGTCGATGAGCAGCTCATCGCCTTCGAGGGCGTCTCGAAGTTCTACGGCGAGGTGCTGGGCGTCAACCGGGTGAACCTAACGATCGCCTCGGGCATCACCAGCCTCGTGGGCCCGAACGGTTCCGGCAAAACCACGCTGATGAATCTCGCGACTGGATTGCTGCGGCCGTCGCGTGGCACGGTGCGCGTTCTCGGCGTCGAGGCCGCGGACCCCGAGACGCTGTTCCGGCTGGTCGGCTATTGCTCGCAGTGGGACACCTTCCCCCGGGGCTTGAACGGCTACGAATTCGTCACTCTCTACCTGAGGCTCCACGGGCATACCCAACGCGATGCCCGGCGATTGGCCGAGGCGTCGATCGAGCGTGTCGGCATGACCGCCGCCGCCGGACGCCGGATCGCGGGCTACAGCAAGGGCATGCGCCAACGCATCAAACTGGCGCAGGCCATCTGCCATCAGCCGCGCGTGCTGCTGCTCGACGAGCCCCTCAACGGCCTCGATCCACTGGCCCGGGCGGAAGTGATCTCCCTCTTCCGCGCCCTCGCCGCGGAGGGCCTCCACGTGGTGCTGTCGAGTCACATCCTGCACGAGGTGGACCTGCTGTCCGATCGCATCGTGATGATGACCGGCGGCTACGTCGTCGCCGAGGGCGCGATTTCCGGTGTGCGCGGCGAGATGGAGGAGCAGCGCCCGTTGCAGATCCTGGTGCGCTGTGCCGAGCCCTCGCGCCTCGCGGCCCGGATCTTCGAGCAGGACCACGCGGTAGAGGTGAAGATCCACGACGATCACCGCGGTCTGTTCGTGCGCACGCGCGATGCCGATGGTTTCTACGCTTTGCTCAACCGAGCGGCGGTCGAGGGTGAGCTCGGTATCGAGGCGGTGGCACCGGCCGACGAAGACGTCCACGCGGTGTACGAATACCTGATCGGGGACGAGGAGCAGGCCTGACCATGACGACCGACACCTTCCAGCCCGCATCCTCCGCGTTGCTGAACGGATTTCCCCTCTGGCGCCGTCAGATCGGCGCCATTCTCGGGTTGGAGATCCGCAAGACGTTCCTCCGCGGCGGCGCCATTCTCATCGGTTTGCTGTGCCTGCTGCCGCTTGCGCTGCTCGTCTTGCGTGCTGTGATCATGCCGCTCCAGGGGCATACGCCAGGGCTGATCGAGGACACCCAGACGTTCGCTCAGATCTTCGGCTTCCTGATTCGCGGAGTGGTGTTCTTCGGCTGCGTCGCGATCTTTACGCACCTGTTTCGCGGTGAAGTCTTGCAGCGCAGCCTGCACTTCTACTTCCTGGCGCCGATCCGTCGACAGGTGCTGATGGTCGGCAAGTACCTCGCTGGCCTGCTGGCGGCGGTTCTGACCTTCGGCACGACCACGCTCGTTGGCTATTGGCTGACCTATCTGCCAACCGGGGCGCAGGGGCGCGAGTACCTTTGGCACGGGCCGGGCCTTGGGCAAGCGCTGATCTATTTCGGCATCACCGTTCTCGCCTGCGTGGGCTACGGCGCGGTCTTTCTTACGCTCGGGCTCTTTTTCCGCAACCCGATGCTGCCCGCCGCCGCTGTCTTGGGGTGGGAGACGATCAATTTCATTTTGCCGCCGTTGCTCAAGAAGTTCAGCGTCGTCTACTACCTGCAGTCGTTATTTCCGGTACAAATCAGCGACGGCCCGCTGGCGTTTCCCGCCGATCCGGTAGCGCCGTGGATCGCGATCGTGGGCCTGTTGGCGCTCGCCTCGCTGCTGCTCTGGATCGCGGCGCGGCGGGTGCGCACGTTCGAAGTCCTCTACGGCGAGGACTGAGCGTGCCGGGGAACGGCGCTTGCATCCTGCGCCGCCTGCTTCTCCCGGATAGCATCGTTGGATGAGAGAAGAAGTCGTTCAGATCACCGCGCGCGACGGCCGCCTGTTGGGCGGTGCGCTGAGCTTGCCCGAGGGCCAGCCGCGAGCCGCACTTCTGATTGCCGGCGCGAACGGCGTGCCGCATCGCTTCTACGCCGGCACGGCGGCGGCCCTGGCTGAGCGCGGACTCGCGGTGTTGCGGTTCGACTATCGCGGATTGGCGACGTCGAAGATCGTGCCGGCACGCCGCGAGACCGCCCGCATGAGCGACTGGGGTGCGGTCGACATCGACGGTGCGATCGACTGGCTGGGCGCGCGAGTTTCGGGCGCGCCGTTGCATCTGCTCGGGCACAGCGCTGGGGGTTGGCTACCGGGTCTGGCCCCGAGCGCAGAACGCCTGGACTCGATCGTCAGCGTGGCCTCGCAATCAGGGTATTGGCGATTGTGGCCCTGGCCGGAGCGCCTCGCGATCACGACCTTCTGGTTCGCGATCCTGCCCGCCGCCGTGGCGGTCTTCGGCTATCTGCCGGGTTGGGTGCTCGGCGGCGGTGAATCCCTGCCGCCCGGAGTGGCTCGCGAGTGGGCGCACTGGGGGCGTCGACCGGATTTCGCGCAGCGCTCGAGCGGCCCCAACGGTTTCGAGGCGTTCCGAGGCCGCTTGCGTGCCTACGCGGTGGTGGGCGATGACTTCTACGCACCGCGACGCGCGGTCGAGCACTTCTCGCGCTTCTACAGACAGGCCAAGATCACGGAAGTGCGCGACTTCGGTCGGCGTGCCGAGGAGCGCGGCGCTGCCGGAGAAAAGCCGAAGCACTTCACGGTGTTCTCCCGCACTTTCCGAACCGCGCTGATTTCTGAGTTGTCGGCATTCCTGCTGCCGGCCGGCTAGGGTGCATCAGCCCTTGCCGGGGGCGATCAAGACCGGCAGTTCGGCCCGGAACAAGTGGTGGATACGTTGCGCGTCCTCGCCAGACATGGCGACCGCGAGCATTGGGGGGTGCTCGCCCTTCACGCCGCGCAGGCGCTTCCAGCCTTCTTTCAACGCCTCGTCGAAGCGCGCGAAGAAACTAGTCTTGGGGGCCTGGTCGAGAACCGCCAGCGCCCAGCCGTTGGTGAGCTTCACCTGGTACGTAGACGGCGGCAGGGCGCCCTCTTCGTGCGCTGCGATCACTTTCGGATTCCTGGCCTCGTCGACCGCCGTGCGCTGGTCCTCGGGCACGTAGGAGCGCAGCGTGTCGGGCGCGATGACCTCGCGCTCGAAATCGCTTGCGTCCTCCGCCACGACCCAAGTTGCGGGCAGACTAGGGACAGCGTCGGCGCCGCCGCCGAAGATCGGCGAGTGGGAAAGGAACTCGATGCCGGAAAGGTGCACGCGATCGAGCACCAGCCCGCGTGAGCGTACTTCCAGCACCTTGTGCAGGGGATCGAGCATCACGTAGAGGCCGGTGCCGCTCACGATCGCCGCTTCCATCTCCGCGAACGAGGCGTCGCGCGCGATCAGCCCGGCTTTCACGACCGGCTTCTTCTTGGCCGTCCGTGGCTTCGGTACGGGAGCAGGCAGCGGCTCGCTCGCGCCGTTCTCGCCGCCGGCTGCCGAGCCGGTCTGCGCCTCGAGTGACGCGGCAGAAAACCAGAGACAGCATAGGCCAAGCCCGAGCAGGGCGCGAAGTCGATCGAGTGTCACCGGGGGGGTCCGCCCTAGTAGATGTAGACCTTGGCGCCGGAGGGCACGGTCTTGTAGACCCACTCGAGATCGCCATCCCGCAGACGCACACAGCCGTGCGTGACCCGCTGGCCGATCAAGGACTGGAAGATGGTGCCGTGGATGATGTAGCCGTCGCCCATATAGAGCGCGAACTTGCCGAGCGAGAAGTCGTCGAAGCGCTCGCTGGCGCTCTTCGGCGGCAGATAGCCCTCTTCGATGAACGCCCAGTCGGGCTTCGCCCAGATCGGGTCCTTCACCTTGCGCTGAATGACGCGCTCGCCGATCGGCGTATCGAAGACCCACTGCTTGCCGTCGCGCGGATCCTTGAGCAACGTTCCGCTGCCGGTCGAGCACTGCGCGTCGCGCAGCAGCTCGCCGTCCTTGTAGATCTTCAAGTGATTGCGGTAGGTGTCGATCACCACGTAGACCCCCTTGGGTTGCATGGTCTCGACGGCGGCCGCGGCCTTCTTGGCGGTTGGCGAGCCGGTGTCGATCTTCGACGCCGAGAGCGGTCGCGCCTTGTACGCGCCGCCGAGCAGGGCGAGAGCCGAAGCCGCGCAGAGCGCCAGCACTGCGAGTACCGTCAGCAGACGCAGCATTGCGCGTCCGCGGCGCCGCCAGTCGACGGCGGGCGCGACAGTCGAGTTTCCCGGGATCGGTAGCGACATCTAGAAAGTCCCCACGATGGTCACCGGCATGCCGATGCGCACGTGCTTGAAGAGCGCGTCCATATCCCGGTTGCGCAGCGCCACGCAGCCATCCGTCCAATCCTGGCCCTGGCCACCGCTGCCGTGAATTTCGATCAGGCTACCGATGCCGGCGCGCTGCGGAATCAGGCCCGTGCGCTGCGCCTTGCGGAATCGCACCAGGTCGTCGGAGTTGGGATAGCTGATCAACAGGGCCTTGTAGAAGTTGGTGGCGCCATTCGAGCGCACCTGAGTCACCCGGTAGCGCCCTTCGGGGGTCGCCTTGTCGCCAGAGTGCAGCTTGGGTCTCAACCCGTTCGCTCCGAGCTCGGCAGCGAAAGAAGCCAACTTGAGACCATCGTGGTAGATCTCGAGCCGCCGGTTGAGCTTGTCCACGATGATAGCAGCGTCATTGGCGCGCTTCGACTCGGCGATGGTCTCGGCGACCCAGGCGCGCCACTGGCGCAGCAGCCGGCGGTCGTCGAAGCGCGAGTGCAGGCTGGTCGAGCCGTCGTGAACGACCGCTGCGGCTTGGCGCGAGAGATCGGCGGCGGTGGCGGCCTTGCCGTAGCGGCCGGCCTTGGCCTCGCGCTTGGCGACCTCGCCCTGGAAAAGCGCTCGCTGCAGGGCGATGCCCTCGCGTCGGTCCAGACCGGCGCCTTCCTTGAGCTCTTGCGTGGCGGAGTCGAGGTCTTCGGTGAGTCCGGTCGAGAGCTGGGTCCAGCGGTCTAGATCCGCTAGATCTGCCGCCTTGGCGTCTCTGGCGGTCGTCCAGGCGGTGCGGGCGACGCGCTCCCAGGCTGCCGCGACGCGGTCGGGATCGCGATCCCAGGCCGATGCGGCTGTTTCGATGGCGGTGATGTGCTCGGCGTCGGCGACCAGGCGTTCGACGAGGCGGGCGTTTTGAGGGAAGCGTTCGCGCGCGATCCTGACCGACTTACGGGCCGCCTCGCGGACGCTTTTCAAATTGGCCGTGCGGGGTTCCTCGCAGGCGTTCCAGATCAGCCCGAGAGCCAATAGACCGAAGGCCCGCAAAAGAAGCGACCGGCGGCGAGTGAACGCCGCCGGTCGGGTGCTACGGGGTGGAGCTGTTAGCACTTGATCTTGGCTTTGGCAGCGGCGACATCGGCGGTCATCGCGTCGACCTGGCCCTTGAGGGCGTCGGCCGCGGTCTTGGCACCGTTGTAGTCCTCGCTGGTCATCGCCGAATCGAGGCTCGCGGCCTGCGCGTTCAGGCCGTCATACTTGGCCTTCATCGCCTCGAAGTCCTTCTTGAACTCCTTGGGCTTCTTCTTGCAGCCGTCGATCGCGGTCAGCGCGTCGGAAGCAGCCTTGAGGGAGTCCTTGGCAGCCTGTACGGCAGCGGTGGCATCGCTCTTGGCCTTTTCCTTGCCAGCGACGGAAGCGGTCTTGGCGTCTTCGATCGCCTTGGTCTCAGCCGCGACGAGTTCCTTGGTCTTGTTGTAGGAGCGGAGCAGAGCGAACTTACCAGCCTGAGCCTGGACTTCAGCGTCCACGGCGTTCGAGGCAGCCTGGACGTTCGCCCAAGCCTCGGGCGCCCACTTGGCCGACTCGGCCTCCGCGGCCGCCATGCTGGCCTTCACTCCGTCCAGCTCCTGCTGGGGCGGCTTAGCGCACCCAGCCGCGATCAGCCCCACCGAGAGGACTGCAGCGACTGCAAACAAATTGGTCCTACGCATTGCAAATCTCCTTTCCTCCAAACCTGCGTTCATGGGAATGGGTCAAATGAAACTATGCCCAACCTTCGGGAATTTCAACCCTTGCGTTTGAGGCAGTATGAGACAGGCCCCCCGAACGGGCCCGTCCGTGGCGTTGAATACTAGCGGGTTTGCCCCCACCTTTCAAGGCGCGGGCGCCGGCGCTGGCCGAACGGCGTGGAAGACGAGCGACACCGTCGCCGCCGTGTCGGTCTTGCCGAAGCCCGGTACAGGCTCGTTGGTGTAGCGCACTTCGTACGCCGCCTTGAGCGCGAGGAGCGAGGTCAGATTGGCCTGTGCGCCGAGCTTGCCGTTCATCCGGTAGTTGCGCGAATGCTCGAAGTCAGGGATGTACTGCGCCTCGGCGAAGGCGCTGCTGCTCGGCGAAAGCTTGGCCGTGGCGCGCGCTCCGAGCAGGCCACCGAGATAGTCGTCGTTGACGAGCCCCGCAATCACGAATTCCTCGTGGTTGTAGGTCAGGCCGGGGGTGCCTTCGACCGTATAGCGGTCGGTATTGATCGGCGTCCAACGCAGGCCGAGATCGACAACCCCTCGTAGATCAAGGCCCGAGAAGCGGTCGCGCTCCCCGAGCAAGCCGGCGGTGAGGCCCAGCGTCGAGGTCAGCGCGCGGGTGCCGCGCACGGTTCCGGAGTACCGTTCGCTGGTGAGAGCGCCGTTCTCGTCGCTCCGTCGCGCGAGGGCTCCGGCCTCCAACTTCCACACCCGCCAGTTGTGAACATAGGCCGAGTCGAGGCCGAGCGACGAGGTTTTCGAGTTGCCGGTGGTCGCCAGATAGGCAAGCCCGAGATTGAGATCCCAGATCGGCGGTGGGGTCTCCGCTGCGGCGAGCGGCAACACCGTCGCGACGGTGAGTACGAGGGCGGCAACGCCGGAGACGAGTGGAATTCGAGTCATGGCTGTCCCTTGGTTCGATTGGAGAGTCAAGCAGGGGCTGTGCCAGTCGTTTGGGGTCCGGAATCAACTCATTCCGGACCAAAACCGCTTCCAAGCGCCCTTCTGGCACCTGAAATGCCCGCCTCCCGCAGCCTAGCCGGCGAGCAACCTCTTCAATCGAGCAACGACGTTCTCCGGGGTATAGCCGAAATGGATCGCAAGATCCGCAGCGGGAGCCGAGGCCCCGTACCCTTCCTGCCCGAGCACATCGCCCTCGAGGCCGACGTAGCGCTGCCAGCCCATCGGAGTTGCCGCTTCGACCGCGAGGCGAGCGCGGATGGCCGGTGGCAGCACGCTGTCGCGGTATTCCTTGGGCTGGCGATCGAACAGCTCCCACGACGGAAAGCTCACCACTCGAGTCGGGATGCCTTCGGCCTGCAACCGACGCTGACCCTCGATGACGAGCGAAACCTCGGAACCCGAAGCGAGAAGCAGCGCCCGGGGCGCGCCGCCCTCGGCCTCTGAGACGACGTACGCGCCGCGGCGGAGGCCTTCGCGCGCACCGAGAACGCTGCCCGGCAGGACCGGTAGCTTCTGTCGAGTCAGCGCCATGGCAGTCGGACCGTCGCGATGCTCGATCGCGAACCGCCAGGCTTCCGCTGTTTCCACCGCGTCCGCGGGCCGCAGGGTGACTAGGCCGGGAATCGAGCGCAACGAAAGGAGCTGGCTCACCGGCTGATGCGTCGGACCGTCCTCGCCGAGGAAGATCGAGTCATGGGTGTAGAC
The DNA here is from genome assembly GCA_039933785.1 of Acidobacteriota bacterium. GTDB lineage: Bacteria > Acidobacteriota > Thermoanaerobaculia > Multivoradales > JAGPDF01 > JBDTNL01. The sequence continues at coordinate 21,771 of JBDTNL010000041.1, forward strand.
GAAGATCGACTGCTGGCCCATCAGCGCGGCGAGGCGCACCGCCGGGCGCATGTAGTCGGAAAAGATCAAGAAGGTTCCGCCATACGGGATCAGGAGGCCGGAGAGCGCGATTCCATTGAGCGCTGCGCCCATGCCGTGCTCGCGGACCCCGAAGCGCAGGTATCGGCCGGTTCGATCGGCCGGGGAGAAGCTCGTGGCGCCCTTGGGCAGCGTCTTGTTCGAGGGCGTGAGGTCGGCGGAGCCGCCCACCAGCTCGGGCAATACCGCGGCGAGGGCGTCCAGGACCTTACCGGAAGCATCGCGAGTCGCCATCGCGCCATCGCTCGCCGTGAAGGCGGGCAGCGCATTCTGCCAGTCCTGGGGGAGCTCGCGCCGCAGGCGGCGATTGAGCTCCATCGCGGCCTCTGGGTTCTTTGCGCCCCAAGTCCGATGGACCTCGTCCCAATGCGCCGAGAGCGAGGCGCCCCGCGCCGCGGATTCGGCGAACACGGCTCGTGTCTCGTCCGGCACCAGGAAGGCCGGAGTGAGCGGCCAACCGAGCTTCTCCTTGGTCGCCTTCAGATCGGCGGCGCCGAGCGGTTCACCGTGCGCATCCTTGGAGTCCTGCTTCGGACTGCCGAAGCCGATGTGGGTGCGCACAACGACGATCGTGGGCACGCCGGTCTCGGCCTCGGCGGCGGCGAGTGCGCGGTCGAGCTCGACCAGATCGTTGCCGTCCTCGACGCGGAGCACCCGCCAGCCATAGGCCGCGAACCGTCCGCCCACATCTTCCTGAGAAAACGAAAGGCTGGTGGGACCGTCGATCGAGATGTGGTTGCTGTCGTAGAGCACCTTCAGGCAGCCCAGCTGTTGATGTCCGGCGAGCGAGCAAGCCTCCGACGCGACACCCTCCATCAGGTCGCCGTCGCTGACAACGGCCCACACGCGGTAGTCGATGAGCGATTGACCGGGCCGGTTGAACCGCGCGGCCAGCATCTCGCGCGCCATCGCCATGCCGACCGCGTTGCCGATACCCTGTCCGAGCGGCCCCGTGGTCGTTTCCACACCGACCGTGTGGCCGTGCTCCGGGTGGCCCGGGGTCTTCGAGCCGAGTTGGCGGAAGCGCTGGATCTCCTCGATCGACAGCCCGTAGCCCGCCAGGTGAAGCAGGCTGTAGAGCAACGCCGAGGCGTGGCCGCAGGAAAGCACGAAGCGATCTCGATTCAACCAATCGGGCCGCGCCGGATCGTGGCGCAGGAATCGTGTCCACAGCAGATACGCCATCGCCGCCTGGCCCAGGGGAGCTCCGGGATGGCCGGAGTTGGCCTTTTCGACCATGTCGACCGCCAGGAAGCGAATGGTGTTGACGGCGAGCTGGTCGCGATCGGAGAACTGGGGACTCATTGGGCGGACCTCCTCGGGAGTTGAACTGCTCGGCAATCGAAGTGTATACGGTCGAGTACGCCCCTTTTTGACCTGCGGGCCGTTGCGCGCATAAGATTCGCCGTCGCCGCGGGAGAGGTGGCCGAGTGGCTGAAGGCAACGGTTTGCTAAACCGTCATACGCTCAAAAGGTGTATCGAGGGTTCGAATCCCTCCCTCTCCGCCAGTTTGCGTCGAGCCGACGAATCGACCGGCGCGCTGCGTTAGCATCGCGCGCATGATCCCCACCAAGCCATCCATCTCCGGGCGGGCGCACGTCAAGTCGCTCGCCGAATACGAGCATTTCTACCGCTGGTCACTGGACGACCCGTCCGGATTCTGGCGCGAGCAGTCGCGGATTCTTGACTGGTTCGTCGAGCCGGTCGAGATCCACTCGGGCGATTTCACCGACGTGGAATACAGCTGGTTCGGCGGCGGCAAGCTGAACGTGACCTGGAACTGCGTCGACCGCCACGCCCTCGCGACGCCGGAGAAGGTCGCCATCCTCTGGGCCGGCGACGAGCCCGGCGAGTATCGGCACATCAGCTACCGCGAGCTCCAGCGCGAAGTCGGCCGGCTCGCGAATGTGCTGCTGGCGCACGGTGTGCGCCGCGGCGACCGGGTATGCATCTACCTGCCGATGATTCCCGAGCTGGCGTACACCATGCTCGCATGCGCGCGGATCGGCGCTGTGCATTCGGTGGTCTTCGCGGGCTTCTCGTCGGAGAGTCTCAAGAACCGCATCATCGACGCCGGCTGCAGGGTCGTGGTGACCGCGAACGAAGGGCGCCGAGGCGGCAAGCACATTCCCTTGAAAGCGACCACCGACGCCGCGGTCGAGGATCTGCCGTTCGTCGAATGCGTGTTAGTCGCCCGCCGCTCCGATCGCGAGGTGACCCTGAGGCCGGGGCGCGACTTCTCACTCGAGGAGGAAATGGCGAAGCAACGCGCCACCTGCCCGATCGAGTGGATGGACAGCGAGTCGCCGCTCTTCGTGCTCTACACCTCGGGCTCGACCGGCAAGCCTAAGGGCGTGATGCACACCACCGGCGGCTACCTCACGTATGCCGCCTTCACTCACAAGCTGGTGTTCGACTATCAGCCCGGCGACATCTACTGCTGCGCCGCCGATATTGGCTGGGTCACCGGCCACAGCTACATCGTGTACGGGCCGCTCGCCAATGGCGCCACCACGGTGATGTTCGAGTCGATTCCGCTGTATCCCGATCCCGGCCGCTACTGGCGCTTGGTCGACGATCTCGGCGTCAACATCTTCTATACCGCGCCGACCGCTCTGCGCGCCGTGGCGCGCGAGGGTGACGAGTGGGTGAAGCGGTACAGCCGCAAGTCGCTGCGCATTCTCGGAACGGTGGGCGAGCCGATCAACCCGGAGATCTGGACGTGGTACCACGACGTAGTCGGAGACGGGCGCTGCGCTGTCGTCGACACCTGGTGGCAAACCGAGACCGGCGGCATCATGATCACGCCGCTGCCGGGAGCCATCCCCGCCAAGCCCGGCTCAGCGACCCTGCCATTCTTCGGCGTCGAGCCGGTGTTGGTCGATGAGAGCGGTCAGGAAATCCACGGCAACGAGGTGTCGGGCAATCTTTGCCTGCGTCATTCCTGGCCGGGCCAAGCGCGAACGCTCTACGGCGACCACGCGCGCTTCAAGCAGACGTATTTCTCGACCTATCCGGGCCTGTACTTCACCGGCGACGGCTGCCGACGCGACGAAGACGGGTACTACTGGATCACCGGTCGTGTTGACGACGTGCTGAACGTATCCGGGCACCGGCTCGGGACGGCGGAAGTCGAGAGCGCGCTGGTGGCACATCCTGCGGTCGCCGAAGCCGCTGTCGTTGGGTATCCGCACGACATCAAGGGCACCGGCATCCATGGGTACGTGATCGTGCGGCCCGAGTACGAGCAGGCCGACCGGGCCGAGCTCGTGCAGGCCATGCGGCAACAGGTGCGCCACGAAATTGGGCCGATCGCCGTTCCCGATCGGATCCAAATCGTGCCCGGCCTGCCCAAGACCCGCTCCGGCAAAATCATGCGGCGCATCCTGCGCAAGATCGCCGAGGGGGCCTACGACCAGCTTGGAGACGTATCGACCCTGGCCGATCCTGCGGTGGTCGAGGTGATCGTCGCCGACCACAAGGTGGGCGGCCCGGTGACCGTCGCTTTGCCCACGCTCACCACGTCGCTGCCGAAGAAGAAACGGGCGCCCGCGAAGAGCGGCAAGAAGGTCTCCGGATGACGGACCACACGCTCGCCGGACCGGTCCGAGTCCGCTTCGCGCCTTCACCAACGGGCTACCTGCACGTCGGCGGCGCCCGCACCGCGATTTACAACGAGCTGCTGCGGTTGAACGCCGGCGGCGCCTTCATCCTGCGCATCGAAGACACTGACCGCGAGCGCTCCGACGAGGCGATGACACGGCAGATCTGTTCCGCCCTCGAATGGCTTGGCCTGCGCTGGGACGAGGGGCCGTTCCTGCAGAGTGAGCGCGTCGATCGGCACCGCGAGGCCGCCGCCGAGCTGATCGCAAACGGCAAGGCTTACCGTTGCTTCTGCAGCCTCGAGCTGCTGGACGAGCAGCGCAAGGCCGCCGAGGCCAAGGGCGATGCCTTCTTCTATCCGCGAACCTGTTTCGCGGTCGCTCGCGGAGACTCTGACGCCCGCGCCGCGGCCGGTGAGACCTTCGCGGTGCGCTTTCGCATGCCGGGGGAGGTCATTCGATTCCAGGATCTGGTACGTGGCGCAATGGAGTTCCCGCGCGACGCAGTGGACGATTTCATCCTCCTGCGTTCCGACGGTTCGCCGACGTATCACCTCTCGGTATGCGTCGACGACGTCGACATGCGGATCTCACACGTCATTCGGGGCGAGGACCATCTCACCAACACGGCCAAGCACGTGCCTCTGTTCCAGGCTCTCGGCTCGCCGGTCCCGATGTTTGCTCACCTGCCGCTCATCCTCGGTACCGATAAGAAGCGGCTATCGAAGCGCTTCGGCGCTGCGTCGGTGGAGGAGTTCCGCGAGCAGGGGATCCTGCCGGAGGCGCTGTACAACTATCTGGCGCTACTCGGATGGTCGCCGGGCCACGATCGCGAGGTGCTGTCGCGCGAAGAGATGGGCCGGCTCTTCACCACCGATCGGCTGAACTCTTCGCCGGCGATTTTCGACCACGAGAAGCTGGCGTGGATGAACGGGCAGTACATCTCCCATCTGCCGCTCGCCGAGCTGCTGGAGCACGCCGCGTCGTTTCTGGCTGCCGAGGGGCTCGCTGGAGTGGAGAAGGCCCGCTTGGGCGCTGCCGTCGATCTCCACAAGAATCGCGCGCGGAGCCTGGGGCACCTGGCGCAGATGGTGCGGCCCTACTTCGAGCCGATTGCCTACGACGAGGAGGCGTGCAAGGAGTTCGTCAGCGATCCCTCCGTCGCTGAGTCGATGGCGTTCCTGCGCGTGCGCTTCGTGGCCGTCGACCCCTTCGGCAAGGACGGCGTCGAAGCCGCGCTCCGCGCTCTCGCCACGGAGCGCGGAGTCAAGGCGGGCGTGCTGATCCATCCGGCGCGGATGGCTCTTTCCGGAGTCGCGGTCGGCCCGCCGCTGTTCGACCTGGTGGCCCTGATGGGGCGTCAGGCAACCGAGGAGCACATGCTCCGTTTCGAAGGATTCCTGCGCGCCGCGGGCGCGGCTCAGGGCTCTACCGGCCCGACCGCGAAGTAGCCACTAACGTCGACGATCAGGTCGACCGTGCCCGGGCTCGCCAGAGAGACCTCGGCGGCGAACGACGGCGTGCCGGTCGTGGCGAGCATCACGACCGCAAATTCGGCGCGGGCCTGTCCGGCGGAGAAGTTCACGCTCGTGGTCGATGGGGTCGGATAGTTGCCGGGGAAGAGCACCATGCTGCCGGCGGCGGTGGCGTTGACCGCGGTCACGTTCACGACGATCGCGCGCGCGTTGGCGGGTACTCCGCAAGTTCCAAGCGTCGCGTCATAGGTGCTGGCGATGCCGCCGGAGAGGGGCGCTGAAGTCTCGCGCGTGTCGAGAATCCTGCAGGGAGCAAGCGTGTAGAAATCGAGCGGCTGCGCGGGGATCAGCGCGACCGGCACCGGCAGCGAGTCGGCGTTGCCGACGTCGTTGCTCAGATGCAGAATGATCGTGTAGAGCCCCGGGGCGAGGCCGCGAGTGTCCCACCAAGCCGCGGATCCCGGAATTCCGGCTGCGACCACGTTGACGCCGAGGAAGACCGACCAGGAATAGGCGAGCGGCGGTTTGCCAGTTCCGGCGCCCGACAGCCGCACCATCTGTCCGACTTCCGCGGTGAGAACTTCCGAACTGGCCGATTGAATGGTCGGGTTGGGATTCAGGACCGTGATGTTCACGGTCTTCGACGTGCAGCCGATCCACCGACACGCCGTCAGGGTCACGGTGTGAAGGCCGAAGGTGCTGAAGGTGACGGTGGGGCTCTGCAGGTGGCTCGTCGTCGCGGCTTCGGCGCTCTCGGGTCCTGCCAGAATCCCGAGACTCGCCAAGAACAGCCACCCGACAGCGATCCGAGAGGTTAACAAGGTCTAACTATAGCAGATGCTTGCTGATACGGTCAATAAATGCTGTGAAAGCAAAGGCGATCCGAGGTACCGGAACCTTGACCGCCGAGGCGCTTTACCGCTACCCTACGCCGGCCGTTGGGACGTCGTTCAATGGTAGGACATGCGGCTCTGAACCGCAGAATCGGGGTTCGAGTCCCTGCGTCCCAACCACTCTGAGTTCTCGCCCGTTACACCTGCCACAGATCCGCCCCGAGCGACGCGACTCCTGTGGCTCGGCTGGCTGGCGCTGGGGGTTGTTCTCGCGATCCGCTTCGCCGGGTTCGCGGCTGACGACGTCTACATCACCTATCGCTACGCGCAGAATTTCTCGCTCGGCCGAGGCTTGGTCTTCAATCCGGGCGAGCGGGTCTTCGGAGAAACCGAACCCGGCGTAGCCCTGTTGCTGGGCGCGCTCCGGGTCGTTACCCGCGTGCCGATCCCGTGGTTGGGGGCGCTGCTGACATTGGGCGGCTTGTTGGCGATCGCCAGCCTGCTGCTGAGGGAGAGTACGGCTCGCGGACGCTGGTTGGAGGCCGCGGGCGCCGGAACCCTGGTCGTCAGCTGTGCCTACCTCTGGGACGCGCAGGGGGCCGCGGCTCCGCTAGTCGTCGCCCTGCTCCTCGCCGCGGCAGCCGTGGCGGATCGGCGGCCGTGGCTGGCGGGCGTGCTCTGCGGCGCCGCGGTCTGGTGCCGGCCGGATGCTGTGGTCGGAGTGGGCCTCCTCGGTTTGTTGCTCTGGAATGAGCAGCGCCGCTTCCCGTGGCGCATCGCCGTGACGGTCGCCGCGTCAGCGATCGTCGGTGCGGTCGCGGCTCAGGCTTACTACGGAGCCTTCATCCCCGGCACTCTCCACGCCAAGCAGCTGCACGCGGCGCGAAACCCCGCGGTCTGGATCGGCACGGAGGCCTTTTGGGGGACCGCAACCCGGTGGTTCGCGCCCGCCTGGGGACCCGCGGCCGGCTGGCTCTTGGCACTCGGCTGCATCGGCCTGGTACCACTGTGGAGAGGCTCCGGCCGGGGGGTGAAACTTCTGGTGCTCAATGGCCTCGCGCTTTTCGTCGCCTATCCGCTGCTGCGGGTTCCGTTTTTCCCCTGGTACGGGATTCCGTGCCTGCTAGCGCTGATGTACGGAGTCGCGGCGAGCATTCGAAGTCTGTGGCGGGCGAGCTGGCTTCCCCGGCGAGTGGCGCAGGGTGCTGCCGCGTTGGTGTTGGCGACCGGGCTCGCATCGGTCGGCGCGGGCACCGTCGATTGGTGGGAGAGCGGTCGGGAGCGCAACTGGCGTTTGCAGATCTACGGCGACGCGGGCAAGTACCTGCGTGAACATTCGGCTCCCGAGGATGCGGTCGCGTTCCCCGAAATCGGCGTGCTCGCCTTCACCAGCGATCGCCCCGTGGAGGACCTGCTCGGCCTAGTCACCCCGCGATCGCTGCCCTTCGCGCGCGAAGGCGACGTCGAGGGAGCCTTCCTGGCCTCGCCGGCGCCGTTCATGCTCGAGCATTCACGCGAAGGTCAGGGTGCGTTCACGCCGATCGTGCGCCGGGACTGGTTTCGCGTCGCGTACGAGCCGGCGGCGCGATTCGACTATTCGGGAGGCAACTACCTGGTGATCTATCGGCGCTTGCCCGGCGCATCGATCCCTCCACCGCGGTTGCCCCGCCCGCGAGTCGTGCCCCCCGATCCGATCCCGAAGAGCGGTTGAGCTACTTGCTGTCGAGCCGTCCGCCGAGCTCGGCGAGTTTCTTCAAAGCCTCGCCGAGCGTGGGATCGAAATTCGTCGGAAGCGCCCGCCACGCCCAATTCCCGTTGGCCTGTCCGGGCACGTTCATCCGTGCCTCGCTGCCTAGGCCGAAGAAATCTTGCGCCGGGACGATCGCCCACCTCGCCACGGAGAGATAGGCCGCGCGGACCAGGGCGGCGCTGGCGTTCCAGTCGCCGTCGCCCTGCGGTCCGAGGTACTCGCGCCAGCGCTCGCGCTCGGGATCTTTAAGCTGCGCGTAGTGGCCGGCGCTGGTGTCGTTGTCGTGCGTGCCGGTGTAGACCACACATTCAGTGCGGTGGTTGTGCGGCGCGTGTTCGCTGTCGAGCTCGCCGAATCCGAACTGCAGCACCTTCATGCCGGGCAGCGCGAAGTCATCGCGCAGCGCCTCGACTTGCGGTGTGATCACACCCAAGTCCTCGGCGACGAGCGGGAGCGTTCCGAGCGCTTCCCGAATGGCGGCGAGAAGCTCGCGGCCGGGCGTCTCCGTCCATTGACCCGCGACCGCGGTCGGCTCGGTCGCGGGAATCTCCCAGGCGGCGCTGAAGCCGCGGAAGTGGTCCAGCCGCACGGCGTCGGCGAGCGCCAGGCAGGCGCGCACACGAGAGATCCACCAGGCGAATCCGTCGGCCCGGTGTGCCTGCCAGGCATAGAGTGGATTGCCCCAGCGTTGCCCGAGTGGACTGAAATAGTCTGGCGGCACTCCCGCTACGACCTCCGGCTTTCCGCGTTCGTCGAGGCGAAAGAGCGCGCGATGGGCCCAGACGTCGGCGCTGTCATGCGCCACATAGATCGGCAGGTCGCCAAGGATCAGGATGCCCCGGGCCTTTGCGGCTTGGCGAATCGCGGCCCACTGGCGGAAAAAGACCCACTGCGCGAAGCGCTGGAAGGCAAGCTCGGCGCCGAGCTCTCGCCGGGCCGCGGCGAGAGCCCCGAGCTCGCGATCGCGCAGGGGCGCGGGCCAGTCGATCCAAGCCGCCCCGCGCTCGCGCTGCTTGAGCGCGGCGAACAGGGCCCAGTCGTCCAACCATCCGCCCTGCGCCTGCTCGAACGCGGCCTGTTCCGTGCGCAGCGCTTGTGGGGCGTACTTCTTGGCATGCTTGAACGAGGCTCGGAGTAGCTTGTCCTTCCACGCCCGAACCGCCTCGAACGGTACCCGCGAGGGGTTCGCCGGTGGCGAAATCGGTGGCTCTGGAACGCCGCGTCGCGGCAGCAGCCCGTCCTCCTGGAGTCGCTCGGGTGAGATCAAGAGCGGATTCCCGGCGAACGACGAGAGTGAGCCGTAGGGCGATTCGCCGAAGCTGGTCGGCCCCAGGGGCAGCGTTTGCCAGAGAGTGAGCCCAGCCTCCGCGGCCCAGTCGAGCACCGCGTTCGTGACCGGTCCAAGGTCGCCTATCGGGAAGGGTCCCGGCATGGACGTTGGATGGAGCAGAATTCCGGCCCGCCGCCTCAGCATGGCGCGAAGAATAGCTCCGCAGCCGCGCGAGTCGATGAGCTAACATAGAGGATCTTCGATATGTTGCATCGACTGCGACCTGGATGCCCCCCAATGCGCACGCGAATTTTCACGACGGAGCCGAGCCCCCTGTTTTCTATTCGGCGCCGTAAAACGCGTCCACTGACCGCGCTCTGGCTGGCTGTCGCAGTCGGCATCGCGACCGCCGCTCACGCGGCGCCGCTCGTGATCTACGACGATGCTCTGCAGCCCGGGATCGAGAACTGGAGCTGGGGAAGCACGGTGAACCTGGCGCAGAGCACTGTCGTGCATGCCGGTACTCACTCGGTTGGGGTCGGCGCCAACGCTTGGGGAGCTTTTTTTGCTCACCGCGCCGCCGGTATCGATACCGCGATCTATGCGGAGCTCGACCTGTGGCTGCGCGGCGACGGTTCGAGCGGGCAGGTGGTGCAGGTGGCTGTGATCGCGGGCGGTGATCCGGTCGGTACTCCCGTCGCGGTCACTCTCACCGGCGCCTGGGTGCAACAGAAGCTCTCGTTCGCCGCTTTGGGACTCACTACCACGGACGTGGTCGACGGCGTATGGGTGCAATATCAAGACGGCGCGACCAAGACGTTCTACGTCGACGACCTGCTGTTCATCGAGAGCACCACGCCTCCGCCTCCGCCCGCGACGGTCACCGTCACCGTCGACCCCAGCGCCGACCGGCGGGCGATCTCGCCGGCGATCTACGGAGTCAACTTCGGCGACGACGCTCAGGCCGCCGACCTGCGCTGGCCGATCCGCCGCTGGGGCGGCAACTCGACGACGCGCTACAACTGGCGCGTCGATGTGCACAGCGTCGGCGTCGACTGGTTCTATTTCAACTACACGAATTTCGATCCGGCCCCGCCGAACCTCCCCGATGGTTCGTCGGCGGATCTCTTTGTCGATTCGACGCGCGCGACCGGAGGCGAGCCGATCGTCACTGTCCCGCTCATCGGCTGGACACCGATCGGCGACCGAGTCCGGAGGTGGAGCTTTCCGGTCTCTGTGTACGGCCCGCAGCAGACGACCGAGTGCACCGACCCGAACAATGCCCCTTGGTGCAATCCGGACGCCGGCAACGGCCTGCAGCCGAACGGAACCCCCCTCACGCCGGTGCCTACGCGCACCTCCCAGACGATCGGCGCGACCTTCGTCACCGACTGGATGACCCACATCGCGGCGAGAGTCGGCGATGCGGGACACGGTGGCGTGCGCCTGTTCGCGCTCGACAACGAGCCCGGGCTATGGAACAGCTCGCATCGGGACGTGCATCCGGATCCGACCACCTACCAGGAGCTCTGGGACAAGACGCTGACGATCGCGACGGCGATGAAGGCGAAAGACCCGAACGTGAAACTGCTCGGGCCGGTGTCTTGGGGCTGGTGCGAATATTTCTTCTCC
>JBDTNL010000042.1:0-31986 GCA_039933785.1 Acidobacteriota bacterium
CGCGAGCACCGAAAAAGTGGCAGGCTAACGGCATGCGAAAGCCGACTCCCGCCCCCGCCGCGAGCCGCCCTCGCGCCAGTGGTCTCATCGGCGGCCTCCTAAGCCCCAGCGCGAGAGCCGGTATGTTGCTGGCCTTGGTCGCGACCGGTCCGCTGCGCGGAGCCGACCGTGCGACCGTGCTGTTCTTCAACGACGCCCACCAGCTCTCGCCGGTGATCGACCGCTTCGGCGAGCGCGGGGGTGTCGCGCGGCTCGGCGCGCTGGTCGCTTCGGTACGGGCCGAGCAGCCCTCGACGGTGCTGATCTTCGGCGGCGACCTCGCCGGCGGGACGCTGTTCGGCGGACAGTTCCGCGGCGGACCGCAAGTCGAGGCCTTCAATCGCATCGGACTCGATCTCGCCTCGTTCGGCCAGCACGACTTCGACTTCGGCAGCACGCGGACTCGCGAGCTGATCGCCGCGTCGCGGTTTCCCTGGATCACGACCAACCTGCGGGCCGCGGACGGAGCGCCATTCGCCGGTCTCGAGCGCTCGCGAGTACTGCGGGTCGGCGGACTGCGCATTGCCTTCCTCGGGCTCACCGACGCCATGGACACGACCACGGCAGAGGACGTCGTCGAAGCCGATCTGGTGACGGCGGCGAAGGACGAGATCGAGAGGCTCGACGCGTTGACGCCGCCGCCCGATGCGATCCTGGCCCTGGCGCAGACCGATGACTCGACCGCCGAGCGCTTGCTGCGCGAGGTGCCGCGGATCGCCGCGGTGCTGGCCGAGGAGCGGGCCGAAGACCGCACGGTCGTTCAATGGATCGGCTCTCGGCCGGTGGCCGCCCCGGCCGGGAACATGGGGTCGTTGGTGCGCCTCGATCTCGAACGCATGGCGAGGGGCCGGATCGATCTTCGCGTTCAGGCGCTACCGGTCGACGGAGCAGCCGGTTCCGACACTGCGCTCGCGGCGCTCGAGAAACACTACGACTCGCTCCTCGATCAGACGCTCAGCGAACCGGTGGCAAGCCTCGGCACGGCGCTGTCCGCGAGCGGAGCGCGGAGCGGAGAATCGCTCCTCGGATCGCTGGTCGCCGATGCCTTCCGCGCCTCCTGCGGCGCCGAGGTCGGGCTCATGCAGTCGGGCGGCCTGCGCGCCGACCTGCCGGCCGGCCGCCTCCGCCGCCGGGAGCTCGCCGGGGTGCTCCCGTTCGGCAATCGCGTGGTGTGCGCGAGCGTCACCGGCGCCAACCTGCGCGCGGCGCTCGAACATGGGGCGGCCGGGGTCGAGCGCCAGCTCGGCACGCTGCTCCAGGTTTCGGGCTTGAGTTATCGGATCGCCCGGATCGACGAATCGCGGGCCGCCGGGCAGCGGGTCGAAAACATCCGTGTCGATGGGCAGCCGCTCGACGCGATTCGTAGCTACCGAGTGGCGCTCTCGAGCTATTTGGCGGCCGGTCGCGATGGTTTCGAGATGCTGAGCGGAGCCTTGGCAACCGCGACAACCTGGGCCGCGAAACCGCCCACCGCCGCATTGCTCGACGGGCTTGCGAACGCCTCGGCTTGTGGCGATCCGGCGGTCGCCGGAGACGCCTGCGCACCGACCTCGGCGCCAGCGCTCGACGTCGACGCGCTCGCCAAGTACCTGAAGGCCACGGCTCACGATGGGGTGGTGGCGCCGCCCGAGGCAGGCCGGTTGGATTTCGACCCCGGTGCTACGATTCCGGCCCAGCCCTAGGTGAGTCCTGAGGGAGCGAAGGAGCCGTCATGAATCAAGGTTTCGAGCAAGCGAAGTCCCAACGCAATTGGCTGGAACGCCTCGGGTCCAAGATCCCCGGTTTCGGGGGCTTCCTCGACCGCGAGCTGCGCCGTGACGTCGACAAGCGGCAGCGCGAGTACCTCGCCGCCGAAATCGGCCGGATCAAGGAAGCGCTGCGCAGCAAAGCGCGCGGTTATTCCGACGCCGGCGCCTTGGCGATGCTGGAATCGGTCGAGCGCATCGAGAAGAAGCTCGACGGCCTCGGTCAGTCCATTCGCTTCGCCGACTACGGCGCGAGCGGACTGTTCGACGTCGAGAAGATCCGCGAGGACCAACTCGATCGTCTGTACGAGTTCGACGTGCAATGGGTCGAGGCACTGGCAGAGCTCAGGGCCGAGATCGAAGCTCTGCCCGCTGCAGGAGACAGTCCCGCGGCGGCGCTCGACGGCACCCTCGCGCACCTCGAGGCGCTGATCGCGCACTGGGCGACGCGGGAGCAGGTGATCAGCAGCGTGGTGCAGGCGAAGTAAAGAAGGCAGTCCGACAAGGAGCTACGAGCGATGGACGTCATTCAATACCAAGATCCCACCGGCCACACCATGGTCGCCCGCTGGCCCGCGTCGGGCACGGCGGCGGTGCAGTTCGGCAGCCAGCTGATCGTCGAGGAGAGCCAGCAGGCGGTTTTCTTCCGCGACGGCAAGGCGCTCGACACCTTCGTGCCCGGGCGCTACACGCTGCAGACGCAGAATCTGCCCCTGCTCACCACGTTGCTCAGCATTCCGTTTGGCGGCAAATCGGCATTTCAGGCCTCGGTCGCGTTCGTTTCGAGCAAGACGTTCCTCGATCTCAAGTGGGGCACCAAGGAGCCGGTGATCTACCGCGACACCGAGCTCGCCATGGTGCGCCTGCGCGCCTTCGGCAAGTTCGCCATCCGCATCGCGAACGCGCAGGTGTTCGTGAACCAGGTGGTCGGTTCGCAGAACATCTACACCAGCGATGGGGTCGAGTCTTACTTCAAGGACGTCATCGTGGCGCGGCTCACCGACCTGCTGGGCGATTCGCTGAAGTCGATCTTCGACCTCGCCAAGGTGTACGACGGCCTGGCGATGGGGCTCAAGGCGCGAGTCAGTGACGACTTTTCGAAGTACGGCTTGGAGCTGGTCGACCTCTACCTCGGCGCGATCACCCCGCCCGAGGAAGTGCAGAAGGTGATCGACGAGCGCTCGGGCATGGCCGCGGCGGGCAATCTCGATCAGTACATGAAGTTCAAGGCGGCGAAGGCGATCGGCGACGCGGCGCAGGCGGGCGGCGAAGGCGGCGTCGGCGCGGGCGTCGGAATCGGTATGGGCGCCGGCCTCGGCATGATGCTGCCGCAGATGATGCGCGACGCGATGCAGTCCGGAGCGGGTGCCTCGGCGGCTCCGGCCCCGGCCGCGAACGCCGCGCCGGCGGCGGGTGGGTCGCCAGCCGGAGCCGCGTTCTGCTCGCAGTGCGGCACCAAGCTCGCTGCGGAGGCTCGTTTCTGCGCCAATTGTGGCGCCAAGGTCGGCTAGCGCCACGAGAGTGGCGTAGGTCGGACACCGAACGCAAATGACCGCGCTCGACGGCTCCGCCGCTAAGGTCTCCTGTCCGCAGTGCGGCGGCGAGAACCAGCTACCCTCCGGCACCGCGCTACTGCTTTGCGCCTTCTGCGGCGCCTCGATCTTCGTCGATCGCTCGCAGGTGGTCATTCACTACCGCGTGCCGCGTCTGCTCGACGAGCCGCAGGCGCGCGAATCCCTGCGGCGCTGGATGGCGGGCAATGACACGGTCAAGGATCTCGACCGTCTGGCGGTGCTCGGCAAGGTTTCGGCGCTCTCCTTTCCGATGTGGCTCTTTCGCGTGCGCGCCAGCCAGGGCGAATCGGTGCGAGTCGAGCCCGCCGCCGCGACGCCGATCGGCGAGCTCGCCGATCTCGATCTGCCGGCGGGCAAGCTCGAGCCCTACGGAGATGGCGAGGCCGGAGCCCAGTCGATCGAGGTCAGCGTTCCACTTGCGACCGCCAAGACCTGGCTCACCCAACGCGCGCAGGCGCCCGGAGATCGCGCCGAACCCGGGGAGCTCGCCGAGCAGGCGCTGGTGCACGTGCCGCTCTGGCGCTGCGAATACCAATTCAACGGCAAGCCCTATGTCGCGCTGGTCGAGGGATCGACTGGACGGGCCATGGCGTCGGTGTATCCCTCGAAGGCCGAGGCGCCCTACATCGCGGTTGCGGTGCTCGGCTTCGTGGTGTTCCTCATCGAAGGCTTTTTCTTTTCGAATCCGCTGCTGAAGGCGGTGGTTTTCGCGGCGACCGCCGTGCCGATGCTCGGGGCGGCGTACTGGGTGACGCGCAGGATCTAGATGCCGCCCGCTCCTGTCCTCCCAACGCCGCTCGGACGGGTGACGGTCAGCAGCCTGTCGTGCCCCAAGTGCGGCGGCGCGGTCGAGGCCGACGCCGGGCAGCGCGTGATCACCTGCCCCTACTGCCACACGGCGCTCCTGGCACTCGGCGATCTCGGCATTCGCCGCTTTTCGCTGCAGCCCTCGATCGAGGCTCCGGCGGCGAAGGCGGCGGCCAAGACTTGGCTGGGTAGTGGAATGAACAAGGACTCCGGCCTGGCGAGCGGCGCCGAGATGGGCGACGCCATGCTGGTCTTCCTGCCGTTCTTTCGCCTTCAGGCCGACGTGATCGGGTACGTCCTGGGCGTCGAGGAGCGCAGCGAAGGCAGCGGCAACAACCGGCGTACGGTGCGCGAAAACGTCGAGCGTCCGGTGAGCCAGAGCTTCGATCGCACCTTCGCGGCGGTGAACGTCGAGGAGTGGGGCGTCGAGTCGGTCCGCCTGCCCGCCTCGCCGGCGCTGCTGCCGTTCGATGAGGAGAGCCTGCAGCGCCGCGGCATGGTGTTTGCGCCGACGGTTTCCGAGCGCGAGACCGCCGAGGAGGCGCTGGCGTCCTACAAGCAGGAGGCGGATCCCGGGAAGAGCCTGAAGGAAGTGCGCTTCCGTTTCCTCGAGACCGTGCGCGAGCGCCTGTCGGTGCTCTACGTGCCGCTTTGGGCGGTGCGGTATCGCTATCGCAATCGTTCGTACACCGTGCTTATCGACGCCGCGGACGGCTCGCTCGCCTATGGCAAGGCGCCGGGGAACGACTTCTACCGGGCCGTGATGATGGTGGGATCCCAGGCCGCCGCCTGCTTTCTGGGCACCACGATCATCCAGCACAGCGACGATGGCGGCTGCGTGGTGTTCGCGGGCATCGCGGCGCTGGTCATCCTGGCGTTCGGCTGGCGGAGCTTTCGCTACGGCGGCGAGGTGATCGAGGGCAGCGGCGTGGGGACGCGCTCGAAAGCGAGCGGCTTCGGCAAGAGCCTGCTCAAGCTGGCGAGTCGTGGGCAAGGGATGAGCGGGCGATGACTATCGGCTACCGTCTCGTTCCGCTGTCCTGCCCGTCGTGCGGCGCTCCGCTTCAGGCCGAGTCCGACGACGTCATCTACTACTGCACGGCCTGCCGCAACGGCTACCTGCTAGACCGCGCGAGCGGCCAGCTCCGCCCGTTGGCGGTTACCTTCCTTGCCGTTGCCGGAAAGATAGTGACCCGGCACCTGCCGTTTTGGTGGCTGCCGGCGCGGGTCCAGCTGCTCGAGCGCAGCACCGAGGGTGGGAGCGGCCTCTTGAGCCTCTTCGGCAAGTCGCCCCAAGGCGTCGGCGATGCGCTCGACGTGAACTTCGCCATTCCCGCCTATGTTGCGCCGCTCAAGAGCTTGGTGCCGCTGGCACAGCGCTACACCGGCAGCTTTCCGAATGCGGGTGAGCTGCTCGCCGAACGCCTGACCGGCGGCGCCTTGCGAGTCGAGGATGCGCAGAAATGGGCGCACTTCGCTCTGATCTCGGCCGAGGCCGCGAAACCGGATCTGTTGACCCAGTTGCGCTACACGATCGCCTTCGGCGAGGCGCGCTTGCTTGGGGTGCCGTTCGTGGGTGAAGTTGCGGCGCTGCGAGACGCGTTCTTCGGCTTGCCCGCGAGCTAGCCCGTTGCAGGTTCTGGGGGCAAGAAAAAGGAGCCCCCCAGCTTCGAGGGGCTCCTTCTCAAACAACTCGCCTAGGGCTAGTTGAAGTAGCCGTTTACGTCGATGATGACATCGGTGGTACCGATCGACTCGTTGAGGACGCTGATCGAACCCGCCGTGCTCATCTTCGACACGCCGTTGTTGGCCCGAGTCTTACCAGCCGCGAAGTTGATCGCGGTGCTGTCTGGAACGGATGTGCCGGCGGCGAAGACCTTGAGGTCGCCGTTGGCCGTGGGAACCGTCGTGATGTTGTAGGAGACGGCGATCGCACCAGCGGGAACTCCACAACCACCGACGGTCATGTCGAAGTCGCGTTGTTCACTAGCGGTCATCGCCGACGACGGACGGGTGTCCGCTACTCGGCACGGCGGCAGGCTGTAGAAGCCGAGACCGACGAAGACGGTGCTGCTGTCGGAGTTGTTAACCGTGTTCGGATCGCCGGTTGGGTCGGTGGTCGAGATGGTCGAGGTGCTCGCGACCAGCGTGTCCGAAGAATTCGGTACGGTAACCGTGATGTCAAGCGTGGCGCTCGCCCCGCTCGCCATACTGGCGATGTTCCACTTTCCCGTGCCGCTGGTGAACGTGCCTGTCGAGGCCACGCTTCCCGTGATCAGGGCGGTGGGTACGAAGGTGGTGGTGGTCTCTACTCCGAACGCGGTGTCGGGTCCGTTGTTCGTCAGTGTGACCGTGAACGTCACCGAGTCCTGGGCCAGAGCGGACGGTACGCTCGAGCTGATGCTGACCTCGAGATCGGCCTGGGTCGGTGCGTTGACAGTAACCTTGGCCGTGTCGTTGGCGGGGTTCGTGTCGAGAGGCGTGAATCCGCCGACGATCGCTTGGACCTCCTGCGGTCCGGGGGCATTGACCGTGACGGTAATGTGCAGCGTCGTGGGCGTGCTTAGGGCGGCAATGCTCCACAGTCCGCTGCCGCTGTCGTAGGTGCCGAGGCCATCGTCAGAAACATAGGTCAGGCCGGCCGGGAGGGTCACGCCGACCGTGACTCCGGTCGCCGTATTCGGGCCGCTGTTGGTCGCGGTCACCGTGAGCACGATGTTGTCGCCGACGTTCGGCGCAACAGGCGTATAGCCGAGGGCAACCGACAGATCGTCGTGGTTCGTGCCCTCGAGCACAGCGACCTCGGCTCGGTTTCCCGAGCCGTTGAGGTGATGGAGCAGCAAGGCGCCGAGTGAACCGTTGGCGGTCATGTTGGCGGTGTTCCAGGAAACCGGCAACGAAGATCCGTTGAGGTCGTCGGCCAGGAAGTTGCCGCCGAAGTCCAAACCTGGAGCCGCGGTGTCGAACTGGTAGGGGCCAACCGCCTGATCGAAGAACGTGCCCGGTGCCGGCGAGCACTTGTCGCCGATCGTGGTACGAGCGCAACCCGCGTTGGTCGCTGGACAGGTCACGACCTTGTACTTGACCAGCGTGGACGTGAGGCCGAGGTCGGACGGGCTTGCGGCCATGAACATCACATTGTTCAGATGTAGAGCCGAATCAAAAACATTCGGATTCAAGAGATTGACGGGGGAGCCGAGGCCAAGGATCGAGTACCCCCCGGTCGTCGTGTCTCGAATCACCCGAACGAAATTGTCGTTGAGCGAGGCATTGGCGACAAAGATCGATGGACTGGTGTTGATGAGAACCTTTTCGTAGACGCCGTCGTTGTTGTTGTCGATGCAGATGTCGTAGGCAACGTCGTTCGGGGTCGACCAATCACCCCAGCTCGCGACACCGAACATCAGGAGATCGTGGGTGGCCCCGGGACCCCCACCGTCGGCATTGGGGAAATAGGAAACGCCGACATAGTGGATGTCGTTGTGGGCGAAGGCATTGACCGGGTCGAGCGGTGACACGACTTGCAATTCGAATGGCGTGACCGTGGACTCGACGTCCAGTGGGAAGGTGCCCGTGCACGCGGGTCCGGCAGTGAGCGTACCGGTGCAGACGCCGGTTCCGCTGAGCGGAATCGTGGTCGAACCAGTGGGACTGCCGCCGGTGACGATCGTGGGAGGAGCTGACATAGCCGAGGCTGGCCTTTCCGCCATGTACACGGGAAGCCTGAACTTCAGTGTCGAGCTCTGACTGAAAGTGATGTATCCGCTCTCTTCGGCCAGGAAGTTGCGCGGCTGACTGCCGAAGTTGGCTTGGATAGCCTGGGTGAGGAACAGCGAGGCGTCATGCGTATGCTGCATCGTGGACGCGTCGGCATCCATCTGTACATCGAATTCGGCAGCACCGCCCGGTCCGATGGTGATCGAACTGCCGCCTGGGAGGGAGAACGAGGCTCCTGGGGAGTCGACGATGGTGCTGATCCCGAGGTCGAACGTTTGCGAGGTATTGCCCTTATTGAGCACGCGAACCCGCTTCGTGCGGGTGACCGTGCCCGCAACCTCGGGCTGGAAGGCAATGCTCACCTGACCTTCCTCTTCCGCGTTCATCGCGATCACGTTGCCCAGAGCGGCCGTCGCCGGGTCGACCCGTCCCGCGCCGATTCTCGAATCCCCGAACGTCGGGGGTACGGCGTTGGGGTTGAGGGTCATGTCGTGGATCGCATAGTTCATTGCCAGAGCCTTGAGCTCTTCGACTGACCAATCCGGCTTGACCTGACGAAGGAGCGCCATGATTCCTGCTACATGCGGCGAGGCCATCGAGGTGCCGGAAATGACCAGAGCTTGGTTGCCGGCCTGGAATCCAGAGGGATCCGAGACGCCCGTGCATCCCGCAGCCACCAAGCAAGTGTGGCCGGTCTGCACCGAGCTGATGTTCAATCCGGGAGCCGAGATGTCGGGCTTCAAAGCCAGGGGCGAACCCTGGATCTGACGCGGGCCGCGCGAGCTGAAGCCGGCCACCATGTCGCTGCCAGGGAACAGAGTCACGTTGAGGGTCGCGATGTTGGCTTTGAAGGTGTTGCCGTCGGCAAAAGTGACCATTACTGCCGGAATTACGACCGTCGGGTCCACGCCAGCCATACCGCCGAAAACGCCGGCGGCGGAGTTCGCGATGATCACGCCGATCGCGCCCGCGTCCTGGGCGTTCTTGGTCTTGACGACGAAGCCGCAGGTACCGCGGTCGATGAGGGCGATATTCCCCGCCACCGCGCCACCATTGGTGATCGGCGAGCAACCGTCGGTCGTGAGAGGTCCGGCGCCATCCGCCGGATCGAGGGCTGCGACCACATTCCCCGTGGTCCCCAAGGGGACTGGAGGGGCATTGCCGAAGGCCGCGGTGCCAGCTTGGTAGTAGCCCACGATGCCCACGGGCGCGTTGGCCTTGATGCTGGGCGCGGTCTGACCGCTATCCACTGAGGCCGCGGTCGCGATGACGCGAGTGGCCACGCCGGGCGCCCCCGCGACGAAGAAGGTATCGCCGGCGTTGCCCGCGGAGGTGACGACCACAACGCCCGCCAGGGCGGCGTTGTCCGACGACACCGAGCTCGAGTTGATGACCGTACCGAAGTCGGAGCCCAAGGACATGTTGATCACGTCCAGGTGATCCGAGAGGTCGCTGTCACCGTTTGGATCCATCGCCCAATCGATGGCCAGCGTCGTCAGTCCCGTGCCGCCTGTGCAGCCGAAGACTCGGATCGAGTACAGGAGGGCCTTGGGAGCCGTACCGGGTCCAATTCTCAGTCCGCTGTACGTCGAAGTGTTGGCATCGTAGGTTCCCGCGAACGTGGCGCCAGCGGCGGTGACGCCGAAGCCGGCGGCGGTGCCAGCGACATGGCTGCCGTGGCCGTTGCAATCCATTGGGTTGGGATCCGGCGCCGGCGAGTTGCCGCCGTTGTACGTGTCGCCGGCCAGGTCGGTGCCGCCCACGACCTTCGCGGTCGGGAACGAACCCGCTGTCGTGAAGCCGGTCGTATTCGTCGATTCCGTTTGGTAGTCGGCGAGTAGTCCCGTGCCGCCGAAATCGGCATGCAGGTAGTCGAGGCCGGTGTCGATGATCCCGACGCGGATGCCTTCGCCGAGCACACCCCCGCCCGCCAGTGGCGGCACGAGATTATTCGCCCAGACGTTCGGGGTACCGAGGAAGGGCACGCTGGTCGAGTTCGTCGGGTGGTCGAGGAGGATTGGAAGAACGCGCTTCACGCCCTTGACTCCGGCGAGCGCGCGGATTCCATCGGCAGAGACCGCCATGGCGATGCCGTTCAGGGCATTGTGAACGCGATACAACTCGCGGCCGCCGCTGACGCGAGCGAGCTCCGGAGCGAGAGCGTCCTGCGCTGCGCGTACTTTGCCACCCTGGACGCGGCTAACAGAGCCCGCAGCCTTCACCGCTGCCTTGTCGGAGGGCTTCCTGTTCTTCATCGCCTCGGCGTAAGCCACCGCCGCTGGCGGGTCAACGAGCTCGACCATGACCTGGATGCGACCGTCATCGGTCGTTGCCGCGCCCTCGAAACCAGGGGCAACGCTGTGCAACGCCGGCGCTGGCAGAGTCATTGCTCGAGGAGCAGCGATCGGCCGCACGGCGCCCATTGCGGCGCCGGTTGCGAGGAGCGCGCTCGACCAAACCAGCAACGCGAGGGCGCATTTGTTCATTCGTGACAACGTCGGAGTGGTTCGTTCTCGCACAGTGACTCTCCTTTTTTGCGTTGCGCTCGCTCGGCTGGTGGCAGAGCGTATTTCAATGATGGGAATGGTTGTTTTTAGCACTCCGCGATAGCTGGGTCAACGAAATCCTCGACTCTGCCGCGGATCAGCCCGAAACTGGGACGAACGGTGGTCCCTGGTCGGATGCCGTCGACTACGATGCCGGCATGCAAATGACGGGCGCCACCCGGATTGTCGCTGCTGTACTCGTCGGACTGTCATCGATCGCCGCGACTCCGAGCTTCGCGGCTAGCCTCGACTGCTCTCCCGGCTCGCGTCCGGCCATCGAGGCCTTGGCCTTCTTCTCGGCGAACCTGTCGCCGGAGCCCGGGGTGCTGCCCGAGTGGCGTGAGGCCATCCGGGTCTGCCAGGACCATCGGCTGCTCGGGGCCATTCTTCAGTCCGCCCACGAGAGCGTCCAACCCGGAGCCGGACTGATCAGCCGAGGGCGAATCACCGCCCAGTCATGGACGGAAGTGGCGACGGCCTCGCGCGCCGCTCAGATTGGATTCCTCCACAGCTGCCGAGTGGGCGTTGCGGTCGAACTCCTGAGGGTGGAGATCGACATCACCTGGCATGGCGCCGGAACCCGGATCAACAAGTTCCATCTCTCCTCGAGCGACCAAGCTCTGCCGCCTTGCCCGCCGGCAGCAAACGATCTCTGGCAGGCGCTATTTGGCGTCGAGCTCGAACCCGGCGCCGAAGTGGTGGAGATTCTCTAGCCCGCTCGCCTCGGAGTCTCGGCTCAGGTGCCGCTCGGTTTGTGGTCGCCGCTCCTGTTCGAACTCGGGCTGGGCTCCGGGTCCTTCGGCCAGGCGCCCGCGCGCCAAACGAACAGCTGCGCTTCCGCCAGCCACTCCAGGCGCTGCGCCGGTGTGGCGCGAAGGCTGGCGTCCAAATCGCTCTCGGCCGCTTCTGCCCAGCCCCTGGGCCATTCGTGTTGGCGATCGCTCAGGACTCCCTCCGTTGTTGGGCAATTTCCTCGAGGCGCGCGATGTCGAGCCGATCCTGATCGCGGTCCGCGGCTCTCTTGAGCGCGATGAGGTCCTCGATCGCGGCGACGCGAACGTCGCCGCCGGCCACCTGCATGACCGAGGAGCGCTGCCACATCACCTCGAAGTCGCCGGGATGTTCGATGAAGAGGTCGACGACATGGAGAGGGTTGTCCCAGTCGCGCAGGGAGAACACGACCATGCCCTTCTCGGCTGCCCACTGCCGCCGAACCTCGGGACGGGCGAAATCCGCCGGGTCCACGGGTGCCATCGGGCGGAGCCCCAGCGACACCAACGCCTCGATCGCCCGCCGCAGTGCGGCCGGCTCGAAGTCGAGGATCAGGTCCAGATCCTTGGTGAATCGCGCGTGACCGTGGAGGACCACCGCCACGCCGCCGACCACGACGAATCGCGCCGATGCGGCGTTCAAGGCCTGGAAAACGCGGTCCAGAAAGGTCATTGGCGAGTACTCTAACGCGGCGCGCTGGTGAGCGGCCCTCGCGGAGCGATACCAAGCCCGTGATGGGTTCGGCGGCTGATCGGCGAGATGCGGGCCGGAGGCGGGAGTCTCAACGAAATCCTCGACTCTGCCGCGGATCCGCCCAGAACCGGGACGAACGGTGAGCCGAGGCCAGGCGGGATCGAATACGCTCCCGGGATGCAAAGGCTAGGCACTCCCCGCATCGTCGCCGTCGTACTACTCGGACTGTCCTCGATCTCGATTCCCAGCTTCGCCGAGAGCCTCGGTTGCGTGCCCGGCTCGCGGCCGGTGATCGAGGCCCGCGGGTTCTTCTCTTCGACCCTGCCACCCGACCCGGGCGAGATCCCCCTCCCCGAGCGGCGTGAGGCGCTGCAGGTCTGCCAAGACCACCGGCTGCTCGGCAGCATCTTCCTGTCCGCTCTCGGAGCCCAGCAGCCCGAGTATGCGCTCATCACGTCGGGTCGGATCACCGCGGATTCTTGGGCGGAGTTATCCGCCGCATCACGCGCTGCCAAGATCGGACTTCTGCAAAACTGCCGGGTCGACACCCCAAGCTCGCTTACCGTCGAGATCGAACTGACCTGGCACGGCGCCGGAACTCGGGTCAACAAATTCCAGCTGTCTTCGAGCAATCAGGCGCTGCCGGCGTGTCCGACTGCGGTCTATGGGCTCTGGCAGGCGCTGTTTGGCGTCGATCTCGACCCCGGCGCCGCGGTGGTCGTGATTCCTTAGCCCGGCGTCCGATTACATCGCCGCTCGGCGAGCGATACAATGCGGCTCTCATCCAGGAGGGCAGCGTCTGAGCGACAGCGGCACGATTCTCGACGGCAAGTACGAGATCATCGAGAGGCTCGGCTCCGGCGGTATGGGCGAGGTCTACAAGGCCCGCCACATCCACCTGCAGGAGCTGCGCGTCATCAAGATCCTGCGCCAGGACCGCGCCGCGGATCCGACCGCCATGCAGCGCTTCACCCAGGAAGCGCGCACGGCGACCCAGATCAAACACCCGAACGTCGCCATCCTCTACGACTTCTCGCAGCTTCCAGACGGACGCTTCTACATGGTGTGGGAACACATCCAGGGAGAAGACGTCGGCCATTGGCTGAAATCTCGCGGCCCTCTGCCCCTGCCGCTCGCGGTCGAGCTCGGCATCCAGAGCCTGCGCGGTCTGGAGGCGGTGCACGCGGCGGGCGTGATCCACCGCGATCTGTCGCCCGACAACTTGATGATCACGCGCGATGCGCGCGGCCGCTATCAGGCGAAGATCATCGACCTTGGCCTGGCCAAGAGCCTGGCCAACAAGGCGGACATCGAGATCACCCAGGCCGGCATGTTCATGGGCAAGCTGCGCTACTGCTCGCCCGAGCAGGCGGGAGCGCTCGCTCCGGGCGAGTCGCTCGATCACCGCAGCGATCTTTACTCCTTCGCCGCGGTGCTCTACGAAATGGTGAGCGGCCTGCCGCCGTTCGATTCCGAGAACCAGCACGGTTTCGTGCTCAAGCGGCTGAACGAGCCGCCGCTTCATCTCGAAGGGCGAAATCCCGCCGTTCGCGTGCCGCGCGACCTCGACGCCATCGTGCTCAAGGGTCTCGAACGCGAACGGGACCGCCGCTATCCCGACGCCGTCGTCTTCATCCAAGCCTTGGCGAAATTCGCCGAGCGCATGCGCGGCGCCGAGACCCAGGACATGAAGGTGCAGGCCGGCGCCTCGACTAATCCCGCCGGGATTCCCCAGGTCGCGGGGACCGCGACCAAGCCTGTGATGGGGTCAGCGCCGCCGACGGTCCCTGGCGCCCGCGCTGCGGCGCAGGCCATCGAGCGTCCGGCGGCGCGCGAGCTCTCGCGCGAAGAACGCATCGACTTGATGGCGCAAATCGATCGGGTGGCCAAGAAGAGCGAGGCTCCGCCGAGCGCCTCGATCCCGACGCGTAAGCTCGAGGCCGTCGGACCGACGCCCATGCAGCGCGCTGGCGCCGCCGTGGTCGGTGGGCGCCTGGACGAGGCGCGGCGGCTGATCGGCGAGATGCGGGCCGGAGGCGAGAGTCCGCGCGGTCTCGACGACCTGGTGCGCCGCCTCGAACAAGCCGAGCGCACGGCCGAGCTCGCGCCCAAGGTGCAGGAGGCCGAGCAGATGCTCGAGCGCTACCTGCACGACCACAAGCAGTCGCTCGCCGCGCTGGCGCTCGACGCCCTGCTCGAGCTCGCGCCGGAACATCCCCGCCGCGCCGAGCTCGAGGCGCGGGTGGCGCGAATCAACGAAGACGTGGCTCGGCGCCAACGCGCCGACGAAGCCCTCGCCGCCGGGCGCGAAGCCCTGGTCCGCGGTGACTTCCGCGCCGCGCGCCAGAAGCTCGAGGCGATCCAGGCGAACGACGCCGAAGGCGAGCTCTGGCCGGACTTCGAGTCCGAGCTCAAGGAATCAGAGACCGCACAGACCAAGGGCAGGAACAGCGAGCAGCACAAACGCGCCTTCGAGAACCTGATGTCGGTGTCGCGCTATCAGGAAGCTGAAAAAGAGCTCGAGACTCTTTCGCAGCTCGAGGTCACCAAAGTCACAGTTGATTTCTACAAGACCCAGCTCGACCAGGCCAAGGCGCGGGCGGCGGAAGCCGCCACTTCCGAAGGCTTCGAACGCCGCTACCGCCAGGAAATCGACCGCCGCAACTGGTTCGCGGCGCGCGAGGTCGCGCAGGAATTCCAACGCACCAACCCGCACAGCCCGCGCCCGGCCGAGATGTTCGCCGAGATCTCGCACTCGGAAGAAGCGATCCGTAAGCTCGAGTCCATCGAGCACGGCGTAAAGCAGGTCGATGCCTTCATCGAACAGAAACGCCCCACCGACGCCGAGTTGGCGCTCAAGATCCTGCTCCGCATGGATCCCGAGAACGTCAACAAGCGGCGGTTGGAGCGGCAGATAGCGACGCTCTGGAAGGCTTAAGAACGTCTCGGCTCCCCAGTCGCTTTCGCCAAACCCAGAAGGAGGAGATTCGATGGCCCGCCGCTTCGCCCTGTCTCTTACTGCCCTGACTTTGATCGCCGGCGCCGCTCTTGCCGCCGCGAGCGATCTCACTCCCGAACAGATCAACGACAGCGTCCTCGGTGCCATGGATCGCACCGCGGATCCCTGCCAGGACTTCTACCGCTACTCCTGCGGTAACTGGATCGACAAGACCAAGATGCCCAGCGATCAGACGCGCTGGGTGCGGAGCTTCTCGGTCGTCACCGAGTCGAATCGCGACTTCCTGCACGAGCTGCTGGAGGATGCGGCGAAGAATCCGGGGAAGGACGCGGATCGCCAGCGGTTCGGTGACTTCTACGCCTCGTGCATGGACGAGACGGCTCTCGAAGAGGCGGGAGTGAAGCCGCTTGCCGGCTACCTCGCCAAGATCGACAAGGTGGCCGATGGACATCAGGCGTTTCTGCTCGCGGCGCAATTCCAGCGCGGTGGGGGCAATCCGTTCTTCAATATGCGGGTCGCGGCGGATGCCAAGAATCCGACGCTCAACATCCTGCAGGTCGGTCAGGGTGGTCTCGGCATGCCGGACCGTGACTACTATGTGAGTACCGATCCCAAGAAACAGGCGTTGCTGGTGGGCTACGAACAGCACGTGGCGCGCATGCTCGGGTTGATCGGCGAGACCCCGGATGCCGCTGCGGCGCATGCGAAGGCGATCGTGGGATTCGAGACCGAGCTCGCCAAGGTGGCGCGCGAGCGCGCCGCCCTGCGCGATGCGAACAAGACGTACAACAAGCTCGACCGGCATGGACTCGCGGGGCTCGCGAAGCTCGACTGGGATGGATTCTTCGCCGCCGCCGGCTATCCCAAGATCGAGCAGATCAATGTGCGCACGCCGGAGTTCTTCCCGGTGCTGGAGCAGCAGCTTTCGAAGGCGTCGCCCGACACGCTCAAGGCGTATCTGCGCTGGAATCTGGTGAATGGATTCAGCGACGCTCTGCCCAAGGCGTTCGTCGATGCGCACTATGACTTTTACGGCAAGCAGCTCGCCGGGCAGCAGGAGCTCGCTGTGCGCTGGAAGCGCTGTGTCGACGCGACCCAGCGCGCTCTCGGCGAATCGGTGGGCAAGGCCTATGTGGACGCGAAGTTCCCCGGCGACAGCAAGAAGGTGGCGCTCGAGATGATCGGCGACATCGAGACCGCCTTTGCCGACGATTTGCCGACGCTTTCCTGGATGGACGCCGAGACTCAGAAGCGGGCGCTCGAGAAGAAGGCCGCGGTAGCCAATCAGATCGGCTATCCCGACAAGTGGCGCGACTACTCAGCGATGAAGATCGCCCGCGGCTCCTACTTCGACAACGCGGTCGCATCGGGGGCCTTTGACGCCAAGCGCGAGCTCGACAAGGTCGGCAAGCCGGTTGACAAGCTCGAGTGGCCGTGGCCGCCGCAGACCGTGAA
Organism: Acidobacteriota bacterium; assembly: GCA_039933785.1. Lineage (GTDB taxonomy): Bacteria > Acidobacteriota > Thermoanaerobaculia > Multivoradales > JAGPDF01 > JBDTNL01. The sequence continues at coordinate 16,307 of JBDTNL010000042.1, forward strand.
CGCGTCGTACAGCCCGGCGCAGAATCGGATCAACTTTCCGGCCGGCATCTTGCAGCCGCCGTTCTTCAACCATTCATTCCCGGCGGCGCTCAACTATGGCGCGATCGGCACGGTCATCGGCCACGAGCTCACGCATGGCTTCGACGACGAAGGCCGCAAGTTCGATCCCCAGGGCAACCTGCGCGAGTGGTGGTCGAAGGGCGCGACCGAGAAGTTCGAGAAGGTCGCCCAGTGCGTCGACGACCAGTACTCGCGCTTCGAGATCGAGCCCGGAATCCACGTCAACGGCAAGCTCACCCTGGGCGAGAACATCGCCGACAACGGCGGGCTTAAGGAATCATGGCTGGCCTTCAAGGCGTATCAAAAGCGCCACGGCAATGACGGCGGCACGGTGCCCGGGCTCTTACCGGACCAGCTCTTCTTCGTCGCCCACGGCCAGGTTTGGTGCGGTCTGGTCTCGGCCGAGCAGGCGCGCCTGCGCGTCACCACCGACCCGCACTCGCCGTCGCAGTTTCGCGTCTACGGACCGATCGCGAATCACCCGAACTTCGCCGAGACGTTCCAGTGCAAGCCGGGGACGCCGATGAACCCGGTCGACAAATGCGTGGTCTGGTAGGCAGTTCGCCGCGCTTCTAGCGCTCTCTCCTTCCCGCCGATCTCCCGAGGGTCGTTCGCTTGCCCGGCGAGCGACCACTGGGAGGTCGCCGCCACACCGAGTCAAGCTGCTCTTCGCCTTGGCCGCCCTATTGCAGGTCGGACTCAGAAGGCCAGTTAAGCCTCGTTTTGCCACTGGTTTGCCGGAGGCGGGCGTGATGGATTTGAGCATTTGCACAATCATGGTGGTCGAGGACCACGATTTTCAACGCCGGCTGACGCTTCGGCCGCTGCGAGATCAAGGCGCGGTGACTCTCCTGGAGGCGGCGAGCGTTTCGCGCCAAGGCAGACGATCGCGAGACTGTCGAGCTCGGACGGGAGCTGGTCGTTGACCAAATCTAAAGGGCCGCGCGCATCCAAGCGCATCCTGGGCGAGCTGCGGAGCGCGCTGCAGAGCGCGATCTTCAACAGCGCCAATTTCTCGAGCATCGCCACCGACGCCAAGGGCGTCATTCAGATCTTCAACGTCGGCGCCGAGCGCATGCTGGGCTACGCCGCCGCGGACGTGATGAACACGATCACTCCCGCCGACATCTCCGATCCGCAGGAGGTGATCGCGCGTGCCCGGGAGCTGAGCGCGGAGCTCGCGACCACGATCACTCCCGGCTTCGAGGCGTTGGTGTTCAAAGCCTCGCGCGGCATCGAGGACATCTACGAGCTGACCTACATCCGCAAGGACGGCAGCCGCTTCCCGGCGGTGGTGTCGGTGACCGCGCTGCGCGATGCGCAGAACACGATCATCGGCTACCTGCTGATCGGCACGGACAATACGGCCCGCAAGCACGTCGAGGCGGAGCAGAAGCGGCTGGATCAGAAGCTGCGAGATCAGCACTTCTACACCCGCTCACTCATCGAGTCCAACATCGACGCGCTGATGACGACCGACCCCTCGGGGATCATCTCCGATGCCAACAAGCAGATGGAAGTACTCACCGGTTGCACGCGCGACGAATTGATCGGCGCGCCGTTCAAGAGCTACTTCACCGACCCGGAACGGGCCGAGGCGGCGATCAAGTTGGTGTTGAGCGAAAAGAAGGTCACTGACTACGAGCTTACCGCCCGCGCCCGGGACGGCAAGGAGACCGTGGTGTCCTATAACGCGACCACCTTCTATGACCGTGATCGCCGGCTTCAGGGCGTCTTCGCCGCCGCCCGGGACATCACCGAGCGCAAGCGATTGGATCAGGTGCTGCATGAGAAGAACGTCGAGCTCGAGAGCGCCAGATCGCTGGCGGAACGGGCGAGTCTGGCCAAATCCGACTTTTTGTCCAGCATGAGCCACGAACTGCGTACGCCGCTCATCGGCGTCACCGGCATGCTCGACTTGCTCACCCAGAGCAACCTCGACGCCGAGCAGCGCCAAGTGGTCAACATCATCCACGAGTCGTCCGAGAGCTTGCTGCACATCATCGGCGACATCCTGGATTTCTCGAAAATCGAAGCCAACAAGTTGGAGCTGGCGCCGCAAACGGTCTCGCTGCGGGCGCTGCTCAAGTCGGTGGCGCAGACCTTCAGGTCGGTGATTTCGGTCAAAGGCCTGCATTTCATCGTCGATGTGGAGCCGACGATTGCCCGGGCGCACGTGGCCGATGCACTGCGCATCCGGCAGGTCTTGAACAACTTCATCAGCAATGCGTTGAAATTCACCGAAAGCGGCGCCATCACCCTCAGGCTACGGCGGTTGCAAGCGGGCGAGGGTAAGGAGTCGCTGGCCTTCGAGGTGCAGGACACCGGCATCGGCGTGGCCGCGGAACACCAGGCCAAGCTCTTCGAGTCCTTCACCCAGGCCGAGGCGAGCACCACCCGCCGTTTCGGCGGAACGGGGCTGGGCTTGACGATTTCGCGGCGGCTGGCGGAGTTGATGGGCGGCAGCCTGAAGATGGAAAGTGCGCTCGGCCAGGGGACCACCATGATCCTGGCGGTAGAGCTGCCGATCGGAGAGGAGCGGGAGATTGTGAATCTCGCCTCGTCCGACAAATCGAACGCCGGGCCGTTTCGATCGGCGCCGAGCGTCGAGCAGGCGGAAGGGGAGCACGGCCTGGTTCTGCTCGCCGAGGATCACCCGATCAACCGGCTCGTGCTGACCCACCAAGTGAACGGAGCGGGCTATGCGCTCGAAGTCGCGGTGGACGGGCAGGAAGCCTTCGAGAAATGGCGAAGCGGCCGTTTTTCGGTGATCCTGACCGACCTGCACATGCCGCGCATGGACGGCTATCAGTTGACCAAGGCGGTACGCGATTGGGAGCGGGCCCACGACGCGCCGAGAACGCCGATCCTGGCGGTAACTGCCAACGCGCTCGGTGGCGAGGCTGCGCGATGTCTGAAGCTGGGCATGGACGACTATGTGATCAAGCCGGTGACCATTCCTCTGCTGGCGGGAAAACTTCGCCAATGGATGCCTCATGTGCCGCTCGGGGAGCCCGGCGCGGCGCCGCCAGCGCCACCGGCGCCGGAATCGTTCATCGCGGAGGCGGCGCCGGGGATGGACTTCAAGCGGCTGCTGGGCATGTGCGGCGGCGATGCCGTGGCGGCACAGAAAATCTTCTCAGACTTCATCGCCACCACGCGAGTCGATCTCCAGGTGATTCAGGACTGTTTGCGGCAGGAGGACCAGGCCTCTGTGGCGCGCCAGTCGCATCGCGTCAGGGGCTCGGCGGGAATGGTGGGCGCCGTCGCCCTGGCCGAGAGGGCTGGCCAGCTCGAGGCCTACGCCAGGACCGAAACCGCCGAATGGGAAACCATGCGGCGACAGGTCGCCGGGATCGAGGAAGCCCTCGACGATATCGCCGCAGAAACCCTCGCCGCTTGAGCTCCGAAGAATGTCCAAGGGGCGTAGGATGAGCCAGTGATTCACGGCGTTCACGTCCTGCTCTACAGCAACGACCCTGAGGCCGATCGCACCTTCTTTCGGGAGGTGCTCGAGCTCCTTTCGGTCGACGCCGGCGGCGGTTGGTTGATCTTCGGACTGCCCCCGGCGGAAGCGGCACTGCATCCGGCGCCGCCAGACGAGTCAGGGCACGTGCATGCCGGCCATGGGCTGCTCGGTGCAGTGGTGTACTTCATGTGCGACGACCTCGAGGACGAGGTTCGAAGGCTCACCGCGCGCGGAGCTCAATGCACCGAGATCGACCAGGCGCGCTGGGGGCGAAAGACGACCATCATGCTTCCGAGCGGTGGCGAGATCGGCCTGTACCAACCCCAGCATCCAACGGCACTCGGCCTTTCGTAGTTCCTCGATCGGGTTCGAGGTGCGCTTCGGGTCCGACGTGCTGGCCGACTTCGAACGCGCAACGAGCTTCGAGTGGCTGGAGACCGACGGGCTCGGCGGCTACTCCAGCTCGACGGCGATCGGCGCCCACACGCGGCGCTACCACGGGCTGCTGATCGTGGCGACCGATCCTCCGGGCGGCCGCAAGGTCTTGCTGTCGCGACTCGACGAGACGATTCGAGTCGCCGGCGGCGCGACGATCGAGCTCGCTTGCAACCAGTTTCCGGGAGCGATCCATCCGCGGGGAAACGAGAGGCTGATGTCCTTTCGTCGTGGTTTGTTCCCCGAGTGGCTCTACGAGGCCGGTGGCGTTCGGCTGCGAAAGACCGTAGCCAAGATCGCCGGCGAGCCCACCACGCTGGTGCTCTACGAAGTCCTCGAGGGGCCCGCCTCCTTCGAGGTGTCGCTGCGGCCGTTCTTGGCTGGACGCGATGACCATGCGCTCGGGCAACGAGATGACAGCCGCATTGGGCCCGCGCGATTCGTCGACGGTACTCTGCTTTGCACGTTCGCGGCGCGGCTGCCCAGCGTCTTCGTGCATGCTCCCGGCGCTTCGTTCGCGGCCCAGCCCGACTGGTGGCGCAACTTCGAGTATGCGCGCGAGCGTGAACGTGGCCTCGACGATCGCGAGGACCTCTTCACGCCGGGCGAGCTGTGCCTGCGGCTCGCGCCTGGCGACCGATTTGGAGTCGTGATTTCGACGCTCGATCCGGGCGCTGGACGCGACGCCCTGGCGCTGTTCGCCGCCGAATCCGAACGGCGAATGGCGCTGCTCTCGGGATTCCGGAGCGCTTCACCGCTGATCAAGACCTTGGTCGCTGCGGCTGATCAGTTCGTCGTGCGTCGAGGAGAGGATGCGTCGATCGCAGCGGGCTACCCCTGGTTCGCTGACTGGGGCCGCGACACTATGATCGCGCTTCCTGGCCTCTGTCTGGTCACGGGTCGATGGGACCAGGCGGCGAAGATCCTCCGTGCCTACGCGTCCGTGGCCGATCGCGGCATGCTGCCCAACCGTTTTCCCGATCGCGGCGAGCCGCCCGAGTACAACACGGTGGACGCGAGCCTCTGGTATTTCATCGCCGTCTGGCGCTACCTGCGGGCGAGCGGCGACCGAGGCTTGGTGCTCGGTGAGCTGCTGCCCGTGTTGCGCGACATGCTGGCCTGGCACGAGCGCGGCACGCGGTTTGGAATTCACCAGGATGTCGACGGCTTGTTGAGCTCCGGCGAGGATGGGGTTCAGCTCACCTGGATGGACGCCAAGGTGGGCGACTGGGTGGTGACCCCGCGCCGCGGGAAGCCGGTCGAGATTCAGGCACTATGGATCAACGCGCTCGCCGTGATGGCAGAGCTCGAGGCCCTGGCGGGCCAGGATCGGACGGCAGCGAGTCTGCGCGCTCGAGTGAGCGCCGGTGCTGTCCGCTTCGCAGAGCTGTTCTGGAACCACGAGCGCGGCTGTCTCTTCGATGGGGTCGAGGGCGATACCCGGGACGCGAGCCTGCGTCCGAACCAGGTCCTGGCGCTGGCGCTGCCTTTCGAGGTGCTCGACCGCCCGCGCTCGCTGCGGGTGCTCGAGGCGGTGGAGGCGCACTTGCTGACGCCGTTCGGATTGCGCAGTCTCGGGCCTCGCGAGCCCGGCTACCGAGGCCTCTACGCCGGCGGCCCGGCAGAGCGCGACGCCGCGTATCACCAGGGCACCGTCTGGTCGTGGCTGCTGGGGCCTTACCTCACCGCACTGGTGCGGCTCCGCGGAGACCAGGGGCGCCAGCGAGCGATCGAGTTACTCGAGGGCTTCGCGCCCCACCTCGGTGTGGCCGGACTTGGAACGGTCTCTGAGATCTTCGACGGCGATGCCCCGCACACGCCTCGCGGGTGCATCGCGCAAGCCTGGAGCGTCAGTGAGATCCTGCGCGCGGCGATCGAGGATGTGGGGCTTCGCGCGCCCTAGCCCGCATCGGGCTGGCTACATCAACCCCTTGACGTAGCCACCGTCGACGGTCACCGCTTGCCCGGTGAGATAGCTCGCCGCGGGCGTGCAGAGAAACGCGATGACCTCGGCGATCTCATTCGGTTCGGCAAGCCGGCCGGCGGAAGTGTTGGCAGCCCAAGCCGCGAAGATCTCTTCGTGGCTTTTTCCTGTGCGCTCGGCATTCGCCTTGGCGAGCTCTTCCTGGCGGTCGGTCCGCGTGTAGCCGGGAAGCACGGTGTTGACGGTGACACCGTCGGCGGCGACTTCTTGCGACAGGGTCTTGAGGTAACCGACCACGGCGGGGCGGAGGGTGTTCGAGAGCGCCAGGTTGGGGATCGGCTGGCGTGTCGACACCGAGTTGATGGCCACGATTCGGCCCCATTTGCGGCCGCGCATCCCGGGGAGCACGAGATTGCACAGGCGTGGCACGAAGAGAAAAATCAGCGGTAGCGCATCTTCCCAGTCCTTGTCGGTGAGCTCGAGGGCGGGCTTTGCCGGCGGGCCGCCGCCGTTGGCGACCAGGATGTCGATGTTGCCCAGGCGTTCAGCGACGCCGCCGACCAGATCGGCGAGGGCTTCGGCCGAGCGGATGTCCGCCGGGACTCCGATCGCGTCGAAGCCTTCGGAGCGCAGTTGCTTTGCCGCGGTCTCGAGCTTGTCGCCGCCGCGGCTCGAGATCGCGACGCGAGCGCCTCGCGCGGCGAGCGCGCGGGCCGAGGCGAAGCCCATGCCGCTGCTGCCGCCCGTGATCAGAGCGACACGCCCGTTGAGATCGCCGGAGCTCATACGCACACCTTCTTCCCTTGGGTGTCGTAAGTGTAGACGCCGCGGCCGACCTTGCGTCCCAACCGGCCGGCCCGGACGAACTGCACGAGGAGGTTGTTGGGGCGGAACGATTCGCCGAGTGACTTGTGCAGGAACTCGAGGATCGAGAGCCGCACGTCGAGGCCCACCAAGTCGGCGAGCTCGAACGGGCCCATCGGATGGTTGAGCCCGAGCTTGAGGGCCTTGTCAATGTCTTCGGCCGTGGCGACACCTTCTTGCAGCATGCGAAACGCTTCGTTGCCGATCAGCACGTTGATGCGCGAGGTAACGAAGCCGGGGGATTCGTTGACCTGGACGCTTTCCTTGCCCATCGCGCGCGCCACCTCGGTGACCGTGGCGATGGTCTCCTTCGAGCTCTGGAGAGCGGCGACGATCTCGACCAGTTTCATGACGTGCACGGGATTGAAGAAGTGCATGCCGGCGAATCTTTCGGGACGATCGCTGCCCGCCGCCATCTCGGTGATGGAGAGTGCCGAGGTATTCGAGGCGAACAGCGCGTGCGCCGGGCAGTGGCGCTGGACTTCATGGAAGGTCTCGATCTTGAGCTTCATGAGCTCGGGGACAGCTTCGATCACCAGATCGGCGCCGGCCACGGCTTCGGCGAGTGTCGTGTGCGTCGTCAGGCGCGACTTTGCGCTTTCGGCGTCGGACGCTTGCACCTTGCCCAGTTCAACGCCCTTGGCAAGGTTCTTGTGGATCGATGCTTGCGCCGCGGTGAGCGCGCCGTCGCTGATGTCGAAGAGGCGGGTAGAGAAGCCGCCGGTGGCGGCGACGTGGGCGATGCCTCGGCCCATGGTGCCGGAGCCGAGGACGGAAACGGTTCGAATGGTAGAGGGCATCCGGGGATTTTCTCCCGATTCGGCGGTCCAGCGCGAGGCCGGAATGTAGGTGCCTGTCCTACCGCGGTTTCGGATGGCTTCCGATGGTCCCGGCGAGGCGCGGGGCATACCTTGTTCATGGGAGAAAACGACCATGACCCAAGACCATCCATTCCCGACGTCCGCCACCACCGGCGACCCGCTCGACGACACCGTGGACCTGCTTCGCGACCCCGGACCCAGAAACGTCGTCATCAGGGCTCGCAACCGCCGACCTGCGAGCGCACCGATCGAGCATCGGGAGAGGTTCGAACCCGAGGCAGGAACATCGCGCCTGGGCTGGGACGGCGTGGGGGTCGTCCTGGTCGATATCGACGGCTTCAGGCGCATCAACCACACCTTCGGACCCGCGGCGGGCGATCGCGTGCTCATGCACGTTGCCCGAGCCCTGCGCCGTTGCCTTCGCCCCCAAGATACGCTTGTGCGCTGGGGCGGCGACGAATTTCTGCTCCTGCTGGCGGGAGCCGACCCGGGTCAGACCGGCGCTTTGGCGGAGCGTGTGGCGCGCGCGCTGCTGGGAGAGCTCTGTGAGGTTCGACCGCAGGAGTGTCTAGCGCTGTCTTGCTCGGTGGGCTGGTCGCACGTCGACTGGCAGGAAAGCGGACGAGAGCCGGTGGAATCCGCGGTGGCAGCGGCGCATGCCGCCCTCTACCGAGCCCGCCGCGAACGACCGGGCAGCGCTCGCGCGAGCCTCCGCCCGGACGCGGAGCTCACCCAAATCTTGATGAACGCCTGAGGTCGCCGGTGGCCGGGATCAGGAGACCGGGATGCTGTGCAGGCCCTTGGTCTTTTCCGCCAGCGTGCGAAGCTCGTCGGCGATGGCGAGCGTGTTCCTTGCCGCATCCGCAGCCATGGCTTGTTGCTCGGGTGTGGTGGCGTAGTGCTCGAGCAGTTTTCTGCCGGCGCGGTGGTGGTGGATCTCTTCCGGGTGGATCGTGTTCTCGTAGAGCTCGGCCGTGACGGTGTCGCCGACGGCGCGGCAGAAGGCGATGAATTGGGCGTTGCGGATTTCCGCGATGGCTTCGCGGGCGAAGGGGCCGCCGGCGATCCTTTCGACGGTGGTGCGGAGGCCGCGCAGGTATTGATACAGCGGGCTGTAGCCTTCGGCCATGGGGTCGAAGTCGGAGAGATCCTCGCCGAGTGACTCTAGGCGTTGGGCGATCAGTTTGTAGTGCTTCATTTCGTCGCCGCAGAGCTGGCCGAAGGTGATCTTCACGTCGACTTCCGGGGTGCTCGGTAGCCAGAGGCCGGCGAGCTCGCTGGCTTCGAGCTCGCTCTTGAGCGCGGCTTTGAGCAGGGGAACGACTTGGACGTTTCCTTGCGATTCGGATTCCAGGGTCTCGTGCTCTCCGAGCTGGGCGAAGAGCTTGTGCATTTCGTCCATCAGGCCGGCGGTGAATTGCGTGCTGTCCATGGAGGCCTCCTTCGGGTTCAGTATCTCAGATCGGCGGGGGCGGAGCGCTCAGTCCGCGACCAGTACGATCTTGCCGAATTGGCTACGAGCGGCGAGGGCTTCCTGCGCCTGGGCTGCATCGGCGAGCGGGAAGGTGCGGTAGATCACCGGCCGGAGCTCGCCGCTCTCGACGTAGCGCAGCAGGCTCTTGAGCTCGCCCAAGCTGCCCATCGTGGAGCCGAGGATCGAGAGGCTCTTGAAAAACACAGCGCGCAGGTTGATCGTTGCTTCGGGAGCCGCGGTGGCGCCGCAGAGGACGATGCGGCCGCCCCAGGCGAGCGCCTTGACGCTCTTCTCGAAGACTTCGCCGCCGACGTGATCGATGACGACGTCGGCGCCTTTGCCCTCGGTTGCTTGCTTGGTGGCGCGGACGAAGTCTTCGCTCATGTAGTTGACGGTGTGTGTGGCGCCGAGAGCCCGCGCGCGCTCGAGTTTTTCCAGGGTTGACGCGGTGGCGACGATGATCCGCGCTTTCAAGAGCCGGGCGATCTGGATCGCGGCGCTCGAGACACCCGAGCCGGCGGCATGGACGAGAACGCTCTCGAAGGGCTGCAGGCGGGCTCGCGAAGTCAGCATGTGCCAGGCGGTGAGGAAGGCGAGGGGCAGCGCGGCGGACTCGGCGTAGGAGAGGCCCTTGGGCATGGGCAGTAAATTGCGCCGCGGCACCGCGACGAGCTCGGCGTAGCCGCCGTCGCGGGTTTCGCCGAGGATGCCGTACTGTCGACAGAGGGGATCCTCGCCGGCCAGGCAGCGCGGGCAAAGCCCGCAGGAGAGGCCTGGAGCGAGGAGCACTGGGTCGCCGACCTTCCAGTCGGCCCAGTCCTCCGCGGGTTCGACGCCGGTGAGATTGAACGCCACGAGATCGCCTGCGATTTCGCTACCCGGAACGAGCGGGAGCGGATACTTGTGGCCGGGTACGCCGTTACGGACCCAGAGATCGAGGTGGTTGAGAGCGCAGGCTCGCACGCGCACGAGGGCGTCGCCGGGTCGTGGCTTGGGGTCCGGTAGATCGTCGTGCCAGTGAAGAGCTTCGGGGCCACCGTGAGCGTCGATGCGAAAGCCGCGCATACGCGCATGCTACGCCAGGCAGTCTGGCGGCTCGACCAGCGCGAGTCGCGGCCTGCGTAGTTTCTGCTCAGGCTCGTGGAGCGTTGGTAGGTAGAAGTTACGATTCTCGGCCCGCGAGTTGCGGACTAGTCTTCGGAGTGGAAAACGGAGAGTGCTATGCATCCTCGACTGACCCAAGGCTTGACCTGCGCGGGCTTCGTCTCGCTTCTTTATTCCGGCGTCCCGGCCCGAGCACAGACGGCGCCCCCGCTCGGCGCGTTGCAGCCATTCGCGGCCCTGGGCAATTCGGGCGTGACGGGCTCGACCGGTCTGGGTACGGTGGTGAGTGGCGACGTTGGTTCCTCGCCCACGCCGTCGGTGACGAACTTTCCGCCCTCTAGCGTGTCACCACCCTTCAGCCTCCATCTCGCGAACGATGTCGTCGTACAGCAGGCGCATGCCGACGCCAACGTTGCGTACAACGCATTGGCAGCGCAAGGTCCGGGGACGGTCCTCAATCCTCCGCAGCTGGACGGTAGGGTGCTGACCTCGGGCATCTACTCATTCCAAGGCGGTGCGGCCGACCTCGCGGCCACCGGCACGCTGACGCTTAACGGGCCGGGTATCTTCGTCTTCCTCGTCGGCAGCTCGCTCAGCGCCAACGTCAACTCGAATGTCATCGGCACCGCGAATCCCTGCAATGTGTATTGGCAGGTTGGTTCAACCGCAACACTCAATGGCGTAACCTTTTTCGGCAACGTGATCGCGGATGCCAGCGTTACCGTGGGAGCGGGATCGAATCTCACCGGCCGAGCCCTGGCGGGACGAGGCGCGACGGGCGCGGTGACGATGGCAGGCGGTGGCGGAAACACCATCGGAGGCTGCTCGGCGCTCATCCCGGTCACTTCGGTGCCGACGCTTTCCGGGGGCGCGATGGCGGTGTTTGCGCTATTGCTCGCGGCCGCGGGCTTTCTCGCCACGCAGCGAAACTCACTCCAGAGGAGGCACAAGGCACCATGACTATCTCATTGCCGTCACTTCTTATTCTCATCCTGATCGCTGCGGTCTGCGGCGCGGTGGGCAAGGCTATCGCAGGTAGTGCGCGCGGTGGCCTCGTCGTCTCCACCGTCCTCGGTTTCATCGGAGCTCTAATCGGGCCGTGGATTGCAGGCCAGCTCAAGCTTCCCGAGCCCCTGATGGTCAACGTGGGAGGGCACCCGTTTCCGATTCTGTGGTCGATCATCGGGGCCGCGCTCTTCGTCGCCATCCTGCACCTGGTGTCCCGCCGGCGCTAGTAGAACGGTCCTCGGGAGCTACAAGAGGCCCTGTTCCTCCGCGTAGTTCACCAGCTCGACCCGGCTCCCGAGGCCGAGCTTGCCCATCAAGTTGGCGCGATGGTTTTCGACCGTGCGCATCGAGAGTTCGAGCAGGCCAGCGATCTGCCGGTTGGTATTGCCCTTGGCGAGGAGGCGTAGGACGTCGATCTCGCGCCGGGTCAGGGGTTCGACGGGTTCGCCGCGGCGGTGGGCCCGGCTGATCGGCTGGTGGAGCAGGGCGCGAGTCATGGTCGGATGCACGTAGATGTCGCCGCGACGGGTGACATGGATCGCCCGGACGATTTCTCCTTCCTCGGCGCGCTTGGTCACGAAGCCGGCCGCGCCCGCGCGCAGGGCTTCGTGCAGCAGTGCCTCGTCCTCGTGCATGGTCAGAAAGATGATGGTCAGCTCGGGATACTGCAGCTTGAGCCGCCTCGCCGTCTTGATGCCGTCCTCCGGTGGCATGGTGATGTCGAGCAGCACGGTGTCGGGGCGCAGGGTGCCGGCGAGCTGTAGGGTTTCGTCCCCATTCGCCGCCTCACCGACCACGTCGATTTCCAAGTCGGCCTTCAGCAAGGCTCGCAGCCCGGCGCGGACGACGGCGTGGTCGTCAGCGATGAGGACGCGAATCGCCACTCGCCACCTCCACCACGATCGTAGTGCCCGCACCGGGCGCGCTTTCGATGGTCAGGCTGCCGCCGAGGGCTTCGGCCCGCTCGCGCAAGCCCAGCAGGCCCACGTGGTCGCCGGCGGAGGGGACGGCCTCCGGGCGAAAACCGCACCCGTCGTCCTCGATCATCACCTTGACGCGATCGCCGTCGCGTTCGACCAGGACGTCGACCTGGGTTGCGTGGGCGTGGCGCGCGACGTTGGTCATCGCTTCCTGGACCACGCGATAGAGCGCCGTCTCTACGGTTGACGGAAGGCGTTCAGCGGTGAAGCCGCGGGCCTTGAAGCGGACCTCGAAGCCGAACTTGGCCGCCACCTGCCGCGAGTACTGGCGCAGCGCGGCGTCGAGCCCAAGATGATCGAGGCTCGCCGGGCGCAAGTCGGCGGCAAGGCGGTGCAGCCCGTCGATCACCGCGTCGGTCCTCTGGACGAGCTCGGTCACGCGTTCGGTGACGGTGCCACCGGCGTCGATCTCACGCTCGAGCAGACGCAGCCCGATGCGCAACCCCGCCAGGGCCTGGCCGGCCTCGTCATGCAGCTCTCGCGCGATGTGGCGGCGCTCTCTCTCCTGAGCCTCGACGAGTCGGCGCGACAGCACTTGCATGCGGGCCGTAGAGGCCTGCATCTGCTCGAAGAGCACCGCGTTTTCGACCGCGACGGAGGCTTGCGAGGCCATGGCTTCGGCGAGCCGCACGTGCTCCTCGCTGAAGTAGCCGGGTTCTCGTTTCGAGAGCGAGAACAGGCCGGCGACCGCGCCTCGGGCGAATAGGGGGACTCCCAGCCAACTCGCCTCGACGTCGTCGCCTGTCGGCAGGCTGCCGGCAGGATGGTCACGCGCATCGGAGATCAGCACCGCCGAGCCGGTCTTCAGGATGTCGTCCACGACGGGATGTTGGCTGGCATCGAACTCAGCTCTCACCTCGGGCTCGAGCGGCACGACGCGAGCGCCATCGAAAATCGCGCGAACCGAGAGGCGCGATGCCTCGTCGATCAGCATGACGCTGGCGTGGTCGAAGGGAACCATCACGCGCAGTCGCTCGAGCAGCGTGACCAGCACGGTTTCGCGATCGAGGCTGCGAGTGAGCACTACCGTGGCCTCTCGTAGCGCCTCGGCGACGGCCCGGGCGCGGCGCTCCGTCTCGAGCGCGAGCCAACGGTCCGTGACGTCACGGGTGACGGTCAAAACGGAGCTCACGGATTCGCCCGGACCGCGCTCAGGCACCAGATGCGAATCGAAATGCCGTTCGCCGTCGCCGTCGGTGAGCATGAAGTCCAGCTGCTGCGGTTCGCCGGTCTCGAACACCCTTGCCAAGGCGGCGTCCCAGGTGACGCAGACCTCGAGCGGCATACCTGCTTCGACGAGGGTCTTGCCGACGAAATCGGGGGACGGGCGACCGGCGAGGCGCTCCATGGCTGGGCTGACGTAGAGATGCCGCAGGCGGCTGTCGAAGCGCGCGATGACGTCCGGTAAGTTGGCCACCAGAGTGTCGAAGCGGCGTTCCGATTCGCGCAGCCGCTCGTCCGAGTCGTTGCTTTGGCCACTGGCGGCGGGCGGATCCTCGAGCTTCCTCATCGGGCCTTCCTGAAGCGGCGACCGGCCTGTCGCCTCGAGCGACCGTCGCCGACTTCCAACATACCACTACGGATAGCGATTTCCGGCCGAGCCGGTGGGTACGGCCTCGGTTCGCCTGGACGTTGGCGCGATCGGCGCCGTGACGCAGCCGTAGTTTCTACCCACACCGCCTTGCGGGTCGCGTAGTAAGTGCTCTTTCGGGGGGAACAACTGGCCGCTAGGGTGACGACACGTTCAGAAAGGACGGTCATGTCATGAAGATCAATCGCGGATTCGCTACCACTGCAGCATCTCTCGTCGGAGCCGGGCTGCTTGCCCTCGCCGGGTGTGCCTCCTCCATCGTGCCGGAGCACACGCAGCACATGGACTCGGGGATCACCAAGGTCATCGAAACGTCGCTCGAAGTCAGCGACAAGGTGAAGGCCCGTCAGGTCGAGGTCGAGACCCGGGAGAGCGTGGTGTATCTCACCGGCGTCGTGGATACAGAAGAGGCGCGGCGGGAAGCCGGGCGCATCGCGTGGCGCACCGAAGGCGTCGACGGCGTCGAGAACGATCTCACCGTGGGTGAGCGGACGGTCGGTAGCTGGGTCGACGACGTGATGATCAGCTCGAAGGTCAAGTCCAAGCTCATCGCCAACTCCGAGATCAAGTCGGGCGACATCGACGTGAGCTCGTCGCAGGGCGTCGTGACGCTGATCGGCCGAGTCCGCTCGGCGACCATCAAGAGCGACGCGGACCGTATCGCGCGCGGCACCAAGGGCGTCAAGGACGTCAACAACGAGCTCTCGGTGGGCAAGATCAATCATTGAGTGCAGTTCGAGCGCCGTTTGCTCGTACCGTGACCGCTCCGTGTGACGAGTTCTGTCACGCGGAGCGGCCTGTTTCACATAGCTGAGGCACAGGTCGCCGAGCGGTCGATGGCCGGCGGCGCCCGACGTCCCAGCGCACTCCGGAGGCTAGATGAGCGCACTCATGAGGGTCGCCCGAGTGACGCCAGGACGCGAGAGGTCTCGATGGCGACGGTGAATAGGCAGATTGCTCTCGCCGCAAGGCCCGTAGGGCTGCCCCAGGTTTCCGATTTCCAGCTCCAGTACTCGCCCCGCCCGGTCGCCGTCGCCGGCGAGGTGCTCGTGCGCTCGGTGTTCCTGTCCCTTGACCCATACATGCGGGGCCGGATGAACGCGGCCGCGAGCTATGCCAGACCGGTCGCCATTGGAGAAGTCATGACCGGTGGGGTGGTCGGACTGGTGGTGCAGTCGGAGGCCCCGGAGTTTCGCGAGGGCGATGCCGTCGTGGGAACTCTCGGTTGGCAGGAGTACGCTGTCGCGCCAGCCCGCGAGCTGCGCCAGGTGCCGTTCGGGGCCGGGTCGATCTCCAGGGCTCTAGGGGTGCTCGGCATGCCCGGCCTTACCGCGTACTTCGGACTTCTCGACATCGCCAACCCACGGCGTGGCGAGACCGTGGTCATCTCCGGGGCCGCGGGCGCGGTCGGGATGATCGCCGGTCAGATCGCGCGAATCCAAGGCTGCCGCGTCGTCGGCGTGGCGGGATCCGACGCCAAGACGGCGTGGCTCCGCGACGAGCTGGGGTTCGACGCCGCGTTCAACTACAAGACGGACGATCTCGACGCCTCGTTACAGGAGCATTGCCCGGACGGTATCGACGTCTACTTCGACAACGTCGGCGGGGCGATCACGGACGCCGTCATGCGACAGATCAATACCGGCGCCCGAATTTCGCTCTGTGGTCAGATCTCGCAGTACAACCTGGTACAACCCGAAATGGGGCCGCGCTGGCTGGGCCAGTTGACAGTCAAGCAAGGCCGGGCGCAGGGCTTTCTGATTTCCAGCTACGCGGATCGTTTCGCCGAGGGGCTCGGACGACTGAACCTCTGGCTGAAGCAGGGCAGCCTCAGATACCGCGAGGACATCGCACAGGGCATCGAAGCCGCGCCACAGGCATTCATCGGCATGCTGCAAGGGAAGAACGAGGGCAAGCAACTCGTGCAGCTGTCGGAGTCTTGACCGATCC
>JBDTNL010000043.1:0-31971 GCA_039933785.1 Acidobacteriota bacterium
CCAGCGCAAGAGAAACTGAGCGGATGCCCACGCTCACCCCGCTCGACATCGAGCACAAGCTCAATCCGGAGCAAATCGCCGCCGTGACCCATGGCGAAGGCCCCGAATTGGTGCTCGCTGGCGCGGGTTCGGGCAAGACTCGCGTCATCACGTACCGAATCGCCTGGCTGGTGCGCGAGCGCGGGGTCGATCCGGCTTCGATCGTCGCGGTCACTTTCACCAACAAGGCCGCCGCCGAGATGCGCGAGCGGGCCGAGAATCTGCTCAAGATCTTCCCGCTGCCGGCCTTCGTCGGCACCTTCCATCGCTTCTGCCTGACTCTCCTGCGGCGATATGGAGATCGTCTCGGCCTCCGTCGGGACTTCGCGATCCTCGACAGCGACGATCAGACCGGTTTGATGAAGAAGGCGTTACAGGCGGAACAGATTCCGGAGACCGCGTTCCCGCCGCGCACCGTGCTCTCGGCGGTGTCTTCGGCCAAGAACCAGTTGATCGGCGTCGAGCAGTACGAGAAGAACGCCGCGAATTATTTCGAGACCAAGGTAGCGAAGCTCTACCGGCGTTATCAGCACCTGCTGCGCGAAGTCTCGGGCGTCGACTTCGACGACATGATCGCGCTGGCGGTGAAGCTGCTTGCCGAGGACAAAGAAGTCGGCGATCGCGTCCGTCGCCGGGTGCGCTACCTGCTGGTCGACGAGTTTCAAGACACCAACCACGCGCAGCTCCGCCTGGTGAACGAGCTCGCCGGAGCCTCCGGCAATCTGACCGCGGTGGGTGACGAGGATCAGGGGATCTATCGCTGGCGCGGTGCGGATCTCGACAACATTCTCCGCTTCGAGGACGGCTTTCCCGGCGCCACGGTGCGCAAGCTCGAGCGCAACTATCGCTCCACGCAGAGCATCCTCGACGCCTCAGGCGCGGTGGTCAAGCACAACCAGGGCCGGCGCGGCAAGGTGCTCTGGACGGAGAACGGTCCAGGCCAAAAGCTCGAGCTCTACAAGGCCTCGGACGAACAGGACGAGGCGCGCTGGGTGGTGAACACCCTGCAGGGCCTGCGCGCCGCGTACACGCTTTCGGGTATGGCGATCCTGGTGCGCACCAACGCGCAGACCCGCTCATTCGAAGAAGAGCTACTGCGCAAGGAAGTGCCCTACACGCTGGTCGGCGGCGTGCGTTTCTACGAGCGCGCCGAAATCAAGGACCTGATCGCTTACCTGCGTGTGCTGCGCAACCCGCGCGATGGGATTTCGCTGCTGCGCATCCTCAACGTGCCGGCGCGCGGCATCGGCAAGGGTACGCAGGAGCTGCTCGAGCAACGCGCGACAGAGCTCGGCACGCCGCTCTGGGATGTCCTCGCGACCGACGACCTCGGCCGCTTCGCGCCGCGTGCCACTAAGGCGCTCGAAGGCTTCCGCGACATCATCAAGGGGCTGCAGGCGGAAGCGCAGGATCTACCGCTACCGGCGGTCCTGGATCGGTTGCTGGTGCAGACTCGATTTCTCGAGCAGTACCGGCGCGAGGATCCCGAGGACGAAGCCCGGCTCGAGAACATCCGTGAGTTTCTCTCCGCGGCACAGGAGTTCACCGAACGCGAGGCGGTCGAGCATCCGGAGGAGCAGGACGCGCTCACTTCATTTCTCGACCATGTCTCACTGGTCGCCGATCTCGACGGCTGGCAAGCTGAGCGCGGCATCACCCTGATGACTCTCCACAGCGCCAAGGGCCTCGAATTTCCGGCCGTGGTGGTGGCGGGGCTCGAAGACGGCATCCTGCCGCACTTCAATTCGGGTGGCCGGACGGAAGACGTCGAGGAGGAGCGCCGCCTGCTCTACGTCGGCATGACGCGTGCCCGCGAACGCTTGTTCTTGACTTGCTGTCGCCGGCGCCGAATCGCCGGCCGCTATCAAGACCAGATGGAATCGCCATTCCTCGAGGAAGTGCCGCCCGAGCTCGTCGACGTCACCGAGAGCCCGGACCTGCACTGGGGCGAGCGCACGCGCCCGGTCTACGGATTCTTCAACCGCAGCGCTCCGGAGGGCGGCGCGGCGGTGGATGACGCCCCGGCCTGGATCGATCGCAACGCCGACCGCGGCAGCTGGCGCGGCACCGGCCTGCACACGCCGGCCAAGGCGGATCGCCTGCAACGCGGCGCCCGCGTGCGCCATGCGACCCTGGGTGAGGGTGTGGTGATGGAAGTCGACGGCTCCGGCGACGAGGCCAAGATCACGGTCTATTTCGAACGCGCGGGCCGCAGAAAGCTGATCGCGAAGTTCGCCGGGCTCGAGCAGCTTTAGGCGACAGGGACGCTCTCGGGCACGCGACGGCGGAGCGCGAGCACGGCGAGCACCACCATCAGGGCCTGCGGCAGAAGATTGACCAAGGCCTTGATACGCGGATCGACCGGCCAGTCGACCGCCCAGTAGATTCCGAGCGTCGCCCAGCCGGCCACCGTCCAGCCGAGAATCCGCCCACGTGGCACGTACGTGGCGGCGAGGAGCGTGAGCAGCCAGAGAGCCGGGAACACGCCGTATGCGTTGGGCAGGAAGGGGCTCCGCAGTGTCGCGAGAGTCAGCACGGCGAGCCACACCAGAGGCTTCTCGGGCGTACTCTGCAGGCGTCGCGCCGCTACGACGGTCGCGGCGAGCGCGATTGGGGTGTAAATCCAGCCGATGATTTTCGCGGCCCCGAATCCCATGCCGGGCACACCGAAGAGCTTGAGTTTGAACGCCAGGCCCGGGATGGACATGTTGATCGCCATCGCCGACGGATTCCTGAACGCGGGGAAAGCCTCGCCCCCGAGCAGTCCGGGAAAGTGCTGCAGGAACGCGCTGAACGGGGCCCATCCGAAGTCGACCACGGTGAGCACGGACAAGGCGACGCCCATCGCGGCGGTCCACGCCGCGGCTCGCCATTGGCGCCGGGCCAGCAGGTAGAGGCACAGCAGCCCCGGGTAGAGCTTGCTGACGGTCGCGAATCCCAGCAGCAATCCGCCCAGCGCAAACCGCCGGCGCTCGAAGAGCACCATGGCCACCATCGACAGGGCGATGATCGCGCCCTGCACGTTGCCCTTCTGCAGCATGCTGATCGTGGGCACCGCGGCCCAGACGAGCGGCGAGAGCAGCAGGGCTCGCGTGCCAGCCGTCGGGCCGAGAAAGCGAGCGACGACTAGGAGAGCGAGCAGAATCACGCCGCCTTCGAGCGCGAACCACAGCATGCGCTGATCGAGAAACTCCGGGGCGAGCAGTCGAAGCCCGCGCGGCAAGAGCAGGAACTGCGGCGGGTACTCGAAGACGTCGATCTTGAACGTCCCGAGCATCAGCGGCTTGCGGATCGCAGTTGGATCGTCGTTGGGCGCGGTGTAGAGCGCGTCGTCGTACACGTTCGGGGTGGGTCGCGATGGCGTCGCCGGCGACCACGTACGCGGACACGCACGAGTGCCGCACTTCCCAGTCGCTGGATGGGATGAGCGAGAACGAGACTTGCGCCGGATCGACGATGTAGACCGTGAGCCGGGCCACCGCGAGTAGGGCCACGAGTGCGGAGATTGCCGCTAGTACCTTGAGCCCCGGCGAGCAGGCGCCGTCGTCGAGCGCCACCACCGGATGTCCGTACGAGCGCCAGCCCACGAGCGCCGTGACGGCGAGGCCGATCAACGCTGCGGCGAGGAGCGAGTGCGTGAGCCCCATGCCCGCCGTGAAGCCGAAGATTCCTGCCGCGAGCGCGAGTGCGAGAGAGACCAGCATCCTCATGAGGGCCTCGCATTGCGCCCGAACGCCGGGCGCAGCGTGGAAAGGCGGAACGCTGTGATGCGCTCCGTCACTTCGGCACTGTGATCAGCGGACTATAGATGAGGCGGTGAAAGGGGCTCTGCGGGCCGCAGGCCCCGCAGCGGGTTCAGGACGCGCGGAGTGCCACTACCGGGTCGAGCGTTGCCGCTCGCCGAGCAGGAATCAGGCAGGCGGCGAGGGCCGCGAGCAGGAGCGCCCCAGCGACCGCCACATAGGTGAGTGGATCGGTAGGCGTGACGCCGAAGAGGCTGCCGGCGAGCAGATGCACGACCAGGATCGAAGCCAGCAGCCCCATGCCGATTCCGGCGCCCACCGCGGCCAGCCCTTCGCGGGCCACATCGCGTACGACCTGGGCGCTCGGCGCGCCGAGCGCCTTGCGGATGCCGATCTCGTGCGTGCGTTGGGCAACGCCATACGCGACGACCCCGCCGAGGCCGACCACGGTCACCAGCAGGGCGAGGGCGGCGAAGGCGCCGAGCAGGACGGTGGTGAGCCGCGGACTTGCGAGCGAGGCGGCGCGGGCTTCTTCGAGAGTCTCGCTGCGGCCGACAGGTTGACGTGGATCGATCGCGAGCACCGCCTTGCGGACTCGGGGGAGCAACTCGCTCGGTGGAGTGTGGCCGCGAATGAGCAACGTGCTCGACAGCGGCGTCAGCTGGCGCGTGCTGCCCCATACCGTCCCGGACGGGGCGGTAGCGAGCGAGCGAGAACGGGCGTCGGCAACCACGCCGATCACCGTGTTCCAGGTGTTGGGTTGGAAGCCGAGCGCCATCTGCTGGCCGATCGGATCGGCCTCGCCGAATAGCGTCTTGGCCAGCGCCTGGTTGATCACCACCACGGGCGGCGCGCCCACGCGGTCGGCGTCCGTGAACGTTCGACCTTGTAACAGACGGACGCCGACGGTCTGGAAGAACTCCGGGCTCGCCGCCTCGAACTGGGCCTGCGGCAGGACCGCACCAAAGCTCGTCGGCTGGCCCTTAGCGAGGACGCCGAGGATGTTGTTGCCGGCGGAGTCTAGAGGATAGGTGGACGAGATCGCCGCGATGTTCACACCCGGAAGCGCCCGTGCGCGCTCGAGGAGAGCGTCGTAGAAGTGAGCGCGCAGCTCCGCAGTGGTGTAGTGAGAGAAGTCGAGGTCGATGTGCACGGCGAGCACGTTGTGCGGATCGAACCCGGCATCGACGTTCTGGAGCTCCCAGACGCTGCGCAGGGTGAGCCCAGCGCCGATGAGCAACGCGAACGAGATCGCGACTTGCAGAGCAGAGAGCGCGGCGCGAATCCTCAGACCGTGCGGACCGCCCTTGCCGGAATCGCGGCGTGAGAGGGAGCCCGCGAGGGCCTTTCCCGCCGCGGCGAGCGCCGGGAGCGTGCCCGCGGCGAGGCCGGTCAAAACCCCGAGGCCGGCGGTGAACAGGAGCACGGAGCCGTCGAGATGAACCTCGCCCACCCGATCCGAGAAGCGCTGTACGAAACGCACGAGAAAGCCCAGCAGCAGCGCGCCGACTCCGACTCCAAGGCCGGCGCCAAGGAGAGAGATGAGCAGGCTCTCGGTGAGCATCTGGCGCAGGATTCGCTGCCGTCCCGCTCCGAGCGCGGTGCGCACGGCAAGCTCTTCCCGGCGCGTGGTGAGCCGGGCGAGCTGCAAGTTGGCCACGTTGGCACAGACGATCAAGAGCACGAGTCCGACAGTGACTTGCAGGAGCAGAAGCGTCGGACGGGCGCGAGCCGTGAGCTCGTCCCGCACACGCCCGGCACCGGCGGTGTAGCCGCTCGCTGTCGGATAGTCCGCCGGAAACGCGGCGGCCACGGTCACAGCGGTTGCCACAAGGTCGGCCCGGGCTGATTCCAGGGTGACTCCGGGGAGCATGCGCGCGAGGACCAAGTAGCCCCGCGCCTGGCGCGTTTCGATGGTGCGCGCCGCGCCGCGGAACGGACAGGCCGAGGTCGGCATCCAGACGTCGTTCTTGCCTGGAAACGCCGGCAGCGCGGGCAGGATGCCGATCACGGTGTGTGGGTGATCGTTCATCTCGAACACCTTGCCGATGATCGCGGGATCACCGCCATAGCGGTTCTGCCAGTAATCGTAGGAAAGCATCAGCACCGGCGGCGCGCCGTTGTACTGGTGCGCCTCGTCCGCGGAGCGGAATGAACGGCCGAGGATGGGCTGCACACCGAGCAGGTCGAAGAAATTCGCCGACACCACCCCGGTCTGCACGCGTTCCGGTTGCCCATGGCCGATCAGGTTGAACCACATGCTGTGGTATTCGGCGAGCCCGGCGAACGAGTGCGTACGCTCGCGGAAGTCGTTCAAGTCCTTGACCGAGAACCCGATGTCGCTCTGTCCATCGAGGGGCGTGCTCTGGTGCAAGACGAGCAGCTGGTCGGCCTGAGCATAGGGCAGCGGACGCAAGAGGATGCCGCGCACCAGGCTGAAAATGGCCGTGTTCGCGCCGATGCCGAGTGCCAACGCCAGCACCGCCGTGGCGGCGTAGCCCGGACTCCGGCGCAATGCCCGCACGCCGTAGCGCAGGTCCTGCAGCAGGGTCTCTGCCGGCCGGTAGGCGCGCGCCTCACGGGCCAACTCCTTGGTGGGCTCGATGCCGCCGAGCTTGAGCAGTGCGGCGCGCTTGGCGTCCTCGGCGGATAGGCCGCGGCGTTGCAGCTCTTCGGTTTCCATGGCGAGGTGGAAGGCAAGCTCGGCGCTCATGTCGCTCTCGAGCGTCTTCCGGCGCCAGAGGCCGGCGATGGCATTCCACAGGCGTCGCATGGCGGCTCCCGGTTCTTCCGCCGCTAGGTTGCCCGGAGCACGCGGCCCACGGCGGTAGAGAACCGTTCCCAGCTCGCGAGTTCGCGTTCGAGGGCTCGCTTGCCCGTGGCGGTGAGTCGATAGAACTTGGCTCGACGGTTGTTTTCCGAAGTCCCCCAATCGGCGGCGATGAAGCCCTGTTCCTCGAGCCGGTAAAGCGCCGGATAGAGCGAGCCCTGGGTGACGCTCAGGACGTCGGCGCTCACTTGTTGGATGCGCTGGGCGATGCCCCAGCCGTGCATTTCTCCCGGCACTAGCGTCCTTAGGATGAGTAGGTCGAGGGTGCCTTGCAGGAGATCGCTTCGTTGGTCGGCCATGTCGCTCCTTCGAGAAGACTGTCCCCCTAGACAGTCGACAAGAGTTTGCGCGCGCTCTTGTCGATTGTCAAGGGGAGGTACGCCGGTGGCCGGCCGAAGGTTTCAGTGCCTGACCAGACCGGCGTCGGTGCGCAGCAGAGCGTAGAGGAAGTTGTCCACCCGCTCTTCGTTGAGCACGAAGTAACCGCGCAGCTGGCCCTCGCGTTGAAAGCCGACGCGCTCGAGGACCCTCTGCGACGCAAGATTTTCGATCGAACATCGGGCTTCGAGGCGTGCCAGAGGTGAGCTGGCGAAGATCTCGGCCACCAACAGACGGAGCGCCGGGACCATCAAGCCACGACCCTGATACGGCGTCGAAAGCGCATATCCGATCTCGGCGAGGCCGTGCTCCCAGTTGGCGACGACGAGGGTGACCCAGCCCGCCGGGCGCTGTTCGACCAGGATCAGCCATTGGAATTTCTGTCCGCGCCCGCGGCGCAGGTCGGCGACGTTCTGCTGGGTGAGGTCGGAGCGCAGCTGCCCGAGAGTGACTTCGCCGAGCGGTTGGTGGCGCCGAACGCTGGGCTCGTCGCGCCATTGCCGCAACAGCGCGGCGTCGCCCGGTTGAGCGGGGCGCAAGTCCAAACGCGCACCCTGAGCGCCGATCGGGCCGCTGGCGCCGATCACCCCCAACGATCGCGGCAGGATCGCCATGATCTCGGCATCATACTGCCGCGCCCATGCCCGGCGGCCCAGACGCGAGGTACAGTCCGGCGCATGGCCGGTGCGCGCTACAAGTTGACCCTCTCGTACGTCGGTACCCGCTACGCTGGCTGGCAGCGTCAGGAAAACGCTCTGGCGGTGCAGCAGGTGGTCGAAGAGGCGCTGAGCGATCTGCTCGGCGACCCGGCGACCCTGGTGGGTGCCAGCCGGACCGATGCCGGGGTCCATGCGCGTGGGCAAGTCGCGCACCTCGAGTGGGTGCGCGAAGTGGAGACCGGGGCCCTGCTCCACGGGACGAACCATCGCCTGCCGCGAGAGGTGCGAGTCCTCGCCGCGGAGCCCGCCGACGAAGCGTTCCATGCGAGATTCTCGGCGACCGCCAAAGAGTATCGCTATCGATTGATTCGCGCCGCCGTGTTGTCGCCTCTCGACGCGCCGTTCGCGGTCAAGGTGGAGGACGAGCTCGATCTCGAAGCCTTGGCCAACGCCGCGCAAGTGCTCGTTGGGCGGCACGACTTCTCGTCCTTCGCGCTCGCGGGGGGAGCGCACACGTCGCCCCTTCGTACCGTGCACTCCGCGCAATGGGTCGAGGAAGGCGCCGAGCTCCAATTCCGGGTGGTCGGCGACGGCTTTCTTCGCGGCATGGTGCGCGGCCTGGTCGGCACCCTGCTGGAGGTTGGCCGGGGGAGGCGCCGGGTGGAGGATTTCCAGGCACTCCTGGTCGGAAAGCCGCGTGGCGCGGCCGGTCCCACGGCCCCGGCGCAGGGTCTGTGTCTCACCCGAGTCCTCTATTGATTGTGTTAGCTTAGTTCGGCGTCTCGACCGTCCATGATCGCCCTCGAAAAGTTCGCCGCTCCGGGTTCTCCAGAAGAGCTGTTGGTGCGCCGTCTGGATCCGACGCGGATGCCGCGGCACGTAGCGATCATCATGGACGGCAACGGTCGCTGGGCGAAGACTCGCGGGCTGCCACGCGTTGAGGGACATCGAGCGGGCGTCGATGCGGTGCGCGACACCGTCGAAGCGGCGGCGCAGCTCGGCCTCGAGGTTCTCACGCTCTACGCGTTCTCGGTCGAGAACTGGAAGCGCCCGCGCTACGAGGTCTGGACGCTGATGAACCTGCTCAAGGAGTACGTGCGGCGGGAGCAGGAGACGCTGATCAAGAACAACATCAAGTTCCAGGTCATCGGACGGATGGAGGAGCTCGATCCGTCGGTGGTGAAGGAGCTCCGCACAACGCTCGAGAAGAGTGCGCACTGCACGGGGATGACGTTCAACATCGCGCTCAACTACTCGGGGCGTTGCGAGATCGTGGATGCTTGTCGGCGGATCGTCGCCGATTGGGCTGCCGGTAAGCACGCGGATATCGATGAAGAGACGATCGGGCGTTATCTCTATACCTCGGGTCAGCCGGATCCGGATCTTCTGATTCGCACCTCCGGTGAGTTGAGGGTGAGCAATTTCCTCCTCTGGCAGATCGCGTACGCGGAGATCTGGGTGACGCAGGCCCTGTGGCCCGAGTTTCGGCGTCGCGATCTCGTGGAAGCGATTCTTGCCTTCCAAGGACGCGACCGGCGCTACGGCGGGGTCAAGGGCGAAGAGAAGGTCTTTGCGCCGGGCCGCTAGGTCGGTTCTGCACCGGCCTAACTCCGGAGAAGAACTATGGTGAAGCGTCTCCTGACGGCCGCGGTGGGCGTTCCGCTTTCGCTTCTCGCGGTGTTCAAGATGCCTTGGGTGGCGTTTTTTCTGCTCTGCGTCTTGGTATTCGACTGGGGTGCGTTCGAATTCGTGCGGTTGCTTCGGGCTTCGGCTCCGCATGCGCCGCTCACTTCGCTGGTGGCACTGGTGCCGCTCGCGGCGCTCGCGATTGTCTTGGCGCTGGATGGCGGGCCGTTCGGCCGGGCCGCGGGTGCCTGGATGGTGAGCGCGGCCGCGCTGCTCTCGATCGGACTCTCGTCGCTGGTGTTGTTCAGTCGAACGCCGGTCCAGGAGGGACTGGCGGCGCTGGGGATCTTGAGCTTTGGGATTCCGTATTTCGCGCTGCCAATCGCAAGCATCACCTGGCTGCAGCGCCACAATCCGTGGCTGGTCTTCCTGCTTTGCGCGATCGTGTGGCTGGGTGACACGGCGGCGCTCTATTTTGGATCGCTGCTCGGCAAGCGTCGCTTGGCTCCGGTGGTCAGTCCCAAGAAGAGCTGGGAGGGAGCGCTCGCCGGGTTCTTGGTGAGCGTGATTGCCACCGCGGTGTGGAGCTACTGCCAGCTGGGCCGTATCGACGGTCCGTTGGTTGCAGTCGGCGCGGTGACGGCGATCGCGGCGCAGATCGGGGATCTGGTCGAGTCGCTGCTCAAGCGCGGGGTTGGAGTGAAGGATTCGGGAGGCGTGCTGCCCGGTCATGGCGGGATGTTCGACCGCATGGACTCGATGCTCTTCGCCGGGCCGACTCTCTTGGTCGGCCTGTGGGCGGTAGGCTTCGAAGGCTTGCCGCTGTGACCCTGCGCCTGGCCATCCTCGGGTCGACCGGTTCGATCGGCACCAGCGTTCTGGAGGTCGTACGGCACCATCCGGACCGCTTGTCAGTTTCGACGCTGGCGGCATTTGGCCGAGATCCCGAGTTGCTGCTGCGCCAGGCAGAGGAGTTTCGTCCGGCGCTAGTCGCGGTCCGCGACGAGAGCGCCGCACGTCAATTGGAAAAGCGCCTGCCAGAGGGGACTCTCCTCGCAGTAGGTATCGAGGGTCTGCTCGCCGCGGCCACCTTTCCCAATGCCGATCGCGTCATCGCCGCCATGGTCGGCGCCGCAGGTCTGCCGCCCGCCCATGCCGCGCTCGCCGCGGGCAAGGATGTGGCACTCGCCAACAAGGAATCGCTGGTGGTCGCGGGACGGCTGCTCACTCGGCTCGCGGCGGAGCGCGGCGCCACGCTGCTTCCGATCGACAGCGAGCATGTGGCATTGCACCAAGCGTTGCGCTGCGGCGACCCCGGCGAGGTGGATCGTCTGGTCCTCACTGCGTCGGGCGGGCCCTTCCGGACTCGCGAGCGTTCGACCTGGGACACCATCCGCCCCGAGGACGCGCTCAAGCATCCGACCTGGTCGATGGGCGCCAAGATCACCATCGACTCGGCGACGCTGATGAACAAGGGCCTGGAGCTCATCGAAGCGAGCCATCTGTTCGGGGTCCCGCCGGAGCGCATCGGGGTGGTGGTGCACCCGCAGTCGATCGTCCATTCGTTCGTCGAGTTCCGCGACGGTTCGTTCCTGGCCCAGCTGTCGCGTAACGACATGGTCTTTCCCATCCAGTACGCGCTGTCGTTCCCGGAGCGCTGGGAGAATCGCTTCGACCGCTTGCGGCTCGATCAAATGGGGAGCCTGCAGTTCGAGCCGCTGGACGAGGAGAAGTTCCCGACCGTGGCCCTGGCTCGGCAGGCGTTCGCCACCTCGGATAGCGCCCCGGCGGTCATGAACGCCGCCAACGAGGTCGCCGTGCACGCCTTTCTTGCGCAGCGTCTGGCCTTCACCGAGATCGTGCCTACGATCGAACGCGTGCTCGCGGCACACTCGCCGGGTGGGATCGACTCGCTCGACGAGGCCCTGGAATACGACCGCTGGGGCCGCGAACGGGCCGAGCTCGAGATCGCCCGAAACTAGGATCCCCCCATTCGCCCCGGTCGCCGAGGCCCGAAGTGAGGCTCGGATAGAATGACGCTCGGAGCGGCCCCCAGCCGCCGCAGAACCGATTCCGCAATCCCGACCAGTTCCGAACGGATCTCGAGGAACCATGCCCGAAATCGTCTCTACCATTCTCGCTTTCGTGTTTGCTCTCGGCACGATCATCTTCGTGCACGAGTCCGGTCACTTGCTGGTGGCCAAGGCCTTCGGCATGCGCGTGCTCACATTCTCACTCGGCTTCGGCAAGCGGCTCTTCGGTTGGAAGCGCGGTGAGACCGACTACCGGGTCTCGCTGTTTCCGCTCGGCGGCTACGTCAAGCTCGGCGGTGAGCTGCCTGACGAGCGCACCGACGATCCCAAGGAGTTCCTGAACCGGCCGCGTTGGCAGCGCATCGTGGTCTATCTCGCCGGTCCGACGATGAACGTGGTGCTCGCCATCCTGCTGATCGCGATCGTCTTCATGATCGGCATCGAGGTGCCCGACTTGCAGGACATTCCGCCCGTGCTCGGCACCGTCGAAGCAGGCTCCTCGGCTGCGGCCGCGGGCTTGCAGCCCGGCGACACCATCGTCGAGGTCAAGGGCAAGGCGATGTCGCGCTGGCAGGACGTCGGATTCGAAATGATGACCTCGGCGAATCGACCGCTCGCCCTGACCGTCGATCACAACGGCGTGCGGCGCGCGGTCGAGGTCACTCCCGGGAAGGTGCCGAACTACGACTTCGGCGATACCGCCGGGATGTACCCGGTGGTTCGCCCGCGCGTGATGCAAGTGCTCGCGGGCGCTCCCGCCGAGGCCGCT
The DNA here is from genome assembly GCA_039933785.1 of Acidobacteriota bacterium. Classification (GTDB taxonomy): domain Bacteria; phylum Acidobacteriota; class Thermoanaerobaculia; order Multivoradales; family JAGPDF01; genus JBDTNL01. Next base: position 12,078 of record JBDTNL010000043.1, read on the forward strand.
GGCTTTAAGCCTGAGGACACGATCCGAAAGGTCGATGGCAAGCCGGTCACCGACCCCCAGGACTTCGTGCAATACATCGAGACGCACGCGTCCCAGTTGGTGAAGGTGGAGGTCGACCGCGCGGGCCAGCTGGTCACCCTCGAAGTGACTCCGCTGCCGAAGGCCGAAGGCAAGGGCAAGATCGGAATCAGCGTCGGGGTCTATCAACGCTTCCCTCCCGGCCGCGCCATCGTCGAGAGCGCAAAGTACAACTGGCACATTACGCAACAGACGTTCGCGGTGCTGGGCAAGATCTTCAAGCGTGAGATCGCTGCCAAGAGCGCGCTCTCGGGTCCGATCGAGATCGCCTCGATGTCCGGCGCTGCAGCGCGGAGCGGGTTCAAGAACCTGCTCTATTTCATGGGTTTCATTAGCATCTCAATCGGCATTCTCAACCTGCTGCCGGTACCGATCCTCGATGGCGGTCAAATCACCATCTTGATCATCGAGGGTATCCTGCGGCGCGATCTCTCGATGGTGACCAAGGAACGCCTGGCGCAGGTGGGCTTCGTGATGCTCATGGCTCTGATGGCCACGGTGCTGTACTTCGACACCGCCAAACGTTTCTTCAAATAATCAGCCTTCGTCGAGCGCGGCGAGGAGCTCCTTCAGCTGCGGCGCCAGACGCCGGAGCTCGGCGCGATGGGCCTTGGCGAGGCTGGCGAGGACTTCCTCGCCGTGCTTCGTGAGCGCCAGTCTGACCTGGCGTCGATCCTCGCCGGTGCGCGAGCGTTCGACGAGATCCTGGGCCACCAAGCGATCGGCCAATCCCACGGCGCTGTGATGCCTCACTTGGAGTTGCTCGGCGAGCTCGCCGACCGTGATTGCGCTGTCGCCAGCGAAGCCGCGGACGGCCAGCAAAGCCTGATGCTGCTGTGGCGGCAGACCGCAGGCGCGGGCCGCATCCTCGCTGAACTTCTGGAACCGCCGCAGGGTGGATCGAAAGAGCGCCAGCGTGCGGTACTGGTCGTCCGAAACGTGAGCCACCGGTTCATTCTATTGCCTCGCGGCGCGATGCTTTTGCTTCAAACTAGCGTGCGAGCGCGTTCGAGCGCGGCCTCGAATGAGGTGAAGAGCTCGACTCCGGCGCGCTTGCGCCAACCGGCCTTGAGCACCGCGCGCAACGGCTGGCCCTGGGCTCCGGCGACCACGACCGTGACGCCTCCGCGATGGAGGCGCTCGAGGGCCGACTCGAGGCTCACCAGCCCGGTTACGTCGAGGGCAGGCACGCCGCTCATATCGAGGACTAACACCTTCACCGTCTTGTCCCAGCGCTGCAACGCCTCCATTGCCTTGCGCGCGGCGCCAAAGAAGAGCGGCCCGGCGATCTGGTAGACCAGCACACCCTTGGGCAGCGGCAGCGTCGAGCGCAGCCGATGCTCGGCGAGGACGCTGCCGCCCGAGACCTCGGCCATGCGGCGCATGAAGAGCAATGCGCCGACCAGCACGCCAACCGTCACCGAGACCACCATGTCGAAGACCACGGTGAGGAATAGGCAGAGGAGCAGGAGCAAGACGTCGCTCTTCGGGGCGGCGCGCAGCATGCGCAGCACGTGCCGCGGCTCCCCCATGTTCCAAGCCACGAGGAGGAGCAGCGCCGCGAGCGAGGCCATGGGCAGATAGGCGAGGAGTGGCGCGAGCAGCAGCACCGCGAGCAGCACGAAGACGGAGTGCACAATGGCCGCGATGGGCGAGCGTGCGCCGGAGCGGATGTTGGTGGCCGTGCGGGCGATGGCTCCGGTCGCCGCGAAGCCGCCGAAGAATGGCGCCAGGATGTTGCCGGTACCGAGCGCTAGGAGCTCGGCGTCAGGATCGTGACGAGTTCCCGCCATGCCGTCGGCGACCACCGCGGAGAGCAGCGATTCGATGGCGCCGAGCAGCGCGATGGCGAACGCCGCCGGTGCGAGCTCGCGCAATACCTCGAACGACAATCCCAACGGCTCGCCGTGCGGTCCGGGAAAAGCCCAAGGCAGGAGCGGCAGGGGCGGCAACCGTGGGATGCCGGAATGCGTCACTCCGGCGACCACGTAGGAGAAGCGGCTGCCGATAGTCGCCGCCTGGGCGCCGGGAACGAAGTGCGCAACGACGGCGGCGAGCGAGAGCGCCACCAGAGCGCCGGGGATCCTTGGGCTTAGCTTGGGCCAGACGAGGAGCAACGCGAGCGTCAGGGCGCCAATCGCGGCATCGGCGAAGTGCGCACTCGGAAGGGCGCCGGCCAGCGCCGCGACTCGGCCGAGCGTGTGGTCCGGTAGCTTGGCGACCTCGAGCCCGAGGAAATCCTTCAGCTGCAGTGTGGCGATGACGATCGCGATGCCGGCGGTGAAGCCCGTGGTGACCGGCATGGGGACGAACTCCATCACCTTGCCCAGGCGCGCGACACCCATCGCGAGTAGAAGCACTCCCGCCATCATGCTCGCGAGCAGTAGACCGGCAACGCCGTAGCGCGCCGCCACTGGGGCCAGCAAGACGACGAACGCGGCGGTGGGGCCGGTGACTTGAACCGACGACCCGCCGAGCGCCGCGACGACTGCGCCGGCCACGATGGCCGTGTACAAGCCATACTGCGGCGGTACTCCCGAGGCGATGGCGAGCGCCATGGAAAGCGGTAGCGCGACCACGCCGACCACGACTCCGGCCAGCATGTCGGCGCGCAGATCCTCTCCGCTGTAACCGCGCCTGAACGCGGCGCGCAAGGCGATCGCGGGTCGCGGCAAGGATCCCGCCGCGATCGGTTCCGTATTCAAGGGCATTTGCGTGGCCTCCGAAGCCGCGGATCGGGTGACCTAGGGTGAGGCCTGCGCGGGGGGTTCAGTGTACCTGCGATCACCGCATGCCGTGGTACCATCTCAATCGTCACCGCACGGTATGGAAACCATCGGAAAGTACGAAGTCGTACGCAGCATGGGCACTGGCGTGCTCGGAGAGATTTACGAGGCGAGGGGTGCCGTGACTGGCGCCCGCTGTGTCCTCAAGATCTGCGCGCTCGAAGACGCCGAGGTGCGGGCGGAGTTCCTCGCCGCGGCCGAGCGCTCGCTCGAGCTCATCCATCCCTCGATCGCCAGCGTGCTCGATTGCGGCACTGAAGCGGGCAAGCCCTACCTCGCTGAGGAGTTCCTTTCCGGCGAGGGTCTCGATCGGCGGCTCGAACGCGGGGCGCCGATCGGCATGCAGGCTTCGGTCTCGCTGCTCTTCCAAGTCGCTCAGGCGCTGGCCGCCGCGTCCGAACGCGGACTGCTGCATCGCGAATTGCGCCCTTCTTGCATTCGCCTGCTCGCGGATGGCCGGGCCAAGGTCCAGGGCTTCGGCATCGCCCATCTCGCACGCACCGCCGCCGGGCATCAGGCCGGATCCGCTGAGTCGGTCGGCGACATGGCGTACGTCTCGCCGGAACAGATTCGCGGTGAGACGCTGGATGCGCGCTCGGACCAGTTCTCGTTTGGGGTCGTCGCTTACGAGTTGCTCTCCGGTCGGCGGCCCTTCGGCGGCGAGCATTCCGCGGACCTGATGGTGCAGGTGCTCTCATCGGAGCCCATCTCGCTCGTCGACCGCAGCCCGGATTGCGCGCCGGCGCTCTCGCGGCTCGTGATGCGTTGCCTGGAGAAGGATCCCGCGCGCCGCTTCGCCGACACCGCGCAACTGGTCGAGGCAATGGCGCCATTGGTCGACGTGGTCACCAGTGGAGCCAGGACCGTGACCCGGGTTCTCGAACCCACCGAGTTGCAGGAGGTCGCGGTTTCGCCCGAGGCCAAGCGTTCCGAGGCGCGGGCTCGCATCGCGCAGCATCTTTTGCGTGGCGAGCTCACCCAGGCCGAAGCGGGCCTGCGCGACGCGGAGCGCCACTGGGGCGGTACGAGCGCCTACGTCGACCTGCGCCAGCGGTTAAACGAGCTGCGCGACGCCGAACGCCGGACGCAAGTGAAGTCGTTGCTCGACAGCGCACGCCGGTTCCTCGGCGACCGCGATTTCGATCTCGCGCAACGCGCCTGCGTCGAGGCGTTGACCTTCGACCCAGCGGAGCCTGAGGCGCATCGATTGCTCGCCGAGATTCGCAAGGAGCTCGAGCACGAGCGGCGCCAGGACGAGATGGAGGCCAGCCGTTCGATCGCCCGCGCCGCGGTCGCCGAGCTGCTTGCCAGCCCGGATCCGCCGCAGCGTCCGTTCCCAGGTGGCGTGGCGCTCGACGCCACGGCCGATAGCGCAGGCGCGGAGCTCGAGGCCACCAGAGCCGGAGTGGTCGAGACGGAGTGGTCGGCGGAACCTTCGGCGTTCGATCGGACCACGGCGTTGCCCTCGGCACCATCGCTCCCGTCGCCTCCGTCGAGCCCTGCATCAACGACCGGCGAGAGGACGACGGTACTCCCGGTTTCTTTGTCGAACATCACCGACGCGCCCACTGCGGCATTCGCGGCCGCAGCCGCTGCTGCACCGCCGCCGGTCCTGCCAAGTGTCGTGGCGCCAGCGGCCAGCCGGATCGAAACCCTGCTTGCCGCCGGGAAGCTCGACGAGGCGCGCCTGGCGCTCGAGGAGCTCAAGGCCAACCTGCGCGGCGACGAGACGGTTCGCCGCGAGCACGCGCGGCTCTCGGCAGCCCTGCTCGACGCGTACCATGCGCAGCGTCTGCTGCGGCCTTCGGGAGCGCGGCCGTTGCCGGTGACGGGGAGCTTCGAATCGACCGGTTCGCGCGCCAGCGTCACGGCCCCCAGGGCGACGCCGCCGGCCATGCCGGTGCCCGCGCTCGCTCCGGGGTTGACCTTCACCGAGCCGCCGCCCTTGCCCGTGGTGCCCACGCCTCAGCAAACACCGGCTCAGGCCGCGCCTCAAGGATCCAAGAAGAGCGGCGGCAGAGCCCTGCTTTGGATTGGTCTCGGACTTGCGGGCCTCGTCGTCCTAGGCGCTGTTGCCGGTGGTCTCTGGTACTTCACCCACCGCCAGTCGGCGACTGCCGTGCCGGCGCTCGCTCCCCTGCCAGTGCCTCCGCGCCCGGGGCGTCTGACCTTCCCGCCCAATGCTCTTCCCGGCTTGACGGTGACCGTCGACGGAAGCGCGCCCAATGCGCTTGGCCCTGGTGTGGCGCTGAGCTTGCCGGCTGGGGAGCACGTGCTGTCGTTCGCGGCCGACGGGATGCAGCCGCAGGAGTTGCGCATGCAGCTCGCAGCCGGAGAGGCGCGCACGCAATCGACGCCGATCCTCGTGCCCCTGCCGCCTCCGGAGCCGGAGGTCGTCGCTGCGGATCCGGCTGCCGTTGCACAAGCGAAGGCCAAGAAGAAGAAAGTAGTGCTTGCGCCGGCTCCTGCTCCGCCGCCCGTTGAGCCGGCTCCGGCTCCTGCTCCGCCGCCCGTGGTCAAGGTCCAGCGCGGAGACCTGGTCGAGGCCGGTCCGGGCGTCACGCCGCCGAAGACGATCAAGATGCAGGGCGCCAAGTATCCCGACCGCGCCAAGCGTGAGAAGCGCGAGGCCACCATCGGCGTGCTCGTGTTGGTCGACGAGAACGGGCGAGTGGCCGAGACCAAGATTCAGGAAGGCGATCCATTCGGCGTCGGATTCGAACCGGCCGCGCTCGAGGCAGTGCGGCAGGCGACCTTCGAGGCGGCGACGAAGGACGGCGTGGCGGTGAAGATGTGGAAGCTGGTTCGGGTGGGCTTCCGGCTCAAGTAGGCGGAGTCGCGGCGCCCAGAGTCAGACCCTCCGGCACGCCGTCGGGGAACCGCCTCGCGATTTCATTCTGAATCCGCTCCGCTCGATTGCCGGGATCGGGGTGCGTACGTAAGAACTCGGGTGGGCGGCCACCGCTTGTCGCCTGAGCAAGCATCGCCATCACGCCGACCAGCGCCCTGGGGTCGTATCCGGCTTCCGACATCATCTGCACGCCGAGCTCATCGGCCTCGAGCTCATCGTCACGGCTATATTTTAGCCGGCTGATGTGATCGCTCATCGTCGCTGTGTGCCCCTCGCCTGTGCGGCTCACCTCGTCGTCGGCAGCGTCCGCCTCGTCGCGCAAGCCGCGGGCTGGGTTGGAATGCCGGGCGACCAAGTGACCGACCTGGTGACCGAGCACACCCGCGAGCTGGGCTTCGTTCCCCAGGCGAGAGAGCAGCGCCCGGGTGATGAAGACCGGGCCGCCGGGCAGGGCGAACGCATTGACCGTGCGCATGTCGGCGAGCACGTAGAAGTGAAAGTCGTAAGGCGTGGAGGCGGCCACCGACTGACTCACCACGCGCTCACCGACAGCCTGAACGCGTTGCTGCACCGCGGGGTCGGCGTCGAGCCCTCCGAACCGAAGCTCTAACTCGGGCGTCGACTGCAGGCCCAGCGCGACCTCCTGCTCGGGCGAGAGATCGACCTGCATGGCCCCCAACCGGGGACTCTTCCCGCCGACGTAGGCGAGAACTGCCATCGCGGCCAGCGCGAGTCCCAACAGCCAGCGGCCCCCGCGCATGGCCTATTTAACCTCGAGCTCTCGCGATCCAGCGACGGCGCCGTTCAAGGAAATTTCGACCTTGTACTTGCCAGTCGGCCAACCGTCGACCTTGTTGATGTGGAACTCGGTGACCGTAGGCCCAGTCGGTGCAATCGACACCGACTCGTCGTGGATGGTCTGGCCATCCTGGTACGTCCACTTGGCGGCCAGAGTCGCTCCGGACGACGTGCCGTTGGTCTTCACCGAGGCGTAGATCGTGTCGGTGCTTTTGAAGGTCGTGCCAACGGCGACCACGGTCTTGTCGGCGTTAAGGCTGCTGCCGAGTGTGATGTCGGCGACCGAGACCGCGGCCGGAGCGGCAGGAACGGCAACGGGTGCGGGCGCCGGCGGAGCCTCCTTCTTGCAAGCCACCGCCGCCGTGAGGGCGGCTAGGAATACGATCGCGATCGTCAGGTTCTTCCGTTTCATGATCTTTTTCCCCAAGAAGATTGGATTATTTCGTGTCCGCGTCGAGATTCGGGATGCGTAGTGTCTGGCCGACCTTGATCAGGTCGGGGTTCTTGATCTGATCCTTGTTGGCCTCGAAGATCTTCGGCCACAGGCTTGCCTTGCCGTAGAAATGCTTGGCGATCTTGGACAGGCTGTCACCCGACACGACGGTGTAGGTCTGCACTGGCGCCGGTACGGGTATGACCGTCGCGGGGGGCGGAGCCGTCGATGACACTCCACCGGTCACGTTCGAGAAGTCCGCTTTTGGCTTCGGCTTGTCGTCCCCAAAAATTCCCATTGTCTCTACCTCCTGTCTTCCTTCTGGAAGACGTTTGTTGCCGGGAGATACTCCCCGACCGAGTCAGCTCGGCGTTCGTACTGACGAAAAGAGGCCCATGGGACACCGCTCTGGGTCCCAATACACCTTCCTAGTAGCAAGCAACAGGCCAAGATGCGGCTCCTCCGATCACCTGGTCCGCTCCCTGCCAGCGATCGCTCAGCTGCGCTCAGCGCCCCATTTCTACAAATTAGCCCCGCCCGGCGGGTTCGAGCGGCGATTCAACCCCCTCGCCTGTACGATTCGGGCAGATGAAAACCTACCTCGTGGGTGGCGCGGTCCGGGATCTCTTGCGGGGCATCGTGCCCCAGGACCGCGACTACACCGTGGTAGGCGCCACTGCCGAGGAAATGCTACAGCGAGGTTTCCGGCAGGTCGGCGCGGCCTTCCCGGTCTTCTTGCATCCGCAGACCCAAGAAGAGTACGCGCTCGCGCGGCGCGAGCGAAAGACCGGCCCTGGGCACCAGGGATTTGCCTTCGAATTCGGCCCCGACGTGACGCTCGAGGAGGATCTCGGCCGGAGGGACTTTACCGTCAATGCCATGGCCATGGACGGCGACACGCTGATCGATCCGTACGACGGCGAGAAGGATCTGCGCGCCGGCGTTTTGCGCCGAGTTTCGGAGGAGGCGTTCAGCGAAGATCCCCTTCGCGTCCTGCGCCTGGCGCGATTTGCCTCGCAGCTCGGCATGCAGTGCGATCCTCACACTCTGGATCTCGCCCGCGCGGTGGGCGAGCGCGTGCGCGAGCTCTCGGCGGAGCGAATCTGGGTGGAGACCTCGAAGGCGTTGGTTTCGAGCCGGCCGTCGGCGTTCTTCCGCGTCCTTCAGAGCATCGACATCCTTCGCCACTTCCTGCCCGAGCTTTCTGCACTCGTTGGCTTCGGCACGTTCGAGAACACGATGGCGGCCCTCGACCGCGCGGCCGGCACATCCTTGCGGGTGATGGTCGGCGTGTTACTGGAGCACACCGGTGACGTCCGCACGATCGGTTTCCGACTGCGCATTCCGGAGGCGCTCCAACGGTTCGCGGAGGCAGCGTCCACCCATGGCCACCGCGCGCGGCATTGGCGAACTCTCGCCGCAGACGAGGCGATGAAGATCCTGCGCGAAATCGGCGCGCTCCGAGACGCTGAGGTCATCGAGGACTTCACGGCGTTTCTAGATGCTGACTCCGCGCCGGAGGCGTCCCGCCGCGAGTTCTATGCCGCCGCCACCGCCCTGGCGCGCGCAATCACCGGCCAGAGCCTGGTCGATCGCGGCGTTCAGCCGGGGCCCGCGCTCGGCCGCGAGCTCGCGCGCGAGCAGATTCGCGCGATTGCCGGGCTGCTTGCCTGATTTCAGGCATCGCTCCTGCAGTGTCCCCGAGGATGACTCCACGATCCTGGCGAGACCTCATCAAGGCTGCGATGGTCGCTGTTCCCGAGCGCTTGGTGAAGATTCGAACCAGCTTTCGGGTCGCGGGAATTCGAATTACTGTCGTCCGTCCCGATAGCCGGCGCGGCCCCAAGCCTTCGCCTCGGCGCGCGCACTGACTCGACACTCCTGCTGAGCCCTCGGCAGTAGGATACGAGTGTGCCCCAACCGTCCAAGCGTCTGTCTTTCCCGAGCCGATGCCAGCCGTGCTGAACGTCCTAAATCGCAACGGCACGCTTCTGCTGGCGATCGTCGTCATCAATCTGCTGCTCGGCGCCCTCTGTCTCGCACTCGCGCGCGGGCAGCGGCATTCGCCGCCGCTGCGCCTTTGGGGTTGGGGCCTGATCGTGTACACCGTCGGCTTGGCCACCGTTATTGCCGGGTTCGCGACGCCTCGGCACGCGGCGTCGTTTGTCGGCAATGCCCTTATTGCGTGGAGTCCGGAGCTCTTCGCGGGTGCCGTGCTCGCTCACACTCGGTTCCGGCTCTCGCGGCTCTGGGTCCGCCTGGCGGTGGCCCTGGTGGTCCTCTTTATCGTTTGGAACAGCTTCGTCGCCCCAATCCATCCCTTGACGGAAATCGCCGGCCCCACCCTGATTGCGATCGCGCTGTTTGCACTCGCGGCCGTGCTGCTGCTGCGCGATCTTCCGGAGCACGCGAGGAAGGCGGCGCGCCTCCTCGCGTTCTCAATGCTGTCTGCCGTCGGCGTGTGGACCCTTCGGCTGCTTTTCCTCGCCGGCTTGTTCGGCGCGCCGAAGGCCGATCAGGTGGACTTCATCCAAGCGCTCTTCGCGATCGCGCAGATCGCCGCCACGGTCTCCGGAACGTTTGCCCTCTGCGCGATCGAAGTGCGCAATGTACAAGCCGACCTTACTCTTCTGGCGCTGAGCGACGCGCTCACCGGGCTGCCCAACCGGCGGGCGACCGAAGAGAGATTTCAACAAGAGCTGGCCCGCGCCCGAAGGCTAGGGCATGGGTTTGCGCTGCTCATTTTCGACGTCGATCACTTCAAGCGCATCAACGATCGTCACGGACATCTCGCCGGCGACGCCGTGCTGAGGCACCTCTCAGCGACGCTTCGCCAGGAGAAGCGGACCGAGGACGTGCTGGGGCGGCTCGGTGGAGACGAGTTCGCCGTCTTGCTCGTCGACCCCGCGGCCGGGGAGGCCCTGCAGAGCGTTGATCGCTCGCGTCAGCGAATCGCAGACTCGATGCTCGCGTACGAGAATGAGGAGCTCCGTGTGACGGTGAGCGGCGGACTCGCTGTCTACCCGGTGGATGGCCAGGCGTGGGACGAGCTCTACGAGGTGGCCGACGAACGGCTGTATGTCTCAAAACGCTGTGGGCGCAATCGAGTGACGGGTTCCGATGCCGCCTCCGCGCTCCGCGAAGATAAAGTGCACCCATGAACAAGCAAATAGGTTGGATCCTGCTCGGCATCTGGCTGGTCTTCGGCGCCCTGATCTCGTTGGTCCCCTTGTTCTCGTTCGCCTACGAGGGGACGCTTCACTCGGTGCTGGGTTTGGTCGCGGGCGTCTTCATCCTGGCCCGCCGCTGAGGTCCGGCTGGTCGGTTGTTTCACCAACCGCAGAAGGAGACCCAGAATGAAACAGCGAAAAGTAGGCGTCCAGGTCGGCGGCTTGTTCGCCGCCGCCGCGCTCGCGTCGGCTGTCTTGGCCGGTGCGCAAGCGGCCCCGGCCTCGGCAGCGAATGCCACAGCCGCCCCCGCAAACCTCTGTATGAGCGATCTTCACCGGTTACTTCGGGTGACAGCCTCCCGGGAGTTCGTTCACCACTCGATTCGTTTACCGCCGCCGCCCTTGTTGGTGGTCGAGGACTACACGGTTGCCGTGGGCGGCGCCGTCGTGGGTACGAGTGTCACCGACGAGATTTGCGACCTGTGTACTACTCATCACCGCACGGTGTTCGCCGGCAAGGGGACGCCGGCTGCGCTCGGAACGCTGAAGCAATCGCTGGCGGACGACCGTGTCGACAAGTTGCAGAGCTGCCTGATGGCCAACGTGCTCGAAGGGCTTTCCGAGGACACCTTCGGAACCTTCGAGCTGACCTGGTACGGTGCGAATGGCCGGATCCGTCAGATCCAGGTGCTCTATGCCGACCCCAGCGACAACGAACCCTTGCCCCGATGCGGTCCGGCGGTGGGGCGAATCCTGGACGCGCTGGACGCCTATCTCACGAAACTCTCGCCGGTGGGAGGAAGCTGTAGTTCGTGACCCGGGACTTGTGCGCGCTCAAAGTCCGCAAGAAAAGCGCCGGACCACGACGCCGACGCCGTTCAGATCCTGTACCAGCCGGCAGCCGCGCCCAGCCATATCGTCGGCCATCAAGCGCGGCTCGTCGACTCCCACGTATTGCCAGTGATCTGCGCGCGCGGTGTAGACCGCCCACACGGAGCCGCGAAACCCCGGCGGCACCTGCGTCGCCAAGTCGTGCCGGGCGACGATTTCAGCGGCGGTCTCCCGGCGGGTCGCGCCTCGCGCACAGCACGGCCAGGCGGTATGCCCGAAGACCGCCTCCGGAGCCGCCCAGCCCTGGACGTGGGTGTACAAGCGGAAAGGCTCCGCCAACGACGCGTGCACGTAGAGCAAATCCTGCGGCTTCACCGTTCGCTCGAGGAAGCGCACAGAGCCCTCGACGTCCTCGACCGGAAGGACGGGCGCAAGCGCGCGGCGCGTGCCCGTTGAAAGCGCGATGAGGGCGATCAGGGCCGCTAGCCCGGCAGCGAGGCGCGCCAGCCAAAGACGAAGCGCAGCGCAAGGCGAGGGCCCAGGCGCGGCCACGCCGGCCCGCGCGACCGCCTGCACGAGGGCGACGATTCCAAGACCGAGGCAGGGCAGGAGCGCAAGGCACGTCCCGAGTGACCAGGGGTAGACCTCGAGCAGACTCCCCATCAACATTCCCAGCACCGGAAGGCCGCAGAGACCGAGGGTCGTCATCGTTTCCCGCTGTCGCGGTGGCGACTCGATGCGCGCCGCGAGAATGCCCGCGATGCAGAGGCCGACCAGCGAAAGTAGCGCCGCCTCGGCGCCTCGCTCCAGGGTTACCAGCGCATCGCCCCCTGGCAGCAGAGCCAGCAGGACCCCGGAGTAGACCTCGACCCCACGCGCCTGGGCACCGGTGCTCCCCGCGCCCTCGCCGAACCAGAATTCGTGCAGCAGCGGTGACGTGTTGCTTTCAACCTGCACGGCAAGAATCCCAAAGGCGACTAGTACCGTGCCGAAGAGCAGCAACAGGCCCTTCCATCGCAGCGGTCCTCGTTTGCCCGAAGGGTCGAGGCGGCCCGCCTGGGCGAGAAAGAATCCGGGAAGGAAGACGACCGCTCCGTAGCCCAACCCAATACACACCAGAAGCGCGGGAATCGCCCAGCGCAGCCTGAGTCCGCCGCGCCGCCTCGCCGCGAACGAAAGCCAGAGCAACACGGTACCGGCGAAGAGCTCAGCGGAGTATTGCTTGAGCTCGCGGGCATAGTACAAACCCGCCGGACTGAGGGCGAACAGCGCCACCGCGAGCACCGCGAAACCCGCGGCGAGGCGCTGCCGCGCGACCCGCGCGAAGACTCCGAGGGCCGCCCAGGCAAAGAGCAGCGGCGCGAGATGGAACGCCCAATTCTTCTCCCCAAACAGGCGAACGGCAGCGCGAGCTGTGAGGAGAAACAACGGCGGCGAGGTCTGCAGCCAGCGGTCGTAGAGCAGCATTCCTCGCAGCGATCCCGCCAGCAGGCTGTTGGCAACCCAGGCCTCATCCAGCCAGAGACTCTTGTTGACGCCGCGAAGCCCCAAAAATGCGCCGGCCAACACAACTGCGGCGCACGCGTACCAGCCGAAGCGCGACCGGGCTCGTGTTGGGGTAACCGATTGCCGATCCGTCCTCGTTAGGCCTGGCAAATATTCCTTCTCCCCTTGGAGAGCGAGATGAAGAAGCTCGCATCGATCCTGGCCATTTTCGCTATGGTAGCAACCAGCCCTCGCCCCACAATGGCCAACCCTTGTGGGCTACCGAGACTCCCGAGAACCCGGGCGGTTCATCGCAGGAATTGCACAGGTCTGAGGTGACGCGCATCGTGACTCCGACATCCTCTCCTTCTCCCTGGGTCCTGCGAGGGCTCCTTCTCTTGGCGCTGGCTCTCTTCGGCTGCGGTCTCTGGTGGGGTCTGCCGGGACCGTGGGGCTGGGCCGGCGACGAGCTTCACCCGTCCTCATGGCGGCAAGCGATCGCTACCGACCCTCCGGTTGATTCGCGCGCTTGGCACTTGCGCTATCCGCCGCTCCACTTCGCGGTTCTCGAGGGTGTCTCGTGGCCGCTGCGCGCGCTGATCGATCACGGCGCCTGGAATTTCAGCCAAGAGCAACGGGACTCGTCGCTCATCGTTCTGGGCCGCTTCGTCAGCCTGGCGATGGCATTGGGCATCGTCTGGCTGGTCTACCTCGTGGGGTGCGAGATCTACGATCGCCGCTCGGCCCAGTTCGCAGCGCTGATTGCGGTCTCGATCGCGCCGCTGGTCTACTACGCGAAGATGGGGAACCTCGACGCGCCATACGTGTTCTGGTTCGTCCTTTCGCTCCTCTTCTACGTCCGCATCCTGAAGCAGCACCAGCTACGCGACTACGTCCTGTTCGCCGCCGCCGCGGCCGCCGCGGTGTGCACCAAGGATCAGGCCTACGGGCTGTATACCTTGGCGCCGATACCGATCCTCGCGTCGCTCTACCGCCGCGAGCATCGCGACTCGGGAGTGGTGCGCGGCATCGCACGCTCTCTCGTCGACCGGCGCGTGCTGTTCGCCGCTCTCACCGCGGCGGCGGGCTTCACGGTACTTCAAGAGCTGGTGCTGAACCCGGAACGCTTCCGACTGCACGTCCAGCTGCTGCTCGGGCCCATGAGCAAGGACTACGAAGACTACTCCGACACACCGGTCGGTCATCTCGGACTCCTGGCTCTTTTTCTGAAGCAGACGGTGTTCGTTCTCGATCCATTGCTGGCCGTGATCTGTGCCCTCGGCATAGGACTGACCGGCTGGCGCCTCATCAAGCGCAGCGCCGGTGAACCGGAAGTCCTGCTGGGATGTCTCTTCGCGCTCTTGGTGTCTTACTACGTGACGTTCCTCAACTTGATCCTGTTCAGCTACGACCGGTATCTGCTGCCGGTGGCGGTCCTCCTCGCGTTTTTTGGCGGCCGTGCGCTAGGCGTCTTTACGCGCGAGGGTTCACGATGGCCGCGCTGGCGCCAGGCCGCAGTAGCCACCGGCTTCACCTACGCCATCCTCTACGCGGCGTCGGTCGATGCCCGCCTCCTCGCCGACTCGCGTTACTACGTGGAGGACTGGGTGAAGGCTCATGCTCCCAAGCCGATCTCGGCGGCGGCCGTGGGAAGGAAGAAGCACATCCCGCGATTCGAGTGGATTCCATGGGAGAAGGTGAAACGTACCCACGGTGGCATCATCGGGCGCCGGGGCCGACCGCAGTTCCTCGCGGTCAACGTGACCGATCTGCGCAGCGAGCACGAGGTCGACTTCTACCACCGTCTAGGCACCGGCGAGCTCGGCTATCGCTTGGTGCTGCTCCATCGGGGGCATCCGCTTTTCGACCTCATCACGACCGATGAGAGTGGGAGCAGTCAGCGTTTCATCAACCCAGAGATGGCGCTCTTTGAGCGAGTGGACGGGCCCTCGCAGCCTGCATCGGCGGCCTCCGAGCCGCTCGCAGTCCTTACCGGTGAACCAGCCATCCCCGCACGCCAAGGCGCGTGGTTTTGTAGTGATTTCGAGACCGGTGACCTACGAGGGTGGCGTGGTGACCTGGCACGTCCCGAATCGGCCGCAGTGGTCACGGAGCCCGTCCGCAAGGGGCGCTACGCTGTACGCATCAATCTCGGGCCCGGCGATCGGGCAGCGAGCAAGGAACGGGCGGAGCTGAAGCTGGAAGAGAAGGATGTCGAACGCGTCCACGGCCGCCAGGGTAGCGAGATGTGGTACGGCTGGAGCCTCCTCGTTCCGGCCGACTACTCTGATCCGCCCCGAGGCCAATTCCAGATCCTGGCGCAGTGGCACCAACAGCTCTCCGATATCGCGGGACCGTTCAAGGCGGGCGCGCCGCCAGTGGCGCTTCACCTCGTGAACGATGAAAGGGGCGGGCACAAGCTGATCCTGGCCGGTCGCTCCGTTCCCTACGGCGATCCTCGAACCCTGGGACCGGAGCCGATTCGCCTGGGATCTTGGGTAGACCTGGTAGTCCACATCCGGTGGTCCACCGGCAACGATGGGCTTGTCGAAGCCTGGCTCGATGGCCGCCCGTTTGGGGTCGGAAAGATGACCGGCGCGACGCTTTACACTCCGGTCTCAAACTATCTGCGGCTAGGTCTCTACCGAAGCAAGGGTGTCCTCAGCACAAACCACATCTTCCTCGACGAAGTACGCGTAGGCGACTCCTACGCTGCCGTCGCGCCCTAGCCGGTCGCAAACAGCTATGGGTGTAGGGAGCGGGATGGTGCAGCCAGGAGGAGTCGACCCCGCCGGTGTCGTGTCCGTAGCGTGGCTGAGGACGAGCGCAAGACTCCGCGTCGAGGTCTTGCCTCCGGTGGGCCGCGCGACGGCCGTCAAACTGTCCACGGAATCGTGGGGAAGCCCAGGTAAGCCTGTCAACGAAGAGCCGGCAAAGATTTCATCTGACGGAGTATCGCCGAGGGGGGAATACCGAGAATCCTACGAAAGCAAGTTGTGAAACTTGAATTTGTCGCGAAGCCTACAGCCTCAGCAACCGCGGCCAGGTCCCCAGGCCGCTCGAACACAAGGTCGATGCTTTTGAAGACCTTGATCGCCGCACACCACCGAGGAAGCGACGCACCCGAAAATCTACGAAAAGCTCGGCTCAGCTGATATGGGGACAGCGCGACCTCGGCGGCCAACGAACTGAGCGACCACTGCTGCTGTGGACCTGCCGCAACGAGCCGGGCACAAGTCTCTTCAACCGCCGCAGACAGATCGATCCGATCCATTGAACTCAGTCGCTCCAAGCGCGGCCTTGCGGCTAGTCCGACCACCTGCTCAAGGATGTCGAGGCACGCCTGCTCTACGCGAAGCACGTCCACCTCCGGCTCCTCCAACGCCTGCCGCACAATCGCTCTCTGCAGGATGCTGCTTCGACCATCCATGGGAGCGTGCGTCCGGCGAAACGGCGTCGGACGAATGCGTGTCAAGCCCATCATCGAGTGCAGGGTTTCGTCATCGACGGCGAGCCAGTCGCAACACTCTCCCGAGGCTTCGATGGCGCGCCTCGAATATGGTTGCCTGCCGTTGTAAAAGCACACTGTCGCTGGATGGGCCACGTACGCAGCTTCGCGCTCGGGGCAAATCCAAACGCTACTCCTGGGGAAGACAACTACGTGGCACCTGGTGGCATCGACAGCGGCAAAGCGGGGCGCAGAGACAGGCAAGTCAAACCTTCCCAGCTCCACGGTTGGACTTTGGAACAACGTCTTCGACGCGTCCTGCGGCGTGGTGATCATGTGGACCAGTGAACACTAGGTCGCATCCTGGGACGACTTGCAGCGGCTGGTGCGCTGAAAACAACCGCTTGTCACTGAAGCCACGCGAGCAGCTCTTGTCGGCTTCCATGGTCATCGTGCTGCGACCGGTTGTCCCTGATCGGCTTCTGTTGGTCCCGATGGCGTCACCTAGCCTCCAGCGGCTATCCGTAACACTCTTAAGGCCTTCCGACTCCGCGGCGGCTCCGGTGGCCTGCAATTTCGGGCAATTGCTTTAGCCGCCTGTCCGCCATAGTTCAGGTATGACGCGGATGGACTCCTCGCGATCGTGCGGAAGCTATTGTCGCGCTGGCACGGTCAGCTTCTTGCCTTGAGCGCTCGCGTCGGCGCCTACGAAAGCATAGAGCTAACCCACCGCCGAGACTCCCGCTCCGTCGAACCTTCCATCTTCTGCGCGACGCTCGCGGCGGTCGTGAGAAGAGACCGGAGTGCATTCAAAACATCGTCAGCAAGTGCGTTGCTGAATGTGGGTTGCACCAGCATGCACCCACGCACCCTGCGCATATACGTCTACACGAAGTACTTTTGATGTCTGCCTCCGAAAATCTTGACAACAGAATTGGAGACTTGTCATGGGCTGCCAACACCACTTCCCGAGGATTGTGCGTGACCGGAAGAATGAGAGCCGTTGGCGGCGATCGGAGGTCGCGTCCGCCCTAGCCAGCAGTCTGCGTCGATCAATCAGCGTTTCGCCACTGCAAGCCTGCAACTCGATGTCCTATCCGATTCCGGTGGTACCGCGCAGCCGAGCAGCCGGCTTGCTGCTCAGCTTGGCGGTCGTCTTGGTGTTGGGGTCGGATCCGAGCCAGGCGGCAACGGTGATCGTGACCAACGCCAACGACTCGGAGACGCCCGGCGACGGTTGCTCGCTGAGGGAAGCTCTGTTGGCCGCCAGTGGCGTGTTGGAGCCTGACTGCGGCCCCCTACTGACGCCCGGAGGCCACACCATCAACTTCAACGTCCCCGACCCGGGCCCCGCAGCTCTGCCCGGCAGTCCCCATGTGGTGACCATCACGCCGCTCACCCCCTTGCCCAGCCTGTCGGGGCCGGGCGCGGTGATCGACGGCACCACACAGCCATCCTACGGCGGGCCGGCCGCGACCTGCCCAGGACCGCAGGCGGCCTTTGGGGCAACCCCTTACGGCCCACTGCTCATCGAGATCGATGGCAGTAACTACCCGATCGGCGGGGGTGGATTGCACATCGCGTCGCCCAGTGGCGACGGCAACACCATCCGGGGCCTGGTGATGAATCGCTTTGCGGCTACCCAGGCGGCCGCGATCAAGCTGGACCGGGCCAACGGCAACCACATCGAGTGCAACCTGCTGGGCACCACTGCCGTCGGATCCGCGATCGGCGGCAACCAATACGGGGTCCGCATCTCGGGAGGCTCGGACAACGTCATCGAAGGCAATCTGATCTCGGGAGCCACCGGGGCTTCGCCGTTTCCGGTTCTCGTCGAGAGCTCGAGCTTGGTTCCCACCGACCGCACCGTCATCCGCAACAACCGAATCGGAACAGATGCAACCGGCACCTTGGGGTTGAGTCCCGGTGGCGGCATCGAGCTCTTGGACGGCGGCCCCGGCACCGTCGACGACTCGGTGATCGTGGGCAACCTCATCTCCCAGGCAGTCGGCGTTCAGGTTGACGGCCCGAGCCGGACTCGAATTCAGGGAAATCGCATCGGTACGAACGCCGCGGGCACTGGAGCGATCGCGGTCGCAAACTCCGTCGGTGTAAGGCTCAACGGCCTCGCTGCAGACACCCTCATCGGCACCGATGGCGACGGCGTCGGCGACGCTGCCGAGGGCAACCTCATCTCCGGCAATCGCTTCGGAATCCAGGACACCACCGGAGTGGCAGGGACGGGCGGCCATCACATCGCGGGCAACTTCATCGGCGTCGACGTCACCGGCAACGCGGCGCTGCCCAACACCGAAACCGGGATCTTCATGGTCAACTCGACCAACGACGTCATTGGCACCGACGGCGACGGGTCGCCGGGCGACGCGGTCGAGGGCAACGTCATCTCGGGAAATGGTCAAGGGGGCGTCAGCCTGACCTGCGTCGCCTGCAAGGTGAGCGGCAACTATGTCGGGGTCGGCGCCGACGGTGTCACCGCGGTACCCAACGCCGTTGGCGTTCTCATCATCGCCGGCACGGGCAACGTGCTGGGCACCGATGGCGATGGGCTGAGCGACACGCTCGAACGGAACGTAATCTCTGGCAACACGACCGGGGCAGGGATTGGAGTCTCGTTGACGCACGAGCTCGGCAGCGGTCACCGCGTCGCCGGCAACTACATCGGTCTCGACACCACTGGCACCATCGCCGTTCCCAACAGGGTAGGCGTGCGGCTCCAGGATGGGGCGCACAACGACGTGGTGGGCACCAACGGCGACGGCACCGGCGACGCCGCCGAGCGCAACGTCATCTCTGGAAACACACAGCAAGGCGTGCTCCTCTTCAAGAGCAACAGTAAGCAGGTCGAGAACAACCGCATCGCCGGCAACTGGATCGGCTTGAGCGCCACCGGCGGAGCCACTATCGCCAATGGCACCGGCGGGATTTCCGTCTCCGGTGCGCGCAACAACATAATCGGCAGCGACAATAGCGATCCCAACGAAGCCAACGTGATCGTCGGCCACACCACGTCTGCGACCTCCTACGGCATCGAGCTCACTAACTTTGCGGCGACCGGCAATCGCGTCGAGGGCAACTTCATCGGCACCAACGCCACCGGCAGCGTGGTGTTCCCCAACGCGTTGGGCGTGCAGATGAGCGATTTCTCGACCACCACCGTGCGCCGAAACCTCATCATTGGCAACACCGTGCGCGGCGTCGACATCAGTGCCGCCCAGTTCCTCAACACCCCGGACGGCTCGGTGGATAATTGCATCGTCGGCAACGCCGAGGGCGCTCGCTTGGTCTTCGCCCCACCGATAGTGTTCGAGAACAATTGGTGGGGAGCCGCGAGCGGCCCCAGCGGCGATGGCGCAGGAAGTGGGGACTCAGCCTTCAACATCGACTTCGATCCCTGGCTGGTCGCCGCGCCGCCGCTGACCGTGGGTTGCCCGACTGCCCTGGTGCCGTCGATCGGCAAGGCGTTCCTCGACGCGCAAATCCCGAACGGCGGAACCACCTTGCTGACGGTGACGATCAGCAACCCCTCGAGCGCCGCCAGCGTCACTGCGGTGACGTTCAGCGACACGTTGCCAGGGGGCCTTCAGATCGCCGCGCCGGCGCCCACCGCGAGCGGCTGTGGCGGCAGCCTCAGCGGCAGCATTGGAGGCACCGTGTTCGGCATCACCGGCGGCACGATCGCGCCGAGCTCGACTTGCATCGTGCAGGTCACGGTGCTCGGCATCGCCGATGGCCCGCAGACCAACCAGATCACTAACTTCACCTCGAACCCGGCGCCAGCGAGCGCCAGTTCCAACGCCGCCACTGTCGAAGTAACGCCATCTGCCGACCTCGCCGTGACCAAGACCGACGGGGTGGTGACGGCCACGCCAGGCGGTTCCGTGACCTACACCATCACGGCATCCAACGCCGGCCCGTCGAACACCACGGGGACAGTGGCCGACACCTTCCCGGCATCACTCACCTGCAACTGGACCTGCGTCGGCGCCGGTGGCG
>JBDTNL010000044.1:0-31436 GCA_039933785.1 Acidobacteriota bacterium
ACACCTAGCGGCTGACCAGCGCCGTGGCGGTCGCCGGACCGCGCCGCCAAATCCACAGCACCAGAGCCACCGCGATCACCGCCAGACCAAGGGCAAGACCCCACCAGATGCCTTCGAGACCGAACCGCTCGGCGGTCCCGAGCCAACCCGCGAGCGGCATCGCGAAAGCGTAGTAGCCGATGAAATTGAACACTGCCGCGGGCCGGGTGCGCCCCATGCCGCGGAGGATTCCCCCGCCGACGCACTGCACTCCATCGAAGAGCCCGAACGCAGCGGCGATCGGCAGGAGCGCCGCGGCCGCGGCGATCACCGCCGCATCGCCTGAGTAGAGGCTCGGGATCGCCCACCTCCCGAGCACGAACAGTGCAGCGAAGCCGCCCATGGCGGCAGCTCCCAGGCCGAGCGCCACTCCCGCCGTGCGTTGGGCGCCGTCTCGATCCCCGGCGCCGATCAGATTGCCGACTCGCGTCGCGGCCGCGAACGAAATACCGAGCGGCACCATGTAGGCGATCGACGAGAGGTTGAGCGCGATCGAATGCGCCGCGAGCTCGACGCGCCCCAGCCGGCCCGCCAACAGGGTGGCGGCCGCGAACGCCCAATACTCGAGCGCCAGCTGCAGAGCCACCGGTGCGCCGACGCCAGCAAGCTGCGCGAGTCCGGCGCGCCGCACCTTGCGCGGATCGAGCACGGTGTCGGCGCCGCGCTGCAGCCGATGCATACGCATCACCGCGATCAGCGCGAGCGCCATGAACACCTCGGTCACGGCGGTCGCGATACCGGCGCCGACGACCTCGAGACGGGGGCATCCCCAGTGCCCGTAGATCAACAGCCAATTCAGGAACAGATTGATGACGTTGCCGATCAGGCTGATCCACAGCCCGGGACGGACGATGCCGCGCGCCTGCAGATACTGCTTGAGGGCGATGAAGAGCAGAAAAAACGGCAGCCCCGGCACCTGAACCACGACGAATCGATGCGCCGCGGCGGCGAGGACGGGATCCTGCCCCAGCGCCAGCAGAACCCGTTCGGTCGCCAGCAGCAGAGCCCCGAGCGGCACGCTCAAGAGCAGCGCGAGCGCGCTGCCGTGGAGCAAGGCGTCGCCGAGTCGCTCGCGGTCGCGCGCTCCATGCGCCTGGCTCGCCAGGGCGTCGAGCCCGAACACAAAGCCCATGCCGATGCAGCCAGTGCCCATCAGCCACAGCCGGCCGAGCGACACCGCGTCGAGGGCCTCGACGCTGACCCGCCCCACCATGAGGACGTCGACCGTCCACAGCAGCATGGACGAGAGCTGAGTGAGCGCGACCGGCGTCGCGAGCGACGCCACTCGCCGGAGCTCTCGCTGGACCGGTCCCGACACCATCGACTCCTCCTGGCTGATTCGATACGACGATCTCGCCTCGACGCCACCCGCGGTTGCTGAAGTGACCTCCGGCCGTCGTGCGCGATACTCTACCCGTCTACCATCCTGTCAGCGGAGGCGTCGAATGGACGAACCCAGGTCGAACGATCTTTCGCGTCGGGCGCTGCTGCGCGGCGCCGCGGCTGCCGGCGCGCTGCTCGCCGCCCCGGCTCATGCTTCGTCCTCGCCAGCATCCGGCGCGGCTCAGCCAGTAAAGACATTGGCGGGCAAAGGCAAACAGCCGCACATCACGGTGATCGGCGCCGGCGTCTTCGGCGCCTTCACCGCGCTCGCGCTCCGCCAGCGCGGCGCCGAGGTGACGCTGATCGACGCCTGGGGCGCCGGCCACTCGCGCTCGTCCTCGGGCGGCGAGACGCGGGTGATTCGTGGGGTCTACGCGGACCGAGTGTACGTCGAGCTCGCGGCGCGGGCCTTCGAGCTCTGGCCGGAATTCGAAAAGCGCGTTGGACACACGATCTATCGCCGCACCGGCGCTCTTTGGATGGTGAGCGACAGCGGCGACTTCGTCCGTCAAGCCGCCGCCAATCTCAAGGCGGTCGGCTTCGCCTACGAGGAAATGACGACCACGGAAGCCGCGAAGCGGTTCCCGCAAGTGGCCTTCGACGGCGTGCACTGGGCGCTGTGGGAGCCGCATGCCGGCTTCCTGCTCGCGCGCCAAGCGTGTGGGCTGGCCGCCGAGGAGCTGGTCAAGCAGGGCGGGAAGTTCCGCCTCGCCCGCGTCCTGCCCTTCGAGCCCGCGAACGCGGCCCCGCTCCACGAGGTTCAGTTGGCGAACGGCCCAGCCCAGCAAGCGGACGCCTTCGTGTTCGCCTGCGGGCCGTGGCTCGGTCAAATGCTGCCGGGCGCGGTCGGGAATCACATCCAGGCGACGCGCCAGGAGGTCTTCTACTTCGGCACGCCGGCCGGCGAGACGCGATTCGATCCCGACACCATGCCGGTATGGGTCGACGTCGGCGAGCGTCTGTACTACGGCATCCCCGGCAACGAGCGCCGCGGATTCAAGATCGCGGACGACACCCGCGGCGAGACCATCGACCCGACGACAGAGGAACGCGTCCCGACGCCCGAGGCGCTCTCCCGCGCCCGCGCCTTCATCGCCCAGCGCTTCCCGGCCCTCGCCGGCGCGCCGCTCGTCGAGTCGCGCGTCTGCCAGTATGAAAACTCCCCCGACCATCAGTTCATTCTCGACCGGCATCCGCAGGCGGACAACGTCTGGATCATCGGCGGCGGATCGGGGCACGGCTTCAAGTTCGGCCCGGCGTGGGGCGAACGCGTGGCGCAGACGGTGCTCGGCGAGCGCCCGCTCGATCCCTTCTTCGGCTTGGCGCGGCTCGAGAAGAAAGCGTTTGTCACCCCGCGGGATCTGCGCGGAGAACGCCCAGCATGACGCCCCGCCCACCCCAGGTGTCGGCTGCAAAACCGCGGCTCCGGTTGTTGCACGTCGGTTCTCTACTGCTCTCGAGCGGCTTGCTTCTGCTCGGCGTGACCGGCTCGTCCGCGCCTTCGCAGTCACCAGCGGATCGCGTGCACGCGGCCGCCGACGCACTCGAGGCCTACGATCTCGAGCACTCCATCGCATCGCGACTGCAAAACGGCCTGCCGATCGAAGAGTTGCCGGACATCACGGCGGCTGGCGCGGCGCGGGACGCGGCGTTTTACTGGCAGCAGCTCGCCAACGTGGACGGCATTCAGGACAGCCAGCTCGGGGAGGACGACGCGGTGTCGCTCGCGGTGCTCCGGCGCATCGCGCGCGATGAGGTCGAAGCCTCGCGCTTCTCCGGGTTGACCATGCCGGTGACGCCATACTCTTCCCCGCTGCGCACCGTCGAGCAGGCGTTCTCGATGCATCCCCTGCAAAACCCAAAGGACGCCGAGCACTACCTGACACTGCTCCACCGGGTCGCTCCTTGGATCGGCACTTTCGAAGCCCGGCTCCGCGAGCAGGCATCGCGCGGCGTGGTTCTCGCCGCGCCGGAGATCCCGCTCGCCGCGGGTCCCTTCGCCACGGCTCGGCAGGAGGGCAGCAAGAGTCCGTTCGCCGTTTCCGAAGCGAGGCTCGAAGCGCTCCCCGCAGCTGGCCGCGCAGCATTCGCGAAGAGCGTTGGCGAGACGATCCGGCGCGAGGTCAACCCAGCTCTCGAGAGCCTGGGCAAGTACCTGACCGGCGACTACGCCAAAAGCGCTCCGCCGACGGTCGGTCTCGGCCAGTACGCCGGCGGCTCCGAGTACTACCGCTTTCTCGTCCGCTTTCACACCACGCTCGACCTCGCGCCCGAGCAGATCCACCGCATCGGCCTCGACGAGATGGATCGCATCTCCAAGGCACTGGAAGCCGTTCGTCAGCAAGTGGGGTTCGCGGGTACGCTCGCCGAGTTCCGCAAGTTCCTGCGCACCGATGCCCAGTTCTTCCCCAAGAGCGCCGACGAGATCGGCGAGCGCATGATGAAGAACCAGCAGCGCATCCTGCCCCGCATCCCGGAATTCTTCGCCCGCACCCCGAAGGCGCCGGCGGGCGTCGAGCGCCTGGCGACGGCCCTCGAGGGCTCGATGACCTTCGGCTACTACGACCCGCCGAATCCGGCCCACGCCAAGGGCCTGTACTACTACAACGGATCGAAGCTCGATCAGCGCTCGATGCTCACCTCGGCCGCGCTGGTCGCGCACGAGCTCGTCCCCGGGCACCACTTCCAGATCGCTCTACAGCGCGAGAACACTGCGCTGCCAGCGTTCCGGCAGAGCTACTTCACCACCGCGTACGTCGAAGGCTGGGGCGAATACGCCTCGGACCTCGCCGAACAGATGGGCATGTATCAGGATCCCTACGATCACGCCGGGCGCCTGATGATGGACGCTCATCTGAGTGGGCGCCTGGTGGTCGACACCGGCATGAACGCGCTCGGCTGGTCGCGCGAGCGGGCAATGCAGTACCTGAGCGACAACACCCTGCTCTCCGAGACCGAGGTCGCGACCGAGACCCTGCGCTACGCGTGCGACCTGCCGGGCCAGGCGCTGGCGTACAAGATGGGGATGAAGAAGATGGTGGAGCTCCGCGAGCGGGCGCGGGCGGTGCTCGGCCCACGCTTCGACATCCGCCAGTTCCACGATCTCGTGCTCGGCGGCGGCAGCATGCCCATGAACGTCCTCGAGCAGCGGGTGGACCGTTGGATCGCTGCCGCCCTGCACTAATTTTCACGTAGCATTTGCCGCATGGCGACGATCGAATTCACCGGCAACTATCAGGACCTGTCGACCGACAAGGGCTATCAGTTCAAGTTCTTCTGCGAGAAGTGCGGCAACGGCTACATGTCGAGCTTCCAAACCAGCAAGCTCGGCATGGCGGCTTCGGCGGTCGAGGTAGCGAACAACCTCTTCGGCGGCATCTTCGGCCGCGCCGCGGCCGGCGCCTACGAAGTGCAGCGCGCGGTCGGCGGACCGGTGCACGACTCGGCGCTCAAGGAAGCGATCGAGGAGATCCGCCCCAAGTTCAAGCAGTGCACGCGCTGCGGCAACTGGGTCTGCGAGCCAGTGTGCTGGAACCATAAGGCGGGCCTCTGCGAGACCTGCGCCCCCGACCTCGATCAGGAAATGGCCGCCGCGCAAGCCGAGGCGGCGCGTGAGCAGGTTCAGGCCAAGGCGCGAGAGGTCAATTGGCTGGAAGGCAAGAACGTCGGACAGGTGACCGCAGTGGCCTGCGCGTCCTGCGGTGCCAACGTGGGCAACGCCAAGTTCTGTCCCGAGTGCGGCACCGCGGTGAAGACCAAGCTCAAGTGCAGGAGCTGCGGTTGCGAGCCGGACGGCAGTCCCAAGTTCTGTCCGGAGTGCGGCGAGCGGTTTTAGATGGTCGCTCGCGCTGCAGAGTCTAGGGCTATTGGAAGTAGCCGTTCACGTCGATCACCAGGTTGACGGTGCCGGCGGACGAGTTCTGCACTCCGATCGTGCCGGCGGCGTTGGTCGCTAGTTCGACGACCGCGTTGTTCGCGCGATCCTTGCCCGCCGCATAGCTGAGCGTGCTGGTGCCCAACGCAAACGCATTCCCCGGGTAGAGGGATAGGAAGCCGCCCGCGGTGGCATTCGTGCTGGTGACGTTCATCGACAGGGCTTTCGCCCCACTGGGAATTCCGCAGGCTCCGGCCATGGTGAATACGCGCGTCGCGTTCGCGGCCAGCACGGGACCACCCTGCGGACCGTTCGAAGCCCGCGTATCAATTAGACGGCACGGCGAGACGGTGTAGAAATCAGTCGCATTGCTCGCGTTGGCGTAGAAGAAGCCGTTGGCGAGCGTGCCGTTGGTTGCATCGGGGTTCGTCACTTTGACCGCCTGAATGCCGCTCCCCGCGGGGGTGACCGCCGTCAGGGTGGAGGCGTTCACGAACACGACTCCGGTGGCCGCTGAAGATCCAACCAGCACTGTAGCGCCGTTCGCGAAATTGTTACCCGTGATGGTGATCGCAGTTCCGCCCGTCGTCGGCCCGCTCGCGGGGCTCACGGCGACAACCAGCGGCGCCGGTGGAGTCGCGGTGTACTGGTAGCCGGCCAACAACTCCGCGTTGCCATTGGAGACGTTTCCGACCGCGGGATTCGAGACCAATATGGTCACGCTACCCGCCAAGTGGGCCGGAGTGACCGCGGTGATCGTGCTGCTGTTCACCACCACCACCGAAGTCGCCGAGGCGCCTCCCAGTTTGACCGTGGCAGGACTCGCGAAGCGTGCGCCGCTGATCGTCACCGCTTGCCCGCCGGCGATACTACCGATGGCCGGGGAGATCGTCGCAATCGCCGGGCCGGCGAGACTCATGCAGGACCCGCCGCCGGCCACGGCCGAAGCGACGGCGCTGTTCATCCGCGCCGCTTCGCGGCCGGGCACGATGCCGTAGTTGTAGCCCGGAGCGGCGCCGAAGGTCATCCCGATGTAGCTGTAGCTGCCAAACTGGTGGCAATAGCTCATGATCGTCGCCGGGCCGCAGCTCGCGCCGCTGCAGATCAAACCGCCGAGGCTGGGCCGTGACGTCGAGCCCGAATAGCATCCAGATTCGCCGCTCCAGCAGGTGTCGATCGGGTTCGCGTTGCCGCCGATGCCGTTGTAGCAGTGGCTGTGCGGAGAGTTGAAGTTGTGACCGATCTCGTGCGCAGTCGACATGTTGTCCCACATCATGCCCGGGTTGTTGGCGTCGAACGCACCTGAGAGGCTGGCCGTGAATCCATAGCCGCCGCCGACCGGGACCCCGTCGTCCGGAACCTCCGGAGTGCAGCTACCGACCGGGTAGGAGAATGCCCCGTTACATAACACGCCGAGCCAAGCGATGCCGCCACCGAAGCCCTTGCCGCTCATGAAGTGCGCGAGGGTACGCTGAGTGGGATCGAAGGGATGGTTCAGGTTCCAGTAGCGGCCGAACTGGAGCAGGCCGCAGAACGTGCCTTTGTTGGTTGGCACCGTCCAGGGGTCCGACGCCGCGCCTCCCGTCCACAGACTCACCGAGCTCACCTCGAGCGAGGTGCCGAGCTCCGGGATGTAGGCCACCGCCGAGTCGTAGCCGATAAGTTGGGCGATGTAGTTGGTCGCGGCCGTGGTGCTATTGAACAGGGCGTAGAACTCGTAGTCGGTTTCGATGGCCACTTTGGCCGTCCTCGCCGGGAGAGCCTGAGCCAGTTGCACCGCGCTCGGCCGCGCGCCGGAGGTCGGTTGGACCGGGTCCTCTCCGAAGATCTCCCTGAGCGCGGCTGATGCATCCGGCAGCTTGTCGCTCGCGCAGCTGAAGCCCTGACCGGTGGCGGTGTCCAGCGCGACCTGCTCGACCCGATGCATGCTAAGCGGCCCGTCGCCCGTTGCCCGAGGGGCATCGTCACTGCCGATGAAGCTCACGCCGCTCGCCCGGGTCACGATCCCCTTCACCGCTCCATCCTCGAGCACGGATAGGAAGACGTGCGAGTCCGGCTCGCCATCGACGGTGCCGCGGTAGTAGACGTTGCGCGGCGCCGTCATTACGGTCTCCGTGCCGCCCTCGCCGTGAATCGTCACCATAGCGTCCGGGGTGAAGACCTCGAACCGTTCAAGCGAGAACGCCGAGATCGTCTTCGACCCTTCCTCCTCGACCTCAGTCAAGCGCAGGCGGCCTCCCAGGCCGATCGCCTCGACGGCGCTCACGAGATCCGCGCTGGAGAAAGCCTGCGCAGCTGAATTGGCCGTGGTCTGGCCGGCGACAGGGAAGGACGCGGCCAAGAACAGCCCCACGGAAAGGAAGTGAGTCGATCGCATGCGGCTCCAGGGAATCGAGAGTTGAATCGTGCCGACCCGGTTCTATTGGAAGTACCCGTTGACGTCGATCACGAGGTGGACGCTGCCGCCGGACGAGTTCTGCACTCCGAGCGAGCCGGTGGCATTGGTTGCCAGCTCGATCACCGCATTGTTCGCGCGATCCCTGCCGGCGACGAAGTTCAACGAGCTGGTGCCAAGAGGAAACGCATTGCCGGGATAGAGCGCGATCAATCCCGCGGCGGTGGCGGCCGTAGTGGTGACGTTCAGCGAGAGCGCCTTGGCCGAGCTCGGAACTCCGCAGGTGCCGGTCAAGGTGAACAGTCGCGTCGCGTTCGCGCCGAGCGCCGGACCGCCGAGTGGACCGTTCGCGTTGCGCGTGTCGACGAGGCGGCAGGGCGGCAGGGCGAAGAACTCGGTGGCGCCGCTCTCGTCGGCGTAGAAGAAGGCATTCGGCGTCAGCGTCGCGGTGCCACCCGAGCTCACGTTGGTCACCGTCACGGTGTGAATCCCCGCCGAGCCTGCGGGCATCACGGCGGTGAGGGTCTGCAGATTGACGATGGCCACCGACGTCGCGGAGCCGGCGCCGCTCACCGTGACGGTGGCCCCGGCCTGGAAGTTGTCGCCCTTGATGGTCACCGCCGTGCCGCCTGCCGTGGGGCCAGCGGCCGGCGATACCGAGGTGATGACGGTGGTGGCGTACGTGTAGCCATTCGACAGTGTCGCCGTGCTGGCATCAGGATTGGTCACCACCACGTTGACGGCACCCGAGGCGTGTGCCGGGGTCGTGGCGGTCAAGGTCGTGCTGCTCCCGAAGGCAACGCCCGTGGCCGGGATCCCGCCGAGGGTGACCGTCGCGCCATTCACGAAGGCGACGCCGGTGATCGTAATGCTCTGCCCTCCCAGCGTGCCGCCCTTGGTCGGAGCGATCGAGCTCACGCTGAACGCGGGGAAGATGCACGTCCCCACGGCGTTCTGGACCCGCGTATTGAGTAGCGCCACCGTCGTCGGATGAAAGACCGGCGAGGAGGTGCACCCGCCCGGACCTCCGGACCCGACCGGAAAGTGGCAATAGCTCATCAGGGTGCCGGTCACATTGGGGACTCCCTGATACGTCGCGGGCACCGGACACATTGGGGCGCCGGCATAGCAACCGCCTTCCAAGCCGTAGCAATGGTCGATCGGGGGCGAATAGCAGTGGGTGTGCGGCGATCCGAAGTTGTGCCCGATCTCGTGCGCCACGACCAGGACGTCGCCGAACGACGGCGTCGTACCTGAGGTGAAGACCTGGGAGAAGCTGTTGTTGAAGAAGGTGCCGCACATTGAGCTCGGGATCCACCCGATTCCGGAGGCCCCCGAGCCGCCCTTGCCCGAGATCATTGCCGCCACGGCCCGCGGGACCGCCGCGTTCGTGGTGTTCCAGTAGTTGGAAAACTCCTGCAGCTGGGCCGTGCTCGCGCCTGCTCCGCCTACGGTCCAGGGGTCGCTGCCGACGCGGAGCGTCGTCGAGCCCTGGACGAATCGAATCAAGAGGTCGCGCTCGTAGATGACGCTCATCTGAGCGAGCAATGAGGCCAGGTAATTGGTGGCAGTCGTGGTGTTGTTAGCGAACTTGATGGACAGGAGCTCCTTGTCCGTGTCGAAGGCGAGGACCGCGGTGTGGAGGCTGGTGATCGTCGAAGTCACTCCCTCGATCGTGGCGACGGCTGCCGTTTTCGCCCCCGCCGGCAACATCCAGGAGTTCTCCGCCAACTCCTCCTCGCCGCAGGTCCATTGCTTCGAGCTATCGGCGCCGTCCAGTACGTCGGCCTTCGCGATCACGTACTCGGCGCGATCCGCCGAGCGCAGCACGGAGCTCGATGCCCGCATGTCGTACGCGCCCAAGGAACTCAACGTCAGCCCCAGCATCTCGCCGCTGTCCGGATCGATCTGGACGAACACGCGCGTCCCGGGGTCACCCTCAGCCGTCCCCCAGAAGAAGCGGAGCGGCGATCGCGGGACCTCGACCCGGCTGGCCCCGTCGTCTCGAAACACCTTCGCGCCGGGGGCGTAGATGTCGTGGCAGACGAGAGACACCGAGCCTCGCCTTCCTGGAGCGAGCGGCCAATCCGCCACGGTGAGCGTGTCCTCCACCTGCGCGCGCTCCAGGGCGTCGGCGAATCCGGGCTGGAAGCGAAAGACCTCCGCCTGGCGCCCCGCGCTCTGAACGAGCTCGCCGGGCAGGGCCGCCGATACGCTGGTGGATTGCGCCGCGGCATCACCTACCAGAAGAAGCGACAGGACGATCCCAACGGCACACCCCACACGCAGGCGAGTCATAGCAGGGCACGCATGCAACTCCAGTGCCCAGCAGCATAATCCCGCGCCAAAACCTGGGCGAACCTACATCACTCTGGAAACACAGGGGTTATTCATCCTTCCGCGAAGCGCGATCGGGCGATCTCGGCCCGCGGGTGCCAAGGCTCGTCACTTCCAGTGACTTTCTTGCGGCACCCGAGGCCTGGGGCCGCTCCGGGGATGCCTGAAACAGGGATACGATCTCCCGGCTCATGGCTCCACTTCGTTCGTCTGGCTCGGACAAGGATCCCTCGAGCCCAGTCGGGCTTCCCCATGGCACAGGCTCCCGCATCGAGCGTGTCTCGCCGGATCGGCCGCCGCTCTGGGTGTCCGACCTGGTGGACATTCAGCAGAACCGCGTCGACGATCTGACCGCGGCCGAGGGCGGCACGGTACGCCTCTTGAGCGGACGCGTCGCGGAGGCGCGCGCCATGCCGGCCGCGGAACTCCGGCGAGCCACCGGGGATCTCTACGCCAAGCTGCGCCGTGCGATCGCGGCGGGGAGCGCGCCTTACCCGGTTCGCTTCTGGAACATGCTGCCCTTCATTCAGGAGCCCCTCGGCGACGGGCTCGATCGCTACATGGCGTTCAACCTCGGCCGCCACGACGCATTCCGTGACTGGGCGGGCGGCGCCGACCGGCTGGCGAGCGTAGTCCCCACGGCAACCGGGATCGGCCACCATGGCGCCGACCTCTTCGTGTACGCGTTGTGCGCGGGACAGCCCGCGGCACCGGTCGAGAATCATCGCCAGCGGCCGGCTTGGCGGTACTCGGAGCGTTGGGGCCCGGCGCCGCCGTGCTTCGCGCGCGCCGGGCGGCTGGACCTCGGCGGCGGTCTGATTGCCTTGATGGTTGGCGGAACCGCCAGCGTGCGCGGCGAAGAATCGATCGCTCCCCACCTGCTCGAGGAACAGCTCGCCGAGACCTTCCTCAATCTCGACGCCGTGATCGCGACCGGCCTCGGCGTGGCCGAGGACCGGGGGGGCCAGTTTCTCGTCGAGGCTCGCGCGTACTGTCTGCACGCGGACGATGCCAGTGCGATCGCGACCGCGATCACCTCGCGCTGCCCCGATCTCGAGCGCTTGGAGATCT
This sequence comes from Acidobacteriota bacterium, assembly GCA_039933785.1. Lineage (GTDB taxonomy): Bacteria > Acidobacteriota > Thermoanaerobaculia > Multivoradales > JAGPDF01 > JBDTNL01. The sequence continues at coordinate 11,100 of JBDTNL010000044.1, forward strand.
GCCACGCCGACATCTGCCGGGCCGAGCTCCGGGTGGAGATCGAAGGCCTGGCGGTCGCGCGACGCGTCGGCGATCGACTCGAGCCGGTACGTGACGCGATCGGCGCTCTCTGTTCGGCTTTCCATCAATGAAAAAGGGACCGCCACTCGGCGGTCCCTGAACCCTGCTCGCCTGCCGGCACCCGGCCGCGGCGACTGACTTATTTCTTGTCGTTGAAGGTCACCATCGCCTGCGTCTTGCCGTCGGAGCTCGACAGCACCACGCCGACCGTGCGCTTGTCACCCTCGCTGGTGCCGGTGACCGTGCCTCCGTTACCCGCAGTGCCGCCCAAGGTGATCTTCTCCACCCTGAAGCCGGCATCCTTGAGCTTCTCCTCGTAGAACGCCATCACCTTGTCGACCGAATCCGCGGTGGACACCGTGATCGCGCCGGCATGACCCTCAGCGGTGGTGGCGTCGTAGTTGCCGCTCACTTCCGCACCGGGGTAAATTGGCAGCCAGCTCGGAGCCGTGCCGCTGCCACTTCCAGCGCCGAACGTTGCGGTCTGGCCGTTCGCTCCGGTGACGGTCAGCGTGCCACCCTGGCCGTTTGCCGCGGCGCCGGCATCGATCTTGGTTTCGCCATCCTTGGTCTTGAAGCTGAAGTTGCCGTTCTTGATGTCCTCGAAGTTGAGCGTCACCGTCTCGCCGGTCTTCTTGTCCCGGAGGGTCATCTCGGTGTCGGTGCTGCTCACTTCCTCGACGTCAGGATTGAACTTGATCGCCATCTCCGCCGCTGCCTTCGCAGGGTTCTTCTGGAAGTCGTCGGCCATGCCGGCGACCTTGTGCTTCAGGAACATGCCGCCAGCGAAACAAGTGCCGAGCACGAGCAGCAGCAATGCGCCGCAGCCGATCGCCACCCAACCCCAGACGCCCATGCCCTTCTTCGCCGGTTGCCCCGGCATACCCTGCGGTGAATCGACGCTCATGGCTTCTCCTTTTCTATGGACTGCTGTGTTTGGTCAGCGCGTCGAGGCGTCGAAGCCCCAGGCGCGGCGGAACTCGTCCGAACGAAGGATGGTCTCGACCACCGGCGTCAGGTTGCGCTTGTGCAGCTCGCGAACATTGCCCGCGAACCCGCGATCGGAGTTCCACAGATCCGAGTCGGTTTGCTGGCGCTTCAGTAGCTCACGATACAGGGTACCTAAGCGGCGCATATCCTCCGCCTCGTAGCCACGATCACGCTCCGAGCGGCCCATGCCCTGCTGCTCGGCATCGCGGGCCACCGAAAGGCCGACCTCGATGGCGCCGCCGTAGCCGTGGGCGAGGATGCGGTCGTAGTCGGTGGCTGCCGAGTTTCCAGAGGCGCGGGTATTGAGCAACGAGCGGTAAAACGCATCGGTGAGCTCACGCGCACGCTCGGCGGAAGTGCCGGGGGAGCTCCCGGGCTGCTCGCCACCGCCCGAGATCTGGAGCGTCAAGCGTCCGAAGCTGTTCTTCGGCAGCACGTCGTAGTTGCCGCTGACGGTGAAGCCCACCTGGGCCAGGCCGCCCGAATCGTTCTTCACCGTCACCGTCGCGGAACTCCGTGTCGTACGAGCGAGATCGATATTCCCCCGCCCAGCCGCGACCTCGAAGGTCGCGTCGATGGGGATTTCGCGGCCCACGTTGTTGATCAACGCGGTGCCCACGAGCTCGAAGCGGAGGGTCTCGCCGACCCGGGCCTCGGTGGAGTCACCGGCAGCCATGGTGCCGCCGCGCTGGCGTCCGGCGGCGTCGTAGACGCGGTATTGAAGGGCGATGACCTTGTAGCGACCGTTTCCACGATCGGCCGCCGCGGGTTGGGCCACGATGGGGGTGGAGGCGATGAGCAACATCACCGGCAAGACAAGACTGCGCGCAAAGCGAAGAGAATTCTTCATGGGTGATACCTCCTGGACTGGAGTGTTGCAAATATCCTACCCGACCGGCGCCCGGGGAGCCCCGGTTTCCGCCGCGCGCCTGACGGTGAAACCTTTCAGCGGGGCGGGAGTAATGCTCATCAAAGCGTTTCCGAGCGCGTTTCAAAGGCTTTTCCTGAGTAATGCGAGGCATTGGAGGCTAGCGCGAATGGACAATCGACCTGTATTCCGGCCGGCCGCATGGCGCACTGCCGTGTTGTGCATGGGCATCATCGCCGGTGGACGCGACGCCGGCTGGGGCCAGGTTGCCCCGGCTCCCTCCGCCCTGCCGCCCATTCCGCCTCCGCTCGCGATCCAGCGCGCCACCGGACCGATCGTCGCCGACGGCGATCTCGAAGATGCGGGCTGGCAGGGCGCACTGTCCTTTGACCGGTTCTACGAGACCTCGCCAGGGGACAACATCCCGGCCAAGGTGAAAACCACGGTCTGGCTCACCTACGACGCCAAATACTTCTACATCGCGATCAAGGCGGACGACCCGGATCCCAAGAAGATCCGCGCCCCGTACGTCGATCGTGACGGCGTCATCGGCACCGACGACAACATCGCCATCCTGCTCGATCCGCGCAACGATCGAAAGTCCGCCTACGAGCTGCGGGTCAACCCGCGCGGCATCCAGGCCGACGGCATCTTCAACGACTCGAGCGGCAACGAGGACTTCTCGCCCGACTTCTTCTACGACACCGCCGCCAAGATCACCGCCGAAGGCTGGCAGGCGGAGTACCGCATTCCGTTCTCCTCGCTGCGCTACCCGACGACCGATCCCCAGACCTGGGGCATTCTGGTGTGGCGCAACTATCCGCGCGATTTTCGCTATGCGTTCTACAGCGCGCCCATCGCGCGTTCGTCGAACTGCTTCGTCTGCCATCTGCACGACGTCACCGGCTTCACCGGGCTGCCCAACACCCACCACTTGGTTGTGGCGCCGTACGTCACCGCGGAGCGCCAGGGCGCCCGCACTTCCGGTCCCCATCCGGAGTTTCGCTACAACGACCTGAAGGGCGATGGCGGCGTCGACGTGAAGTGGAATCCCACCGCCGATAGCGCCATCGACGCGACGGTGAATCCGGACTTCTCGCAGATCGAATCGGATACGGCGCAGATCGCCGCCAACCAGCGCTTTGCGCTCTTCTATCCCGAGAAGCGGCCGTTCTTCCTCGAGGGCGTCGATCTCTTCGACACGCCGATCCAGGCGGTGTATACCCGTTCGATCACCGACCCCGACTGGGGCGTACGCGCCACCAACAAGACGGGCAACGCGGCGTACACCGTACTGGTCACCCAGGATCACGGCGGCGGGCTCACCATCCTCCCCGGCCCCGAAGGCTCGGGCTTCGCGCCCCAAGACGCCAAGAGCTCCGTCGCCCTGGGCCGCCTGCGCTACGACCTCGGCGGCTCCTTCGCCGGCTTCCTGTTCACCGATCGCGAGACCCGGGGCGGCGGCAGCAACCGTGTGTTCGGTCCCGACTTCCATTGGCATCCGAGCGGCGGGGATCAAATCGACGGGCAGATTCTGTGGAGCACCAATTCCCAGGCGATCACACCCACCGGAACGGACAGTCTCTCGGGCTACGGCGCCCAGGTGCGGTGGAACCACAACCGGCCCAAGTACGACTGGAGCCTGCGCTATCAGGACTTCTCCGACGATTTCCGCGCCGACGTCGGATTCGTGCCGCAGGTGGGCTACCGCCGCGCCACCGCACAGGCCGGACTGCGCTGGTATCCGGAGGGTTTGTTCCGCTTCGTGCGCGCCTACGTGGTGGCCGACGAGAACTGGGAGAACGGCGGCGGCAAGCTGGGCTCCGACTTCTATCCCGGCGTCTTCGTTATCGGCTCGAAGAACCTCAACGGGCAAGTGGAGTTCCACGTTCAGGAAGCGAAAGCCGCCGGCAGCCTGGTGACGCAGCACTTCCTCACCTACTTCGCGCAGGTCGATCCCGGCCGGCGGCTGCCGCGGGTCGGCATCGACGGCTTCGCCGGTCGGGTGGCGGATTTCGACAACGGCGGCCTGGGTGACGGGTTCGAGGTCGGCCTCGGTGCGACCATCCGCCCCACCGATCACCTGGACCTGCAGCTGAACTTGCGCCGCAGCACGCTTGAGGTCGATCGCAACGGACGCTCCGGTCGGCTGTTCACGGCCACCGTCGAACGCTTGCGGGTCAACTACGTGTTTTCGCAGCGCGCCCTGATCCGGCTGATCGGGCAAGTCGTCGAGACCACCCGCGACCCGGGCCTCTATACCTTCGCGGTGCCGGACAAGGATCGCGGCTTCCAGGGCTCGGCGCTGTTCAGCTACAAGCTCAACTGGCAGACCGTGCTCTTCCTCGGCTACGGCGACAACCGCGTGCTCGACGACCACGCAGCGCTGGTGCGCGGCGGCAACTCGATCTTCTTCAAGCTGTCCTACGCCATCCAGCGCTGAGCCATCACCAGTGGCGCTGGGTGGCTCCGGAGTGGCTCACCATGTTGCGGCCGTTGTCCTCGAAGCGCTCCGAGGCCGAGGACACGGCGACCCGCCCTGGACCGTGCAGCCGCAGCCAGAGGTAACGATCGCCCCACGAGCGCCACGAGCTCCAAGTGCCCGCCGGGCGCTCGAAGTGCAGCTGCATGCTTACGCTGGTGTCCTTCAGTAGGAACGATGTTGGCTTGACGAGAATTGTTTGGTCCTTCTCGAGATGGCGCACGAAGACGTTGCCGCCGGCATGCAGCAGGAGCAAACCCGGAGTCTGCGGCGCCACGAACCGGTCGAGCAACTGGCCGAGCGGATAGTGGGTCTCGGTCTCGTCGCCGCTCTTGGTGGTGAACCAGACGTTGGACTGAAACCAGTCGTAGGCCACGTTCAGCGTCGCGACCATGAACAGGTGCTCGCGCACGTCGACCGACTGCCCGACCTCAAGCGGCATCGCGATGAGCTCACCCGGCAGGTCGCGCGAGAACGCGATGTGCCCGGGGCCCACCGCCTGCGTCATGATCAGCGGCATCCCGGCGAGCATGCGCTTCCAAGCTCCCTTGAGACTCTGGGCGGTCACTTCGACTCTGGGTTCCTTCCACAGCAGGGCGTGGTGGCCGAAGTACACCCCGTCGCCTGCCGCGAGGCTCATGTCCGCCACCGGCACGTACGTCCCCTCGATCTGACAGAAGGAATTGCCGAACTGGAGCTTGGCCATGTCTCGGCGCCCGGGGAGCTCCGCCCAGCCCGAGTTGGAGACCACCGACCTCACGTCGACCGAGGCACCGCACGCCGGACACGACAACGCCGAGCCGTCGCTCGTTTGGCCGCACCAGGAACACGTATAGCTGCGAGGGGAGTCGGTCATCGCGGCTCCGTCACTCGGTCGTGTGGTGGACGTACATCGATTGGATGCCAACGCGCCCGGGGCCGGTCATGCGCGCCAGGTTCATCGAGGTGCCGCCGAACAAGCCGCTGGTTAGCTTGATCGGCTCCACGTCCATGGTCACCGAGGCGTCCTTGTAGAGAAACGCACCGGGCTCGACCTGGATCACCTCACCCGCCTTCAGCCGGCGCTCGAAGACGTTGCCGTAGCCGTGCAGGAGGAGCACTCCCGGCTGCTTGGCGACGAAGCGATCCATGAACATGCCGTTGCCACCGAACAGGATGTTGCGCAGTCCCTTGATCCGCAGGTACGTGTAATCGATGGTATGCGAGCACAGCAAGAACGCGTGCTCGCGCACGTCGAGCTCGGCGCCGGGAGCGAGCGGCAGGACCACCAGCTCGCCGGTCGCGTCGCGCGAGAAGGCCACCCGACCGGGCCCGTGGGCGACGCTGATAATGAACGGCATGCCCGCCAGCGCCCGCTTGACGCCGCCGGTGAGCGGCAGGACGCTCATCCGCGTGGTGTCGTCCTTCCAGAGCAGCACGTGGTGCTCGAAGAACACCGAATCGCCGGGGCCGAGATTCATTTCGGCGACCGGGACGATCTCGCCTTCCACCTGACACGTGCTCTCGCCGAAGTGGATCTCGGTCATGTCCTTGATGCGCGGCGCCTCGCGCCATCCGGAGTCACTAACCAGATCTGCGACATCGAGCGGTGCTCCGCACGATCGGCACGCGAGAGCGCTGCCCTCGTTCGTGCTTCCACACCATTGACAGGTGATTCGGAGCAGCGGATCCGACATGACGAGAGCCTCCCCCTGTTGCCAGCCCGGAGGACTCTAGTCCCTATCGGCCTGGCCTGGAAAGTCCGCTCGCGTCAGGAGGACTCGGAGAGCCGCCGGCAAGTCCGGACGTTCGGTGAGAACCGGGGCCAGCGGATCGCCCAGCTTCTCCATCCGCGCGACGACGGTGCGAAGGGTGAACCGGGTCGCATCGAGACGCGGCGTCACTTCCTTCCAGAACAGCGGCGTCGAAACGCGCGCGCCCGGGACCGGGCGCACGCTGAACGGCGCCACCAGCAGCTTGCCCTCACCGTTCTGCAGCGCGTCGATGTAGACCCGGCCGCGCCGCGCCGGAATCGAGCGCTCGACGGTCGAGATCTTGGGCAGCTGCCGGGCCAGCATCGACGCCAGGATCATGGCCAGCTGCTTGGTCTGTTCGAACGAGCACTGCCTGCCGAGCGGGATCAACACGTGCATTCCTTGCGAGCCGCTGGTTTTCGCATAGGCCGGCAAGCCGGCTTCTTCGCAAAGCACTCGGGCGGCGCGGGCGATCTGCACCACGTCGGTGAACGGAGCACCCTTGGGATCGAGATCGAGGATGCACCAGTCCGGATGCTCGAGGTCGCTCACCCGGCTCGCCCAGACGTGGAGCGGTATGGTCCCGAGATTCGCCAAATGCACCAGGGTCTCGACGTCGTTGCAGATGAAGTACTCGATGTCGCGCTCGGAATCGTCCGACCAGATCGGCAGGGTGCGGATCCACTCGGGCGTCCCCGCCGGGGCGTTCTTTTGGAAGAACGACTTGCCGGCGATGCCGTCGGGGAAGCGGGTCAGCACGAGCGGCCGATCGTGCAGGTAAGGCAATAGCCACGGCGCGATGTCGCGATAGAACGCGATCAGGTCGCCCTTGGTGTAGCCCTCCTCCAGCCAGAACACCTTGTCCAGATTGGAGAACTTCACCGCGCGAGGCGCGCTTGCTGCGGCCTTACCCGCGGTGCGCTTGGGTTGTGGCGCAGGCTTGGCCTCGAGGGGATCTGATTTCGCGGCCACTTCGAGCTCGCCGGCTGCTTCCTGAACCAGGCACTCCTCGGGCCGCTTGTCGTCGCGCAGCCGCAGGAACACCGGGTGCCTTAGCAGCCCGTCCGCGGTGCGCTCGGTAAACCGCGCGCTCGCCACTCGCTGCGGCTCCACCCACACGTGGTCGCGGCCTTCCGGTCCGGCGCCGGAAAAGGGCGGAGTCTTGCGCCGCAAGGGCTCGAGCTCCTTGCGCAAGGCGCGCAATTGGACGTCGGTGAATCCGGAGCCTGCCCGTCCGGTGTACACGAGCTTTGCCTTGTGCCCGGGAACCGCGAGCCACTGCGCCAGGTGAATGGCGCCGAAGCCCGAGCGCGAACCCTTGGCGAGCGTGTAGCCGACGATGACGAAGTCGTCTTCGAGGTCGGCGCGAATCTTCAGCCATTGCGCCGAGCGACCGCCGACGTAGGCCCCGTCGGCGCGCTTGGCCATGATGCCTTCGACACCCAGGCGGCGAGCTTCGCAAAAGAGCTCGAGACCCCGCTCTTCGACGTGGTCGGCGAACCGCAGGCATCCCGAGCGGGGCATGAGCTGGCGGAGGAGCTCCTTACGCGTCGTGAGCGGCAATTGCCGCGCGTCGGTGCCCTCGAACGAGAGCAAGTCGAAGGCGAAGAAGACCACCGGCAGCTCGAGCACCGCGCGCTCGACATCGGCCGGCTGGCGCAGCTGGCCACGCTTCTGCAACAGACCGAAATTGGCGCGCCCGGAGCGGTCCAACACCACCGCTTCGCCATCGAGCAAAAGCTCTTCGTACGGCAGCGCTTGCAGTGCGCGGGCGACTTCCGGGAAGGTGCGGGTCGCGTCTTGGCCCCCACGTGTGCGCAGGAGGACACGCCCTGCCCCGCGAGTCGCGGCGCGCTTCGCGGCGAGCAGTCGGTAGCCGTCGTACTTGAGCTCGAACAACCAGCCCGGTTTGCTGAACGCTTCGCGGCGCGGTTCGGCCAGCATCACTTGCACGTCTTCGGCGCGCAGCGAGCGGCGGGGAGCCTTCTGCGCTTCGAGCGCCGCGCGCACGGCCTGCCCGCGGCTTCTGCCTTCGCCGAGCTCCTCGACGGTCAGCCCCGAGAGCACTGAGGCGGGATCCCACGGCTCGGGCGTCGCCGAAGCCCAAGCGTCGCGCTCCTTGATCAGCAGCCAACTGCGCGGATCCTTCTTGATCCGCACCAGCGTCCACACTCCACGCAGCTTGAATCCCTGGAGCTCGAAGAGGAGCTTGCCCTTGATCAGCCCCTCGTCCATGTCGAGTTGCGGCACCATGCGGCCGCGATCCCAAACGATCATCGCGCCGCCACCGTATTCGCCTTTCGGGATTACGCCCTCGAAGCTCGCGTACTCCAGGGGATGGTCCTCGGTCTGCACCGCCAGCTGCTTGTCGGCCGGGTTCCGTGAGGGCCCCTTGGGCACCGCCCAGGAGAGCAGCACTCCGCCCCATTCCAGGCGCAAGTCGAAATGCATACTGCGCGCCGCATGTTGCTGAACGACGAAGGCGAGTGGCGCATCCGCGCGCTCAGCGTCACCGCGAACGTCGTCGCCGAAGGGCTCGGGCGTCTTCCCCGGGCTGCGCTTGGCGCGGTATGGATCGAGCAGGCGGGGAGAAGCCACGTCGAGGTGCGACCCGGAAGAAGTCAGATCGAACGAACGGCGCCCGCGGCTTCCGGCGGAGCCTTCGCGATGCCGTTGGCGATCTCACTCAGAAGCTCGAGGTGGGCGCGACCTCGCGGCGGCTCGACGCTCGACAGGCGCATCATGCGCAGGGTCAGCCACGACGGTTGCCGGCCTTCGAGCTCCAGGAACACATGAGCCTCGGCGGCCCGCCGGTCGCAGTACACCCGCGCCGTCATCTCACCACCGCCCACTCGGGCGATGGCGCTCTCGACCAAGTCGCGGTATTCATCGAGCTTCTCGTCGAGCTCGGCGCTCTTCAGCGGTAGGTTGAGTCGATACCAGGCCACCGCTCGATCCTATCGGTATTCGGCGGCATCGGCCCGGGGGGACCGGAGCGCTGGGGCCGTTCGCCGAGTGCTAGCCTTCCCGCAGCGAGCGCGGAGGAATTCGATGCCACGCCGAGAGTCTGACCGTCCGCGAACCGAGCGCAGTCCCCCCGACGGCGTAGGCCCTCGTCCTCCAGTGCCCACGGCCCGGCCCCGGATCACGACGCGAGAGGGCATGCGGGCGAGACTGCGGGGCGCCTTTCAGACCGAGGACTGGATCCTGTTCGCCTGGCTGGCGTTCATGCAACAGGTCTTGCACCACTGGCTCGGAGGCCCCCTCCGCGCCTTTGCCACGGGCGTTGGAACGCCACGCTGGGCGCTCCTCGCAACGGGGCTTTGCTTCGCGGTCGTTTTCTACACTCGTGGCCCCGAGGATGTCGACGTGCCGTCCGCCAGCAGCCGGCGCTGCGTGCTCAGCGTCGTTCTGTTCTTCGCCGCCGAGCGCTATCTTGCGGGCGAAAGTAGCTGGTTCGCGCTCGTCGGCGCCTGGGCGGTCCTGGTGGTTGCCGCGATGGCGCCGATCCAGCAACTCGAGAGCCTGCCCTACACCGGACTCGGCCTGCGACGGGTCTTGGTCATGCCGGCAATTCTGCTGGGCAACACGGTGTTCGTGACCCAGATCGGTCCCCGGTTCCTCGCCGACCCCTCGTTCGAGGTGCTCGACCCCGCCCTGCGGCTACCAGCCAAGGTCGGGCTCGCCGGCCTGCTTTTTCTGTACACGGTCGTCGGGCCCAGGGTCATGGCAGGCGGGCCCTGGAATCCGCTCTTCTGGACCCTCCGATTCGCCTGGTACCTCGTCGCCCAGCGGCTCTCGGGATTCCACCTGCCCTGAAAATGCTATTATTCATGCCCACTTAGAGTGAAAATACCGAAAGAACGAGGATCCTCATGAGCGCTCGCTCCATCTCGTCCGGCACCATCTCTTTTGGCTTGGTCACCATCCCCGTGAAGCTCTACTCGACCGGCGAGAGCGCGGTCGGCATCCACTTCAACATGGTGCACAAGGCCTGCGGCACGCAGGTGAAACAGCGCTATTTCTGCCCCACCGACGACCGGCTGGTCGAGAAGGACGAGATCGTCAAGGGCTACGAGTACGCGAAGGGCCAGTTCGTGCTCTTCACCGACGAAGAGCTGAAAGCTCTCAACCCGGAGCCAACCAACGCGATCGAGATTGCCGAGTTCGTGCCCAGCGAGCAGGTCGATCCGATCTACTTCGAGAAGTCCTACTACCTGGGGCCCGACAAGGCTGCGGCGCGGCCGTACAAGCTGCTCGCCAAAGCCATGCGCGAGACCGGACGCTCGGCGCTGGCGCGCTATCAGGCGCGCGGGCGAGACTATTTGGTGCTGGTGCGCGTGTTCGAGGAGGGTCTCGTCATGCAGCAGCTGCGCTACGCCGACGAAGTACGCGCGTTCTCCGAAGTCCCGCTCGGCGAGGCCGAGGTGAAGCCCGCCGAGCTCGACTTGGCGCTCAAGCTGATCGATCAGATCGCGGCCGACAAATTCCGTCCCGAGCAGTACAAGGATGAAGTGCGCGAGCAGACGCGCGCGCTGATCGATCGCAAGATCGAGGGCCAGGAAATCACCGCCGCGCCGCAGGAAGCGCCCAAGGCTCAGATCATCGACCTCATGGAAGCGCTCAAGGCGAGCCTCGGCGAAGGCGAGGGCAAGCGCAAGGGTCCGAAACGCTCCGAGCGCTCGGCGCAGGCGGCGGAAGTACAGCCGGTGAAGAAAGTCGCCGTCAAGGCTCGGGCTCGCAAGTAACACGCGAGACCAATGGCCACCGGCGGCTACTCCGCTAGCGACATTTCCAAGCTGCTGGGCATCACCTCGGCTCGCCTCCGGCTGTTCGTCGCCGAGGGCTTCGTCACGCCGCGTTCAGGGCCCCGCGGCACGCAGCGGTTCTCCTTCCAGGACTTGGTGGTGCTACGCGCAGCGCAGGGCCTTCTCGCCGGCAAGCTGCCGGCCCGGCGCGTCCACGAGGCACTCCGACGCCTGCGCGAGCAACTGCCCAACGGGCGGACACTGGCGCAAATGCGCATCACCGCCGACAGCGGTCGCGTCGTGGTGCGCGACGGCGCCGAGACCTGGGAGCCAGCTTCCGGGCAGCAGGTGTTCGACTTCGACGTCGCCGCCCTGGCGCAGAAGGCTGCGCCGATCGCGCGCCGCGGCGCGGCCGAGGCGCGCCGCCACGAACAGGAGCTCGACGCCGAGGATTGGTTCGAGCTCGGACTCGACCTCGAGGCGACCGCGCCGGTGGACGCCGAAGACGCCTACCGCCGCGCACTGGCGCTCGAGGGTGCGCACTATGACGCGCGCTTGAATCTCGGGCGCCTGCGACACGAGGCGGGCGACCTGCGCGCCGCCGAGTCGCACTATCGCTCGGCCGCGGCTCTCCATCCGAGCGATCCCACGCCGAACTTCAATCTCGGCGTGGCCCTGGAGGATCGCAAGCGCTACGAGGAAGCGATCGTGGCCTATCAAAGCGCCATCACCGCGGACCCGTCGTTCGCCGATGCTTACTTCAACCTGTCGGGCGTCTACGAAAAGCTCGGCCGCGGCACGAGCGCGCTCCGTCACCTCAAGACCTACCGCCAACTCGTGCGCGGCCCCCGCTGACAGTAATACGATCGCGCCATGGCGATCCGCATTCTCATCACCGGCGGCACCTTTGACAAGGAATACGACGAGCGGGAGGGCAAGCTCTTCTTCCGCGACACCCACCTCGAGGAGATGCTGCGCCTCGGTCGCTGCCGCTTGGACGTCAAAGTGCGCACGGTGATGATGATCGACAGCCTGGAGATGACCGATGCCGACCGCGGCGTCATTCTGGAGAACTGCCGCACCGCTCCGGAAACGCAAATCGTCATCACCCACGGCACCGACACCATGGTCGAAACCGCCAGCGTGCTGGCGCTCGCGATCAGCGGCAAGACCATCGTGCTCACCGGAGCGATGATTCCCTGGGCCTTCGGAAGCTCGGACGGGCTGTTCAATCTGGGGAGCGCGCTGTCGTTCGTGCAGGCGTTGCCGACGGGCGTCTACGTGGCGATGAACGGACGATGCTTTACTTGGGACAATGTGCGGAAGAACAAGGAGCTGGGAATTTTCGAGGCTCTACACGGCTGATTTTCCCGGGCGCGCAGGCGCTCACCATCGCCCTGTCAGCGAAAGCAGAACCGTCGTTGCGCCGGTTTCGTCCAGCCATTGAAACTCCGAGGGAGACCTTGGATCGAGCGCCCCAGCACGATCAACCACATCGCTCCACGAATCGGCGGTAAGAAACCAACGAATGGTGTCACCGATCTCAATTCCGCGGTCGGTGCTGGCTGTGCCTAACTCAAGGGCCGCAAAGCCCACTGGTGTGACGTGCTGGCTCGGAGCAAGCCGAATCGGCGTTAACGCGTGACCATTGGCAAGTGTCGAAAACGCGTCGACGAGCGCCTCAAATTCTGCCGGGCTGAACTCGAAAAAGCGAACAAGCCCGCCCCTCGAGCGCGCCTCGGTGAGATGCTCGACTTTCATTCCCAAGCGCCTGGGGCGATAGCGTTCGGCGGTGCGGCGGTTCGGCGTCGCGGGTTAGAGGCCGTCCACCGCACAACGCGTTTCACCCGCCAACGTGTTCGTGCGCGTGATAGCTGGAGCGCACGAGGGGCCCCGACTCGCAGTGCGTGAAGCCTAGGCGGAGGGCCGTCGCCTTGTGCTCCGCGAACTCTTCTGGAGTAACCCAGCGATCGACGGGAAGATGCTTGGTGGTCGGCTGCAAGTACTGGCCGATGGTGAGAATCTCGACGCCCGTCGAACGGATGTCAGACAACGTCGAGCGCACTTCCTCGGGGGTCTCTCCGATACCCACCATGATCCCGGTCTTCACTCGGCCCGAGTACTCACCGGCGTCGCGGCGCCGTGACGCGTCGGCGAGCAGGCCGAGGGTGCGCTCGTACTTGCTGCCCGGACGGGCCTGACGGTACATGCGCGGGACCGTCTCGGTGTTGTGCGAGAACACTTCCGGCCGCGCCGCGAGTACGATATCGAGCGCGTCCGGCACGCCGCGAAAGTCGGGAGTCAGGACTTCGACGGCACAGGTCGCGTTGCGCCTATGCACGGCCTCGATCACGTTCGCCCAATGGCGTGCGCCGCCGTCCGGCAAGTCGTCGCGATCGACCGAGGTGATCACCGCGTGCTTCAGCCCCATCGCCGAGACCGCCTCGGCTACGTGCTCGGGCTCGCTCGCATCGACGCCGGGGTTGGGGCGCCCGGAGGTCACGGCGCAGAAGCCGCAGCGCCGCGTGCAGATTTCGCCGAGGATCATGAACGTCGCGGTGCCATGCTCGCCCCAGCATTCGTAGATATTGGGGCAGCGGGCCTCCTGGCACACGGTGTTGAGCTTCAGGTCGTCGACCAGGCGTTTTACCTGGTGGTAGCGCTCGGGAGTCGCGAGACGAATGCGCAGCCATTCGGGCCGGCCTGCCCGCTTGGCGGGCGGCGCGGTCTCGGCCGCTGCACGGCCATTCTTACCAGTTCGGCCAATCTGAATCAGAGAATCGGACACCGGGAGAGTCTATCGAAGCGCGGGGTCAAGATCGAAAGCCACGTCGAGCGCCGGGGCGCTGTGCGTGATCCAGCCTACCGACAACAAGTCGACGCCGGTCTCGGCGATCGACCGTGCGGTCAGCGGTGTGATGCCGCCGGAGGCCTCCAGTACCGCTCGCCCTTGGGCCAGCGTCACCGCCTGGCGCAGCATCGCGGGCTTCATGTTGTCGAGCAGGATCACCTCGACACCGAGGTCCAGCGCCTCCGCGAGTTGCGCCAGCGAGTCGACCTCGAGCTCGATCTTCACTAGATGGCCGACGTGCTCTCGCGCCCGCTCCACGGCCGGGCGCACGCCACCCGCGAAGGCGACGTGGTTATCTTTGATCAGCACCGCGTCATCCAGCCCGAAGCGATGATTCTCGCCGCCACCGCAACGGACGGCGTACTTCTCGAGCCCGCGAAGGCCTGGCGTGGTCTTGCGGGTGCACACGATGCTCGCTCCCGTGCCTTCGACCATACGAACGAGATCGCGGGTCGCCGTGGCGATCCCACAGAGCCGTCCGAGCAGATTCAGGCACGTGCGCTCCGCCGAAAGGAGGGCGCGCGCCTCGCCGGAAACCTCCGCGAGAGTCTCGCCGGCGGTCGCATCGTCTGCGTCGGAACGCAGGAACGTGATCCGCGCATTCCCGTCGAGCAGGCGGAATGCCGTGGCTGCGATCTCGAGACCCGCGAGGCGACCGGCACGCCGGGCAATGATCTTCCCCTGCGCCACGGCACCCACCGGCACAATCGCATCGCTCGTAAGATCTCCGGCCCGGCCGAGATCCTCGCGCAGCGCGCGGCGTAGCAACGGCTCATAGAGCAAGGCATAGGGTTTGGGGGGCATTCGCGTCAGGCCCTCTGAACCGCAGGAATCGCGCGCCGCTCCACCGGCGAGGGGAGGTCGTCCTCAGAGGTCGGCTCCCCGAGCACGTACATGCGCCGCTTCCAACGCGCCTCGGTGTCTGGGTAGTCGGTCCGGTAGTGGCCGCCGCGGCTCTCGCGCCGTTCGAGCGCCGCTCTCGCCACCAGGCGCGCGACGACCAGCATGTTGTGCGCCTCGCCCGGCACCGCCGCCAAGTCGTCGGCCAAGCCTTCGAGCTCCAGCAAGGCGGAGGCAAGGCCCTCGCCATCGCGCACCAGGCCGACGCGCTCCCACATCACCCGTCGGATGACCTCGATCGAGGCAGGCGTCACATAGGGATCGCCCTCCGGAGCGTGCCTGCCCAGGGTCCGCGCCAGTCGCTTCAGCGCGGCGGCCGAGAGCGCCGCCGCGCCGACCTGCGCGTGCACGTCCTCGGCAACGCGCGCCCCGAAGACCAGGGCCTCGAGCAGGGAGTTGCTCGCCAAGCGATTGGCGCCGTGCACCCCGGTCGACGAAACCTCACCGCACGCCCACAGGCCGCCGAGCGAGGAGCGGCCTTTGCGGTCCACCGCCACGCCACCCATGTGGTAGTGCGCCGCCGGCGCAACCGGCATCGGCTCTCGGCGCGGGTCGATACCCGCCGCCATGCAGCTTTGGAAAACGGTCGGAAATCGTTCTGGAAAACGCTCGCCCACCGCGGCCCGGGCGTCGAGGACTACGCGGTCGCCGGACTGGAGCTTCCGCCAGATGGCTCGCGCCACCACGTCACGTGGCGCCAACTCCGCCAACGGGTGCTCGGCGAGCATGAAGCGATCACCCGCCGAGTCGAGCAGCACAGCGCCTTCGCCGCGCAGAGCCTCGGTAAGCAGCGGCATGGGATCCGCTCCGCTCTGCAACGCGGTCGGGTGGAACTGAACGAATTCGAGATCCACCATGCGTGCTCCGGCGTGCGCAGCCATGGCCAGGCCATCGCCGGTTGCCTCGGGCGGATTCGTGGTGTGCAGGTAGACGTGCCCGATGCCGCCGGTCGCCAGCACCACCGCGGGTGCCGCGTGCAGCACTAGCCGTCCGTCCGCGTGACGGGCGAGGACGCCGACGACTCGTCCCGGCGAGCCCGAATGAGCGGGATCGCGCACCAACTCGAACGCGAACGCGCGCTCCTCGACGAGGACGCGCTCGCGTTGGCGCACGGCTTCAGCCAGCGCGCGCACCATCTCGGCGCCGGTCGCGTCACCGTGCGCGTGCAGAATGCGCCGGCGGCTGTGCGCGGCTTCGCGTCCGAGCGCGAGGTCGCCTTCGGGCGTGCGATCGAACTGCGCTCCGAGCTCGACCAGCGCCTTGACGCGTTCCGGGCCCTCGCGAGTAAGTAGCGCCACCGCGCGTCGATCGCTCAACCCGGCACCGGCCGCCAGGGTGTCGGCCGCGTGGAGCGGCGGCGTGTCGTCGGAACCCATCGCTACCGCCACGCCGCCCTGCGCCCAGACACTCGCTCCCCCCTGCGCCAGCCGCGTCTTGGTGACCACCGTGACCCGCTTGGGCGCCGCGCCGAGCGCTGCCGAGAGCCCGGCGACGCCCGCGCCGATCACCACCATGTCGGCGTGGCGGATCTCGTCGACCGCGGCGCGGACCCCGGTGGCGCGGTCGCGGATCAAGAGGCCCGGCCCTTCCCCACCGCCAGCATGCGCTCGACCGCGAGCCGCGCGGGCTCGGCAATCTGCGGCGCAACTTCGACCCTGTGCTGCAGGGTCTGCAGGCTCCACAGGATCTTCGGAAGAGTGATGCGCTTCATGTGTGGGCAGAGGGCGCACGGGCGGATGAACTCGACGTCCGGATTGTCGAGCGCCACGTTGTCGCTCATCGAGCACTCGGTGATCAACACCACGCGCGACGGTTTGTTCTCGTGCACATATCGCGACATGCCGGCGGTGGAGCCCACGTAGTCCGCCGCGGCCAGGACGTCCGGTGGACACTCGGGATGCGCCAGCACGAAAATGCCCGGCGTGTCGCGACGGAAGGCGGCGATGTCCTCGGCCGAGAACCGCTCGTGCACTTCGCAGTGCCCGTGCCAGGCGATGATCTCGACCTTGGTCTGCGAGGCCACCCACTTGGCGAGGTACTCGTCGGGCAGGAAGATGACCTTGGGCACGCCGAGGCTCTCGACCACCTCGACCGCATTCGACGACGTGCAGCAGATGTCCGACTCGGCCTTCACCTCGGCTGACGTATTGACGTAAGTCACCACCGGCACGCCGGGAAAGCGTTCGCGCAAAAGGCGCACGTCGGCACCGGTGATCGATGCCGCCAGCGAGCAACCGGCGCGCTCGTCCGGAATCAAAACTGTCTTGGTGGGATTGATGATCTTCGCGGTCTCGGCCATGAAGTGCACGCCGCAAAGGACGATCACGTCGGCGTCGGTCTTCGCCGCCATCTGGGCCAGGGCCAGCGAGTCGCCGCTCAGGTCGGCGACGCCGTGGAAGACCTCCGGCGTCTGGTAGTTGTGGGCCAGGATCACCGCGTTGCGCTCCTTCTTGAGCGCGTTGATGGCGGCGATATAGGGCGCGTGGATCGGCCACTCGAGGTCCGGGACGACACCGCGCAGGCGTTCGCGGATCCCGGCGGTGGCACGCTCGACGGCATCGTCGAACGGTGGCGGAACGACCTGGCGAAAGCTCTCGAACGACTGCGCCGTGTGGAGTTCGCTACTGTTCATGACCGCTCCTCCGTACCCTTACACTACAAATGAGCATAAGCCGGTGTCAAGAGCCTCCGGCAAGTGGTACCTTCGCCCCCGAACTATGTCGACGCCGAACGAAGAAGCCGCGAAGTTCTGGGATCGCCAAGTCGAGAATCCGGACGAGGAGGTCCGGCACTGGTTCCACGTTCCCGAAGTCCTCCACGCGGTCAACCGGCGAGTGACCGGTGAGGGCGGCGCGTTTCCGCTCGCCGGGTTCTTTCACCAGCTGCACCAGCGCCGGGCCGGCGCCGCTCCGGCCGAGCGGGCGCTCTCGATCGGCTGCGGGTCCGGCAATCTCGAACGCGAGGTGGTCCGCGCCGACGCCGCGCGGTTCGTCGACGGCATCGACATCAGCGAGGGCTCGCTCGCTCGGGCGCGAGAGCTGGCCGGGGAAGAAGGTTTCGCGGATCGGCTCTCCTATCACCTTGCCGATGCGGTGACCTTCCTGCGCGGCGTGCCGGACGGCCACTACTCGTTGATCTTCTTTCACGGCAGCCTGCACCACATCACCGAGCTCGAAGAGACTCTCGAGGAGTGCGCGCGGGTCCTTCGCGGCACCGATCCCGGGCTGCTCTACGTCGACGAATACATCGGACCCTCGCAGCAGCGCTGGACCGACGCTGTCTTGGCGCCCGCTCGCCGCCTGTTCGCGACGCTGCCCGAGAAATATCGGCGCGCGCCAGTCCTCTACCCCCCGATCGCGCCGGACGATCCGTCGGAGATGGTGCGTGCGGACGAAATCGAGAGCGTGCTGCGCGCGTTCTTTCGCGTCCAGCTCTTTCGGCCTTACGGCGGGAACATTCTCTTTCCGCTGATCTCTTCGATCCGCGGCACCTGCTTCGACGAGCCCGAGGTGAAGCGCGTCATCCGGCAGGCGCTCGACGAGGAGGAGGAGCTGGTCGCCGGCGGCACGGTTCGTCCCCTGTTTGCCGTCTTCGTGGCCCGGCCCCTGAGCGTCGAGGAGGCGAAGGAGCGCGGCGATGCGCTGGAGTGGATCCGCAAGACTCGGAACGCCGATCCGGACATCCTCGCCCACGCCCGCGAGGTCGAGGCGACCCTCGCTCGACAGGTTCGCGAGCTGCACGGCATGCATGGCGATCTTCAGGCCGAAGTCACGCGTCTCGATGGATTGATCGCCGAGATGCGATCGACCCGCGCCTGGCGACTGCACGAGTGGCTGGAGCGCCACGTGCGCCGGCGACTCCGCCGACGCTAACTGACCGAGCGCGGCAGCAGGATGGTCACCGAAGCCCCTTTGCCGGGCTCGCTGATCAGATTTGCTTCGCCGCCCAGACGTTCGACGATCTCGCGCACCGTCGCGAGGCCCAACCCGCGATGTTCCGACGACTTGGTGGTGAACTTCACCTGAAAGGCGCGCGCCTGGGTCTCGGTGTCCATTCCCGCCCCGCTGTCGTTGACCTCGAGCACCACTCCCGCCGAGGCACTCGCGCCGGGCTGGGCGGCACTTTCCGGCGACGGCACGCGCGTGGTCACGCGAACACGGCCGCCCTGAGGCATGGCCTCGCGCGCGTTGGTGATCAGGTTGAGCAGGACGCGATGCAGCTCGTCGGCATCGCAAGCAATCGCGGCGCCGGGCGCCTGGAGATGCAATTCGACCCGGACGTCGGGGCCCGCAAGCAACTGCATCCAGCCGCGCGCGCTCCCGACAGCATCGTCGAGCCGCAAGCTCGGCGCGCCGCGCGGGCGATCGTGCGCCATGTCCGACAGCCGGCGCACCAGGACCGCGGCGCTGCGAGCCGCCGACTCGATCTGCTCGGCGAGAGCTCGCATCGGATGATCCGGCCCCAGACCGCGCCCCAGCAGATCGCCGCCGCCCTGCACCGCATGCAGCAGGTTCGAGAGGTCGTGCGCGATGCCCGCGGTGTGCGTCGCGAGCCCGGAGGGGTTCACCCCGGGGCGCTCCTCCGGCATCAACGTCATCAGCACTTCAGGACGTTCGGAGTCACCCGAGAACAGCGGGCGAGCTCGAGCCGTTAGTGCCATCGCCGGGCTCGGACCGCGCGGCAGCACGGAATGCACTGTGACCGGCCTGCCGGTCGTGTAGGCCTCGGCGGCCGGAAAGAGCTCCTGAGTCCAAGACTCTCCCCGGCCATCAGTGAAGAGATCCGCCAACTCCTCGAGCGAGGACCCAACCGGACTCTCCGAAGCCCCGATCAGAGCACTCGCCATCGGCGTGCAGACCTGAACCCGGCCGTCGACGCCGACCACGATCAGCCCCTCGCTCACCATCTCCGAGAGCGCGCGAAACCGCGCCTCGCTCAACCGGCCACTCTCACGCGCCGTCCGCTCGCGTTCGAGCGCCCGCCCCAACCGCGCCGACGCCCGCGCCACGCGCCGAACGATTTCGCGATCGAGTTCCTCCCGGAGCAGGTAGTCGTACGCCCCCTCCCGAAGGGCCTCGACCACCAACAACTCGTCCGCCCGGCTGGCGAGCACGATCGTCGGCAGCACCGACGGCGCCACCCGGCTCGAGCGTAGGAAGCGCAGGACCGCCGGCGACCCCAGATTGGCCCCCAGCAGGCAGAACTCGAGCGGCTCGTGCTCCACGAGGTCCAGCGCCGCTTCCATAGAAGCCACCTCGACCAATTCCAGCGTCCCATGCGGCATCACATCCCGCAGCCACTCCCCCAGCACCCAGCCCTCGCCAGGCAACAGCCCGGCCAAGAGCGCGCGCATGGGTCGTTCCGCTTCTCGACCTGCCAGAGGTTCGACCGGCTGACTCACGCTCACACCTCGCCTCCCGGATACAGACCACCCGACCGCGGAAACGCGCTTGGGTGAGGCACCTCTACTTATATATATGTCGCCCGAGGGAGTGAATTCGTGGCAGACAATCCCAAGAAAGGTCCAAAAGCCCGAAAAAAGCGCCAAATACAGATTTTTCGATAGAACGTGCCACGATTCGGGGGGGTCAGGCGACAGTAGTTCTATGAGGGGACAGAACTAAGGCCAATTTCGGTCCTTGGATTCCCCCCGCGGAGAACCACCATGCGTCGACGTATCCTGCCTGCTGTTCTGCTTGCTCTCG
>JBDTNL010000045.1:0-31242 GCA_039933785.1 Acidobacteriota bacterium
CGGCAGCGGCAGCGGCAGACGCTACCCCGGCCGCGGCTGGGACCGAGTCAGCCGCGGTAGCTTGCGCCGTAGCGGTCGGCGGTGTAGCGGTTGCCTCTGTCGCCGGGGCTGCCGTGGTCGCAGGAGAGGCGGTGGCGGGCGTGCGTACACCGGCCGGCGAGGGCACTGCAGGATGCTTTACGTTCGGCCGCGCCAGGAAGCGGTTCACCAAGGTCACGCGGCCCTGGTTCGTCGAGTTCTGCTGGTCGATCTCGTCAAACAGTGGGATCTCATTGGCCTGATCGAAGGTTCCGAGGTACGAGTACTGCCAGCGCGGCTCGATGACGTGCTTGATTTTGTACTTGCCGCCCGGCGAATCGAAAATCTTCGAGAACGAAGGCCCGACCGCCTGCATGCCGGCGGTCGCCAGAACCCGCGTCAGGCCGTCCCCGGTGAAGGCGCCGGTCGTCGGAGTCACGCTGTCGCCGTAGGACGTGGCATGACCGCCGGCGTTGACCGAGAGCGAGAACCACGGAATGGTCGACAGCGGAGCGCTGATCGAAGGCGCCGCGTCGACTCGGCTGTACTTGCCGATCTGGCTTCCGCCACGGTCGAGCGACAGGTAGCTCGCCGAGCTCACCAGATCGAGATAGAGCGGTGCGCCGAACAACCGCAGGGCACGCACCCGGTATTCGAGACTGGGGAGCTTCTGCAGATGCAAGGTCGACGTGTCAGTGATGAAAGTTTGGCGATCATCGACGCTGAGGTTGATCGACTGCGCTCCCCAGCTGCCGGAGACAAAGCCTTGCGAGTAGAGCGTGCGCTGCGTCGTCTGGCGGAGATCGCGCTCGAAATCGCGGAAGAAGTTGAAATCTGAATAGTCGCGGAAATTGATCACGCCGCGCAGACCCCACGGCAGATCCGTTGTTTCCTGATCGAGCGAGACTTTCCAACGCGCCTCGTTGGTCACCGGGTCATGCACCACATACCCACGGAAAAGCCCCTTGGTGCCCGCGCTCGGCTGGTAGCGGAATTCGTCACCGAAGCCGTAGTAGCCCTTTTCGTAGCCGTCAATGAGCAATGTCGTGTCGTAGCTCCGGCCTAGCACTTGGTAGTAGGAGAGACCGAGGTAGCCACCGCGCAGGTTGGTGTAGCCGAACTGCGGCACCAGTAACCCACTGGCGCGCTCCTTCTTGACCGGCCACACCAAATAGGGCAAGTACAGCACCGGCGCCTTCTTCACCCGCAGGCTCAAATTCTTGATGTGGGCATAGCCCTCGACGCGAACATTGGCGTGGCTCATCCGAAAGCTCCACGCCGGCGAATCACCCTTGCAGGAGGTGAACGTGCCGTGCTCCACCTCGTAGGTGTCGTCGCCGGTCTTGCGGATCGTCGTGCCGCTGAAGTAGTAGTCGGGCTCGAGATAGGCCGACGCCTGTTGCAGGATTCCGGTCTTGGTCTCGAGGTCGAACATCGCCTGGTCGCCGGTCAGGCGGCGGGCACCTTGATCGATCACCACGTGGCCGACCGCCGTCGCGAGCTTCTTGCCGAGGTCGACCGTGACGCTGTCGGCTTTGATGTCGTAGTCCTCGTATTTGATCTCGACCGAACCCGAGGCGGTCGCGAAGTCGTCGCGCTGGTATTCGATCGTGCCTGCGGTGCCCACCGCCTTGCCGCCGCCCTTTTCGGCCGGAAAGCGAAGCTCGAAGTTGATGCGCTCGGCAGGCACTGCAGCCAGTACCGGAGCAGGTGCCGCGGCTGCGGCGGGCGTTTTCGGAGCCGCGGCGGCCGGAGCCTGAGCCAAGACGGCGATCGGGAATAGGCCGGTAAGAGCGGCCATCGCCCAAGTCAGCTTCACGCGCGCTCCACCAGAATCGCCACTGCCTCGCCACCGCCCAGACAAATCGCCGCGCACCCTCGCTTGGCACCGCGTTCGGCGAGCGCGTGCAACAGGGTGACGAGGATGCGCGCTCCCGAGGCGCCTATCGGATGCCCGAGAGCGACTGCTCCGCCGCGCACGTTCACCTTGTCGAGCCCGATGCCGAGATCGCGCGCGCAAGCGAGCGCCACCACGGCGAAAGCTTCATTGATCTCGAAGAGGTCGACGTCCGCCACGGTTAGGCCGGCCCGCTCGAGAACCCTGCGCACGGCCAGGACCGGCGCCGTCGTGAACCACTCGGGCGCCTGCGCCGCGGTTGCATGCGCCACGATGCGCGCCAGCGGACTCTTGCCGAGCCGCTTGGCGTGCTCCGCCGTGGTCAGCGTCAGCGCCGCGGCACCGTCGTTGATCGTCGAGGCGTTGGCCGCGGTGATTGTGCCGTCCTTCTGGAACGCGGGCTTCAAGCCCGCCATCTTCTCGAGATCGGACTTCCAGGGCTCCTCGTCGCGTTCGACCAGAACCGCGGGGCCCTTGCGCTGGGGGATCTCGACCGCGGCGATTTCGGCCGCGAACGCGCCGTTTTCGGACGCCGCTCGAGCCCGCAGATAGCTCTCGCGCGTGAAGGCGTCCTGGGCCTCGCGGCTGATCTCGTACTTCGACGCGCAGAGCTCGGCGCAAGAACCCATGTGGATGTCCTTGTAGGGATCCCACAGGCCGTCGTAGATCATCGAGTCGACCAGCTTGCCGTGGCCGAGGCGCAAGCCATCGCGCACTCCGGCGGCGAGATAGGGCGCATTGCTCATGCTCTCCATGCCGCCGGCAACGACGATCTTCGCGTCGCCGCAGCGCAGATCGTTGGCGGCGATCATCACTGCCTTCATGCCCGAGCCGCACACCTTGCCCACCGTCAGGGCGCTGGTCGAGTCGGGACAGCCCGCCGCCAGAGCCGCCTGTCGAGCGGGAGCCTGGCCGATTCCGGCCGTCAGGACGCATCCCATGTTGACCTGCTCGATGTCCCCGGGCTCTAGTCCGGCGCGTTCGATCGCGGCGCCAATGGCTCGGGCGCCCAGCTTGGGTGCGGCCAGGCTGCTGAGCGCTCCCTGGAAGGCTCCAATCGGCGTACGGGCGGCGCTCAGGATGACGATGTCAGTCATGGAACTCCTCGGAACCTCTTGAATTGTCAGGCCTTCCACTGCAGGAACGGCAGCGCCCGGCGCGCCGCCGGGAGCCGTTTCGGCCGGCAGAATCCTAACATAGCGATTCGTGCCCAAACCCCCGATTCTCGGCCCCGGCGACACGGCTTCGAGGTCCGCGGGAACGGTTGTCGGAGCGTTTGAGGGGTAAAATTCGCGAGTGAAGACTCTGGCCATCGATTTCGGCGAACGTCGACTCGGTCTCGCGATCAGCGACGAGGCGGGACGCATCGCCTTGCCTCTTGCCACCCTGGACAGGACCAGCGACCGGGCGGTTATCGAAGCCATCCGTGAGGTGGCGGAGCGCGAAGGAGTGCAGACGCTCGTCGTCGGAGAGCCCAGAAACCTCGACGGCACCTCGGGCAAAGCAGCGGAGCGCGCCCGACATTTCGCCCGGCTGCTCGCGACGGCCCTCGCCCTGCCGTTCGAGCTCGCCAACGAGAGCTTGACCACGGTGGAAGCGGCGGAACGCTTGCGCGCCGCGGGTGGCGATCCTCGCCGAGACGCCCGCCGGCTGGACGCGCTGGCGGCCCAAGTACTGCTCGAGGAGGTGCTCGAGCTACGGGCCCGGAAGGCCCGGCGGGAGGCCTCGGTCGTCGAGGCGAAGCCCGCATGAGCGCCGCGAAGAAGCGCGGCGGCTGTCTCAAGTTCCTCCTGGGATTCCTTCTCCTCGCCGGATTCGCTGCCGGCGGCGCGGCGTTCTGGGCCTGGCAGAGGGTCTCCGCGGCCTATCAGGGTTTCGCCGGAATCGAGGTCACGGTCGACGTCGCATCTGGCAGCTCGGCGGGCGCGATCCTCGCCCAGCTCGAACGCGCCGGTGTTTTGCGCGACGCCCGCCTGAGCGGCCTCTGGCTTCAACACTTGCGCGGCAATCCACCCTTACGGGCCGGCGAGTACCGCTTCAGCGGCCCGCATTCGACACCGGAAGTGCTGGAGAGGCTGATCCACGGCGAGGTCCTGGGCCACCCGGTCACTCTGGTCGAGGGGCTTTCGCTGAAAGCGACGATCGCCCATCTCGCCGAAGCAGGGTTCGGCGATCTCGAAAAACTCCGAGCCGCAGCGCAGGATCCCTCCTCGATTCACGACCTGGACCCCGCCGCGACCGACCTCGAGGGTTACCTCTTCCCCGACACCTACTCGTTCCCCCGGCACACCCCCGAAATCGAGGTGATCGCGACTCTCGTGCGCACCTTTCGCAAGCGTGCCCTGCCCGCCGTCTCAACCGGGGGGCCGCGAACGCTGCGCCAGATCCTGACCCTGGGAAGCATCGTGGAAAAGGAAGCCAAGCTCGACACCGAGCGCCCCCTGATCGCCGCCGTGTACGCCAACCGTCTGCGCATCGGCATGGGGTTGTACGCCGATCCGACGGTGATCTACGCGCTCGAGCGCCGCGGCGGCTTCGACGGCAACCTGCGTCGGGCAGATCTCGGGGTGGACGACCCCTACAACACGTACCGCTACCCCGGCTTGCCGCCCGGGCCGATCTGCTCCCCTGGCCTCGCCAGCCTGGCGGCCGCGGCACATCCCGCGACCGCGCCCTACCTCTATTTCGTCAGCAGGAACGACGGCAGCCACGTGTTCGCCAACACGCTGGCGGAGCACAATCGCAACGTCGACATCTATCAGAAACGATACTGGCGGGAACGTTGGGCGGCCGAGAAGGGTCAATGACTCAGGCGGTAGCCGTTGACAGCGTTGACAGGCCTTGGTGTCTAGTGTACTAAGGGCTCACTCCTGGGAGGAGATGAATGAACAACCGCGAACAGTTCGGCAGCTATCTGCTGCTCAAGAAGCTGACCGAAGACCCGCTCGGCGAGTCCTTCCGCGCCGGCAAGACGGGCAAACAGGGTATCGACCGCGTCGTCTTGATGCGGGTGTTCAACGGCCAAGGGCTCGATGCCGAGTTGCTCTGGCGTCGAGTTCAGGGCCGGGCGGCGATCCAACAGTCGCTCAAGAACCCCAACATCGGCGACGGCGTCGACATGGGCCAGGTTCGCGGCACACCCTACGTCGCCTACGACTACACTTCGGGCAAGAGCCTCGCCGCGGTGCTCGAGCAATCGGGCCGCAAGCGGCAGTCCATCCCCTTCGATCACGCTTTGTTGATCAGCGAACGCATCGCGCTCGGCCTGACCGTCGCCTATGAAACCCGCTTCGGCGACGAACGTCTCCTGCATGGCTTCCTGGTGCCGCACCTCGTGCTGGTCTCGAACGAGGGCGAAACCAGATTGCTGGGCTTCGAGGTCGCGCCGGCCCTGCGCGAGGTCGCCACCACCACGGCGGCGCGCGAGCAGTTCGCGCGCTACCTGGCGCCGGAGGCGCTCGCCGGCCAGTCGGCGGGGAAGGCCGACGACGTCTACTCGCTGGGCGTCATCTTGTTCGAGCTGCTGACCGGGAAGAGCCTGCCGCCGCCCTCCGTGAACGGATACGGCTCGATCATCGATCAGGCGATTCTCTTCAGCGAAGGCACGCCGATGCCGCCGGATATCGGCAACCTACTGAAGAAGAGTCTGGTGCCTCGCGAACAGCGCCTGCCGGACGCCTCGACTTGGCACAAGGCGCTGGGCAAGCTGATGGGTGACGGCCATTTCAATCCGACCACCTTCAACCTCGCCTTCTTCATGCACAACCTGTTTCGCGAGGACATCGATCGCGAGACCCAGGAAATCGCCGCCGAGAAGAAGATTCAGATCGCGGCTCCGGCGGTGGAAAAGCCGGTGGTTGCCGCGGTAGCGGCGCCGATGCCGCCGGCGCCGCCACCGCCGCGTTTCGGCGTCCGCGAGGACACCAACGTACGCGACGAGCCCAAGACGAACTCGGGCGGTGCCAGCGCGCCGTCGAGCAAGAAGGGCATGATGATCGGCATCGCCGCGGGCGCGGCATTGTTGCTCGGCGGCGGTGCGTACGTGTTCATGAATCGCGGCGGCTCGGCGAATCCGGCGACGTCAGCCGTGATCCCAGCGACCCCCGCGTCAGCCCCGCAGCCTGTCGCTCCGGCCGGCCCGAGTCCGGCAGAGCTCCAGGCTCAGATCGATAAGATCATCCAAGAGCGTCTGCAGGCGAGCGAAGCGAGTCTCAGCAAGAAGTACAACGACCAGCTCGCCGGCCTGCAGAAGCAGTTGGAAGACGCCAAGCGCGTGCCAACGGCGCCACCCGTTCGGCCGACGCCCGTGCCAGTCGCTGCAGCACCGGCTCCCGTGACCATAACGCCGCCGCCGGCTGCCACGCCGGTCCCGGCTCCAGTAGCGACGACCCCAGCAGCTACCACGACACCGGCAGTGCAGACTCCGCCTCCCGCGCCCGCTGTGGTGGTCTCTCCGCCCGTCACCCCAGCCCCCGCCCCGGCCGCACCGGAAGTGCGGTTGGGCGATCTCGTGCAAATGGGCCCCGGTGTCATACCGCCGAAGAAGCTCACCATCCCCAATGCGCGGTATCCCGAGATCGCCAGGCGCGCCAACAAGACTGCGGTGGTCGCGGTGGCGGTCCTGGTGGACGAGAACGGACGAGCGATCGACGTCCAGCTGCGCGATGCCAAGCATGCCGGCTTCGGCTTCGACGAGTCGGCGGTCGATGCGGCTCGGCGGGCCACCTTCAGCCCGGCGACCAAGAACGGTGTGCGCGTGAAGATGTGGTCGTTGTTGTCGATCAACTTCGGCGAGCGGTAGTAGAGGGGCAACCGAAACAGAAGGGGACCGGCTTGCGCCGAGTCCCCTTTTCCCTTGCCCTTCCGCTTCCGTCGCGGGGCGTTCGATACCAGGCCTACAGGTCGGCGGCCTTGAGGCTGGCGACCAGCTTCTGGATCACCGGCTTCATGACCTTGTCGAACTGGCGCGTGTCGTAGTCCTTGCCGCCACCGAAGCCACCGATGCTCAGGTTCATGTGCGAGTCTTCGCCGCTCGCTTCGTCGGCCCACACGATCTCACCGGTCGTGCAATTGATCAGACGTGCGTTCATGGCCGCGGTGAAAGTCTTCTTGCCCGCCGAGAAGCCCGGAAGACCGCGGACACCTGGAGCGTTTGCGTGGGTACCTTCCTCGCCGTACTCGGTCACCGCGCCGGTCAGGATGTAGTTGAGACCGAGCAGCTTGCCCGCCTTGATCGCGGTCTTGGGATCGACGTCACCGGACAACGAGAGGTTCTTCTCCTGCATCAACGAGTCGAGCTGCTCGCGCTCGATCACGCGGAAGCGACCGCTCTTCACCAGCTCGGTGACGAAGACGTCCGATGCCGCGGCGGCGCCGCCGTGGTACCACCACTGGTTGTCCGCCTTGTTCTTGAACTCGATGACCGCGATGCGGGGCTTGTCGGCGGCCAGTACGACGGAGCCGCAGAGCAGCGCGAGCAGTGCACCGAGCACGGTGATGGAAGTAAATCGCTTCATGACGCTTGACCTCCCTTAGGTAGATGTTTCGATTCTAGGGCAAGCCCCAAGTGGCGACAAGGATTCCGCACGCTGCGGCCCAGACCCTCGGTTGCTAGCTTCGAATGAACACTGATTCCTGATACCGCACGTTCTATGCCACCCCAAACGGCCTTTTTTCACAAGTTTTCGTCCGCCGCAGGGGACACGGCGATCTCGCCTGCAGACACCGCTCGGCGCTCAGGCCGGTTCGCCGATCTCCTGCGCGTCGACCACGCAAATAGCGGCCACGTTGACGATGTCGGTCACCTCGACCCCTCGCTGCAGGACATGTACAGGTTTCGCCAGGCCGAGCAGGATCGGTCCGATCGCCTCAGCGTCGGCCAGCCGCCAGATCAGCTTGTAGGCGATGTTCGCGGATTGGAGCTCGGGGAAGATCAAGACGTTGGCCGGTGCCTGCAGATGACTCCACGGATAGCTCTCGCGGAGCACCGATTCGAGGATTGCGGTGTCGGCCTGCATCTCGCCGTCGATCTCGAGCCCGGGAGCGCGCTCGCGGGCGATCTCTGCGGCGCGCCGCACTCGGTCGGTCACCGGATGGCGGACGGATCCAAAGTTGGAGAACGACAGCATCGCCACGCGAGGTGTGATCCCGAAGCGGCGGGCGAACTGGGCGGTGAGCAACGCGATCTCGGCCAGATCCTCGGCCGAGGGCTCGATGTTGACCGTGGTGTCGGCAAGGAAGAACATGCGGTCCTTCAAGACCAGGATGTAGGTTCCTGCTACCCGGTGCACGCCCGGCCGGGTGTGGATCACTTGCAACGCGGGTCGGATGGTGTCTGAGTAGTACTGGGTCAGGCCGGAAACCATGCCATCCGCATCGCCTTGCTGCAGCATCATCACGCCGAAGTAGTTGCGCCTCCGCAGCATCTTCAAGGCGTCTTCGAATGTCACCCCTTCCCGTCGGCGCATCTCGTGCAGGACCCGCGCATAGTGCTCGAACTTGGACGACGACTCGTTGTGGATGATGGTGACCTGATCCTCGCGCAGGTCGAGCTCGCGCAGCTTGTCCGCGATCATCTCCCGCCGCGCCAGCAGGATCGGATGCGCGATGCCGCTGTCGACCAGCACTTTCGCGGCGCGCAGGATCTTCTCGTGCTCGCCCTCCGGAAAGACCACCCGCTTAGGCGCCCGGCGCGCGCGATCGATCACCCCGCGCATCACCTCCAGGCGGCGCGAGATCAAGGTCTCGAGGCTGCGCCGATACGCCGCGTAGTCGCTGATCGGGGTACGCGCGACGCCGGACTCGGCCGCCGCCTTGGCCACCGCCGGCGGCACCGCCAGCAGCACGCGGTAGTCAAACGGCTTGGGGATGAGATAGTCGCGTCCGAACTGCAGCGAGCTAACGCCGTAAGCCTTGAGGACAGAATCGGGCACGTCCTCACGCGCCAGGTCCGCCAGCGCCCGGCACGCGGCGAGTTTCATGGTGTCGTTGATATCGGTCGCGCGCACGTCGAGCGCACCGCGAAAGATGAAGGGGAAGCCCAGCACGTTGTTGACCTGGTTGGGATAGTCGCTGCGTCCCGTGGCGACGATGGCGTCGGGCCGGGCGGCGACGGCGTCCTCGTAGCTGATTTCCGGGTCGGGGTTCGCCATCGCGAAAACGATCGGATCGGCGGCCATGCCCTGGAGCATGTCCCCGGTGACAATGCCGCCGCGGGCCAACCCAATAAAGACATCAGCACCCTTCAACGCCTCGGTGAGGGTGCGCCGATCGGTATCCGCTGCGAACTCCTCCTTGGTGGTGTCCATCAGCTCGGTGCGGCCGCGGTAGATCACACCCTTCTCGTCGCACAGGATCACGTTCTCCTGACGTACTCCGAGCTGCAGCCAGAGCCGCAGGCAACCGAGCGCCGCGGCACCGGCGCCGGCAAAGACGATGCGTACCGCCTCGATCTTCTTGCTCGCCAGGGTCAGGGCGTTGAGCAGCGCCGCGCCCGAGATGATCGCCGTGCCGTGCTGATCGTCGTGAAACACCGGGATCGACATCGATTCCTTCAGCTGGCGCTCGATTTCGAAACACTCCGGCGCCCGGATGTCCTCCAGATTGATGCCTCCGAAGGTGGGCTCGAGGAGCTTGATGGTGCGCACGATTTCGTCGGGGTCCTCGGTAGCCAGCTCGAGGTCGAACACGTCGATGCCGGCGAAGCGCTTGAACAGAACGCTCTTGCCCTCCATGACCGGCTTGCCGGCCTGAGCTCCGATATTGCCCAGCCCCAGTACCGCGGTGCCGTTGGTAATTACTGCGACGAGGTTCCCCTTGGCGGTGTATTCGTACGCGAGCTCGGGGTCACGAGCGATCTCGAGGCAGGGCGCGGCAACGCCCGGAGTGTAGGCGAGCGACAGGTCGAACTGGGTGGCGGTGGGCTTCGTGGGAACGACTTCGATTTTCCCCTTGCGCGCCCCGGAGTGATACGCGAGGGCGTCTTCGCGGGTGACTTTGATCATCGGCAAAGTCTATCGTCCGCGCCGGCCGGAGCGTGTCCGTGTGCGGCCCGAGGTTTGGTACCCTTCTGCCATGTCGCTCACTTACAACCGCTATCTCAAAATCGATGAGTTGCTTCGCCTGCAGCAACCGCTTTCGGACGGGCCCGAGCACGACGAGCTGCTCTTCATCACGATCCATCAGGTGTACGAGCTCTGGTTCAAGCAGGTGCTGCATGAGCTGAATCGCCTGCAGGCGAGCTTCGAGGCCAATCAGCACCCAGCGCTCATGGAGACCTTCAAGCGAATTCTTACCATCCTGAAGATCCTGGTGGCGCAGGTAGACATCCTCGAGACCATGACTCCAGTCTCGTTCCAGTCGTTTCGCGCTCGGCTCGATGCCGCGAGTGGTTTCCAGTCGCTGCAGTTTCGCGAGGTCGAATTCGCGCTCGGCTCGAGGCGGGCGAACCTCCTTCAGCACTACGAGGCTGGAGGCGACGATACGACCCGGCTGGTCGATCGACTGGCGAGCCGCAGCGTCTACGATTCGTTTCTGCGTTTTCTGGGTCATCGCGAATACGCCGTACCGGCAGAGCTCCTCGAACGCGATGTCTCGGGCCCGGTGGTCGAGGACTCTCGAGTGCGCGCGCTTCTGGTTCAGATCTATCACCACGACCCCATGACACGCGACGTCTGCGAACGCCTGGTGGATCTCGACGAGGGCCTGCAGGAGTGGCGCTACCGCCATGTGAAGATGGTCGAACGTACCATCGGAACGAAGTCCGGGACCGGCGGTTCGGCGGGGGCGGAGTATTTAAAGCGCACGCTCTTCCAGCCCTTGTTTCCGGACCTCTGGGCAATCCGTAGCGACCTGTGATCGTCGCCGAGACCCCCGGCGGCGAGCTCCGCTTGACCACTCAGCCCGACCACGCGTTCTTCGCCGCGGAGTTGCTTTCCCTGTGGGCGGCCGACGGCATCCCGGTGAACCCGCGCCGCGAGGACCTGTTGTTCGCAACCCGGGAGCACGACAACGGCTGGCGCGAGGCCGACTCCGCTCCGAGCGCCGATCGCGAGAGCGGGCGGCCGGTCGACTTCATGGGGATCGCGAGCGCAGATCGTCTCGAGATTTGGCGCCGGGGAACCGAGCGCTACCGGAGCGGCCGGCCCTATGCTTCAGCCCTCATTCTTCAACATGCGATCCAGATCTTTGCGGGAGCGACCGATCCCGCGGGTCGCGCCTTCGCGGATTCGCTCGCCGGTGCGCGCGGGGAGCTGCTCGACGCCTCAGGTGCTGACATTGCGACCCTGCTCGAGGACTATTCCTGGCTGAATCTCGTTGACATCCTGTCGCTGGTGGCCTGCGGAGCCACACCGAAACCACCGGCCGACGGACGACAGGCTCGATTCGTCGAGGATGCGACCCACCCTCTCCGCGGCGAGCTCGAGCTCGAGCCCTTTCCGCTGGCCGGAGCGACGACGTTCCGCGTCCCATGCCGCGTGATTCCCAACCGTTGCTACGCCGGCGATGCCGATCTGGCAGGGGAGGCCGCAACCGCCCGCTGGCAGGAATTCAGCCTCCGTGTTGGGCCCTTCGGATGTAGCTAAATAGCTTACATATAGCAACTTACCAGGGAGTCAACCGAGCCGGTTAAGAGTGCCGAGGGAGCCGGTGCAGACACGGCGAGCCGTGGTAACCTTTCGGCCAGAATGTCCGAGAGTTTGCAGGACTTTTCGGCCACCTCGCCGGTGCCCCAGGTCGAAGCTGTACGGGTGCTGGTCCCTTCACCCCTCGGCCCGCTCGCGGTCGAGCTCACCGGGCCGGCGGTCTCACGCGTGACCATCGCCCCGACGGCGCGGGTGCGCAAGAACTACCGGCCGTTCGGGAAGATGCGCAGCAGCGAGTTTCTCGACGAGGTCTTTGGCCGGCTCTCGGAATACTTCGCCGGGGCGCGACGGAATCCCGAAATCGAGCATGATTTCGGGCCTTCAGGACTGGATTCGTTCGCGCGACGCGTTCTGCGCGAGACCTGTAAGGTGCCCTACGGCAAGACTCGGACCTACCAAGCGATTGCCGATGCCGCTGGCCGGCCCGAGGCGTATCGCCAAGTGCTCTCTATCCTGAACGACAATCCGATTCCGATCGTGATCCCCTGCCACCGAGTTGTGACCCACAAATCCGGCGTCGGCGGCTACGTCGGAGGCACGCGCAAGAAGCAGTGGCTGCTCAAGCTCGAAGAGCAGGTCGTCGAGCGCGGCTGAGACCTAAGAAAAATGCCCGCCCGGCCAAGCCCGAGCGGGCACATTGCAAACTTCCACTCCAAGCCGTCTAGGGCTCGTCGAGGCTCAGGTCGACCGAGGTCTCCTCGCCCGGCGCGGCGGTGAACTCCTTCGTCACCGGCTTGCGGCCGGGGCGAACCGCCTCGATGCGGTGAGTTCCTGCGTCCACCAGAAGTCCATTGGAGAGCTGCGCGATCTCGGCTCCCGTACCGACGAACCGGCCATCGAGATACACCGAGGCATCGCCCGGCTCGACCTCGAGGCGCAGGCGCGATGGCGCCAGCCGCGCATCGTCACTGACCTTGTGCGAGGGGACACGGTCGTCGCCCGCCTGCGGCTGCATACGACCGTTTTCACGCCACGACTGGTCGGAAGGCGTGGGATAGCCGGGCCGAATTCCACGCGCAGCATCCTGCTCGACTTCGCGGTCCTGCTGCAGGCGCTCGTCGCGATGCACGTGATTCTTCGACTGAAGGTCTTGCGGCTTGATCGCCTGACCCTCGACCATGTCGTCTTCGACGTCGATGATCTGCCCAGGGCGAATCACATACTGGCGAGCGATCGTCTCGTAGCCGTCGAGGTAGAAGACCACGTCGTACACGCCCTGCTTGAGCCACAGATAGGTCGGGAAACCGTCGAAATCGTCCGCCACACCGAGCAGCTTTCCGTTCACCCAGACTTGCGCCCGCTCGGGGCTCACATCGGTGTCAAGAGCGCCGTACGGACCGTAGTCGTCGTTAGGATACGAACGGGTGTAGCTGTAAGGCGCTGCGTCGTAGTAAGGGTAGCCGTAGCCGTAACCCCACCAGCCGATGCCCCAGGGGCCGAAGCGTGGATACCAGGGGTCGTACACGCCACCCCAGCCCCAGCCGCCGGACCAACTACCGTGCCCGCCGTGGCCGCCACCACCGTGGCCGTTGCGCCAAGTGCTCTGGCCGCTGACCGACGTGCGACCGTCGCTCGACGACGAGTGGCTCGAACCCGAGCTCGACGAGGACGAATGCGAGGAGCCGCTGGACGATGAGTTCGATGACGAACCGCGGCTCACCGAACCTCCGGAGCTGCCGCTCGGCGGGCGAGTCGAGCTCGCTCCCGAGGCCGCCGCCGCCGAGGCCCAAGTGAGCGCCGCCAGCGAAATCAATGCAAACGAAAATTTTGTGACCGACGCGTCTCTAGTAGCCATGGTATTTATCCTGCCTCCCTCAGTATCTCCTCCTGGCTGTCGCGCCATCCGCGGTGGAGGCCCCTGATGTAGTGAAATCTCAGGGTCTCCTCCCACAGCCGTGGGAGACTCACTGGCCAGTTCTGCAAGGCGCGCACCAACTTCTCGCGCCGGCCTTGACGACGCAGCGACGGAATCGGTGGCGGCCCCTTGGGTCCGAGCCCGAGGAAGCCACCGAGCTCGGGGTGGAGACGGTAAAACTGCACCGCCGAATACCCGGCCTTCTCCTGCCGCGAAGCAAAGCGCTCGAGATCCGTGGGATGGAAGTGCTGAACCACAGCTCGCGGCTCGTAAACCATCCGAAAGCCTTGTTTCTCAAGGCGGTAGCCCACCTCGATATCTTCCCACGCGGGGTAGGGAAAACCCAGGTCAAAGGGCTCCCTAAGCAGCAAGTCCTTCGGTACCACCAGGTTCGAGGTGTAGAAGAAGTTGAACGGCACGCGCTCAGGCTCCTGGATCAGCGCGTAGCCGAATTGAAGCCCGTGCTCGTTGATATAGCGCAGGAATGGATTGAGCCGCATGCGCGAATGCCAGGCGCTATACCCGAGAACTCCGAGGTTCGCGAGGTCGCCTCGACTCTGCAAAGCCGCCCGGTGGGCCGCCAGCCATCCCGGCGCGGGGACGGTGTCGTCCCCCGTGAAGGCCACCCAGCGACCCGCCGCCACCTGCACCGCGGAATTGCGCGCCGCGGCCGGGCCGGCGTTCGACTGACTCAACGTCCTCGCCGGATGCTTGGCGACCCGCCGAGCGAGCCAGCGTTCGAGCCAATCCGCCGTGCCGTCGTTGCTGCCGTCGTCGACCACCAGAAGCTCGAACTCCGGTGCGTCAATTTGTGCATCGAGCGCCGCCAGGACTTCCGGCAGAATCTCCAAACGATTGTGCGTCGGGACGATCACCGACACTTCGACCGGCATCGGACTAGGTTACCGCACGCTTCCCGGCCTCATCCGCCGCCGAGATCCATGACATCCCCGAGCGCGAGACGCCGAAGCGGCACGTCCGCGGGCAGCCAGGTGTTGAACCCGGGATCGCGGAACAAGCGATCGTCGCCCGGATACGTCGGCACCAGCACCAGGGGAAAGCGGCTGAAGATCTCGCGGTCGCTCCTCTGGCGCCGCTTCTGCACCACGGCGCGTGCGCCCGCGGCGGCCTCGAGATGGCGCAAGAGGAAGTTCATCACGCGAAACTGCGCCTGCGTACGATCGTCGTTGATGGTAGGTGTGGCCCAAGCCGGATCGCTCGGCGACCCCTTCGCCCCGGCGCCAGACCACGCCTTGCGCCAGCCCCGCCGAACGAATTCGGCGGGACCGTACGCGCGCCACTTCTCCGCCAGACTGAGTTGAGGCACGACCGGCGCGACCGGCGTGACCGGATCGGCGGCGCCTCGAGGCGAGGTTCGCGCGGTGTCGGCGATGTGGCCGTCGTAGGGGTCGAGCGCAAGCAACCTACCCCCGGGATTGTTCTCCACCACCAGCGTCTGCGTTCGCGAGATCAGGGTCAGCAGGATCGCCGGCATCATGCGCTCCCACAAACCGCTCTCGTAGTTCTTGTACGCAGTCAAGAACGCATTGCGCTCAAAGAGAAAACCGCGGTTGTAGAGCCCCAGGAGATCACTGGTCGCGCTCGAGCGGTGATGCACCACCGCCTCGGGCGTGAACAGCACCCGTTCTCCACCGGACCAAAGGCGCCAACCCAAATCGACGTCTTCGTAGTACGCAAAGTAGCTCTCGTCGAAGCCGCCAGCAGCGAGAAAGCTCTCCCGCCGGATGAGCACGTTGCCACCGCACGGGAAGAGCAACTCGCTCCCCGCGGCGGGGATCTCGGCTTCGGCAAGCGGTCGCCGGAACCCGTCTTGCAGCGCGTGACCGTCGAAGGTCATCAGTCCGCGGCCGAAGTCGAGACGCTCGCCGCTCCAGTCGACAATCATCCCGGAAACCGCCGCGACATCCTTCGGCGCCGCGGCGAACGCGTCGACGAGCGCCACCAGCCAGTCTGCCCTCGGCCGGGTGTCGTTGTTGAGCAGGGCGACCGCATCGGCCGAGGCGACGCTCATCAGCTGGTTGTTGCCGGCACAGAACCCGAGATTGGTCGGGCTCTCGATCAATCGAACTCGCGGGTACACTCGCCGTAGCCACTCGGCGGTACCGTCGCTCGAGCCGTTGTCGAGCACCAGGATCTCCCACGGCACACCGGGGTCCTTCTGGTTGGCGAGCGCCGCCAGACAGGTCTCCAGATGCTGACGACCGTTCCAACTGAGGATGGCGACCGCCACGCGTTCGGGTTTCACCACCGGCTCCGCCGTCGCCACCAGCGACGCAGTCGAAAGAGCGCCGGATCATCAGGAGCCATCGTGGACACTCGATGGGCAAAGCTTTCTTTGAAAGGATCCTGCTGCGGCGCGCGGCAAAACTCGACCAACGGCGCGAGGGCCCGGTCCCATGTGAAGCTCTCGGCCAACGCCTTGCCCGCAATCCGCCGGCGCGCGCGCTCGGAGTCGTCGCCGAGGGCCTGTTCGAGAGCCGCCGCTAGCGCCGGCGGATCCTCGGCTGGCACGACCCAGCCGGCACCGTGCTCACGCACCAGCCGGCTCACCGCTCCGCCCTCGCTCACCACGACGGAGCACGCGGCCGCGAAGGCATCGAGGAAGCGTGTGCGCAGCGATAGTTGCGTCTCGAGGCTCGGGTGATGAAGGGCCACCAGGAGATCAACGTCGCGCAGCAAGTCGTAGCGACGTTCACTCGGCACCCAATCGAGAGCCTGCACTCGGCTACCCCACCAGCCGCGGGCTCGCGACCACGATTCGACCTCCCCCAACAGGCGTTGCGGCGTCGACTCCGCGTTCGGGTTGCGAATGAACAGCACACTCCAGTTGGGTCGATTGGAACTCTCGAGCGCGGAGAGCAAAGTCCACGGGTCGTACCAGTCGTAGAGGCCGCCGAAGAGCAGACGCCGCTCGCCCACAGCCCTGGCGGGCAGCCAAGGTCGATGCTCGGCAAGAACTGCCGGGACACCGAACGGCACCGCGTCGATCAGCGAGCGAAGACCGGGGTCCGCCTCGACGCGCATGGGATTCACCCGACCCACCGCAGCAAGAAACCCGAGATAGAACTGCCGCTGCTCCTCGGAGCTGCAGAGGAAGAAATCGCCGCGCGTCATCTGCAGCACCCAGGAGGCGTGATCGTTGCGGTACGGATCGAGGCCGAGAGTTTCCGCGTAGTGCAGGTTCTCCACCAGCCAAGGATCGTAGAGGTCGATGGCAACGGGCAGGCCGGGGACCTCCAAGACCACGTCGTTCGCCCACTGACCCTGCGCCACGATGGCATCGCAGCCCGCGACCTGGCGGAGGAGCGCACCGCGCTCCAGCTGACGCACGTTCGAAGGATCGAGACCGAGCGCCACGGCCTCCGCCGGCGCCGCCGGACTGAGCAACAGGACTTCGATACCCGCGGCAGGCAAGCGGCGCGCCATCTCGAGATAGCGAATCCCGATCCCCGCCATGCGCTCGCGGATCGGCTCGCTCGACACGAGCGCGACCCGGCTCACGAACGATGCCACCAACGGTGCAAGCGCCAGGCACGCGTCGACTCCATGCCGCGCACGAGGTCCATCAAACGCGCGATCTCGGCATGGAGACGGCCGATGTGCGCGGTCTGTTCATCGACCGCGGCGCGTCCGCGCGACTCTTCGCCGTAGACGCGCTCGAGCTCGCGACTCTGGCGATCGAGGTCCGCGCGCAGGCCGCGACCCTCGGTCGACAAGCGCTCGATCTCGTGTGCCCGGCGGCCAAGCTCGGCCAACAGCCGCTCTTGTTCGCCGCGCAGCGCCACCACCTCGCCGTGCGAGCGATGGCAGCGATCCTCTTGATCTTCGGCCTTGCGCCGCGCCGCGGTCATGCCTTCGGCGGTCTCGACCTGCTCGGCGCGCATGCGGTCGACCACGCGCGAGAGCAACGCCGGCGTGAGCGCCCTGGCATGCTTGGCGAGTACGCGTTCCTTCATGGCCAGGAAGTCGCCGCGCTCGCGCGGCCGCTCTCCGAGGATGTGGTGTCCGGCACCCCTGAAATGGCGATATTCGCAGGTCACCTGACGCAGGTGATGCAACGCGGTCACTTCGGAAAGGCGAATGAGAAAGTCCCAGTCCTCGAAGAACGGCAGGCTCGAGTCGAGCTCGCCGACCTCCTGAAACAGCGAGCGCTCGAGCAGTAGCGTGTTGAAGGGGATGTAGTTGTCCACCCGCAACAAGTCGGCATCGAAATCACGGCTGTAGGGTAAGCGGCGCTCACTCAGCCGCCAGCCCAAAGCGCCATCGAGCTCGTAGACGCCGACCGCGGCGTCGGTATAGGCCCCGCGGACGCCAGCCGATCCAACCAGCGTCGAGAGGACCGCGAAATGCTCTGGATCGACCAAGTCGTCGTCATCCAGAAAGGCGAGATGGTCGCCCGTCGCCGCCGCGACTCCCGCATTGGCAGCGCCGGCGCGGCCCACGTTCCTCGGCAGATCGACCCGCACCAGAGGCAAAGTAAAATCATCTCGCACGACGGGGGTCGTGCCACCGTCGTTCACCAACACCACCTCGAGCCGGCGATAGTTGCTAGCCTCGAGGCTCGACAACGCTTGCTGCAACAGCTCAGGCCGGTTGCGCGTTCGAACGACCACCGAAATCCGTGGCCCTACGGTCACCTCATGCGCGACCGCGACACCGCCGAGAGCGCGCGTCAGACTGGAAATGCCATGGACCGCGAAGTCCCGCGCCAGCAGCCGACGGTACCCTTCCGCCGCGCGCACCTCCGGCGCGAGTGAGGACGCGCGAAACGCCCGCAGACCAAGTCCAGCGCGTAAATAGGGATGACGAGCTTCCTGGCTCGCATAGCAGGCCATGGCGGCTTCGAGCCGGGGGACCTCCGCGCTCACGTCGACCAGCAGGTCGGAGTAGCCGGCGTGATTGATGTCGTAGAGCAAGACGCGTAGGTCGCAGACCACGGGCTCGAGCGCGTCGCCCGCCCGCACCGCGCCGAGCAGTCGATGCAGGGCTAGAAACGCGGCACGATGGTCGCTGGTCACTTCGAGCGGCGACGGCGCGAGCAGCAGATCGGGCCGTTGCGCGAGCAGGGCTCGACGCATGCCTTCCGTCGCGACGTCGACCTGCAAATCGAGGCCGCCATCCGGCAAGCCGAGGTGCTCGCTTCCCGCCACGCCCAGGATCGCTCCTGCGGCCTGGGATTCCCGGCGCCGAAGCTCGGAGTACGCGCGATCGGCTGGTGACTCACTGCCTCCGGCGCTGTCACTCAAGAACAGGACGCGCACGACGGCCCCGGCCGACCCGAGTTGCGCCAGCAGCCCGCCGCAGCCCAACACTTCGTCGTCGTAGTGGGGCGCCACCACGAGGACGCTTCGGGCATGGACGAGATCGGTCTTGCCCGGCGGGGCAACCGGGCCGTTCACTGCACGTACCCCAGGGCTCGCAAGCGCTTCAAGGTCTCTTCGCTCTCCTGGGAGTGCGGGCTTCCCGCGCCGCGCTCCGCGGCCAACCAGACGCGCAGAGTCGGCCCGGAGGTCGCCGCAGGCAGTTGAGGGGCACCGAGTTGAGCCAGCGGAACCTCGCCGTGGGCATACCGTACGCCGTCACCGATCAACAGGGAGACCAGACCCGAGCCTCCGGCTGCCGTCGCTTCGAGGCTGCGCAATGAGGAAAAGTCGCCCTCCACCAGGATTCCCTTCTCCAAGGCGTCCCCCTCGAGATCGAAGTGGAGGCGGTCGCCGAGCAACTCCACTCGATCCTGGTCGGCGAGAAAATATGAGTTCCACCGGGTCGGCGGATGGTCGAAAGAAATCGTACCACTCACCCGCGCGCCCACCGGCAATCCCGAAAGGAAGATACGTACGCCGGGCAGCTCCCGATTGAGCTGCCGGGCGATCAGCGCGCCACGCTCCTCGACGGCGCGCGGATCGCTCTTGGCCAGGTTCCGCAGCTCGTGACCATCGGCCGCGAGATCGTAGAGCTCTTCGCGTTGCATACGGGCGAGGTCGATCCGCCATAGCCGCGCCTGCTGCTCATCTGCCGGCAGGAACGGGCTGCGCCGGTTGAACAGCATGAGCTTCTTGCCGTCGAGCACCACCGACATCCTCAGCGGACCTCCGCTGAGCGCCTGAGACAGCGCCGCTTGACGCGGCACCGGCGTCTGCCCGAGCAGCGCGGGGAGCAGGTTCGTGCCTTCCCACTGCGGATCTTCCACTCCGCCCGCTGCGGCATTCAGCGTCGGCAGGAGGTCGAGCAGGCGAACGGTCCCTTTCAAACGGCCGCCGGCTCGAACGTGACCGTCCCAACGGACGACCAGGGGAACATGGATCTGCTCCTGGTACACCGACTGGCCGTGTTTCCAACCGCCGTGATCGAAGAGCTCCTCGCCGTGATCCGCGGTGAGGACGATCAAGGTATTGCTCAGGACGTCCGGACGGAGCGCAGCGAGCACTTGGCCCAGGTAACGGTCGGCGTAGTGAATCTCCGAGTCGTAGAGCGCAGCGATGTGCGCCGCGTCCGCCGCGGGATTCTCGAGCTTGAGAATCCCCAGCCAGATGCCGTGGATCCAGTCACCCGCAACCTTGCCGAGGTAGGGCTCGGTCTCGAAGGGCGAGTGGTTGCCGACAATCTCCGGGTTCTCGTAGGGGTCGTGAGGGTCGATCAAGTGCAGGTAGAGGAAGAAGGGATCGTCTTGCGCGGCACGCAGCCACGCCTCGGCGCGCGGCGTCACGCTGTCGGCGTGCAGCCGCAGCGAGTCGAGCACGACCGGCGGGCAGTAAAAAGTCTCGAACCCGCGGGCGAAGCCGATGCCGGCATGGAGCGCCGGATTGCCGTAGAAGCCGCCGGTGCGATACCCCAGGCGCGCGAAGCGCTCCGCCAGGGTCTCGATGCCCGCCGGCAGGCCGTAAGCCCCCAAGGAGCCGGTCAACAACTCTCCGGGCTCGCGGCTGGTCATGAACGAGATCACCGAGGGCAGCGTCCAGGAGGCCTGCGAGTAGGCCGTGTCGACGACCGTGCCGCGCTCGACGAGATCGCGCTGGATGTTCGGGGCGGTGTCGCGGCTGTAGCCGTAAGCCCGCAGGTGATCGGCCCGGAGCGTGTCGATGAGCACGAAGATTACGTTCGGCCGCGTCGACGCGGTCGGCGGCGCGGACAACCGCACCGGCCCCCAGGCGACGGCCGGCTCATGCCAGCGCTCGGGTGGCAGCGTTCCTCGGGGCACGAACTCGAGCGCTATCTCGCGCCCCGCGAAACGCCCCAGGTCGACGTCGAGATCGAGCCAGCGTTGGGGTTCCGAAGGCTTGGCCCGCGCCACCTCGAGGATTTCGCGTCGGGGGCCCGACACCGCCTCGACGCTCACGGAAAATCCCGGCGCGCTGCGCCATACGGTCGGCAGGAGCTGGACGCCGACGTGGAGGCGGGCCCCACCGCGGGGAACTTCTCCGCACCATCGCCAGCTCTCGAGGGAGGTGATGGCGACGGGGCGCCGTTCAGAATCGATCTCGAGCTCGGTAGCTCGAGGCGGCGATACGAACCGCAGCCCGCAGGCCGAGCTCTCCGCGCTCACCGCGCCGGACTTGACCGCAGCCACCAGATCCAACCCGGCGTCCGGCACTCTCCGGCAAGCGGTGAATTCGGCGGCGCCGCAGATCAGCGCAATCCCGAGTGCCTTGCGCCTGCGCCAGGTCATATTCGCGCGGTCGAGGATATCTCACCATCCAGCCGCCGGCCGGTCGGCGAGATCCGCGGCTCCCGGCCAATCTCGATATTCTCAGTCAGTCCGGATCCTCTCGACTGGAGTGTAGTGATACCCCGACGACTTCGATCGCCAGGAGCTCTTGCCTTCGCCGCGCTGGCGGCCGGTGTGTTGGCGCTCTACGCCTCCGCCCTACCGCGCTACTTCACCAGCGAAGACTTTCTACTCCTGCGCTTTCTCCGCGAACATCCGCCCTGGGATTCCTGGCGCGAGTTCATGACCTCCTCGTGGCTGGGCATTTCGGTGGTGAAATTTTACCGCCCCATCTCGACGCTGCTCCTGGCGGCCGAGGCACGAGTCTTCGGCGCTGTCGCACTCGGCTACAACGCGGTCCATCTCTTGGTTCATCTCTTGAACGCCTACCTGGTCTGGCGTATCGCGCGTCGCATCGCCGGCGCCGCCGCCGAAGCCTGGGTGCCGGTCGCCATCGCCCTGCTCTTCGCGCTCTACCCGCTGCATCCCAACACGGTCTCGTTCATTGCTAGCTTCGCGACGCTCTTCTCGACCTCGTTCCTGCTACTGGCATTCGATGCCTACCAACGGCGAGCCTTGGGCCAGTCGCTGGCAGCATTCCTCTTGGCCCTGGGTTCCTACGAGGCGGCTGTCGTCCTTCCAGGCTTCTTGCTGGCTCACGACCTACTCGTCCCTGACGACGCACCTGCCCCTGCCGCCCGGAGTCGAGCACGACTCGTTGTCCGGAGCTGGGTGCCGTTCGCGGTCGCGACCGCTGGATACCTCGTTCTCCGACGAGCGGTGCTCGGATTCGCGATCGGCGGATACGAGGAAGCCGGCCGAAGGCTCCTCGCGCCTCAACTCCTGATCTGGGGCCGGGACTTCGTGCTCTCGGTCTGGTGGCTCCACATGCCGCGCTTCGACAACGCCCCCTCCACAGCCGTGGCCGGCTGGTGGACGGCCGCTCTCGTCGGAGTGCCCGCGACGCTGGGACTGCTGAGATGGAAAACCGCACCGGACGCACGTCGCTGGATCTTCGCCTGGGTCTGGGTCGTGCTCTCTCTGCTACCTTTTTCCTTCACCCCCGCCGTGCCTGGGAACGGTCGTTACTGGTACCTGGCATCGATCGGCCTTGCCATGACGATCGGTTTTCTCGCGCGCTGGCTTCTGCCGGCAGCCAGATTCGGGAAGTACCCAGCGTTCACGGCCGTCGGCCTGGTGGGAGTGTTCTGGGCGTTCCTCCTGGCGCACTACGTCGGGGCCTACGGCGAGGCGGCGCGAACTGCTCGCAGCATTCAGCAGCAGTTGGTACGCATTGACGCACAGCAGTCGGTCGGTTCGCTCATCTTCGTCACCAACTATCCGCTCTTCCTGAACGACGCTCGGCAGACGCCTATCGCGCAGATCTACCACTACGGTCTGGCCGACGCCCTCCATCCTCCCTTCACGGATGTGCCGGTGAGGATCTACCCGCTGCCGCTACTGAGCGACCGCGAGCTCGAGGCGGTGACTCGAGGCCGGCCGCAGGCGCGGGTCGAGCGCTGGGAACCCTTGGAGGGAATCTTTCACCGGGTAGACACGGCCCTGCACGAGCAGCTGGCGGAGCTCGCACCGGCGTTCCCCACCGACGGAGCGACGATCGATCGCAGCGGGTTGTTCGCGACGGCGACCGCCACGCCCTCGGCCGTCACCTATCGGCTGATTCTGGTCGCTGAAGGCAACGCGGCCGTCGTCGAGGCCGCTGTTCAACCGGAGGGGATGGTGCGCGCCGCCATGC
The DNA here is from genome assembly GCA_039933785.1 of Acidobacteriota bacterium. Lineage (GTDB taxonomy): Bacteria > Acidobacteriota > Thermoanaerobaculia > Multivoradales > JAGPDF01 > JBDTNL01. The sequence continues at coordinate 22,897 of JBDTNL010000045.1, forward strand.
CTCAGGAGTTCGTCGAATCCATGACGCATCTGTACGGGAGCGAGATGTTCTGGTGGATCGAGGGCCGTGACGCCGGCGGACTCGCCGTGGCCGTCAGTCCGCTCTGCGGCTTCCGTTTCAGTGCTCGCGGCGAGAGCTCGCCTGCTACACTCTCAAGTTCGCCACATGACGCTCGAGCCGCCTCCGCCGCGCAGCCAGGACTTCGAGGTGCGGTCCTATCGGCCGGGCGACGAAGCGCAGATCCTGGCGCTCTTCCACCGCGTGTTTCACGCCGACCGGACGCTCGACCACTGGCGCTGGAAGTACCGTGACGACCCGTTCGGTGGCACCCACATCTCGCTCGTCTTTGCCTCCGATGGCGAGCTCGTCGCGCACTATGCGGGCTACGTCGTGCCGTTCGTCGATCGGCGCGAGGGTCATCGACCGGACTTCGTTGGCCTGCACATCGGCGACACCATGACGCATCCCTCGTACCGGCACATCGGCCGCGGTCCGACCAGTCTCCTGGCGCGGGCGGTGGCGCATTTCTACGCTCATTCAAGCGAACAGCGGGTGGCCTTCAACTACGGGTTCAACACTGGCAACATCCAGCGTTTTTCCGTGCGCTTCCTTCGCCTCCAGCATCTCGAGGACATCACGGCGTGGACCCTCGGCGCCGACGCCGCAATGCCTCGAGAGCCATCCGCATACGAGATCGAGAGGGTGACCGAGGTCTCGGGCGAGTGGGACGAGCTCTTCGAGAGCGCGGCCGTGCACTACGGAGTTTTGGTGCGGCGCGACGCGCGATACGTGCGCTGGCGCTACCTCGAGTGTCCCGATCGGCATCATCGGATTTATGGCGTCCGGCTCCGTGGGCGGCTGGTCGGCTGGGGTGCATTTCGTCCGATCGATGCCGATCAGGTCTGCGGCGACGCGTTCTTCGAGCGCGACCATGCCCAGGCCGCGGGCCCCCTCATCGACCACGTGCGCTCGACCGCTCCGCAAGCAGCGCTCACGCTCTGGTCTCCGCGCCGGCCCGCCTGGTGGATCGAAACACTGACCAACCTCGGCTTCACCGCCGGCCCCGAACCGCACGATTTGGCTCTCATGGCCGTGCCCTTCCTGGTGCAGGAACCGGCGCGAGATCTAGTGCCGGGGCTGTTCTACTCGCGCGGCGACGGCGACCTGTTCTAGGCCAACTCCGTCGCCACTCCGCAGGCAGAACACGACGGTCATCCTGCCCCCTCGGCTCCGTCTGCCAGCGCGTCGACTGCCGCCAGCGCCGCCTCCTCGAGCTCGAACTCCAATGCCGCAAGGTTCTCGACGATCCGGCCAGGATCGACACTCGAGGGCAGCGGGACTACGCCCTTTTCGATCTGCCACCGCAGGACGATCTGCGCCGGCGAGCGTCGGCATCGCGTCGCGAGCTCCAGCAGTCTCGGGTCGCTCAGCAGTCCCTCCGGCGACAGGGGTGAGTGCGCCATGACGCGGATTCGCCGCTCGCCACACCAGTCGACGAGTGCGACGGAAGGCCGATAAGGAGAGATGGCAATCTGGTTCACCGCCGGCAGGTCGGGGCCCAACTCTTCGACTTGCGCCGCCTCGAAGTTGCTTACTCCGATACTGCCGACCAGGCCGAGGCGCCGCAGCTCCTGCATCGCCTCCCAAGTCTCGACCGGCGAGACACCGTCGAGCTCGACTTCGCCCAGCGCGTCGCGGGGGATGGCGCGGCGTTCGAAGCTTTCCCAGTCGGCGTCGTCGGGCTCCTCGAGCGGGCCGCGATATCTCCAGGCCCCAGGAGCGTGCAGAAGATACAAGTCGAAGGCATCGATGCCCAGGCGCCGGAGCGAGCTCTCGCATGCCGGCCGCAAGAACTCAGGGCGAAAGTTCGTCCGCCACACCTTGCCCACCAGAAACAAGTCGCCGCGCGGCGGGGCCTGCGGTTCCCGCAGCGCTCGTCCCACGGCGCGCTCGTTGCCGTAGAGCTCCGCAACGTCGAACAGGCGATAGCCCGCTCCGACGGCAATTCGCACTGCTCCTTCCAGGTCGATTCGTTGCCCCCGCCGAAACGGCGAACAGCCAAATCCGATCGGCGGAAGTCGCATCGCCAGCCGGTCACAATAAGGCAGAAAAGAATCGTGCCAGCGCCTCTGCCGTCATTTCGGGCCGATAGCTGGCCGCGGTGCTCTTGCCGCCGTCGCGCAGGCGCTCGAAAAAGGACTCGTGCTCCTCGAAGCGATCGATCAAGTCGCAGACTCGTTCGACCAGCGCGTAGACGTCGTGGTTCTGAAACACCACCGCGTTCTCGCCATCGCGCAGAAAATCACGCCCCCCCACCGCCTCGTAGCAAATCGGGATGCAGCCCGCGGCCATGGCCTCTGGAACGGTGGTATTGAAGGCCTCGAGCGAGTTCACGTTGACCAGGATCGTCGAGGTTTGCATGAGCTCGGCAACTTCGTCGTGGGTCTTTCCTTGCAACGGCACCAAGCTCCATTCGGGCCGGCTGGCGAGCTCCTTCGCCAGCAGAGCAGCAGCTATGGACTCGTCCGGAATGCCGGCTCTCCGATAGCCGTCCTTCACCGCGAGCAATATTCGTCGCTGGCGAGGGCGCGGACTGGTGGCGAAGAAACGAGGGGCGATGAACGGCGGGACGATCGCGGCAGGCAAGCCGAAGTGGCGCTCGACCACTCGAGCCACATGGGGGAGCACGGCCATGGCCGACCGGTAGCCAAGCGCGGCGTAGTCGACCCCACCGCCCATGCCGCTGACGATGAGGAAGCTCCCTTGGACGAAGACGATGCGTCGCCAGGGGTGGCGAAGCGCCGCCTCGCTGGCCGCGAGGACCTCGGGCACGACCACGACATCGTTCGCAGTGACCGCGAAGTCCGAGTCGTTGAGATAGCGCACCGGAGTCTCGAGCGTACGCCAGCTCGGGCGGAACGGAGCGCGATGGTGAACCACGCAGGCGTCGTAGCCGAGCCCGCGCAGTATCGCCACGTGCTCGTAGAGCATGCCCATGCCCCAACTCGGCTCGGGATAGTCGGCGACGAGGTAAAGGATCACGTCTGGCGGGGCGGCGCGAACGCCACCGCTCGAGCTAGGTCAGCGCGTAGATGCACTGGCGGCAGATGAAGTCTTCCGGCGCCGCCTCCATCCCGTACACCCAGCGGCGCATCAAGGACATCCTGGGGCCCGACAGAATCTCGTCCAGCGTCTCGTCGTGCAGATCGCCCACGACGTACTTGTCGTGGTAGTCCTGGCAGCAAAGAACGCACTGGCCGTGCGGATTGATGTGCACCCACTGCACGGGACGTGAGCCGGTTTGCTCGCAGCCACAAAGATTGTGATGACGCGTGGCGGGATGAAGGCCGATCGGCACAGCCCCGGCGCGATCCATGACCTCGTAGCGGTGGACCTTGAACTTGGAACCCTCGAAGTGATCGCGGATCTGCTCGAAGTCCGCTTGATGGACCTGATCGCCGCAGCCCAGTACAGCGATATCCATGGTCGGCGCCAGCTCTTTGTCGCGCAGGTATTCGAGGTTCCGCATAACCAGTGGGAGATGGTCGCCCGCCCGGTCACGCTGGTAACGCTCGCGGTCCATAGTAGAAAGGTTGATCGAGAGGTAGCGCAGGCCGCCGAGCTCGAGAATCGTGTCCACCCGCTTTGGCGTGAGGCCCGTGCCGTTGGTGAGCACGGCGGGCGGCAGGCCGTAGCGCTTCAACATCCGCACCTGATCGAGAAAACGCTTGTCGGCGGTGGGCTCGTTGTAGTGGATCATCGAGACGCCGTCGATCGTGGCTCGATGGGCGGCGAGTTGGGCCACGATCTCCTCGTAGAACTCCATGGACATGTGATGATCTTCACGGCGATCAATGGATACCGGACAGAAATAGCATCCCTGATTGCACACCGTGCTGGCTTCAAGCGATACATACTTGAGCCGGAATCGTCCCGCCAGGTCGGAACCGGATTTCACCAGCCAACCCCGATCGAACAACTCAGCCCGCCGCTCCGGCGTCAGATCGGCGATCCGAGCTTGGCCCTGGCGCAGCCCGCCGAGCTCCCGATACGCGGCAGCGTCGCTGGTAATCGTCTGCTCGGTCAGGGTGTTGTAGATAGCGTCGGGGCCGAAATGCAGAAACGGCTCCAGTACCAAGTCGTCCGCCGCCGGTGTTTCCAAGTGTCGTTCCGCCAAGGTTCCCGTGTTGCTTGTCTCCGCGACTCGTTCGATCATCATCGATTTCCAGTACTTACGAATGCCGGCCTCAGATCGTCACGAGATCATATCCGACCGCCGAGGCGATCTCGTGAGCGAATACCACGCGAGCTCGCGGCCACGTTCGCTCACCAAGCGCAGGTCGAGTCGCGTGTCCCCAACCCGGGCCAAGACTTCCGGCGAAAACTCCCAAGGCGCGGGGGGCGCAGCGGTCAAGCGCTCCGCGGCAGCCGGATAACCCGTCTCGTTGGGCGAGACCTCGAGCCACAAGGGGAATGAGAACCTTGCCAGCTCCAGCCCGCGCTCCGGAATCGGGTCCGGCGCCGCAAGCGCTGGGCCATGTTGCCTGGTCTCGAGCCAGCCGAGGAAGTCGGAAAAACGGCGACCATGATGCAGCTTGCGAAAGCGCCACGCCGAATCGGCGAACCAATCCGCCGAACGAGGTTCCTGTACGGCGCTCCTACCGTGCAGGTGAATCGCCCCGGCCCCCGGTACGTAGCGGGCCGCCAATCCGAGCCTGGCAGCCCGGAGCAGCCAGTCGGTCTCCTCGAAGTAGAGGCGAAAGCCTTCGTCGAAGGGGCCGACACGAGTCCAGGCCCGACGAGTGAAGGCGAGGAGACCGCCGCTGAGGGAGTAGCTCGGCAGCGGATCGCGGGCGTCCCAATGCCGTCGCGCATGCCGGCGCCAGTGCCGCCGGGCGCGCAATGCCCAACCTTCGCCGCGCACCGCCAGCCTGGCCAGGATCTCGGCGCGCCGGTCGCGCTCCTCGGTGGGTGGCAACAGCGTGCGGCAGGCCGTGTCCCAATAGAAACGCGGGCCGGCGATCTCGGCCCCGCCGTTCAGTTCGCGAATCAACCCGCCTAGGCAGCCAGGCAGGACATGGACATCCGGGTTCATCGCCAGCACCACGGGAGCCTGCGTCTGCGCCACACCGACATTGACTCCACCCGCGAACCCCAAATTTCCGCCCGGATCGACGTACTCGAAGCCGATGCCACGCAGCAACTCGCGCCCGCTGTCGTCGTTGCCGTTGTCGATCAGGATCCCCTGGATTTCGATGCCGCTCGCGTGCGCGTCACGCCGGAGCGCCTCGACGGCCGCGACCGCCAAGCCGGGCGTCCAGTAGTGGACCAGGACTACAGCGATTCGCACACGTGACGCCTACGCCTTGGCTGCTCGTTCCAACTCGGAGTCGCGAAACGAGTCCTCGGTTGCGGTTTCCCAGCGGTGAGCTGTGTGCACGAGGCCGATGGTGAACTTGGCGCCTTCAATCGTGATCGCTCCCGGGATAGTGCGTCGATCAAAAACATGCAGCGCGGCCTCGTCGAGGAGAAAGACGTAGAGCGTGAAGGTGCCCGCGAGCAGCGGCAACTCGGGAACGATCAGCCGCGCGCGGTGGCGCCGCAGGCCCGTCCAAGGCTGTAGGCCGGCATCCCGGCTGAGGAACGACAGGACCTGGACGCCGTCTACACGATCGATTCCGATCCCGACATGGCAGAGAAGACTGGCGTCCGCGCTCTCCCATTCAACATCGATCTCCAGCCGATCGTGAGACCGGTACAAGCCCAACTCGCCATTCCCCAAGGGTTGCGAAACGGCGGTAATGCGAGCCGGGCCTAGACCGGCCTCGTCACGTTGCGCGCCTTCGATCGGGCGAGCCGACTTGGCAAGCAGGAACTCCTCGTACTCGCGCACCACGTCTTTCGTCGCGCCGACGGCCGCCACCCTACCGTTGCGCAACCACAACGCCTGGCGACAGAACTCCGAGACGTAGTACATGGCGTGGGTGCACAACAACAAGGTACCCCCGCCCTGGGTAAACTCCACCAAGCGATCGATGCACTTCTTCTGAAAATACCCGTCACCCACCGAGAGCGCCTCGTCGACGATCAGCACGTCGGGCTCCACCTGTGTGGCGATGGAAAAACCGAGCCGCATGGTCATTCCGGTCGAATAGGTTTTCACCGGCTGTTCGATGAAGTCTCCCAGCTCGCTGAAGGCGATGATCTGCGGAGTCTTCTCGCGGACCTGACTCTCGGAAAGTCCCAGCAGCGCCGCATTCAGCACGATGTTCTGACGCCCGGTGAGCTCGGGATGGAACGCGGAGCCGAGCTCGAGAATCGAGGCCACCTTGCCCTGCACCTCGGCCGATCCCGCGGTGGGCGCCGTGATCCCCGCGAGGATTTTCAACAGTGTGCTCTTTCCCGCTCCGTTTTCGCCAATCAACCCGAAACCTTCGCCGCGCTCGAGGGTGAAGCTCACGTCATCGAGCGCGCGAAACTCCCGATGCCTGGATCGACGAGTGAAGAGCTCGACCACCCGGTCGAGGGGGCGGGCGTACACCGAGTAGGACTTGCAGAGCTGGTGAGCGCGAACGGCGGGCACGGACATGGCCGGGGGCATCATATCGAGAGTGCGCCGCAGCCCCGGTCGCAAGGAGCGGTTTTACCGAGGCGTTTGACACGCCCGAAATCGGCGCTTACGCTTGCACCACTTAGCGCAATCAGGCTCGACTCACGTCTACTGGGAGATTCTTGTCATGAGAAAGCTCGTTCTGGCGCTTGCTGTGTTCGGCTTACTGGGGACGGGGCGGGGAGCTCAGGCGGTTATCGGGACCGTGGATGACGTTCCCGCCGCGACCCTGCTAGTACCTTACTTCCAGGTCGACCTCACCCACCCGCATGGCGACAACACTCTGTTCTCGGTGAACAACGCCTCGGCGACCGCGGTGCTGGCCCACGTTGTCCTGTGGACCGATCTCTCGGTACCGACGTTCGATTTCAACATCTATCTCACCGGCTACGACGTGCAAACCATCAGCGTGCGCGATCTGTTCAACGGCATCGTCCCGCGGACGGCGTCGGACGGACAGGACCCCTCCGACACCATCAGCCCGCAGGGCCTGTTTTCGCAAGACCTCAACTTTGCCAGCTGCGCCAGCCAAATGCCGCCTCCCACGGTGGCCCCGGCTTCGTTCATCGCGCACCTCAAGGCGGCCCACACGGGCCTCTTCTCCTCGATCCTCGGCGGTTGCGCCGGACAGGCCTTCGGCGACGATATCGCTCGCGGCTACATCACGGTCGACACGGTGAACAACTGCACCCTGCGTTTCCCCGGTGACGTCGGTTACTTTGCCGCCCGAGGCACGGGGGACGCCACCAACCAGAACGTCCTCTGGGGTGACTACTTCTACTGCAACTCCGACCAGAACTTCGCCAACGGCGAGAGCCTGGTGCACGTCGAGGCTTCGGCTACCGATCCCGAGACCTCGATCGCCGGTCAGTACACCTTCTACGGTCGCTACGACGCCTGGACCGCGGTGGACAACCGCGAGCCGCTGTCGACTAACTTCGCCGCTCGCTTCATCAACGGCGGAGCCTTCACCGGTGGCACCTCGTTCGTGGCTTGGCGCGACTCGAAGGTGGCTCAGGGCGCTTTCAAGTGCGGCACGACTCCGAGCTGGTACCCGTTGGGTCAGGAACAGATCGTGATTTTCGACGAGCAGGAGCATCCCGAGGTCCCGGCGACCTTCCCCTTCTCGCCGCAGCCGCCCCAAGCCGGGATCATTCCCTTCCCCGCTGAAGCGCAGCGCACCGAGGTGGGAGGAGAATCCCTTCCAGTGCCCTTCGACTTCGGTTGGCTGTATCTGAATCTCAACACAGCGGTCGCGGCGGCGGGAAACAACCCGCCCGAGGATCCGGCTGCGGCTCAGGCTTGGATCGAGCCCCTGATGGACGCCGACGGTCGCTATAGCGTGGGCTTCAATGCCGTCCAACTGGACGACGCCATCGCGGCCAGCCACTCAGTGGTCGGCGTGACGAGCCGTCCGTAAGGCGGCGAGGCGGCTTGGAGGGGACTTATAGACCATTTGACAGGAGCCATGGGCGTAGGTTAACCTCATGGAACTAAAGCTTTCCTTAACCCAAGGAAACACTCAGAATCTTTGATCGGGAGGTGATGGTTCGTCGCCGGAGTAGGAAAAACTAGCAGCAACGTACCCATCAAGAATTGTTTTGGACGTTTCGCGGGCATCGTGCCTCGCGGCGTCCCTAGTGAATTGTTTTCAGGGAGATTCATCCAAATGAAGAAACTTGCTCTGGCATTGGCCGCGTTCGGCCTCTTGGTTGCCGGACAGGGCGCACAGGCCG
>JBDTNL010000046.1:0-30405 GCA_039933785.1 Acidobacteriota bacterium
TGGTCGCGATTCTGGTGCTCGGGATCGGCTGGGAAATCGCGACTTGGCCGGACGTCGCGGTGCTCGTCAAGTCGAATCCGCAACGCACCGCGTTTATCGAGCGCTACAAGGCGGGGCAGCGGTCCGCCGGCAAGAGCGATTCGGTGGCCTGGCGCTTCGTGCCCTACGACGCCATCGCGAAGGATCTAAAGCACGCCGTGATCGTCAGTGAGGACATCGACTTCTTTTCGCACCACGGCTTCGCGACCGAGGAGATGAAGAACGCTTTGCGCGACGCCTGGGAAGAGAAGGAGCTGCCGCGCGGTGCCTCGACCCTCACCCAGCAGCTGGCCAAGAACCTCTGGCTGTCGCCGTCGCGCAATCCGTTGCGCAAGGTGAAGGAGGCCATGCTCACTCGTGAGCTCGAGGCCAAGCTCACCAAGCGCCGGATTCTCGAGCTCTACCTGAACGTTGCGGAGTTCGGCGAGGGCATCTATGGCGCCGAGGCGGCGTCGCGGCGCTACTTCGGAATCTCCGCCGCCGAGCTCAGCCGGCAACAGGCGGCGGCACTGGCCGGCAGTCTGCCGAGTCCTGCGCACTGGCATCCCGGGAGCACCAGCCCGGTGTACCTGCGGCGCGTGCAGCGCATCGTCGGACGCGTAGAGAAGACCGGCTGGCTGTTGGGCGAGCTGTAAACCAACAGGTTAGTCGCCGATCGCCTGGGCGCCGGCGTCGGCGACCTGCGCATCCTCCTCTGAGGTCGCGCCGGAAACGCCAATGGCGCCGACGATCCGGCCGTCCTGCTTCAGGGGCCGGCCACCCTGGAGCGCGCAGACGCCGTCCATGGAGAGCATACGGAGCCCGACGCCGCCGGCGGCTACGGAGTCCTGCACCATCTTGGTCGTGCGCTTGAAGTTCACTGCCGTGGCTGCTTTCGCCTGGGCGACCGCCACGCTGCCGTGTTGCGCGTGGTCCATGGCATGGAGCAGCACAAGATGCCCGGAGCTGCCGACGATGGCGATCACCATGGCCCAGCCGTTGGCCTTGGCCTCGGCCTCCGCGGCGGCCGCGATTTGTTTCGCTTGGGTGAGAGAAATTGGTGGACCGTATTCCACGATGGGGGCGCTGGGGCTCATGCGACGAGCCTACCGCCCCATCGGGGCAGTCGCAAGAATGGCGCGGATAGGATGCCGCGATGCCTGACGAAACGGTTCAGATCGTTCCCTACCAAGACACCTACGCGCCGGTTTTCGCTCGGCTCAATCGGGAGTGGCTCGAAGCCTTCGGCCTCTTCGAGGCGCTCGATGGCCTCTACCTCGATGACCCCCGAGGCCGGATCTTGGACAAAGGTGGCGAGATCTTCGTCGCGCTCCTCGATGGCAAGGCGGTCGGTACGTGCGCCGCGATTCCATCGGGTGATGGAATCGTCGAGCTCGCCAAGCTGGCGGTGGCGGCCGAGGCCCGAGGTCGGGGTCTGGGCGAGAAGCTGGTGCTCTCGGTAGTCGACTTCGCCCGGCAAAGAGGGGCTCGGAGGGTCGTACTGAGCTCGAGCACGAAGCTCGCCCCGGCCCTTCGGCTGTACAAGAAGCTCGGCTTTCATCCGGTTGCCCCGGGGGAGGGCGTGGGCTACGCCACCGCCGATGTATTCATGGCCCTGTCGCTCTGAAAATTCGGGTTTGTCGACCCGGTGACCGATGTGTCATCTTCGCCTCAGCGTTTTAAACGAGTTTTCGTGGGCGGCCTTCGTTCACGACCTTCTGAGAGGAGCGGGCGATGGTGGAGAGTCCGTATTCAGCGAACGTCGTACGACGACTGCGGAGGAGCGGAATTCTCGTCGCGATCATGGCGGGCGCCCTGGCGATTTCGCCCATTCTCGTGGCCGCAGCCCAGGCTCAGGCGACCGACCAGGCGACAGAAGATGCCAAGAAGGCGGCCGACGCGAAGAAAGAGGCGGACGAGAAAGCCGCCGCCGCGGCCAAGCAGGCCGAAGAGACCCCGCAAGTGAACGAGGAGATCACCGTCACGGCGCGTAAGCGCGAAGAGAACATCCAGAGCGTGCCGTTCTCCGTCGCCGCTCCCGGCGAAGAGACCCTGCGCAATCGCGGCGCCGACAACATCGAAGGTGTGGCGGCGAACGTGGTCGGCCTGACGGTGCAAAACCTCGGACCCGGCCAAAGCCAGGTCGCACTGCGCGGCGTGTCCGCCGGCCAGATCGTCCGCGATCAGCCGGGCGTCAAGGAGCAAGTCGGCATCTATCTCGACGAATCGGTGATCTCCTTGTCCTTGTTCACCCCCGATATCGACCTCTTCGATATCTCACGCGTCGAGGTGCTGCGCGGCCCCCAGGGCACGTTGTTCGGTTCGGGCTCGCTCACCGGCACGGTGCGGTATATCAGCAACCAGCCGGAGCTCGGCAAAACCGACGGAGCCGCGGAGCTCACCCTCAACGACTCGACCGGCGGCGAGGTCGGCGGCGGTGCGAAGGTGGTCGCGAACGCGGCGCTCGGCGATAAGGCGGCGCTGCGCGTGGCGGCGTACTACTCCAACAACGGCGGCTACATCGATGCGGTGCAGCCGAACCTGAGCGTGAAAAAGAACGTGAACAGCAACGATCGCAAGGGCGCCCGCGTCGCCCTGCGCTTCCAGCCCAACGATGGCCTGACGATCACGCCGCGTCTGGTGTATCAGGAAGTGACCGCTGACGGCTGGAACCGGCGCGATGTGTACAACATTCTCGCCAACCCCTACACCACCACGCGGCCGGCGGTGCATTTGGGCGAGTGGGAGCAGTTCACCCAGATCGCAGAGCCCTTCACCGATAAGTTCACGCTCGGTGACCTCAACATCAACTACAAGATTAGCGATGCCATGAACTTCACCTCGGTGACGTCCTATAGCGATCGTAAGGTCCTGGTCGTGCGCGATGCCACGGCGCTGACCGCGAGCATCACTGGTGGCAGCATCGGGCTGCCGCCGGCGGCGTACAACATCAACGCCCCGCTCGACGACAAGACGACCGCCAAGATGTTCACCCAGGAGGTTCGCCTGGCGGGTGAGAATCAGAATGTGAACTGGCTCGGCGGCGCGTTCTACAGCGACATCAAGCGCGAATACGGCCAGAGCCTGTTCGTGAATGGTTTCGAGAACGTGAGCGGAATTCCGACCGCCGGACACTTCGGCGCCGGCAAAGACATCCTGTTCTTCTCCGATCTGAGCTACAAGTTCAAGCAGTTCGCACTCTTTGGCGAAGGCACGATCGCGATTACCGACAAGTTCGACCTCACCGGCGGTCTGCGCTACTACGACTTCAAGGAGGACCGCACGCAGGTATTCGACGGCATCTTCGCCGACCCGGCGAGCAAGCCCGGAACCACCAAGGCGAACGGCGTCGTGCCGCGCCTGATCGCGAGCTACAAGGTGTCCTCCGACACCTCGATCAACGCCCAGATCTCGAAGGGCTTCCGCCTGGGCGGCATCAACGACCAGCTGAACGTGCCGCTCTGCACCGCGGCCGATCTCGCGGCGTACAGCGGTCACGACAACTGGAAGAATGAGACCGCCTGGAACTACGAGGTGGGGACCAAGTCGAGAGTCGGCCGCGGAACGGTCGGCGTGTCGGCCTACTACATGAAGATCAACGACCTGCAAGCGACAGTGACCGCCGGTTCGTGCTCGTCCCGACTGGTCTTCAACGTGCCCCAGGCGAGCAGCAAGGGCCTCGAGCTCGAGCTCGCGCAGGACGTCAACAGCAACTTCGACTACTCCCTCTCGGCGAGCTTCAACGATTCGAAACTCGATTCGACGGTGTTCGACACCAGCGGCCACATCCTGGCCGGCATCAAGAAGGGCAATCGACTGCCGACGGTACCGAAGCTCCAGGTCCAGGCCGCGGCGACTTACCAGCACACGATCGGAACTGACCTCCTCGGCTACCTGACGGGCAGCTACCAGCACGTGGGCTCGCGCTTCACCCAGATCGGCGATCAGGCCGCGGGCTTTGGCACGGTCGATCTGAACAGCTTCGCGGGCAAAATCGGCGGACCGTTCACGCAGTCGACGTTCACCTTCGACCCCGAGCTGCCGGCGTACGACATCTTCAATCTGCGCTTCGGCGTGCTGATCAACAAATGGGAGTTCGCGTTGTTCGTCAACAACGTGAGCGACAAGCAGGCCCTGCTGGCGCTCGATCAAGAGCGTGGCACGCGGGCACGGGTTGCCTTCCTGACCAACACGCCGCGGACGTTCGGCCTGACCACGCGCCTCAAGTTCTAGCGTTCGAGTTTCGCCCCCCGCGGGAGCCTGCCAGGATCTGGCGGGCTCCCCGGTCGTCCCGCAGGGTCCCGCTACTTCGGCCGCTCGTACGAGACGATGTGCTCCCACTCGGAGGCGTCGGAGCGCGCCACCACGGCGACGACCGGCTCGGTGTCGCTGGCGTTGAACACTTCGTGCGGCACTCCCGGCTCGATGAAGATGAAATCGCCCGCCTGGTTCTCGATGGTTTTCGAGAGTCCCTCGCCGTACTCATGGCGCACGCGGCCGGAGAGAATGTAGAGCATGACCTCGAAGCCTACGTGGATGTGGGCCAGGGCCACGCCGCCGGGGGGAATCGTGGCGACGTTCATCGACAGCTCCTTGGCGTTCACATTCTTGGCCGAGAGGCCGGTTTTGTAGCGAATGTTGTTCCAGCCGCGGACCGCGCCGCCGCCGCGGATGACCTGGATTCCGTCCCCGCCTTCGACCGGCAGCTTGAGATCTTCGTCGCTCATCGGGTCTCCTGCGAAGTGTGAGTGTTCGGAGCGGTGCGCGCGGATTCTGCGCGATGACGCACTACGTCGAGAATGTTCTCCTGCACGTCGCGCAGGATGAAGTCAGTCCAGGCTCCGGCGTAGAGGTTGAAGTGCGTCGACAGGCGGTGCCGGCTGGTGAGATAGAGGCGCACCGTCGCCGGAGTCAGCAATTCAATCGCGTAGTCGCCATCGAGGACGTCGAAATACGGGCCGCCCACAGTCACGTGCTCGTCGAGCGTTTGCTGCGGGATCGAGTTGGGATCCGCCCTGATCGAGAAGGACAGCCGCTTCCCGGGCTCGTAGCGCGTCACCGTTTCAACGAAGAGCACGCCGCCCTCGAAAGTGGCGTGACGCACTGAGCCGACACCGCGGCCGATCGTCCGGGCTTCGATCGGATGCGGGAAGCCGATCATGTGGACCAGCCGTCGGCCCTGCTCGGCGCGCGCGATCGGCCGCACCTCGACGATTTCGTTCCACACCGTGTCGGGATCGGCCGCGATGTCAATGCTGGTTTCGACGGCGCGGATTTCGTCGCCGGTCGAGAGGCGGCTCTCCCACGGCGCGAAAGCGAACGGCAGCAACAAAACGCCGAGCAGAGCCGACGCCGGTGCTCGGCGCCTGCGCCAACGGCGCCAGAGGCCGGCAACCAGGCCGCCGAGGCTCGACATGATCATCACCAGTGGCGCCCAGAGGAAGATGCAGATGATCCCTTCCCAGGCGAGCAGCAGCGCCGCGCCGAGCGCGGTGAAGGCCGGCGCCCAGGGAATGACTACCCATTGCCACCAAGACCAGCCGGCATCGCGCTCGCCGAGCCAGACCACGAGAAAGCCGAGGGCGAGCGGCACCAGGAACAGGAATCCCACCGTCATCGGCACGAACACCGCGTCGAACACCGAGGCCGAGTCGACGTGGTGGCCGAAGGCGAGCCGGGCCATGAGGCCATAAGTCAGCCCAAGAGCCAGGGCAGACCAGAGAAGAATACGATCGCGGCGTCGAGGCATTTGGTCTACGTCGAGGGCGCAAGCCAGGCTGCGTCCGTCGCGGGGAAGCTCGTGTGCAGAGTCCGCAGTCGGAGCGACCGGAGGCCGGCGTCCCAAGCCGAATCGGCGCCCCGCCACGCCTCCGGCGGGGCCGCCGGGAGGTCGTCGATCGTCAGCGACCAGCAGCGGTCGGATCGTGGGACGGCGATGCCTGGGATCTGGATCATCAACAAGTTGACCTCGCAGCGCCGGAAAGTCTGGCAGAGAGACGCCCATAGCGCGTCGATGGCGGGCTGTTCGGCGACCCGCCCGCTGTCGACATCGAAGCGGTGACGGACGAAGAGGACGCGATTGTCGGGCGAGTCGAGGGCGAGCAAGCGATCGAGTCTCTCTTCGTGCTTCGCCGCGGCCACCGGCAAGTGTTCCCGCCAGCCCTCGTCCACGACCGAGACCGCGCCGTCGCGACGGCGTGGAAACTCGTGGAAGGGCCGTACGCCGAACTCGCGGTTCTCGAGCGCGATCAACCGACCATCCTCGAAGATCTCGCGAAGCGCTCCCGGGCCGTAGATCCTTTGCGGATCGAGCTGTGCGAGGTAGGCGGCGAGGCCGGGCAACGGTGATACCCACCAGTCGAACGGATAGGCGACCGCGCTGCGGAAGTAGCGCCGCACCTGGTAGGTAACCCTGCAGCTCAGGCCCAGCGGCACGACATGGGTGAACCGTCGCGGCGCGAGCGCTCGCCAAGCCCGCGCCAGACCGGTGGCGACGGTCGTGGCGAGCTCTGCGGGAAGATTCGCTCGCGAGGCATTCTGCGGCATGAGGGGCGATCTCCTGGTGACCAGCTTTCGGAGTGAGCATACGCCCGCTCCGGCGCGCTCTATGCCGCGCTCCATTTGCAGAGAGCCAGCCCGTCGGCGGCACGGAACCTCTTGCCGTAGCTCGTCCCCTGCATTTCGAGGGCTGGAGCGGCACGCCATTCGGTCGCGCGCGAGCGCTTGAAGTAGGCCACCTCCGCGCAGCCCAGGCGGTCGCCCAGGAGATCGTCGTCCAGGCCCGGGTTGTAGCCCATCGGAATGGTCGCGATCAGTTGGCCATCGGTCGCGAGCAGCCGCCTCATGCTGGCGATCGCCCGCCGGTGCTTGCCGGCAACGCGGGGTCGCTCGTCCCATCCGACGTGCTCGAGCGTGGAGATGCTCACGATGCGCCGAAAGCGCCGGGGCAACTCGAGGCCCACGATGTCCCCGGCCAGGACGCAGCGTCGCCTCTCGTAGCGGTCCACCACGAGGTGTCGCACGGGAAAGTAGTGCGAGAGCACGTTCCCGACCTCGAGGACTTCCATCGGCTCGAACCCTGTGACATGCGGCATGATGAGTGGAATTTCGATCGCCCGTTCGTTTCTCCAGGTCGCGTTGTAGGGATGCGAAAAGTACGGATACTCGCGGCCGTCGTGGACAAACGACGCAGTCCGAACCAAGAGCCGGCGCCAGGCCCAGGGCACGCAATACGCGAGCTTGGCGGCGTCCATGAGCCAGGGTGCAGAGAGGTAGCGCTGGATAGTCGACATCGCGATCGGACCGCGAAACTTTAACGCCGATCCGGGCGTACCAGTAGGCGCTGGTCGCGATTGCGGCGCCGAACCGTTCTAGGTGGATATTGGCGGGTCTTTCCGGAGGGAGTCGATGCTCGAAATCGAGAACCTGAGCAAGCGCTATCCGAGCGGCACCGAGGCTCTCCGCGGGGTGTCTCTCTCGATGGGCGAGGGCGTGCTTGGCCTGTTGGGTCCAAACGGCGCCGGTAAGACAACGTTGATGTCGATCCTGGCGACAGTCACCCGGCCTACGGCGGGCACTTTCCGCTGGCGCGGCACTGACGCGGTGAAAGAGCCGCTCGGCGTGCGCCGTGCGCTCGGTTACCTGCCGCAGGACTTCGGCATCTACGAGCGCCTGACGGCGCGCGAGTTCTTGCTTTACCTCGGGCGTTTGAAGGGAGTGGAGGGGGCGGCCCTCGCTCGACGGGTCGGCGAATTGCTCGAATTGGTCAACCTGCACCATGCCGCCGATCGCAGGCTCGGCGGCTTCTCCGGCGGCATGCGCCAGCGGGTGGGCATCGCGCAGGCCCTGCTCGGCGATCCGCAGCTGCTCATCGTGGACGAGCCCACGGTCGGACTCGATCCCGAGGAGAGGGTGCGTTTTCGCAATCTGCTCTCCGAAGCGGCGCACGGCCGGCTGGTCATTCTCTCGACCCACATCGTGTCGGACGTCGAGGCGGTGGCCTCGAACATCGCGGTCATGCGCGGTGGCCGGCTCATCGGGCTCAGCACACCCGAAGAGATGCTGCGGGCGGCCAGCGGGAAAGTCTTCGAGGCCATCGTCGTACCGGAGCAGTTGGCCGAGGCCCAGCGCAGCGTGGCGGTTTCGAATCTGTTGCGCCGTGCGGACGGCGTCCATCTGCGCTACGTCGGCAGCGCCACTTTGCCGGGATCGCGGCCGGTCGAACCCACGCTCGAAGACGCCTACCTCGCCATCAACCTCGAGGCGGGAGCACGGTCGTGACTGCAGTGGCCGCGGATGCCGAGATCAGGTTCACCCCATGGCAGGCGCTGGGGGCGCAGGTGGGGGCGGAGATCAAGAATCGAGCGCGCTCGACCGGCAGCCTGGTGGCGCTGTTCGTCATCCTCATCGGCTCGTACTGGGCGATCCCGCCGGCCGACGGGAAAGCGGTGTCGGTCTCCTGGACGCTTCCCGACGGGCGATTGCAGGCGCCGCTCTATACCGCGGGGTATCTCGGCATCGCGATGTCGGTGCTCGGCGTGATGTTCTTCGCGCTGGCCGCGTTCTACCTCGTGGCCGGTGCCGTCCGTCAAGATCGCGAACGCGGCATCGGGCTGATCCTGGCCGCCACGCCGATCAGCAAGAGCGCGTATCTCGGCGCCAAGTGGTTGGCGAATACGGTCTACCTCGTCCTCCTCTCGCTGCTCTGTCTTCCCGTCGGCGTATTCCACTTCATGCGCTCGGGAGTCGGCGCGTTCGATGCCGTGCAATTCCTCGCGCCGCTGCTCTTGATGACCCTGCCAGCGGCGGCCTTCGTCGCTGCCGGAGCGCTGCTGTTCGACGTCACGCCGGTGCTGCGCAGTAAGGGCGGTCTGGTGATCTGGTTCTTCTTTGGCGCCATGCCGATGATGGTGATACCCATGCAGCTCGGGCGTGCCTCGGGCGCCGAAAGCCGGCTCGATCACGTGCCGGCGTTCGATCCCTTGGGCATGGCCATGCACGAGAGTCTGGTCCAGGCTTCGCTGCCGCCGGGCTCGCACGGCATCTCCTCGGGCTACGTCATCCACGATGAGCCGATCGAGCGTGCGGCTTGGGCGGGCCTGTCGTTCCCGCCGGGGCTGGTCACGCAGCGGCTGTTGAACATGGTGTGGGTGCTGTTGCCGTTCCTCGGCGCGGTGCTGCTCTTCGATCGCTTCGACCCCTCCCGGTACCTCAGGGTCGCTCGCGCTTCGGCGGGGGGTGGTGCCGCGGGTGTAGTCGGGCCGGCGGCGCCGATGCGGACATTGGCTTCGCTGGGGGCGGTCGAGGCTCGGCCGAGCGCGCTCGGGGCGGTGCTCGCCGAGACGCGCTTGCTCTGGGAGACCGGCGGCAAGGCGAAATGGCTGGTGGTGCCGGCGGCGCTGGTCGCGGCGCTCTTGCCCGCCGAGCCCTCGCGCCTGGCCGCGGGAGCGTT
Organism: Acidobacteriota bacterium; assembly: GCA_039933785.1. Taxonomy (GTDB): domain Bacteria; phylum Acidobacteriota; class Thermoanaerobaculia; order Multivoradales; family JAGPDF01; genus JBDTNL01. Next base: position 9,470 of record JBDTNL010000046.1, read on the forward strand.
CGTTCTGCTGGTGATTCCCCTGGTCTCCGAGGTCGGCTGCCGCGAGGATCTCGCCGGCGCGCGGCCGTTGGTGCTCTCGCAGCCCGGGGTGCCGTCCTCGGCGGTGTTGTGGAAGTTCGCCGCAGTGGCGCTGTTTCTGCTCGCGGTCAGCCTGCCGATCACGCTCCGCGGTCTCGTGTCCATGGATGCGCGGGCCTACGCCGTGCCGCTCGGCATGCTGTTCGTCGCCGCATTCGCTGTGGGCTCGGCATCCCTTTCGCGCGGCGGCAAGCTATTTTCCGGCGTCCTGTTGCTGCTTTGGTATCTGGCGCTCAACGGTCTCGGTGCGGTGGACTTCAGCGGTGCGCTGGCCAGGGGATCCGGTTGGGAGACTCGGCTCTCGTTTCTTGCCATCGGCGCCGCATTCATCGCCAGCGCCATGCTGTGGGAAAAGCGGCGACTGCGGGGGGTCTAGCGAGCAGGTTTCAGTACTCGCGGCCGTCTTCCGCGTATAAAGATTCTGTTTCTGGCGTATCGTGCGGCCCGGCTGAGGCCTATTTGGTTATGACCTCCATTCGAACCTCCATTTCCTCAAGCGTCCTCCTTGCGGCTGCCGGGGTCGCGCTGCTCGTGTTCGCGGGTTGCGGCCCTTCGTCGAAGGCCAAGCGACCGGAAGAGGAGCCACGGTCGGTACGTATCGCCGCCGCTGCGGCGAGCAAGCTCCCGGAGGTCGTGTCGGTGTCCGGCACGCTCGCCGCCGAAGAGCAGGTCGTGCTCGGCATGAAGGTGGCCGGCCGGATCGACGCCTTGCTGGTGGATCTCGGGAGTCAGGTCCACAAGGGCCAGGCGCTCGCGCGCCTGGTGCCCACCGACTTCGAGCTCCGGGTTCAACAGGCGGAAGCGGCGCTCGTCCAGGCGCGCGCTCGTCTTGGCCTCGGCGGCGACGGGAGCAACAACCAAGTCGATCGCGTCGATCCAGAGCAGACCTCGGTGGTGCGACAGGCGGCGGCGCTGCAAACGGACGCCCGCGCCCGTCGGGACCGCGCCAAGGCTCTTTTCGATCAAGGTCTCCTGCCGCGCGCCGACCTCGACGCGGCGGAAGCGACCTACCAGGTGGCCGACAGTCAGTACTCGGACGCGCGGGACGAGGTCATGAACCGTGAAGGCATCCTCGCGCAGCGCCGGTCAGAGCTCGACTCCGCGCGCCAGCAGCTCATCGACTCCGTCCTGCTGGCGCCGTTCGACGGCGCAGTGCGCGAACGCCAAGGCACGCCCGGTCAGTACGTCGCGGTCGGCCAGCCGCTGGTAACGGTGGTGCGCATGCACCCGCTCCGATTAAAGCTCGCGGTGCCGGAGCGCTCGGCCGCCAAGCTCCGTCAGGGGCAGGAAGTCCGAGTGACCGTCGATGGCGATTCGCGCATTCATCCGGGCACCGTCGTGCGCTTGAGCCCGGCCATCGACGAAAGCAATCGCACGCTCATGCTGGAGGCCGAGGTGCCGAACCAGGACGGCGCTCTCAGACCGGGCTCGTTCGCCTCGGCCGAGATCGTGACCGCGGCGGACCAGCCGGTCGTGCTGGTGCCGAAGAGCGCGATCGTGACCTTCGCCGGCATCGAGAAGGTGTTGGTGGTCGAAAACGACCAGACCGTCGAGCGCAAGGTGCGCTCCGGCCGGTCGGTGGGCGATCGGGTGGAAATTACCGAGGGCATCGCCGCCGGCGAGCGGGTCGTGGTCGAGCCCGGCAACCTGATCGGTGGCCAGGCGGTCACGGTCTCCAACTGAGCGACCTGATCGAGCCTCCCGAAAGAGATCGCGGTGCAGAGACTCGCTGAAATCTCCATTCGCCGGCCGATCTTCGCGACCATGATCATCCTGGCGCTGGTGGTGGTCGGCGCCGCCTCGTACTTCCGACTCGGCGTCGACCGATTTCCCTCGGTCGACCTTCCCACGGTCACCGTGCGTACCTCGCTGCCCGGGGCGTCTCCGGAAGAAATCGAATCGGTCGTTTCGCAGCCGCTCGAGGAAGCGGTGAATACGGTGCAAGGCATCAGCGAGTTGCGCTCGGTTTCCGGGCAAGGCAGCTCGTTCGTTATCGCCACGTTCAACCTCGAGCGTGACATCGACGTCGCCGCGCAAGACGTGCGCGATCGCGTATCCGCCGTGGTGCGCGACTTGCCCCCGGACGTGCTGCCGCCGGTAGTCGCCAAATCCGACAACGACTCGACGCCGGTGCTGACGATCGCGCTCACCGCCAACCGGCCTCTGCGTGAGCTCACCGAGATGGCCGACAAGATCGTCAAGGTGCAGCTCGAGCGCGCTGACGGGGTGGGTGAGGTCGCCCTGGTCGGCGGGCTCGAGCGCGCGATCAATATCTGGGTCGAGGCCGACCGGCTGGCGGCCTACCAGATTCCGATCTCGGCGGTGCGCGACGCGATTCAAGGTCAGAACGCCGACGTTCCGGGCGGCAATGTAACTTCAGGAGCGCACGAGTCGGTGCTCCGCACCATGGGGCGCATCGCGGACGTGCGCGACTTCGACGACCTGGTCATCACCACCCGCAACGGCACGCCCATTCGGGTGCGCGACATCGGCCACGCCGAGGACGGCACCAAGGAGCAGCGCAAGCTGGCCCGGCTCAATGGAATTCCGACCGTGACCTTGGAGGTGCGCCGCCAGTCGGGAGCGAACACCGTCGCGGTCATCGAGTCCGCCAAGGCGAATCTCGAAAAAGTGAAGGCTCGGCTCCCCGCCGACGTGAAGCTCGAGCCGATCCGCGACCAGTCGCGCTACATCTACAACGCGCTGCACGAGATCGACATGCACTTGATCCTCGGCAGCATCTTCGCCTCGCTGGTGGTGCTCGGGTTCATGCGCTCGTGGCGTTCGACGCTGATCGCCGCAGTGGCTATTCCGGCCTCGGTCATTTCCACGTTCGGGATGATGGCAGCGCTCCACTTCACGCTCAACAGCGTCACGATGCTGGCGCTGGTGCTGATGGTGGGCGTGGTCATCGACGACGCCATCGTGGTGCTCGAAAACATCTTCCGTTTCGTCGACGAGAAGAAGATGGAGCCCTTCGAAGCGGCGCGCGCGGCGACCGCCGAGATTGGCCTCGCGGTGATGGCGACCACCTTCAGCCTGGTGGTCATCTTCGTGCCCGTGTCATTCATGTCGAGCATCTCGGGCCGCTTCCTGTATCAATTCGGCATCACGGCGGCGGTGGCGGTGCTGGTTTCGCTGCTGGTGTCCTTTACCCTGACGCCGATGATGAGCGCGCGCCTGTTGCGGAGCGAAGACGCGAGCGGCCATGGCCATTCTCGCGAAGGCATCTACGCGCATATCGACGCCGCGTACATGCGCATGCTCGCTTGGTCGATGGGTCACCGCAAACGCGTGTTTTGGCTGGCGGCCCTCGTCGTTCTGTCATCGATTCCGCTCTATCGAGTGGTGCGTCAGGAATACATTCCCACCGACGTCGACGAAGCTGAGTTCGACGTCAACATCACCGCTCCGGAAGGCACCAGTATCGCGGCGATGGACGACACGATGCGTGCGGTCGAGGGCGAGGTGCGCTCGACTCCGGGCGTGCGGTTGGTGCTGTCGAGCGTCGGCGGTGGCTTTCTCGGCAACGTGAACACGGGGAGCGCTTACGTGCGCATAGCGCCGCACGAGGAGCGCTTGTTCTCCTTCGGCCGGCTGTTGAGCGAAACGCTGCGCCTACATCCGTGGCGCGCGTTCATGGGCAACTATTCACAAAGAGACGTCATGCAGGAAATCCGCCAGCGGCTGCGCAAGTTCAAGGATCTCCGCACCTCAGTGCGCAACGCGCCGAGCTTCAACATCGGCGGCGGCAACTATGAGATCGACTTCATCATCCGCGGGCCGGAGCTCGAAAAGCTTTCCGAATACACTGAGGAGTTGCGTACCCGCACCGCCAGTCTCGGCGTGATCGATGCGGACACGACGCTCAAGCTCAACAAGCCCGAGCTTCGGGTTTCGATCGATCGCGCCCGGGCGGCCGATCTCGGAGTCTCGACCGAGGAGATCGCGCAGGCGTTGCGCCTGATGGTGGGCGGCGACGAGCGCGTGTCGAGGTTCCGCGACCCGAGTGTCAACGACGACTACGACGTCGAGCTCCGCCTGGTCGACCGGGACCGCAAGGACCTCGACACGATTTCGCGCCTGTACGTGGGCCGCTCGAGCGGCGGCTTGGTGCGCCTCGACAGCTTGGTGACCATTGCGCCCGGGCAGACTGCCTCGCGTATCGATCGCCTTGATCGTCAGCGCCAGGCCGATCTTCGGGCGCAGGTCGCGCCCGGCTTCGCGCTGGCGGATCGATTGGAAGTGATTCGCCAGGAAGTGAAGAAGATGAACCTCCCGGCGGCCTACACCACGGCGGTTTCCGGCCGCGCCCGTGAGCTCGAGCGCACCTTTGGGGAATTTCTCTGGGCCTTCGGCCTCTCAATCGTTTTCATGTACATGATCCTGGCCGCGCAGTACGAGAGCCTGGTTCATCCGATCACCATCCTGCTCTCGCTGCCGCTGTCGGTGCCGTTCGCGTTGCTGTCGCTCTGGGCGACCGGCAACACGATCAACCTCTATTCGGCACTCGGCATTCTCGTGCTGTTCGGCGTGGTCAAGAAGAACGCGATTCTGCAGGTCGACCACACCAACAAGCTCCGCGAAGCCGGAATGGAGCGCATGGCCGCCATCCTGCAAGCGAACCGCGACCGGCTGCGCCCGATCCTCATGACCACGCTCGCGCTGGTCGCCGGAATGCTACCGCTCGCGGTGGGCTCGGGACCCGGCGCCGAGGAGCGCCGCGCCGTGGCCGTGGTGGTGATCGGCGGCCAGACACTGTGCCTGCTGCTCACGCTCCTGGTGACGCCGGTCGCGTACTCGTGCCTGGACGACATGGGCCAGAGGGCGCGCTCGCGGAAGGCCGCTTCGAAGCTCGAAGCCGTGCCGGCGGTTGAGCCCTAGGTCGGCACATTCAGGTGCATCGGACCCAAAATGGGTATCGGCCCCAAGACACTCGCGCTGCCAATTGCCCTACAATTCCCCCATGGAGCCGACCGCAGTGGCGCTGGCCGGGGCGACTGCGTTCGCCCGCGCTATGCGACCTGATCTACCTGTCGTCGATGAAGGCCTCGCCGCGCTGAGGCGCTTGTTCGCCGCCGCCGCCGTGCCCTATGCGCTGGTCGGAGGCGTCGCGGTGATCCACCACGGCTACGTCCGCTCGACCCGCGATCTGGATCTCCTCATGCAACGGGAAGACGTGGAGCGGCTGCTGCCTCACCTGGCGGCGGATGGATTCGAGCGTCGCCAAGAGAACCGCCTCCGGCACCTCGCGAGCCACGTCGACGTGGACCTCTTGTTTGCTGGCGATCCGCGCCCGCGACCGGGCGCTCCGCCCTATCCGCAGCTGCGAGACCTCGACCGTAGCCCGCACGAGAACGACGTCGTCGGCCTTCCCGGGCTGGTCGAGCTCAAGCTCGTCGCTCGCCGGCATCAGGACGTCGCCGATGTCGTGGCGCTGCTCAAGCACCTCGACGAATCGGCCTACCTGGATCTCGAAGCCTCGCTACCGCAACGGCTCCGCCGCGAGGTTCTCCGGCTACGGCGTGACGCGCTCGACGAGCTGCGCTTCGAGAACCGCGAGTCAGACCCTCGGTAGCGAGGGGGACCACGCTGCGCCTCAACGCGGCGCTGGAGCCGGGTCTCCGAGTTGTCCCAGGGCTTCGGTCCAAAATTGTTCGAAGTGCTCACGGTGCGTCTACTCGGAGACCCCCATGCAGCCGCGTCGGCCGATCAGTACTTGTTCGTGTGCCGGGCGTCGTGGCCGGTCATCGGCCAGTCCACCTTGCGACCCTGAGAGGTCCCGGCGAGCGTCCACGCCATCAAGCCCAGGCCGGTGTATCGCGGCGAGGCCACGATCAGATCGAAGCGCTTGTCGCCGTCGAAGTCGCCCAGCAGGGGACCGGCGAAGTCGTAGTCCTGATAGGAGACCACGCTGGTGATGGTCTTTGTCCACAGCGTCTCGTACGTCTTGGTCGCCGGCTTGTAGTCGATGGCGACCAGGTGTCGTGCGGCGGGCGAGTCGAAGCGCGAAATGGACGGTTGGATGAGGATCTCGCTTCGGCCGTCGCCGTCGATGTCGGCGATCACCGGGCTCGCTTCGAACGCGTCACCGGGCTCGCCGTGGTATTGACTGAACTTGCCGTCGCCGCGGAAGATGAATATGCCGTCGGCCCAGGTGCCGAGCACGAGCTCGGGCTTGCCGTCGCCGTCGAGGTCGCCGGCGGCGAGGAAGCCGAAGTCGTCGCTGCGCCCGAGCGAGCGCGGCCACCCGGGGCGGGGCTTTCCGTCGTGGCGCAGCACGGAGACTTTCCCGCCCGTGGAGATCGCCACCTCGAGCTTGCCGTCGCGATCGAGATCGACCGCGATGGGTCCACGGAAGGAAATACCACCGGCGTTAGGCTCGCCGGGTTTCTGCAGCCGCACGGGCCAGCCCGGAGCCTCCTTGAGCCTCCGGGTGGCTCGGTCGACCATTAGCTTGTGCACGTCGCGGCCGCCGTCCGGCCCCGGCAGCACGGTCGTCACGACCACCTCGGGCCAGCCATCGCCATCGAGGTCGGCGAGTGCCGCGGCCGCGCCGTCGGTGTGCGCGAGGATGCGCTGCTTGAGCACGCCGACGCTCGAATAGACAAAGAAGTTGTCGTTGGGCTGCGGCACGAGGATCTCGGGCGTCCCGTCGCGATCGAGGTCGCCCACGGTGAGCGCGATCGCTGGGTAGCTCTTGAGCGCCGCCGCGGTCACCGGGATCGAGCGCGTGAACCGCGGCATTCCCGCGGCATCGAGGACGCGCAGGTGAACGCCGGTACAACCGACGTCCTCGAGGATCACCTCGAGCTTGCCGTCGCGGTCGAGGTCGGCGAGCGCGGGGCTGCTGATGAATCCGTCGAACGATCGCTGCCAGAGCAACGTGCCGTCGGCGTGAAACACGTAGAGCGTCTGGAGGCCGGCGAGGACGATTTCGGCGACCCCGTCGTGGTCGAGATCCGCCGCCACCGGGGAAGCCGTCGAGACGCGGTCCTCGAGATACAGCGGAAAGCGCGGCCGCGCGCCGGGATCGTGGACCAGGACGACTTCCTGGAGATCATGCGACGAGGTCCCCTGGCCATTGGCGGTGAGCTCGATCTGGTAGACGCCGTCCGCAGCTGTCGCCGCGTTCCAGGTCGCGAGCTCGCTGCCCTCGACCGGCGTGCCGGAGAACGCGCCGAGCCTCTTCCATGCTCCTCCGAACCGGCGTACGCGGACCTGCTGGTTGACGAAGCCGTTGCCGGCGGCAGTGCCTCGAATCGAGATGCGCGTCGGGTTGGTGAGCACGTCGCCGGTCTTCGGAGAGGCGATCTGCGCTAGTGGGCCGGCGGCCGCGACGACGGCCGCCGCCGCGTTCAGCCGGCCGTAGCCGTTGATCGGGTCAAATCCGGGCGCGCCGATGTCCTGGGCGCTGCTCTGGAGAATTCTCCGCACCTCGTCGACGCCGAGCTCCGGATGCGCGGCGAGGATTAGGGCCGCGGTCCCCGCGACGTGCGGCGCGGCCATACTGGTGCCGGTCGCGCGGTAGTAGAGGTCGTCGACGATCTGCGTGCCGCCGCCGTAGAGATCGGTGCCGTCCGCGCGCAGAGAAAGCACATCCACGCCGGGCGCCGCGACGTCGAGCTTCGAGCCCCGACAACTGAAGTCCGAGGACGGCCCCGACGGATCGTCCGCCGGGCTCGCCGCCGCCACGGTGATAACCTCCGGGACGTTCGCCGGCGAGACACCGAGCGCGTCCTCGCCGTGGCGATTGCCGGCCGCGGCCACGACCACGACGCCCGCGGCCCGTGCTTCGGCGATCACGTCGCGTACCGCCGGGCTCGTGCCCAGAGAACCCCAGGAGAGATTGATCACCTCGGCACCGTTTACGGTCGCATAGTGAATGCCTGCCACCAGATCGCTAGTCGCGCCGTCGCCGTAGCGGTTCAGGCTACGCACCGCCATCACCAAGGCCTCGGGCGCCACACCTGCCACGCCGATGCCGTTGTCCGCCACCGCGGCGATCGTTCCCGCCACGTGCGTGCCGTGGCCGTAGAGATCCTGCGGCTCCGGGCCCGGCGTACCCGGGCTCCCGCAGCCGCAATTGGTATAGGCCTCGCAGGTCACGAAGTTCCAGCCCCCGGAGTCGTCGACGAACCCGTTGCCGTCATCGTCGATGCCATTGCCCGGGATCTCAGCTTCGTTGCGCCACAGGTTGCCTTGCAGGTCCGGATGCCCAAGATCGACGCCGGTGTCGACCACGGCGACCACGATCCGCCGACCGCCGCTCGCGCGCCCGCGGCTGGTGTCCCACGCGGCCTCGGCGCCGATCGTGTGCAGGCCCCAAAGGTCGGCGTACGGCTGACTCCAAGTGCCAGAGCTCGAGAAGAATGGATCATCGGGCTGCCAGGCGACGCGGGCGATTGCGTTGGGCTCCGTGTATTCGATACTCGGATCCTCGGCGAGTGCAGCACGCACTTCGGCGGCGCTCGCATCCGGCGCCACGGTGACCACGAACAACCGCTCGAGGTGCGCATCCGAGACACCGGCCGGCGCGCGCTGCGCGCGTTCGGCCAATCGGGCTTGCTGCCCGGTCGCCCACGCCGTGCCGCGGCCGTCGCTTGCTGCCGGAAATAGCGGCCGGATCGACGCCACATCGCTCCGCCGGGCCAACCCCTCGGCCGCGCCGGATATTTCCTGCGCGGCCCGCGCCGCCCGCGCCGCCTGCTTACTGCCGTCCGCATCCTCCTCGAGCCCCGCCGGAGCGCGGAGCTTGACGATCAGCTCCTTTGCCACGACCCCGGCGCCGGCGCGCGTCGACGTGTCGCACGAGGCAGCTGAGGATCGAGCGGCGATGCCGTGCCGCGCCGGGACGTCTTGCCCACGAGTCGCGGCCGGAACGACCAGGAATGCCAACAAGACAGCCAGAATCGAGACGCCGTTTGGCGCATCTAGGCGAGTCGAAGGAGAGCAGTGGGTCATGAAAGCCAGACTATCGCGCGCGCCGATCCATGCTCCGCGCCCAGGGGCGGATCACTGGGAGCTGTCGATGGGGAGCGGGGGAACGGGATGGTTTGCCTGATGCATCAGTCATTCTGGATTCCTATATACTGGACTCCTACATATGAGTCCATCCACCTCGACCACCGATCCATCCACCATCGACGCCGCCAAGAAGGGCAGCGCCGACCTCCTCATCCTCGCCCTGGTCGACGAAGAAGCCTTGCATGGCTACGAGCTCTCGCGACGAATCGAGGCCCGGTCTGGCGGAACGTTGCAGTTCACTCTGGCGTCTCTCTACGCGACGCTCTATCGGCTCGAGGAAGCGGGGCGGATCCACGGCCGTTGGGTCGAGAACGTGGGCGAGCGCCGACGGCGGTGTTATCGCATCACCCCGCAAGGCCGGAAACAGCTGGCGTCGCAGAGGAACGATTGGAGTCGCTTCATTGCCGCGTTGACTCACGTGGCCGGCGTCCCCGCGTCTCCGGTGCCGGTCGCGAACCCATGACCGCCGGAGACTTTCGCCACGCGGTCCGGCGCCACGCCGCGGCGTCGGGCCTGGATCTGCCGGAGGGCATGGTCGACGAGCTCGCCAGCCACCTCGAAGATCTCCATGACGCGGCGCGGCGCGCTGGGGCCACGCCCGAGGAGGCGCGGGCCCGCGCCATGAGCGCCTTGGCGACATCCGCCCTCACACCCCTGCAACCGCACGCCGAGCGCGACGGGCCGCGGCCCCGCCGGCCGTCCAATCGAATGACCCCCCGAGTCGGAAGGAGCCCGAGCCTCATGAACGTGTTGCGTTTCGCCCTGCGGCAGTTCCGCCATCACCCGAGCTTCGCCTTCGTCACCGTGCTCGTGCTCGGGCTCGGCGTTGGCGCCGCGGTGGTGGTCTACACCGTCGTCGACTCGGTGGTGCTTCGACCCCTTCCGTACGCCCACCCCGATCGCCTGGTGACGCTCTGGGATACCAACGCCGAGCGCGGCCGCGCGCACGATCAACTCTCGCCGGTGACCTTCATGGACTATCGCGCCCTGCCGGTGTTCAAGGACGCGGCCGCCTGGTGGCGTCCGAGCGTGAATCTCACGGCGCCGGACGCGGATCCGATACGCGTCAACAGCATCGAGACCAGCGCCAATCTGTTCGAGGTTCTCGGCGTGCGGCCTCAGGTTGGCGCCGGTTTCCCGCCGCAGGGTCCGCTCTTCCACGAGACCGAGCTCGCGGCGGTGATCAGCGATCGGCTCTGGCGTTCCCGCTACGGCGCCGACCCCGCGATCGTCGGCCGGCAAATTACGTTGAACGACCGGCCGTACACCGTCCTCGGTGTCATGCCGCGGCGATTCAGCTTCCCCGGCGACATTGACGTCTGGGAGCGCCTGCGCTGGAACATGAAGGATCACTACCGCTCGGCGCATTTCATGGAGGGTGTGGCGCGGCTCGCCGACGGCGTCGAGCTGCCACGCGCGATGAGCGCCTGCGACGCGCTCGCACGGCGCCTCGAGACCGACTTTGCGAGCTCCAACAAGGCGTGGGCCGTCCGCCTCGTGCCGCTGCTCGACGACCAACTGGGCTACTACCGGCCGGCCCTGGCGGTCCTCTTTGGCGCCGTGGGGCTGCTGCTCATGATCGCCTGCCTCAACATCGCAAGCCTCATGCTCACCCGAGCCCTGTCGCGTCAGCGCGAGGTCGCAGTGCGGATCGCGCTCGGTGCGTCGCGGCGCCAAATCGTCAGCCAGCTGCTCGCGGAAAGCGGCGTCTTGTCGACGTTGGGCGTGGCAGTCGGAATCATGTTCGCCGCCATCGCGATGCCGCTCATCCTCAGGCTGGCGCCGATCGGCATCCCGCGTATGGACGAAGTGCGGATCGGGCTCGGCGCCCTGGGGGTGGGTGCAGCCTGCATTGCCGCAACCACACTCTTCTTCGGGTCGGTCCCGGCGCTCGCCTTGCTGCGGGGGAAACCGGCGCAGGACCTTCGCGCGGGCGGGCGCGGCAGCTCGTTGCGTGGGCGGCGTATCTATTCCGGCCTGGTGGTGGGCGAAGTGGCGTTGGCCTTCGCGCTGCTGATGAGCTCGGCGCTCCTCGTGCGAACGGTCACGCGCATGATGTCGACGCCTACTGGCGTCGATGCGGATCCGGTGGTCGCGACCAGCGTCCAGCTCATCGGCTCGGCGTACGGGGAGTGGCCTCGGGTCGGTGACGTGCACAGCCGCCTGCTCGAGACAATCCGCCGTCAGCCGGGCATCGAATCCGCGGGAGCCGCCAACTTCCTGCCCTTCGAGGCCGGTTGGCGTGCTCCCTTCGGAATCGGCGGTGAGCCAGCCCCGGCACGAGTCGAGGATGCACCGCAGGCCCAAATGCACAGCGTCAGCGACGGCTACTTCGAGACCATGCGCGCGCAGGTCGCATCTGGCCGCTTCTTCACCGCCGCTGACGGCGCCGCCGCGCCTCCGGTGGTGGTCGTGAACGAGACGTTCGCCAAGCAATTCCTCGCCGACGGACCGATCGCCGGACGAATGTACGTGACCCACTCTCACGGCGTCGGTCCGCTGGGCGCGAACCTGATGACTGCCGGTCGCGACATGCACCAGGGCATCCCCTTCGAGATCGTCGGCGTGGTCAAGGACATCCGCGATGCACCTCTCGGGCAGCCGGTCGAGCCCGCGGTGTATTTCGCGGAGAAACAGTTCGCGTTCCGCGAGCAGACCCTGGTCGTGCGGGCGGTCGATCGAGCGACGGCGGTGGCGGCGGTGCGTACGGCACTCGCGGCCGTGGCTCCCGGCGTGCCCATGGGTCCGGTGCGCACTTGGGGTGAACAGCGCGTCGCGCGGACCGCGGAGCAGCGCCTGCTGACCACCGTCCTAGTGGGCTTCGGCGGTCTCGCCATGGGGCTCGCCGCGCTCGGTATCTACGGGCTGTTCTCGTGGACCGTGGCCCTGCGCACCCGCGAACTCGCGATCCGCCTCACCCTGGGCGCCCAGCCGGGCGCGCTCGGCGCGCGAGTGGTGGCGCAGAGCGCGGCGCTGGTCGTCGGCGGACTCGCCGCCGGCTTCCTGATCGTGCGCCTCGCCGAGGGCGCGCTGCTCCGCGTGCTCTTCGACGTCTCGCCGAGCGACGGCCGCTCGACCGTCGTCGCTGGCGGCCTGCTGCTCGCCGTGGCTCTCGCCTCGTGCATAGCACCCGCCCGTCGGGCGATGCGCGTCGATCCAGCGGAGGGCCTGCGCGCCGAGTAGCACCCGCGCGCGCCCGGGAGCCGGCCGCGCCAGTGCCGGCCGCGCCGGTGCCAGGCGATCAGTGCTTGACGCCGACGATGTAGGCCGGGTCGTGCGTCGTGAGGTTCACCACCTGAGCCGCGGTCAGCGCGCGGCCGTTCTTCACCGACACCTCGACGATGAAGCCGCCCACGGGGTAGGGCTTCTTGATCGGATGCTGCGTCGGATCGAACTGCCGCAGCCCGCCCGCGGGAAGGGCGACGTTACTCAGGGTGCCGATCACCGTGCCGTCAACTCGGCGGTACACCAGGTCGTATCGACCGGCCACTGCTCCAGGGTTGAACAGCCACAGCGTCGTGCTGTACGCGGCGTCCTGGCGCAGGCCGGCGAGAACGGACTCGGCGCCCGCGAGGGCCGCATCTGCATCGCGGACCGCCACTAAGGTTTGACCGTAGCGTTTCGCGGGGTTGCTGTTATCGAAGCTCTCGGCAAGCACGACCGGATAGAGCGGCCCCGGGGACGAGCTCGTGAGGGTCAGCACGCCGGTCCCGGCCTTCAGGCCGAACCTACCGAGCAGCACGTTCTGCAGCCGCTGCGTCTGGCCAGCCTCGACGACCACGGGGGTCGGCGAGGTGGCTCTGGGCTTGCCGGGCTTGGTCAAGGCAAGAGTCGTGGTCACCGTCTCGTCTCCGACATTGGCCAGCAAGAGGTCGGTCACCAGCGAGGGGCCCGCGAGGCCGCCGCCGTTGACGACGCCCAGCAGGTAGCTCTTGGCCGTCGGTTGGGGCTCGGGAACGGTAAGTGAGATGTCGCCTGTCGCCAGTCGCACATCCGAGGCAAAGGGATGAACCGCTGGACCGTCGACGCCTTCGACCACGACACGGTAGTCCGCCTCGGAGGTCACTCCGAACGAATTGCGGAGAGCCTGGATGCCGAACTGTGCTTGACGGTAGGGCGCCAGATTCAGATCCGAAGACTGGCCCAGCGCTGTGCCCGTCTTGTCGAAGAACCTCAGGTGGTAGGTGGCCGTCTGACTGGCGGGGTTGCTGACGCCGACGATCGACTGACGCTCCGTGGTGTCGTTGAGCCCCACCAGATGCTGCGCCGAGCTCCCGATCGCAGGCGCCGTGCCCGAGGGCAGGGACGCACCCGGCACGGCGAGCGCGAAGATCTGACCTGTCTTGCGCGCGGTGGTGTCTAGGGCAGTCACGATCGGGCTCACGGCCGTGCTGTCGACGATGACGTTCACGAAACCGGACTGGCCAGGGCGCCCGAAGAGGCTCAGTGCATCCGGTAAGTAGGCCGTGGCGTGAGGAGCGATCGCCACGGTGCGCCGCGGCGGATTCACGTCGGGCGTTCCACGCTTGCGGAACTCGAGTGTCACCGCGAGCGTCGCGGCCCCGGGGTTGTAGACGTAGAGGTCGTTCGATTGCAGAAGCGGCGCGAGGCCGTCGAAGACCCAGGGGAGCAGCACCGTCTTCTTCTGCGCGACGACCACGAAGGTCCGGCTCTTGATTGCCGCCCGCGTGTCCTTGGTCACCGTCAACGTGACGAGGAACGATCCGGCGTTCGCCCACGAGTGAGACACGCTCTGACCGTGGGTGGGGGCCGTGCCGTCGCCAAAGTTCCAGGAGTAAGCGGTCGCCGCGGTCTCGACGGCGATCAGGGCCACCGTCTGGCCGCTGGACGCTTGGCAGGAATCGGCGCCGCCCTCGGTCTGGCACGAGGCATCGGTGGTGAAATCGGCGCTCACCGGCGGCAGCGACGGCGACACAGTGACGGCTTTGGTCTTCGACGGCAGACAGGTGAGGCTAAGGCAACCGGGTGGCGTGACGGTCAGCGCCACGTTGTACGTGCCAGCCTGAACGAAAGCGTGAAGGACCGTCACTCCGGACGCAGTCGGACTGCCATCGGAGAAGTCCCAGCTGTACACCGAGCCGAGGGGCAGGAAGGTGGACGGGCTGGCATCGAAAACCACGACCTGGTCCGTCGTGGGCGAGGGCGGTGACACCGTGAACGCCAGTTCGCCGCCCGTCGGGTTGGGATCGATCACGGTGACCACTCGGGTCGCCAAGGTTCCAGTGCCCGAGGCATTGCTTGCCGCGAGAGTTACGGTCTTTTGCCCCGGAGTAGAGAAGCGCACCTGAGGATTCGCCGTCGTTGCGCTGCTCGGCGACCCGCTCTGGAACGACCAACTCCAAGCCGAGGGCGCGCCCGTCGAAGAATCCGCAAAGCTGACCAGATCGCCGGGGTGGATCGCCGTCGGTTGCCAGGTGAAGTCGGATACCGGGACCGGCGCGGGCACGGCGTCGCAAAGAGGCTTGATCTCGGCGCACAGGGCGGTGGTCAAACCGCCAGGCTTGGACACATAGTCCGCGTCGTACAGGTCTTGAGCCGTGAAGAAATAGTCCGCGGGCAGGTCGAACAAGGTGGTCAGCTTGTCGTGGCACGTCGAGTTGAAGTCGAAGTTGAGCTCACCTCCGCAGCGGGAACCCTTGACTTGACGGCGAACCGTCACGGTCCAGCCTGAGCCCGTAAGAGTCGTCAAGAAATGCGTGGACCACGGACAGGCCTGTCCGGGGGCGCAGCCGAGGAAGTCGATCAGTGCCTCCTCGTGGACGACTCCGCTCTGCACGAGTTGGATGAGGATCGAGCCGTCGGAAGGGGAGGAGTTCGAATTGGTGGCCGTACCTTGGGCGTCGGACCCACCGCTGGGGTTGTCAGCGACGGTTCCCGAGGCGGGATCGATCAGCATGCCGTAGCGCGGTTCGTAGCCCGGAACGGACGGGTGGAAGTCTCCATGGGCTAGATAGAGGCTCGGGGAACTGAAGCTGTTGACCCAGACAGATCCCGTGTACCCCTTGGCATAGAGCGCGTCCCCGAGGTTGGAGAATGGAACTGCCTGCGCGGCAGCCGTCAGGGCGACGGTCGCAAGGGTGATGGCCATGATGGTTCGCTTCAATCGTTTGTCCTCGCTCGGATGTGATTAAAGCATGAGTCGAGGCCGAAAGGCAGCCCTCTCGAGCCGGCGGATGGCCTCCGACCTCAGGGCGCCGCGCGCCGCAACACTCCCGCGCTCTCGAGCGCCTGCAGATACTCGACCACGTCGGCGAGCGGCGTCGGACCGTAGACCGCCGACACGGCATCGCGAATGTCCTGCGCATTGCGCTTGCCGTCCACCCAATTCAGCGTCTCGTAGGTCGCATCGTCTTGTAGCTTCAGCGCCTTGGCCCGATCGGCGCCGATGTGGTCGCCGAGGTAGTCGTAGCCGAAAACCCCCATCGGGCCTTGCGGCGCGGTGTTGCGCGCGAAGACCAAGGCGCCGTCTCCGCTCGCCGGCGATGGGTCGAGGGCCGCGCCACCGAAAAGCTGCGACCGCGCCGCGAGGAAACGGTCGGCTTCGGCTCGGCTGGCGGCGTCGCGGGGGGCAAAACGGTCGAGCGAAGCGAAGATTTGGCGTTCGCTCCACTGGTCGAGCCGTAGGAGCGCCGCCGCTTCCGCCGCCGGCAGTGTGCCGCGATGCTCGAGCGTGTGCGCGGCGCGCTCGAGGCTGCGGGCTTCGATCACGTGGGTGAGCGCCGCGGCGTCACTGGCGCCGGCGTTGGCCAAAAACCAGCCGCTCGCGGCGGCGAGGAATCCGGCTCGCCGGAGCTTGGTGGGATCGATGTTGGCCGCGGTGTCGAAGTTGGTGTGAATGTACCGATCGGGCCAATCGTTGAAGTAGATCGCCGGAATCCCGAACGAGCCCTCGCCGTAGATCTCATGATCGCTGCCCAGCGTGAGGTCGGCGAAATCGGCCTGCAACGCCTCCTTGCCTCCCTCGGGAGCGACGAGCGGGAAGTCCGCCTCGGCGCCGCCGGCGAACGCCGCCGACTGCCGGTTCAACCATTCACCGAACGTCGCGGCGACATCGTGGATGAACGAGGGCAGGCTCGCGGGTCCGCGCGTGACGTGGAAAATCGCCTTGGTCACCGGCCCGCCGCCCACCATGTCGAGATGAATCGCCGCACGAATGCGGCGCGTGATCTCCGGATGGGAAACCAGCAGCGAGAGCGTGCCCTCGACTTCGGGGGGGGAAGATCCAGCGCAGTGTTCTGGCGGGGCGCGCCAAGCGGCCCGCGTGCACGAGCGTGCCGAGAGTCCGCGCAACCTCGAGGATGGTGGCGCAGCCGCTCGCATTGTCGTTGGCGCCAGGGCGCGGGTGATCGAGGTGGCAGCTGAAGACGATGTCTTCCGCCGCCAGCGTCGGATTCGATCCCGGGAGCGTTGCGGAGACCACGTCGTAGTGTCCGTCGTGCTGGCCGGCGCGCACCGTGGCGTGCAGCCGGATCGTCTCGCCCACCGCGAGGCGAGCCTGGAGGGCGCGCGCGGTCTTCAGCGACGCCATGAAGGCGAAGCTCGGCGTCTTGTTGAAGCTGCCGACGTGGCCCCAGCGCACCAGGTTCTCGTCTTCGCCCCACCACGCGGTGCGCTGATTCTGCGCGTAGCTCACCATGCCCGCGGCGCCGAAGCGCTCGACGGCGAGCGGCTCCACGGCTTCGGGCTGAGACGACACCAGCACGATCCGGCCCTTGACGTCGCGCCCGGCATAGTCCCGTTCGGAGGTTCCGGCGCCGACGTCGACCAGCTCGGCCGTCACGTCGGCGCTCTCGCTGTCTTGCGCGAGTGAGAGCGGCAGCGTGTCCCAACTCGCCAAGCGGTGGCGAGGGACCCACCCGTCGCCGTCGCGGCCGAGCTCCCAGAGCTCGGCGAACTCGGCGTCCCAGGGCCGGCGGGAGCGCTGCGTGCCGTAGAAGATTTTGCCGTCGGCCGGAATCTCCACGATCGCGGCATCGCTCAAGCCGTAGCTACGAAGTTCGCCGGCGATGAACTCGGCGGCGGCGTGAAACCCGTGTGAGCCCCGCATCCGGTGCTGGCGGGAGAGCAACTCGAGATTGCGTTTCGCGGCCTCGCCCGAGAGCTCCTCGGCGAGCGCCGAGATGGTGCTCGCGGGAAGGAGCGGTGCGCTGCCCGCGGCCGGCGCGGCGGGGGCGCTCCAGGCCGGGGGCGCGGGAATGAACACGACGAGCGCGATGAGAGCGATGAGAGAGGTGAGGTCTGGGTGCTTGATTTGCGACATCGAAACCTCCGGGATGCGTGGAGTCTACTCGTCAGGTCTCGGTGCTCACGAGGTCAAGGTGCGTGGCAGTCGATCAGGCCGTGGCGCGTGCTAGCGTCCGCGCGATCGCCATGAAGATCCTTCCGCGGGGGGCTTGCCAGCCCATGATGTGCATGGCGCGATGACCGCGCCGCGTGGGATGAAGAACCTGGCGATCTACGTGGTCGTCATCGTGGGTTTCTCGGCCGGGATCATGGCCATCCTCGACTTGGGCAAGAGAGTCGAAAAGGCTCGAGCTGCCGTCCCCGGCGCCGTCTCCGCGGCTACCCTAGGCACGCCCATGGAGTCTGCCGGGTCCAGCGCTCGCGGCCGTCTGGTGAAGAACGCGCAGACGCCGCTCGCCTTGCTGCTGCTCCAAGTGGTGGTGATCGTGGGCACGGCGCGCGTGGTGGGCTCGGTGTTCGTGCGCTTCGGTCAGCCTCAGGTGGTCGGCGAGATGCTGGCCGGCATTCTGCTCGGGCCCTCGTTCTTCGGGTTGATCGCGCCCGTGACCCAGGCGGCGCTGTTCCCGGCGTCGTCGATCGAGGCCTTGAGCATGTTGAGCCAGATCGGCGTCATCGTGTTCATGTTCGTGGTCGGCATCGACCTCGACGTGGCGCATCTCAAGCAGCGTTCCCAGGCAGCCATCGGGGTCAGTCACGCCAGCATCATCGTGCCGTTCTTCCTCGGCACCGGCGTCGCATTGTTCGTCTACCGTGAGCTCGCTCCGCCGGGCGTCGCATTCGATGCGTTCGCGCTGTTCCTCGGTATCGCCATGTCGATCACGGCGTTTCCGGTCCTGGCGCGAATCCTCGACGAGCGCGGGCTCACGCAGAGCGCCCTCGGGGCGACCGCGCTCGCCTGCGCGGCGGTCGACGACCTGACCGCATGGTGCCTGCTCGCGGTGGTGGTCGCGATCGCGAAGGCGAGCGCGATCGCGGGGGCCCTGCTGACCGTGGTGCTCAGCCTGGTGTTCGTCGCGCTGATGCTCTCAATCGGCATGCCGCTCGCTGCCAAGCTGATTCGCCCGCAAGTGAGCAGCGAGGCGCACGGCAAGACGATGCTCGCCGGCGTGCTCGCGTTCGTCTTTCTTTGCGCCCTCACGACCGAGGCGATCGGCATTCATGCCCTGTTCGGCGCCTTTCTGGCGGGCGTCGTGATGCCTCCCTACGCGAGCGTGCGTGAACACTTGAGAACGCGCCTGGAGTCATTCAGCTCGGTCTTCCTGCTGCCGCTCTTCTTCGCCTTCACCGGACTGCGCACTCAGATCGCGCTGCTCGGCGATGCCACCGGCTGGCTGCTCTGCCTCGGCCTCATCGCGGTTGCCATCGTCGGCAAGGTCGGCGGCACCATGTTCGCCGCCCGGGTGACGGGCATGACCTGGCCGGATTCCTTCGCGCTGGGGGCGCTGATGAATACCCGGGGACTGGTCGAGCTCATCGTGCTCGACCTGGGTTACAACCTCGGTATCCTGTCGGCACGAATCTTCGCCATGATGGTGCTGATGGCGCTGCTCACGACCTGTGCGACCGGACCCCTGCTCGACTGGTACGAACGGTGGCGTGGGCCAATGAAAAAGGAGCGAGCGTCATGAGCGCAAAGGCCACGAGAGCCGCGAGAGCGAACTACGGGATCGACGCTCCCGGCGTCGTTCGCAACCTGTTCATTGCCGGCATAAGCGGGCTGTTGATCGCAGGAGGCGCGGCGATCGCGGGCACGCGCCTGCGACTCGCCATCCCGGTGGGGTCGGCGCGCCTGGTCTTTCCGGTTGCCAGTATGGCGGTCTGGATCGGCCTCGGGTGCACGGCGATGGGCTGCTGGATGCTGTGGAGCAGCACGATGGGCAAGGTCCGTGAACGCGAGCGCCTGCTCGACCGCATCGACTGGACCGGCAGCGAACGGGTTCTGGACGTCGGCTGTGGGCGCGGGCTGCTGTTGATCGGCGCCGCGAAGCGTCTCACCACCGGCTCGGCGTCCGGGATCGATCTTTGGCAGGCCGAGGATCTGAGCGGCAATCGTCCCGAGGCGACGCTCGAGAATGCGCGACGCGAGGGTGTCGCGGAGCGCGTCGACGTGAAGACCGCGGACATGCGGCAAATTCCGTTTCCGGACGCTACGTTCGATGTGATTGTCTCGCGCGCCGCCATCCACAACCTCTATCAGGCTTCCGATCGCGCCCAAGCGATCGGCGAAATCGCCCGCGTCCTCAAGCCGGGCGGGCGGGCCCTCATCGAGGACATCCGCCACGGCCGCCAATATGCCGCGGAATTCGAGCGCCACGGGTGCGGGCCGGTCCAGAGCGTCGGCTCGCCGCTGGTGTCGCTTTTCCTCGCCGTGGTCACCTGGGGATCTCTGCGGCCGGCGATCCTTTTGGCGCGGAAGTCCGGCGGGCTCGCCCCCTAGACATTTTCTTGGAATTTCGGGACCAGTGGCAGAACTTCGGCTTCCACGTCCCGTATTCCCCTCAAAGCTCCGGCCCAGATCGTCCAACCGCCGGTTGAGGTGTGCCCATGGAGAACGTGCTGCGGGACCTGAAGTTCGCCCTGCGTGTTCTGTGGAAGGAGAAGGGCTTCACCGTCACGGTCCTGCTCACGCTGGTGATCTGCCTGGGCGCGAACACCGCCCTGTTCTCGGTCGTGCGGAGCGTCTTGCTCCAGCCGTTGCCCTTCCCGGAATCGAACCGCGTGCTGCTGATGTACAACAGCTACCCGAACGCGGGCGCGGTGCGCGGCGACAGCGGGGCGACTGACTACTACGACCGCCTGCGCGATCTCACAATCTTCGAGCAGATCGCGATGCTGCGCGATCGCGGGGTGACTGTAGGCGGGGTGGGCGGCGCCGGCGGCTCGGGTTCGGCCGAGCGTCTGTCGGGCTCCTTCGCGACGCCGTCTTTCTTCGACCTGATGCGCACACCCGCTTGGCGCGGGCGTTTGTTCAACGCCGCCGATGGCGAGATCGGCGCCGAGCACGAGGTGATCCTTAGCCATGCGCTGTGGCAGCGCCTGTTTGCCGGCCGCGATGACGCGCTCGGCAAGGACCTGCGCATCAATGGGCTGCCGTACACCGTCGTCGGTGTAATGCCGCCGGGCTTCCATTTCGTGGATTCCACGATCGAGCTCTGGATGCCTCTCGCATTTACCACCGAAGAGAAATCTGACGACGCGCGGCACAGTAACAACGGCATGCTCATCGGGCGGCTGAAGCCTGGCGCCACGCTCGAGCAGGCGCGCTCGCAGGTCGATGCGCTCAACGCCCGCAATCTCGAGCTCTTCCCGCATCTGAAGCAGGCCTTGATCGATGCGGGCTTTCACACCGTGACGGTGCCGTTGCAGCAGGACTTGGTGCGCGATTTGGCGCCCGTGCTCTATCTGCTCTGGGGTGGAGTCCTCTGCGTTCTGCTCATCGGCTGCGTGAACATCACCAACCTCGTGCTGGTGCGCTCGAGCGCCCGATTGAAGGAGCTCGCCACACGCCAGTCGCTCGGCGCCGGCACAGCGCGCATCGCCCGGCAGCTGCTCACCGAGACGACGCT
>JBDTNL010000047.1:0-30124 GCA_039933785.1 Acidobacteriota bacterium
GCCCGGCTGTTCGGGCCACTTTGAGTTCAGTCAACGCTCAGGAAGCGACCTTCAGCAGGTCGATCACTTTCTTCACGCCGGTCGTCTTGCCCGCGAGCTGCATGGCGAGATCGTGGCGCGCCTGATCGGGTACCGTGCCGGACAAGTTCACCAGGCCGTCGTGGGCTTCGACCTCGACCTTGAATCCCGAGCGGCCCATCTCGCTGACCAGTCGGGTCTTGATGCGAATCTCGAGCAGGCCGTCGTCGAGTCCCTGGCCGGCCCGGTCCGCGACCTTGCCGGCGCCGGATTCGTGCGCCTGGGTCGGATCGATCACCTTGATGCCGTTGTGCACACCCTTCACGCCCTCGACTTCCTTGGTGACGTCCTCCACGGTCGCCGAGAGCGCCTGGCTCTTGACCGTGCCGGTCAGCGAGATATCGCCCATCGTGGCCTTGACGCCGACGTCCGAGGCGTCCAGACCGATCTTCTCCAACAGAACCGTGCGCACCTTGAGCTCGAGCAGGAAACGTTCGACCTCGCTGTCCGGAGTCATCGGCTTGCTGGTCGCGAAGGCCGGAGCCGACGTCAACGCCAGAACGGCACCCATCAGTGCGACGCTGAAAACCGCTGCCAACGGCCTGAATCCTCGATTGCGATGCGCTTGGCGGTATTGAGTCATTGCAGCCTCCTAGGTCGTTTCGTCCGATTGCACTATAATCTGTGCAGTTGCTCCCAGCTATGCAAGCCATGAGCCATTCGAAAGCGCCTCGCGCACGAGGCTCGCGCCGATGATCGTCGCGATGATCGGCCGCAAGGGCGGCATCGGCAAGACCACCATCGCGGTGAACCTGGCGGCCGCGTTGGCCGCGCTCGGACGCCGCGTCTTGATCGTTGACCTCGACAGTCAGGCCTCGGCCTCGCGCTCCCTCGGAGTGCCGCGCGCCGAGCTCGCGCCCTCGGTTGCCGACGTGCTGGTGCGCGGCGTGCCCGCCGCGGCCGCTCTCCGCTCGACCACGGTCGCCGGCCTCGATTTGATGACCGCCTCGGCCGACGTCGCCGGCATCGACGTCACGCTCAATGGGATGAGCAACAAGGACTATCGCCTCCGCCAAGCGCTCTCGCCGCTGGCGGCGATGTACGACTTCATCTTCCTCGACTGTCCGCCCGCTCAATCGCTGCTCACCACCAACGCCCTGGTCGCCGCCGATCGCATCGTCTGCCCGGTGGTGCCACAGTTCCTGGCGCTCGAGGGCGTGCAGAATCTTCTCGGCCAGACCGCGCGTGTGCGCGAGGCCACCGGGTCGCGTGTACAGGCGCTCGGGCTGGTGCTCTCGATGGTCGACTACCGGCTCAAGCTGACGCGCGAAATCGTCGACGGCCTGCGCGGGGAATACGGCGCCTTGGTGTTCGGAATCGAGATCCGCACCAACGTGCGCCTTGCCGAGGCTCCCGCCTTCGGCAAGACCATTTTTCAGCACGATGCCAAGGCGACCGGTGCGGGCCTGTTCGAGCTTCTGGCGGAGGAGTTTCTCCTCCGCGCCGGATATTCCGCGGAACGGATCGCGGCTCCCGCGCCCGAACGCGCCGCTGGCGCTGAGACTCCAGTTCCGGAAGTTCCCGCCGAGCCCTTGTCCGCGCCCGAGCCCGCCGCGCACAGCAGTACGGTCAACTAACCCGCCCGCTTACTCGTCAGATAGCGCACCCGACCGCAGCCTCTTCTTCACACTGCGCTGCCGCTTCGAATCGAGCCGCCGTGCCTTGGCCGCTCGGCTCGGCCGCGTCGCGGTGCGCTTCTTGGGCTCGATCAGTGCGCCCTGCAGCAATTCTATAAAGCGCTCGATCGCGGCTTCGCGGTTCTTGCCTTGGGTGCGATGCTTCTGCGAAATCACCCGCAGCACGCCGTCTTTCGAGATGCGCGTCGCCAGCCGCCTCTGGATCAGCGCCCGTTGGTGCTCGCTCAGGCTCGGCGAACCAGCGACGTCGAAGCGCAGATCGACCCGCGTTTCCACCTTGTTGACGTTCTGCCCGCCCGGACCGCCGCTTCTCGCGGTGGCGAAGGTTAGTTCGGATTCTGCGATCTCCAACTGCAGGTTGATCGGGATCGGGCCCATGATCACCAGCTCCCCGAGGAACCGCCGCCGCCGAAACTGCCCCCGCCGCCGGAGAACCCTCCGCCCGACGAGCCGCCGCTCGAGAATCCGCCGCCGCTGCTCCAGCCGCCACCACCCGACGAGACATTCTTCCAGGACGACGGATCCCATTTCGGAAAGAAGCGATCGATCCGGCCGGTGAGCTTCATGATCAGGCGCACGATCGGGAAGCCGACCAC
The DNA here is from genome assembly GCA_039933785.1 of Acidobacteriota bacterium. Lineage (GTDB taxonomy): Bacteria > Acidobacteriota > Thermoanaerobaculia > Multivoradales > JAGPDF01 > JBDTNL01. The sequence goes on from JBDTNL010000047.1 coordinate 2,312, forward strand.
CCACAGGCCGCACAACACCACGCCGGCGAGCGGATGCAGGATCATCGGGAACAACAGGTGAAACGGGATGAGGAAGAAGTACAAGAGCCACGCCTCGCCGCCTTTGCTGAACAGGGCAAAGAGAGAAAAAACGCCGGTGACCAGCAGATAGATTCCAAACCCCGCCAGTCTCCCGGACAGCGGGCCCTGGTTGAACTGAGGTGAAGCCGCCGCCTGCGGCACCGCGCCCGCTACTCCCTCGAGCGACCCCAGGATCGCATCGACGCCGCGATCGACCCCGCCGGGAAAATCGCCGGCCCGAAACTGCGGTCGCACCACGTTGTCGAGGATGCGCCCGCTGGTGGCGTCCGTCAGCTTCGACTCGAGCCCATAGCCGACCTCGATCCTCATCTTGCGGTCGTCCTTGGCGATGGTGAACAAGACGCCGTTGTCCCTTTCCTTCTGGCCGAGTTTCCAGGCCTCCGCCACACGCATCGAAAAGGCCTCGATGGTGTCGCCTTCGAGGCTCTCGACGGTGAGCACCGCCACCTGCACACCGGTCTTCTGTTCGAAGTCGGCGAGTTTCTGCTCGAGCGCCACGTGCTGATCCGCGTCGAGCAAGCGAGCGCCGTCGACCACTCGGCCGGTGAGCGCCGGCGCATCGAGCGCTGCTGCGACGCTGGCGAGCACGAGACCGAGCGCGATCGAGAGACCAAGCCCCCGCGTCAGGCGACTCATGGCGCCTCCACTCTCAGGGAATCCGGCAATTCATTGGCCGCGCCTGGGGTGCCGTGGAAGCCGTGCTTGACCAGCAACCGCTCACAGCGGGATACGGCTTCGGTCAAGGCCTCGCCGGCACGGCCGCGACGCATTCCATCTTCCACCGCGGACGTGACGACGGCCCATGCCGAGTCTTCAACCTGGGCCGCGACGCCATGGTCGGCGAGAACCACAACGCGGCGTTCGAAGAGAGCCACGAAGATCAGCAAGCCCTGCCGGCTCGAAGTTCTGGCGATCTGCGCGGTTAGAAAGGACTCCGCGGCACGGCCGGAGACCCGGCGGTCCATGACTCTGGGAGTCGCCAGCGCGCGGCGCAGCGCCGGCCAGCCAGTCAGCGCCCAGCCGAGAACCGCCCCAGTCGGCGCCGGCAGCAGGAGCCAGGCCCAGACGTTGCCCCAGATCTCGAGGCCGCGCGACGCGAGGCCGCCGAGCAGCGCCCCGGTGAGCGCGCCGAATAAAGCGCCCTTCCAGGACACATGGTGATACGAGTCGCACGCCGGGACGACAGCAACGACGAGCTCGCATCCGGTCGCGGCCTCGGTGCGGCGCACCGCGCCCTCGATCGCCTGGCGATCTGACGCGGGCAGGATGCGCTCCAACAATCGATCTCCATCCCGATCTGAAGCCATGACAGGCGAAAGCTAGCAGATGACGGCGGATGCTACGATTCCTGCACTCGCTCCACCGTCAATCGCAGCCGTTCTTTCGGAGGTCGTGGCCCGTGAACCGACGTCATCCATCGCATCCGCGCGCTCAGTGGCTGTTCCTGCTCGGTGTCACGATCGGCGCCTTCGGCGTCTTTCCCGTGCTCGCAGAGGAGGAGAAGTCGATCCCCAAGGCGCCGCCGCGCGCCGAGGGAGAGGGCCCGTTTCCGCACCTGATCCTGCGCGGCGTCACAGTGATCGACGGCACCGGCGCGCCGCCCTACGGTCCGGTCGACATCGTCATCGACGGCGACAAGATTTCCGACATCCAGAGCGTCGGCTATCCGGGACTGCCCATCGATCCCGAGAAACGTCCGAAAGCGAAGCCCGGCGACAAGGAGATGGACCTCTCCGGCATGTACGTCCTGCCCGGTTTCATCGACATGCACGGCCACATCGGCGGAGTCGAGCAGGGCACTCCTGCCGAATACGTGTTCAAGCTCTGGATGGGCCACGGTGTCACCACCGTGCGCGACCCGGGTTCGGGCAACGGCCTCGCCTGGGTCCTTGAGCGCAAGCGCGAGAGCGCCAAGAACGAGATCACCGCGCCGCGCCTCAAGGCCTACGTGTTTTTCGGTCAAGGAAGAGACCAGCCCTTCACCACTCCCGATCAGGCGCGCGCCTGGATCGACGACATGGCGAAGCAGGGCGCCGACGGCTTCAAGTTCTTCGGCTACCGCCCGGACATCATGGAGGCGGCCATTCGCGAGGCGAAGAAGCTCGGTCTGCGCACCGCCTGCCACCACGCACAGCTCAACGTCTCGCGAGTGAACGTGCTCGACTCGGCGCGCTGGGGTTTGACCACCATGGAGCACTGGTACGGCCTGCCCGAGGCGCTGTTCACCGAGCGCACCATTCAGGACTACCCGCGCGACTACAACTACACCAACGAGGCCGACCGCTTCGGCGAGGCCGGCAAGCTCTGGGCACAAGCCGCCGGCCCGGGCAGCGAGCGCTGGAACGCGGTGCGCGATGAGCTCATCAAGCTCGACTTCACCATCGACCCGACGCTCAACATCTACGAAGCGAGCCGCGACCTGATGCGCGCGTACCGCGCCGAGTGGCACGAGGACTACACGCTACCGTCGCTGTGGGACTACTTCCGCGCCAACCGCGCCTCGCACGGCTCGTACTGGTTCCATTGGACGACCGAAAACGAAGTGGCGTGGAAGGACAACTATCGCCGCTGGATGACCTTCCTCAACGATTACAAGAACCATGGCGGCCGGGTCACCGTCGGCACCGATTCGGGCTACATCTACGAGCTCTACGGCTTCGCCTACGTGCGCGAGCTCGAGCTCCTGCGCGAGGCCGGCTTCCATCCGCTGGAAGTGATCCGCAGTGCCACCCTCTACGGCGCGCAAGCGCTCGGCATGGCCGACCAGATCGGCAGCGTCGAGCCTGGCAAGCTCGCGGATCTCGTGGTCGTGGCGCGCAACCCGATCGAGAACCTCAAGGTGCTCTACGGCACCGGAGCCCTCGAGCTCAACGATAAGAACGAGCCGGTGCGCGTCGGCGGCGTGCGCTACACCATCAAGGGTGGCATCGTGTACGACGCGCCGAGGCTCCTTGCCGACGTGCGGCGCATGGTGCGCGAAGCGCGGGCGAAGGCCGGCAAGGGGATCGATATTCCTGGCCTGGTGCGCGACGAGGTGCCGAAGGCGCCGTGAAGATCCTCGGCGGCGGATTCGCTAGGCGATGCCCGCCGGCGGCGGCTCTTCTCGCGCTCGCCGCCGCTGTGAGTCCGGCGCTGCTCGCCTTGCCCGCACCGGCGGATCGCCTGGCGTGCTGGCCGGGGCAAGATGAAGTCCGGCTCGAAGGGCAGCGCGCGATCCGCTCCGCTAAACCCGGTAACGACGACTACCTGCCGTTCCCGTACCCGACAACCGACGCGGAGGTCGCTGCCGACTACGCGCAACAGGTTGAGTACTGAGAGACGAAGACCGGACGAGCTCTGCGCGCTCGGCAGCCGTTGACCTATCTTGCCTGGACGGCTCGCAACCTGACCTGGGATGCGGGGCTGATCCTCTCCGATCTCCTGCCTGCGAATGCGTTCAACATGGTCGGCGTCAATTCGTATTCGATCCGAGCGCATCATGTTCGCTTCGTGGTGGAACAAGTCGAGGACTGGTCTCATGTGCGGTGCGTAGCCAGACCGGCGCATACTTGGTGCGTGGTGCGGGCCTTTGACGTCCGTTCAGGCATCGAAGTGTCGCGAGGAGCGTTGGACGACGCCGGCTATCACCACGAAAGCCTCACCCCCGCTCCCGATCGGCCGCTGCCTCCTTGGCCGTCCGCGGCGACCGTAGCAAGAACGCTCGCTCGCGAGCTCGGCGTGACGATGGGCGCGGCAACGCTCGTGCGCTCCTGGGGCCTTTGTACCCAGGCAACTGTTCCTTGTGTCGCGGCGGAAGCCGCGGACGGATCTGCGATCTTCTTCACCCAAGGAGGCCAGACGTTTCGCGTTTCGCTGCTCGAGGGCTCGCTCACGCAATCGCCCCCCCGGCGTCTCGCTCCCGGGCAACGCTTCTTTTCGCTCGGGCCGCGAACGTACGGCGTCGGCGAGCCGCTCACGCCGCCGTAGGCGTCATTCCGTGTTACATTCAACGGCCGCCGCGCGGACGGTCCGCGTGGCGTCTGTGTATTTAGCGCTCACGGAGGCGAGAACGAAAAAGATGGCTACGACCACGATGCTGCAGCGCTGGACGGTTGCCGATTCTCTCGAGTTGTACAACGTCCGGTCGTGGGGTAACGCCTACTTCTCGATCAACGACAAAGGCAATGTCGCCGTGCAGGTTCCGAGCAGCGCGGCGACTCCGGCGAGCGCTATCGACATGAAGGAGCTGGTCGACGAAGTTCGCCAGCGCGGCATCAACCTGCCGTTGCTGTTTCGCTTTCCGCACATCCTGAACGCGCGCGTGGTCGAGCTCAACGAGGCCTTCCAGCGCGCCATCGCCGAGTACGGCTACACCGGCCTGTACCGCGGCGTCTATCCGATCAAGGTCAACCAGGACCGCTACATCGTCGAGAAGCTGGTCGAGAGCGGCAAGCCGTACCACTTCGGCCTGGAAGCGGGCTCGAAGCCCGAGCTGCTCGCCGTGATGGCGATGCTCGAGGACGAGGGCGCGCTGATCATCTGCAATGGCTACAAAGACGAGGAGTACATCGAGACCGCGCTCATGTGCTCTACCCTCGGCCGCATCGTCATTCTGGTGGTCGAGAAGCCGTCCGAGCTCAAGCTCATCGCCGACATCTCGGCGCGCACCGGCATCCGCCCGCGCATCGGCATCCGTGCCCGGCTCTCGAGCCGTGGCTCGGGTCATTGGGAAGCCTCGGGCGGCGACCGCTCCAAGTTCGGGCTCGGGGCGCGCGACATGGTCGAAGCGATCGACTTCCTGCGCCAGAACAACCTGCTCGACTGCTTCGAGCTCATGCACTTCCATCTCGGTAGCCAGATCTCTTCCATCCGCAGCGTAAAGAACGCACTCCGCGAGGCCGGCCGAACCTGGGTCGAGCTCTACAAGCTCGGCGCGCCCCTGCGCTACATCGATGTCGGCGGCGGCCTCGGCATCGACTACGACGGCTCGCAGACCAACTTCACCTCGTCGATGAACTACACCCTCCAGGAATACGCCAACGACATCGTCTTCGGGCTGATGGAGATCTGCGACGCCGATGGCGCGCCGCACCCGACCATCGTGTCGGAGTCCGGCCGCGCGGTCGTCGGCCACCACGCGGTGCTGGTGTTCGACGTGCTCGGTACCGGTGAGTTCCGGGTCGGTAAGCTGCCCGAGGCTCCGCCAACCGAGGTCAATATCGCGGTCCGCAACCTCTTCGAAAGCTACCGCGAAGTGTCGCGCAAGAACTTGCTCGAGTCGTACCACGACGCGCTCGAGTATCGCGACGAATGCCTGAGTCTGTTCAACCTCGGCCACCTCTCGCTCCTTGAACGCGTCATGGCGGAGGACATCTTCTGGGCCCTGTCGCGGAAGATCCTCGCCCTCACCCGTGAGCTGCCGGAGGTTCCCGAGGAGCTCGAAGGCCTGGAGCGGGCGCTTTCCGACACCTACTTCTGCAATTTCTCGGTCTTCCAATCGTTGCCTGACTCCTGGGCGATCGAGCAATTGTTTCCGGTGCTGCCCCTGCACCGTCATGACGAGGAACCGTCGCGCCGCGCCGTGCTCGCCGACATCACGTGCGACTCGGATGGCAAGATCGACCACTTCATCGATCGCCGCGATGTCAAGAACGTGCTCGAGCTTCACCCGCTGAACGGCCAGGACTACTACATCGGCGTTTTCCTGGTTGGCGCGTACCAGGAGATTCTCGGCGACCTGCACAATCTGTTCGGCGACACCAACACCGTCTCGGTGACGGTAGGCGCCGACGGCGAGTACCACATCGACCATGTGGTGCTGGGCGACACGGTGACCGAGGTGCTCAAGTACGTCTGCTACGACCGGGACGATCTGCTCGCGCGCGTCCGGCGTTCGACCGAGGCGGCGCTGCGCGCCAAGCGCATCACGTTGGAGGACTCCCGGAAGCTCCTGCGCATGTACGAGGACGGCCTCGCCGGCTATACCTACCTCGAGCGCGACTAAGACGGAAGCACCGCCCAAAGTGTACAAAACAGGCGCGGGCAGGCGTCCTACCGCCCGCGTTCTCCAGGTTGGACTCGCCCAAACCCCTGGCGCGTTCCTTGCTCCCTCGCAGGGTAGGGGCATCGTTCTCCGGCGAAGCCTCGCGCCAGTCGCTGCATCATGATCGCCTACCCGAAACAGTCCCAGCCACTGAGAGCCGAGGTCCTCGGTATCGAGGGGTTGGAGCGTCTGGCCGCCGAGCTCGCCGTCCAGCATCGGCCCGCGGCGAGAGCCCGCGGAGCCAAGCTCCTGCGGCGCCTCGACCAGAACCAGCGCGCCCTGGCCGCGGTACGGATCGAGCTCGAACAGTGGGTCCGCATGGGCCGGGCCATCACGCCGGCCGCGGAGTGGTTGCTCGACAACTTCTTCCTGGTCGAGGCGCAGTTCCGCGAAGTGCGCGAGGCGCTGCCGCCGGGCTACTACCGCGAGCTCCCGCAGCTCGCTGGCGGCCGCCCGCGGATCTACGCCCTGGCCGAATCCTTCATCGCCCACACCGACAGCCGCAGTGATCGGGAGCCGTTGGAACGATTCATCGAGTCGTACCAGAACACCGCCGTCCTCACTCTCGGCGAGCTCTGGGCGGTAGCCATCAGCCTCCGGTTGGTGCTGCTCGAGAATCTCCGGCGTCTCGCCGACGGCATCACCGCTCGCCTGAGTGACCGGGCCGCGGCGGTGGTCTTGTTCGAAAGTCTGCTCGCCCCGGGCGCCTCGACCGCCGCGCTGCTGGCCAGTGTCTCGCATCGCATGGCCTCAACCGCGTTCGTCGCCGAGCTCCTGCAACGCAGCCGCGAGCCCGAGGGCGAAAGCGCCGAGCAAGGCGACTCGGAAGTCGCCAGCCGCGCGGTGTATCAGCGTCTCGCGGAGCTCGGCGTCGACGCCGAGGGGCTGGCGCGCGAGGAGCACCAGCGGCAGGCGTCGAATCAGGTCACGATGGCGAACATCATCACCAGCATCCGCCACCTCGCCGCCATCGACTGGCCCGAGTTCGTCGAGCGGACCTCGCGGGTCGAGGCGTTGTTGCGGCGCGACCGCACGGGCATTCACTCGGCGCAACTCTTCTCGACCCGCGACGCCATGCGCCACGCGGTCGAAGAGCTGGCACGCGGCAGCCGCTCGACGGAGACAGCGGTCGCCGAGCGCGCGCTGGACTTGGCCACCGAGAGTCCGGGCGCACCGGTCGGAGCCTTCCTGCTCGGGGAGCAGCGTCCCGAGCTCGAGGCCAGCCTTGGTTTCAGCCCGCCTCCGCGAGCACGGCTGGCGCGAGCCGTGCGCCGAGCGGGCTTGCCGGGGTATCTCGGCGCCGCGGCGGCTCTGACCGCCGGCTTCCTGGCCCTCCTCTGGCATCTCGCGGCTGCGGTCATTCCGTCGCCGTTCGCGTTGCTCGGTCTCGCGGTGCTCAGCGCTTGGCCCGTTTCCGAGGCCGCGATCGCTCTCTTACAGCGCCTTCTCGCGTCCCTGCTGCCGCCACGCCCGTTGCCCAAGCTGGCGCTCGAGGACGGTATTCCGCCAGCGCTGCGAACGCTGGTAGCGGTCCCCATGCTGTTTGCCGATGCAGCGGAGGTCGATCGCCTGGTCGAACGTCTCGAGGTGCACTTCCTGGCCAACGACGACGGCGATCTCTACTTCGCGCTCCTGGGCGACTTCCTCGACGCTTCCGAGGCGCGGCACGCGGACGACGCGGAGCTCATCGCCGTGGCCCAGGCGGGCATCGCGCGCCTGAATCTCCGGCATGGACCGGCGCCGGGCGGCGGAGACCGCTTTCGGGTGCTCTGGCGCGAGCGCCGCTCCAACCCTTCCCAGGGTGTGTACATGGGTTGGGAGCGCAAGCGCGGCAAGCTCCATGAGCTCAACCGGTTGCTCCGCGGCGCCACCGACACGACCTACGCCGCGGCTAGCGAGCCCCCCGAAGGCGTGCGCTACGTCGTCACCCTCGACGCCGATACCCGCATGCCGCGCGGCGCCGTGCGGCGGCTGGTCGGCACCCTGGCGCATCCGCTACAGCATCCTCGCCTCGGTCCTCCCGGCTCCCCTCTCGCGGGAGGTTACGCCGTCGTCCAACCGCGCACGATGCCGATGCTGCCGCCGCGCGGCGAGGAATCGCGCTACCAGTGGCTGTTCGCCGGCCCGACCGGTCTCGATCCCTATGTCGGCGCGGTTTCGGACGTCTATCAGGACACCTTCGGCGAGGGCTCGTACACCGGCAAGGGCATCTACGACGTGGATGCCTTCGAGCACGCGTTGCACGGAAGAGTGCCGGAGAACCGCCTGCTGTCGCACGACCTCTTCGAGGGTAGCTTCGCGCGCGTCGCGCTCGCCACCGACATCGTGTTGTTCGAGGACTTCCCGGCGCACGCCGGAGTCGATGCGTCCCGTCAGCACCGTTGGACGCGCGGCGATTGGCAGCTCCTACCCTGGCTCGCACCGCGCGTGCCGGCGATCGCGGGCCCGATCGCCAATCCGCTCGGCGGTTTGGCGCGGTGGAAGATCCTCGACAATCTCCGGCGCAGTCTGTTGGCCCCTGCTGCGCTGACGCTCCTGCTCGCCGTCTGGTGGCTCGCGCCGGCGTCAAGGGTATGGGCCTTCGAGCTCGCGGTCTCGGCGTTGCTCGCCGCTCCGGCGCTGATTCCTGCCTTCGCCGGCCTCCTCCCCCGCCGGCGCGGAATAGCCAAGCGCACCCATCTCGGCGCGGTCGCGCGCGAAACGGTGACCGTCATCGCGCAGAGCCTTCTGGCCACCGTGTTCCTCGCCGATCGCGCGGTGCTCCGCGTCGACGCGGCGGTGCGCACTCTCGCAAGGCTGGCGCGCCAACGGCGGTTGCTCGAGTGGACAACCGCCGCCCGAGCCCAGGCGGCCGCATCTTCGCGCCTCGGCGCGTTCTACCGCCACGGAGCCACCGCCGTGGCCGTGGTCGCCGCCGCCGCCGCTTTACTCGCCCTCACCCGCATCGACGCGTTTCCTTCCGCGCTGCCGTTGGCGCTCATCTGGCTGGCGGCGCCGCTGGTCGCGCATTGGCTGAGCGCGCCTTTGCCCGAGAGCCGCGAGGCGCCGCTCAGTTCGACCGAGGTTCATCGTCTGCGGTCGATCGCACGACGCACCTGGAGCTATTTCGAGTCCTTCGCCGGCGCCGAGGACAACTTTTTGCCGGTCGACAATGTGCAGGAAGACCCGGTGCTCGAGATCGCGCACCGCACCTCGCCGACCAACATCGGTCTCGGCCTCCTCGCCACGGTCGTCGCAAGGGACCTCGGTTGGATCGGCGCCGTGGAGATGGCGGAGCGCCTCGCCGCAGCACTCGACAGCATGGATCGGCTCGAGCGCTGCCGAGGCCATTTCCTGAACTGGTACGACACCCGGACGCTCGAGCCGCTGCCTCCGCGGTATGTCTCCACGGTCGACAGCGGCAATCTCGCCGGACATCTCCTGGTCGTGGCCTCGACGCTGCGCGAGCCGCTGGCGAGCGAGCCGGCGGTGGAGCGCGCCCGAGCCGGGGCTGCCGACACCGCACGCCTGCTCGCCGACGCAGCGAGACGCGCCGGGGCCGCGGATCTCGCCGAGCAGGCCCAGCAGCTAGGTGTGGTGCTCGAGTCGGTGCTCGAGTTGGTGCTCGAGCACGTCCTGGAGTCACTGCCCGAGTCAGTGCCCGAGTCAGTGTCCCAGCCAGTGCTCGAATCGCCGGGCGAACGAGAATGGTTCGCTACCGCGCTCGACGGTGCCCGGGCAGCGGCCGGCGAGGCACAGCTGCTCACCCCCTCGGCCGCGGGCGAAGAAGCCCAGGCCTGGGCTAGCGCCCTGATCCGTACCCTGCGAAGCCTGGAGCGAGACCAGAAAGAGCTCGCCAACCTCGCGGCGCGCCGGGAGTTCGCGGCCCGTCTGGAGGCCTTGGCGATTCGGGCCGAGGGCATGTTCACCGCGATGGACTTCGGCTTCCTGCTCGACCCGGCGCGAAGGATTCTCTCCATCGGCTATCGCCCTGACGATCAGACTCTCGACGCTTCGTTCTACGATCTCTTGGCCTCGGAATCACGGCTGGCGAGCTTCCTCGCCATCGCCAAGGGCGATGTTCCAGCCGCACACTGGTTCCGCCTCGGGAGGCCGGTGACGCCGGTTGGGCGCGGCTCGGCACTGCTCTCGTGGTCGGGCTCGATGTTCGAGTACCTGATGCCCGCGCTGGTCCTCGCCGAGCCGGCGGGCAGCATCCTCGATGACAGCGAGCGCCTGGCGATCCGCGAGCAGATCCGATACGGCGCTTCACGAGGCGTACCCTGGGGGATCTCCGAGAGCGCGTACAACACCCGCGACGCGCATCTGCTCTATCAATACGGGCCATTCGGCGTGCCGACACTGGGAATGAAGCGCAGTCCACCTGCAGAGCTCGTCGTGGCGCCGTATGCGACAGGCCTCGCGGCGATGCACGAGCCGCGCGCGGCCTTGCACAATTTCGATGCGCTCGCAGAACTCGGCGCGCTCGGCCGCCACGGCTTTTTCGAGGCGCTCGACTACACGCCGTCGCGCGTTCCCGAGGGAGAGGACTTCGCCCTCGTGCGCGCCACCATGGGACACCATCAGGCAATGACCCTGCTGGCGCTCGCCAACGTGGTCGACGGGGGTACCTTGCGCCTGCGCTTCGGGCGCCAGCCGATGGTGCAGGCCGCCGAGCTGCTGCTCCAAGAGCGCACGCCGCGCGACGTGCTCGTGGCTCGCCACCTGCCCGAAGAGCGGCTGAGGCTGGAGGTGCAAGAGGATGTGCTCTCCGTGCTCCGGCGCTTCGACACGCCGCACACACCGGCGCCACGAGCGCACGCGCTCTCCAACGGCGACTACACCGTGGTGCTGACCAATGCCGGGGGCGGATTCACCCGGCGGGGCGCGATCGCGGTCTCGCGCTGGCGCGAGGACTCGACCACCGACGCCTGCGGCAGCTTCGTCTATCTGCGCGACAGCGCCAGCGGCCGCCTGTGGTCGGCGGGCTACCAGCCCACCGCCGTCGAGCCCGACGAGTATGCGGCGCTCTTCGGCGAGTCGCGGGCCGAAATCGCCCGCCGCGACGGCTCCATCGACTCCCTGATAGAGGTCGTCGTGTCGCGCGAGCACGACGCCGAGCTCCGGCGGCTCACGCTGAGCAACCGCGGCACGCGGACCCGCCGCATCGAAGTGACCTCCTACGTCGAGCTCGCCCTCGGCCGGGCCGCCGACGACGCGGCGCACCCCGCGTTCGCCAAGCTCTTCGTCGAAACCGAATTCGTGCGCTCTTCGGGCGTCCTGCTCGCCCGGCGGCGCCCGCGTTCACCCGGAGACCCCGCGTTGTGGGCGGCGCACGTGCTCGCCGTCGAGGCCGAACGCGCGGCTCCGGGGGCTCCCGACGCGCCGATCCTCGAGGGCTCATTGCAGTTCGAGACCGACCGGGCGCGCTTCCTCGGGCGCACTCAGGACCTGACGCGTCCAGAAGCGGTGGCCGACGGCCGGCCGCTCTCGGGCTCGAGCGGCGCCGTCCTCGATCCCATCTTCAGCCTGCGGCAAGGTGTATTGCTGCGCCCGGGCGGCCGCGTGCGACTGCTCTTCACGACCTTGCTTGCGGAGAGCCGTGACGAGGCGTTGCGCCAGGCCGAGCACTATGCCGCGTTCACCGCCTGGCAGCGTGCCGCGACGCTCGCTTGGACGCATTCGCAGGTCGAGCTCCGGCATCTGGGGATGACGGTCGACGAGGCTCACCTCTTTCAGCGCCTGGCCTCGCGGGCGCTCTACATCGAGGCCGCCCTGCGCGCCCCCGTCGCGGTGCTCGAACGCAACAGCGAAGGCCAGAGCGGCCTGTGGGCGCACGGCATCTCGGGCGACTTGCCCATCGTGTTGCTGCGCATCGACCACGTCGACCAGCGCGACGTGGCGCGCCAGCTCATGCGCGCGCTGGGCTACTGGCGCCGCCGCGGTCTGGCGATCGACGTCGTGATCCTCAACGAGCATCCGCCGAGCTATGTCCAGTACTTGCAGGGCGATCTCGAGGGATTGGCCGCGCAGCAGCAGCTCGAGATCGGCGCCTCACCCTCCGGCGGCCTGTTCCTACTGCGCGGCGATCGGATGAGCGCCGGCGCCCGCGACCTGTTGCGCGCCGCGGCGCGGGTCGAGCTGCGAGCCCATCGCGGCACGCTCGCCGAGCAGCTCCTGCAGGCCGGGGCGGCCACACCCGCCACCCCTGTTCGCCCGCAGCGCGCTCCCGAACGGCAACCCTCGGCGCCGCTGCGACCCCCATCGAGCGAGGGACTCGAACATTGGAACGGCATCGGCGGCTTCGCGGAGCACGGGCGAGCGTACGAGATCCAGCTCGATCACGGCCAGCGCACGCCGGCGCCGTGGATCAACGTCGTCGCCAACCCGCGCTTCGGCTTCCAGGTCTCTGAAGTGGGCAGCGGCTTCACCTGGTCCGAGAACAGCCATGAACGACGCCTCACGCCGTGGAGCAACGATCCCACCAGTGACCCGAGCGGCGAGGCGATCTACGTGCGCGACGACACCAGCGGTGCGCTCGGCTCGCCCACCCTGCTGCCGCTCGGAGACGACGGCCAGCCGTACGTTTGTCGCCACGGTCGAGGCTGGACTTCGTTCGCTCATCTCTGGCAGGGCCTCGACCTCGAGCTCCTGCAACTGGTCGCGCCCGAAGATTCGATCAAGATCTCGCGCTTGAGGATTCGCAACCGGTCGGAGCGTGCCCGCTCGCTGACGGTGGCGAGCTACGCCGAATGGGTCCTGGGCGAGTCTCGCGCGTCTCTGATTCCGTTCACGGTGACCACGTACGACGCGGCGCTGGGAGTGGTGCTGGCGCGCAACTGCTGGCGCGACGAGTCGCGCGGTCGGGTGGCCTTCGCCGCGCTGCCAGGAGCCGAATCGGCGACCGCCGACCGCACGGAGTTCCTCGGCCGGAATGGCAGCTTGGCGGTGCCCGCCGGCCTCGCCCCGGGGCAGCGCCTTTCTGGGCGCGCCGGCGCCGGGCTCGACCCGTGCGCGGCTCTCGCACGCCAGATTCGACTCGGCCCGGGTGAGGGCGCCGAAATCCTCTTCTTGCTGGGCGATGGCGGCGACGAGACCGAGGCGCGCGCGCTCGTCGAGCGGTATCGCACTTGCGACCCCGAAGCGCTCAAGGCCGAAGTCGAGAGCCGCTGGGACGACCTCACCGGCGCGCTCCAGGTCGAGACGCCCGACCGGGCGTTCGACCTCATGGTCAACCACTGGCTCTTGTATCAAGCGATCGCCTGTCGCCTGTGGGCGCGCTCCGCGTTCTATCAGTCCAGCGGAGCATTCGGCTTTCGCGACCAGCTGCAAGACGCCATGGCAGCAGCCGTGGCAGCGCCGAGTGCGGCGCGAACGCAAATCCTACGCGCCGCCGCGCGACAGTTTCGCGAAGGCGACGTCCAGCACTGGTGGCACGAGCCGAGCGGCAGGGGCGTGCGAACCCACTGCAGCGACGATTTGTTGTGGCTGCCCTACGCCGTCGCGCACTATCTCGACGCCACCGACGACCGTGCGCTGCTCGACGAGAGCCTGCCCTTCCTGAATCAGCCGCCGCTTCCCGTCGGCGACGCCGACGACTATCGACAGCCCGAGACCACCTCCGAGCAGGCCTCGGTGTACGAGCACTGCGTACGCGCGATCAGCCTTGCCCTGGAGCGCCGCGGCCCGCACAACCTGCCCCTGTTCGGCACCGGCGACTGGAACGACGGGATGAATCGCGTCGGCGCTGGCGGCCAAGGCGAAAGCGTGTGGATGGGCTGGTTCCTGTGCTCGGTGCTCGAGACCTTCCTGCCCTGGATCGAGGCTCGCGATCCTGCCCGCGCCGCCGAATGGGTCAAGGAGCGGAGCGCTCTTGCCGACGCGCTCGAGGCCTCGGCGTGGGACGGCGAATGGTACCGCCGGGGCTATTACGACAACGGCGCACCGCTCGGCAGCCACCTTTCCGACGCCTGTCGTATCGACTCGATCGCGCAATCGTGGGCAGTCCTTTCGCACGTGGCCGACCCGGTGCGCGCGCGCCGGGCGATGGCCGCGGTCGATCAGCACCTCGTGCGTCGCGGCGATGGTCTGGTCTTACTCTTCACGCCGCCCTTCGCAGAGCCCGCCGCCGGCGAGCCCGACCCGGGCTATATCCGCGGCTACCCCGCGGGCGTCCGCGAGAACGGCGGTCAATACACCCACGCCGCCCTGTGGACCGTGCTCGCCTTCGCCGAGCTCGGCGAGGGCGAGCGCGCGTATGAGCTCTTCTCGATGCTGAACCCCATTCATCACTCGGCGAGCACGGCCGGTGCGCACCGCTATCGCGTCGAGCCCTATGTCGCGGCCGCCGACATCTATTCCGAGCCCCCTCACGTCGGCCGCGGTGGGTGGACCTGGTACACCGGCTCGGCGGGCTGGATGTACCGCGCCGCCACCGAGTGGATCCTGGGCTTTCGCCTGCGGGGCGCGTTCCTGCAGATGGCGCCCTGCATTCCGCGGGCTTGGCCGGGCTACAAGATTCGCTTTCGCTATCACTCCTCGACCTATTTCATCGAAGTCGAGAATCCCCGTGGTTCGACCCGCGACATCGAACGCCTGGAGCTCGACGGCAGCGAGATCCCGCGCGGACCGATAGCCCTCGCCGACGACGGTCGCGGACATCACCTCCGAGTCATCCTCGGCAACTCGGCCTGACCCAGATCGTCGGCGAGGACTCGACCCGCCGAACGCTGTATCGTGCTCGGGTGCTGGAGTCACCGCATATCTCCCTGATCATCCCAGCCTGGAACGAGGCGCTCTATCTGCCCCGGCTGTTGGACTCCGTCGTCGCGGCCCGGGCGAGATACCGGGCCGGCGCCGGAGCGATCGAGGTCCTGGTCGCCGACAACGTCTCGACGGACGAGACGGCGAGGGTCGCGGCGGCCCATGATTGCCGCGTTGTCCAGGTCGAGAAGCGCGTGATCGGCGCCGTGCGCAATGGCGGTGCGGCCGTGGCGCGGGGCGCGATCCTGTCCTTCATCGACGCCGACTGCACCATCCACCCCGAGACCTTCAATGCAGTCTCCGCCGCCTTCGGCGACCACCGGCTCATGGCCAGCATGACCGGACTGCGGTTCGATCGCTGGTCTCCGGGTATCGCGGCGACCTATGCCTTGACCGTGCCGCTCGCCTGGATCACGGGACTCGATGCGGGCGTCATGAGCTGCCGGCAGGGTGACTTTCAGGCGATCGGCGGATACAACGAGGATCGGCTATTCGCCGAGGACGTCCAGATCCTGATCGACCTACGCCGGCTCGGGCGATCCCGCGGTCAGCGCATGCGGCGCCTGCGCGGCGTCAAGGCCGTGACCTCCACCCGCAAGTTCGACCGCCACGGCGATTGGCACATGTTTGCCATGATGGCGCGGGCCCCGCTGGCGCTCTTTCGACGGAACGCGGTGCGCGATACGGCGCTCGAGTACTGGTACCAGGACCGGATCAGCCCACCTTCAGGACCCGCGGAAGGAGCCCCGGCCCCGCCGAACGCAAGGTGATACGGCAACGGCCCGTGCACTCTCCAAACACCACGTCGACGACATCGGCAGAGTCCGCGAAGTCGCTCGAAAACTCCAAGCGGCTGCCCTCCGCGACCGCCAACAACGGGCGCCGCTGGCGGCCCATCTTCGCCAGCTCCCGAGCCAACCTGCGAGCCAGGTCCGATCCGAGGCCAGCGGCGCGCAGAGCCGCGGCGTCGAACCGGTTGGCGGCCGGCAGAAAGATCAACGTCGCCCTGCCGCCCGGAGACACCGGGTAGATCACCGAGGCCTGGGAACCGGCAGGCGTCGAAGCCAGCTCGTCATGCACACCCGCCATGTGGTCGGCGAGGCGGGCCGAGCGGCTCGCGCATCCCATCGAAGCCAGCAAAGCAGCGACAACACCGAGGCGGCAAGGCCTCCTCACGAGGCGCCCTCCTGCTGCGCTCCACCCTCGCGGCGAAGCGGCCGCGCGATCACCGTCGACGTCATCGCGGCGACCAGTGTCTCCTTGCCGGCGTCCTGGGCGAAGACCTCCGCAACGACGACGATCAGGGTACGGCCCGCCCTCAAAACCCGCGCCCTGGCCACGAAGAGCGGCGCCGTCGCGGGGCGCAGGAGATTAATCTTGAACTCGACCGCCAGGACGTCGTGCTGGGGAGGCGCCATCGAAAACGCCGCGTATCCGCACGCCGAATCCGCGACGCTCGCCAGTACGCCGGCGTGCAGGAAACCATTCTGTTGTGCATGCAGCGGCGAAAACGGCACGCTCACGTCGACCTCTCCCGGCGCGACTCGATCGATCTTCGCGCCCAGGGTCTGCATGAAGGTTTGACGCCCGAAGCTCTCGCGGACGGTCGCTTCGAATCCGGCGTTGGGCGGCTGCGTGGAGGAACCCTTCATGGCGACGATCTCTCCAGTCAGCGCAACAGGAGCTTGAGCTTCGGCCCGGTGAACACGAAACCCTGACGCTCATAGAACTTCCGCGTCCTCGCCCAGCGCTCCGCTTCGGGTGCGGCAACGTCGATCCGCGCCCAGTCGCGCTCCCGGCCGAGTGCGCTCGCGGCAGCAATCAGGCTCGCACCGACACCTCCTGAGCGCTGTTTCGAGTCGACGATCATTTCGTTGATGATGCCGTATCGCCCGCCGGCGTAGAAAGCGAAGGCTTCTACCAGCGTCAGAACCCCCGCGATCCCGTCGACCGTGGTGGCGACGAAGGCGAACATCCGGCCGCCATCGCCGTTCCATCGGCTCCAGCGCGCGGCGAGATCCGCCCGATCGAGCGCCCCCGCTTCGTCGCCTTCCTCTCCGAGCTCGCGCAACAGGCGCTCGACCCAGTCGAGCACACAGGGCGCGTTTTCCGGGCCGACTCGTTCGATCGCGATGTCCATGTCTAGCCAGTCTACGCAGTTTCGCCGTCGGGGCGCGCGGGGAGAACGGTCAAGACCTCCTCGATCGCCGAGAAGACGCGATCCACATCCTGGTCGCCGACCACGTACGGAGGCAGGAAGTAGACGACATCGCCGAGCGGCCGCAACAGAAGGTCGCGTTCGAGAAACTGTTCGTACAGCCACGGACCGAGCTCGCTGAAGTACCCCTCGCTGCCGGCGGCGCGGAGCTCGATCGCGGCGATACCGCCGATGCCGCGGGTTTCCTTCACTGCCGGTAGAGCCGCCAGGCGCGTCAGCCCGGCGGCGAATCGCGCCTCGAGCGCGCGCACTCGTCTCAGGCAATCGGTCTCGTCGAACACCCGCAGGCTCTCGAGCGCCACCGCGCACGCCAGGGGATTGGCGGTGAACGAATGGCCGTGGAGTAGCGCCTGGGAGCGATCGTCGCTGAGGAAGGCCTGGTAGATCTCGTTGGTCGCCAGGGTTGCCGCGAGCGGCAGGTAGCCGCCGGTCAGGGCCTTCGACACACAGAGCAAGTCGGGCTCGACGCCGGCGTGCTCGCAAGCGAAGAAGCGGCCGGTGCGACCGAAGCCGGTGAAGACCTCGTCCGCGATGAGGGGAATGCTCCGCTCCCGAGTCGACCGACGGACGGAGCGCAGGAACTCCGGCGGGTGAATCAGCATGCCGCCGGCGCCCTGCACCATCGGTTCGACGATCACGGCCGCGACGCGGTCGCCTTCGCGCTCCAGGATCTGCTCCACGGTCCCCGAACAGCCCTGGGAGCAGGGTCCTCCTGCCGTGACGCCGGCCTCGGCGAGACATTTCGGCGCATGCGCTCGCCGCACTTCGCAAAACAGCGGCGAGAAGGCGGCGTGGAACGACTTCACGCCTCCTGCGGCCATCGCCCCGAACGTGTCGCCGTGATACGCATGTGCCAGAGCCACGAACACCGTGCGCCGCTCTTCCCCACGATTGCGCCAAGCCTGCCAGGCCATCTTGAGCGCCACTTCGACCGCCGTCGAGCCGTCGTCGGAGTAGAAGACTCGAGCGAGTCCGGCCGGCGATCTCCGAACCAGCTCTTCGGCGAGGAGCGCCGCGGGCTCGTGGGCGCAGCCGGCAAAGATTACCTGCTCGAGTTTCTCCGCCTGCTCGGCCAGGGCTCGATTCAGCCGTGGGTGCGCATGACCGTGGATGTTGACCCACCAGGACGAGATTCCGTCGAGTATCCGGCGGCCGTCGGCGGTGATGAGAAAGGCGCCCTCGCCGCGCACCACCGGAAGGGGCGGCGGCGCGGTCTTCATCTGCGTGTATGGCCTCCAGACGAACGCTCGGTCGGCGGCGAGCCACTCCGGATCCACGCGGTCGCTCATGGCTCGAATAGCGATTCGAGGTGGCCTTCGGGATCGAGGCTTCGCGCGGCAACGGCCAGCGAGTCCGCGGTGAGGGGCTCGATCGGCGGCAGCTCACCCAGAATCTCGACCTGCCCGAAGCGCTCGATGGCCCGGCGGTTCTCGGCCTCGCAGCGTCCGTTGAGGATGACGCCCGCGATCTCGAGGCCGCGCACACGCGCCGCCTCGAGTGTCAGCAGAGTATGGTTGATCGTGCCCAGAGTGCCGCGGGCGACCAGAACGCAGGGCAGGCCAAATGCCGAGAGCAGCCCAGGAAAGAGCACGCCCGAATCGGTGAGCGGAACGAGCAGACCGCCGACGCCCTCGACGATCAGGGCCCGCCCAGGCACGGCGTTACGATGCCGATCGAACGCGGCGACTACCAGTACGGGATCGATCGTCTTGCCTTCGAGGCGCGCCGCGAGATGCGGCGACACCGGCGTTCGGAACAGGTAGCTCTCGGGAAGGATTTCGATCCCGTCCGCGATCGCGGCCTCGCCGCCGAGCAGCTCGACGATAGTGCTGGTGTCGCGGTCCTCGTCCGACCCGGTCGCGATCGGCTTCCAGTACGCAATCGAGCGCCGCGGTTTCTCTGTCGACGAGAGCCGTCGCAGAAGCGCCGCGCAGACCATGGTCTTGCCGACGCCCGTATCGGTGCCGATGACGGCGACGCTCATGTTCCCGAGGCCTCGGCCGGCATCGGCGAATCCACCGGCGGCGCGGCAAGCACCTGGCCGATCGCAGCGACCAGCGCATCGACCTCTCGATCGGTCCGCTCCGCATGGATCGAAATCCGCAGCCGCGCCGTGCCTGGCGCGACGGTCGGCGGCCGGACGGCGCGAACATCGAAGCCGCGGTCCTGCAGCGCCTCGGCGACCTGGAGAACCCGTCGATTCTCACCGAGCACTAGAGGCACGATGGGCCCAGCGCTACGCAAGGTGTCCACACCCAAGGACCGCAGGCCGGCGCGCAGGCGATCCGCGAGCTGCCGCACGCGAACGCGCAGCTCGGGCTCCGCCGCCAAGCGATCGAGCGCTGCTTCGACGGCCCACAACGCGAACGGCGGCTGCGCGGTCGAGAACAGGAACGCCCGGCTGCGCGTCACCAGGTAGTCGATCAACGCACGTGAACCGCTGACGCAGGCGCCTCCAGATGCCAACGCCTTACCAAATGTGGTCACCACCGCGGCGACGCGGCGCTCGACGCCCAAGGCTTCGACCAGTCCGGATCCGCGATCGTCGCCGAACACCCCGGTCGCGTGCGCGTCGTCGACGATCAAGTCGGCGCCCAGCGTGGCGCACAGATCGGCCAGCTCCCGAAGAGGCGCGATGTCGCCATCCATGCTGTAGAGCGATTCCACGAGGACGACCGTCCGGCCGGCAGTGTGTGACACCTCGAGGGCGCGCGCGAACGCCGCAAGATCGAGATGCGGCACCACGACCTTCTGGCACCCCGACAAGCGCAAGCCGTCGATCAGGCTGGCGTGATTCTGCGCATCCGAAATAGCGCGGTCGTTCGGGCCGAGGAGCGCCGTGAGTAGGCCGACGTTCGCCTGGTAGCCGGACGAGAACAGGAGCGCCGCCTCCTGCCCCTTAAACAGCGCCAGGCGCTTCTCCAACGCGAGATGCGCCTCGGTCGTGCCGCGGAGCAGCCGCGATGCAGGCGCGGCCCAGGCCTCACCCGATTCGCGGGCCGCTGCGACCCGAGCCTCGAGGGCGCCAAGGATCTCCGGATGTCGACCCAAGCCGAGATAGTCGTTCGAGGCGAAATCGATTCCCGCCGGCAGGCGCAGGACGCGTTCCAAACCCTGCTCGCGCAACTCCATGAGACGGCGACTCAACTCCTCCGCCAGCGGTCGCTGCACGCGGGCTAGACCCCAGCGCGTGCCGGCTCGAGCGAGGGTTCGGGCGAAGCGGCGGACAATGCCTTCATACCCAGCTTCGCCAGCAGAGCGCGATCCTGATCCTCACCGGGATTCGGCGTCGTGAGCAGACGCTCACCGGTGAAAATGGAGTTGGCCCCGGCGAGGAAGCACAGCGCCTGGGTCTCGACCGACATTTCCGTGCGGCCGGCGGACAGTCGAACCTTGCTCCGCGGCATGGCGATGCGGGCGGTGGCGATGATGCGTACCATGGCGATGGGATCGATCGGCGGCTGCTCGGCGAGCGGCGTGCCCACCACTCGGACGAGCGCGTTGATCGGCACACTCTCGGGATGGGGATCGAAGCTCGCCAGCACCGCCAGCAGATCGATCCGATCTTCGAGCCGCTCGCCCATGCCCACGATGCCGCCGCAGCACATGGTGATGCCGGCGTTGCGCACGTGCCCGAGGGTACGCAGACGGTCGCCGTACACCCGAGTCGAAATGATCTCACCGTAGTAGCCGGGACCGGTGTCTAGGTTGTGGTTGTACGCCGTGAGGCCGGCTTCGGCGAGCGCCTGGGCTTGATCGGCGGTCAACATCCCGAGCGTGCAGCAGGCCTCCAAGCCGAGCTCGCGCACACCGCGCACCATGGCGAGCACGCGCTCGAACTCGGCGCCCGGCCTGGGCGAGCGCCACGCTGCGCCCATGCAGAACCGTGTCGAACCGTTGGCGCGCGCGGCCTCCGCGGCGGCGAGCACCTGGTCGAGATCGAGCAGCTTCTCGCTCTCGAGGCCGGTGTCGTGGTGGGCGCTCTGCGGGCAGTAACCGCAGTCCTCCGGGCAGCCGCCGGTCTTGATCGACAGCAGCGTACAGAGCTCGACCGCGCTCGGATCGTGAAATTCGCGATGCACGGACTGGGCGCGAAAGATCAGCTCCGGCAACGGCAGGTCGTGAATGGCGCGCAGGTCTTCTTTTTCCTTGGTCACAAGGCTCTCTCAACGCATCGCAGCGACGATCCAGTAGCAGAGCGCCGCGACCAGTGCGGAAATTGGGATGGTGATCACCCAGGCCCACACGATGCGGCCCGCGACGCCCCACTTCACCGCTCGGATGCGGCGCGTGGCGCCGACGCCGATGATGGCGCCGGTGATCGTATGGGTGGTGGAAACCGGAATGCCCGCCAGGGTGGCGCTGATCAGGGTGACGGCTCCCGCGGTTTCGGCGCAGAAGCCGCCGAACGGTTGCAGCTTGGTGATCTTCGAGCCCATGGTCTTCACGATTCGCCAGCCGCCGAACATGGTACCGAAGGCGATTGCCGCCTGACTGACCAGAATGACCCAGATCGGAACCTCGAACTTCGAAAGGTGGCCCGTCGCGACCAGCAGCCCGGTGATGATGCCCATGGTCTTTTGGGCGTCGTTGCCGCCGTGACCGAGGCTGTAGACCGCGGCCGAAACCAGCTGCAGGCGGCGAAACAGGCGATCGAGACGCGAGGGCACCCAGCGGCGGAAGATCCAAGTGACACTTACCATGAGCAGGAAACCAAGCGTCATACCGATCAGGGGCGCCAGCACGATGAAGAGCAACGTCTTCGTCCACCCCGCGGCCAGGATCGCGCTCCATCCCGCCTTGGCCACCGCCGCTCCTGCGTAGCCGCCGATGAGCGCGTGCGAGGAAGAGACCGGCAGGCCGAAGTACCAGGTGAC
This sequence comes from Acidobacteriota bacterium, assembly GCA_039933785.1. Classification (GTDB taxonomy): domain Bacteria; phylum Acidobacteriota; class Thermoanaerobaculia; order Multivoradales; family JAGPDF01; genus JBDTNL01. The sequence continues at coordinate 24,252 of JBDTNL010000047.1, forward strand.
CAGGTTCCAGAACACCGCTCCGAGCAATCCCGCGAGGATGACCTCGGAAGTCACGATCTTGAGGTCGATCATGCCGCTGCCGAGCGTCTTGGCGACGTGCGTGCCGAGCACGAAGGCGGCGACGAAGTTGAAGAACGCGGCCCACAAGACGGCGCGTTGCGGCGAAAGCACCCGGGTCGAGACTACGGTGGCGATCGAATTGGCCGCGTCGTGAAATCCGTTCAGGAAGTCGAAGACCAGCGCGACCAGGATGATGAAGGTCAGGAATACGCCGCCGTTGGCGAAGAAATGGCTGAGGGCGGACAAGAGCTCAGGTGTTCTTGGCTACGACGTTGGAGATCACGTGGCTGAAGTCCTTGCACTGGTCGCAGGCATCCTCCAGGCCGTCGTAGATTTCCTTCCACTTCATGATGGTGATCGGGTCAGGCGCCCTGCCATCGGAGCCCTTGCTCTTGAAGAGGTCCGAGATCACCGTGTTGTAGAGCTGATCGGCGCGGTTCTCGAGCTCGGAGACGCGCACCATCGAGGTACGGATTTCCTGCTCGGAGGTGAGGTTCCACACCAGGTCGGTCATGCGCACGATCTCGTTCACCATGGCGAGCAGGATCTCGGCGAATTGGCGCAAGCCTTCGGGGGACTCGGAGAGCTCGAACAGAACCAGGTGCTGGGAGACGCCCTCGAGATAGTCCAGGACATCGTCGAGGTCGCTCGCCAGCCAATGAATGTCCTCACGGTCGAGCGGCGTGATGAAGGTCGAGTTCAAGGCGTCGAAGATCTTGCGGGTTAGGCCGTCGCCTTCGTGCTCGAGGGCCTTGAGCTCGGTCATCTTGACCCGGCGTTCCTCGAGGCTCTGGCTGCGCGCGACCTCCGAAAAGACCCCCGCGGCACGCTGAAGGTTGTCCGTATCGAGGTGGAAGAGCTCCTTGAAGCGCTCCTCCTTGGGCATGAACCAACGAATGACGGCGTCTGCCTTCACACACCCCTCCCCGGCTAATTCTGGATGATCCTGGTCAGAACGGCGACCGCAAAAGCCTACCATGCGCTCGCGGAGCGACGGCTCCGCGAGCAGGCGAGGCAGCGCTTTGGCGGCGCCTCGCGGGCCGGGCCCGCTTGATAGGATCGTCGAAAGAAAGTGACCAGCCCGCCTGTTGGCCCCGACATGATCGCGCTTGGCCTCATCTGGTACGTGGCCTTCCTGTTTTCGACCACGCTCCACGAGTCGGCGCATGCGTGGACCGCCATGCGCCTCGGCGATCCGACGGCCTATCACGGCGGCCAGGTGACGCTGAATCCGCTGCCGCACCTGCGCCGTGAACCCTTCGGCCTCATCCTGGTGCCGCTCGTCACCTACGTTCTGTCGGGCTGGATGATGGGTTGGGCGAGCGCACCCTACGATCCTCTCTGGGCGGCGCGCCATCCCAAGCGCGCGGCGTGGATGTCGCTTGCCGGCCCGGGGGCCAACCTAGCCTTGGTCCTGATTGCCGGCCTCGCGATCAGGGTCGGCATGTGGATGGAGGTCTTCACGCCGCCGGACAGCATCACGTTCTCGCGCGTCGTCGAGCCGTTGGCAGTCGGCGGTCCGGCGGGCGCGGTGGCGACTCTGTTGAGCATCCTGTTCACGCTCAACCTGATCCTCTTCGCGTTCAACCTACTGCCGCTGCCGCCGCTCGACGGCAGCACCGCCCTGCCGCTCGTCATCGGCGACCGCGCAGCGGAGCGCTACCTCAAGTTCGTTCGCCAGCCCGCGTTTCAAATGGTGGGCCTGCTACTCGCCTGGAGAATTTTCAACCCGATTTTCAGCCCGATCCACACCCTGGCGCTGAACCTGCTCTATCCCGGGTTGGGCTATCACTAGGACTTGAACAGCGCGTCGAACGCCGAGCGCGGATCGTCCTTCGCCTTGGCCTCGGCCTCCTGCTTGAATTCCTGCGCAGCCTTGGGCGCGAAGCTCTCGCAAGCGTTGCGCGCGCTCTTCTTCGCGACTCGCGGCTCGACGCCGGCGCGGCACTGATTGTGGGCGCCGGTGTCGAAGTGTACGCAGTTCGTGCAGGTGTGCAGATCGCCGCCGCAGCGCGTGCAGATCGCATCGAGCGCGACCTCGACGCCCATCTCCTGTTTGATTCCGCAGGCCGCACAGCGGAATACCGTCGCGGTCGGCGCGCCGAGGCCTCTGCCGCGAGGACCCGCGGCGGGATCGCGTGGTGGAGGTGGACCTGAGCGTGAGCCGGGCCGGTCGCCGTCTCGAGGCTCGCGGGACTTGGCCCCCGAGTCCTGATAGCCACTGTGGCCATACTTTCGATCGCTCATCGGCCAGACTTATAGCATCAAAACTGCGCTCGGCCGCCCGAAAAACCGCAGTTGGAAGCGCAAGTCTTTTCCTTTAATGTAGTTATAGAAATGCGCGGCAAGTCCTCGGTACGGAAATCTAAGTCCATCGCTGCGAGCGGCGTCAACATGGCGCAGCTGCTGCTACGGCTTGGTCGCCAAGCCGGTGAGGCCTTCGACCTGCGGCCGATGCTCCAGAGCCTCGCCGACGAGATCCGGCAGGCTTTCGCCTGGGACTCGGTAGCGCTGGTCGCGAGCGATCGCGAGAGCGGTCGCAAGGTGGCGGAGGGTTTGAGTCTCGATGCCGAGACGCCTCTCCTCCCGACGCCGGACGACGTCAGTCTGATCGAGCAGGTCCTGGCCAGCGGGCTGCCCGTGGTCCGTCCCGTTCCTCCGCGCGGCTCGACCGACACCGAATCCGTCGAGGTTTGCGTGCCCCTGCTGCTCGGCGGTCAGGTGGTGGCCGCGTTGCACGTGAAGAGCCTGGACCTCGGCGCCCTGGCGGAAATCTCCTCGCGCTGCGAGACCGTGGCGCAGCATCTCGCGGGGCAGATCGCGGGCGCGTTGCTGCTCGAGGAAACCACCCGCCGGGCGACCTATCTCGGCATGCTCGCCGAGGCTTCGCGCATCGCGCTCGACCCCGGCGACCTCGCCGTCCGATTGAGCCAGCTCACGGACTACTTGCGCTCGCGCTTTGCACTGCGTCTGGTCACCGTGGTCCTCGCCTACGCCGGGAGCGCCGAGTACGAGCACATCGCGCTCTCCGCGGATCCCGACGTCACGTTGACCATCGATCCGCGACGCCGCCTCCCGATGACCCGCGGCGTCACCGGCCGCGCCTTGCGTACTGGCGAGCCGCTGTTGGTACGCAACGTCGGCGACGACCCCGATTTCATCCCCATCGCCGAGGGTGTCGCGGCGGAGTTCGTGGTGCCCATCCGTTTCGGCGGCGAGGTCCTCGGCGCCTTCAATTTCGAGGCTTCTGGCCGCGACGATTTCACCGCCGAACACCTCACCCTCCTGCGCGTGGTCTCCGATCAGGTCGCGGGCGCCATCCATTTGGCGGCGCTCAACGAACGCCTGGCCTCGACCAAGCGGGCGCTCGAAGAGGCCAACCGCCAGCTGCAGGAAGCCAACCAGTCGCTGCGTCAGATCTCGATGCTGGACGACCTCACCCGCATCCCGAACCGCCGCCAGTTCGACGACACGCTCGATCTCGAGTGGCGCCGCGCGATGCGCCTCGGCGAGTCGCTCTCGATCCTGCTCATCGACATCGATTCGTTCAAGGCCTACAACGATTCGCTCGGCCATCCGCGAGGCGACGCCTGTCTGCGCCGGGTGGCCGAATGTCTCCGCGAAACTCTCCAGCGCGCCGGCGACCTGGTCGCGCGCTACGGCGGCGAGGAATTCGCCGCCATCCTGGCGGGCACACCGATCGAGCAGGCGGAGAAATCGGCCGAGGTGCTGCGCCGCCGCATCGAGGCCCTGGCGATCCGGCACCCCGCATCGCCGGCGGCGGCCCACCTGACGATCAGCGTCGGCGTCGCCTGCGCTATTCCAGTCCCGGGCAGCATGCCCGACCAACTGGTGGGCGCCGCGGACCAGGCGCTGTACGCCGCCAAGGCCGCCGGCCGCAATCGCGTGTGCACCGCCGACATCACACACGCCGACCGGCGAACCGGCGACAGTACGCGTCCGGGAGACCGGACGGGCGGCGGCAACGCTATCCGAGGCTAGTTGGACCCCTTAGGTCTCCACGGCCCAGCCGTGAAGCTCGGCATTCTGGTCGCAGCGGGCAGACGGGCTAGACTGAATGGACCGATGCCACGCCGTCACGCCATCTACCTTGCGCTCGCCTGTGTCTGCGGCCTACTCGGCGCCACCGCGGCCCGCGTTGCAAAGGCGGAAAATGCCCGGCCGTATGGCTTGAACGTACATGCTCCAAGCGGAGCCGACCTGGCGCAGATCTTCGATGCTACGCAGGCGGCAGGGTTTGGCTGGGTGCGGGTCGACTTCGTCTGGGCGACGATAGAGCCGGCACCGGGTGAGTTCGACTTCCGGGCGTCGGACGCGATCGTCGACGCCGCGGCGATCCGGGGGCTGAGCGTGCTCGCCATCCTCGGCTACACACCGGATTGGGCCACGGATGGCCCGGTGGGCTCGGGTGTACCTCGCTCCGCCGCCGAGTGGCAGACTTTCTGTGCCCGGGTGGCCACGCGCTACGCCGGCCAGGTGGAGCGATTCGAGATTTGGAACGAGCCCAATCTGCCGCAATTCTGGGCGGGCTCACGCGCCGAGTACATCGACGTCATCCTGCGGCCCGGAGCGGCGGCGGTGCATGCGGCGAATCCTTCCGCGCGGATAGGCGGACCGGGGCTGGCGCACCTGGTCTCTGGCGACAGCGATTGGTACCGGTGGCTCTACGACGTGCTGCAGACGTCGGCGGACTCCCTCGATTTCGTGACGCATCACGTCTATGACAGCGACGGCGATACGGACGTCTCCAAGAAGCTGACCGGCAGCACGCAGTTCGCGAACCAGCCGAGCCTGTGGGACATTCAAAACCCGTCGCTGCGCGAAGTGCTGAAGTACCAAGGCTGGTATCCCGCGCGGCCGATCTGGCTCACCGAAACTGGTTGGAATTCGTCGCAAGTCGGCGACGCCGCACAGGCGCAATACACCGCCGGGTTTCTCAATCAGTGGTTCACCGGCGTAGACGGTCATACCTGGCTGGACCGAGCCTTCATCTACGCGGCTCGAGACGGGATCGGCACGGACCAGTTCGGCCTCATGCATGCAGACGGCAGGCCCAAGCCGGCCTATGAGGCGGTGAAGAGCTTCATTGCAGCGCATCAACCCGCACCGCCAGAGGCCGTGCCGCTCAAGCTCCTGGGAAGCCGATTCAGCGTCGTGGCGCGCTGGCGGACCAGCGATGGAACGACCGGTGTCGGACACCCGGTTCCCCTGACCGATCAGAGCGGCGAATTCTGGTTCTTCGACCAAGGCAACATCGAATTGGTGGTCAAGTCCCTCGACGGCCGGGGACTGAACCGCCGTTTCTGGTTCTTCTACGGGGCGCTCTCCGACGTCGAGTACTGGCTCACCGTAACCGACACCGTCACACACGCGGTGAAGGAATACCACAACCTGCAAGGAAATATCTGCGGCCGCGCGGACACCGGAGCCTTCCGGCCCACCGCCGCGAGCGTGGCACCGCAAGCGCTCGAGCTATTCGAGCCCGAGCCGCCGCTGGCCGCGGCGACGGTCGCCTGCGTCGCGGGCTACAACACCCTGTGCCTCCAAGGCGGCCGCTTCAGCGTAAGCGTCACGTACCACGATCACTCCGGCGGCGGCGGCGACGCGCATGCCGTGCCGGCCACCAATGAATCCGGGCAATTCTGGTTCTTCGATCCGACCAACATCGAGCTCGTGCTCAAGGTGCTCGACGGGCGGCGGGTGAACGGGAAATGGTGGGTGCTCTGGGGGGCGCTGTCGGACGTTGAATACGACGTCACCGTCACCGACACCACCAACGGCAAGACTTGGCA
>JBDTNL010000048.1:0-29712 GCA_039933785.1 Acidobacteriota bacterium
CGTGAGCTGGGTTCAGAACGTCGCGAGACAGTTCGGTCCCTATCTCGTGTGGGCGTAGGAGACTTGAGAGGATCTTTCCTTAGTACGAGAGGACCGGGAAGGACGAACCTCTAGTGCACCAGTTGTCGTGCCAACGGCACAGCTGGGTAGCTAGGTTCGGAAAGGATAACCGCTGAAAGCATCTAAGCGGGAAGCCCCCCTCGAGATGAGGTCTCCCTGAAGACCCCTGGTAGATCACCAGGTTGATAGGCGGGAGGTGTAAGGTGCTGCAAGGCCCTGAGCTGACCCGTACTAATCGGTCGTTTGGCTTGACCAATTATTGATTGTGGAGTCGTTCGGCGGATCTTATCGTTCTAACCCGATTCAGAGGTTTCTGACAGCGTCTATGACTGTCCGTTCTTTTACAGGTTTAATTTTCCGGTGGCTTTAGCGAAGGGGAAACACCCGTTCCCATTCCGAACACGGCAGTTAAGCCCTTCAGCGCCGATGGTACTGCGAGGGTAACCTCGTGGGAGAGTAGGTCGCCGCCGGGGATATTTTTTGTGGGCCCGCGCTTCTTTCGTAGAAGCGCGGGCCATTGTTTTTTGTAGCATCGCTATGTTGAGCCGACTCCTTACCCTTCTCGCTGCCGGCGCCCTTCTGGTCGGATGCCGAGCCGACAAGCCCGCGCCGGCTTTGGTCATCGGGATCGATGGCGCCGAATGGCGGGTGATTCGAGAGTTGTGGCAGGCGGGCGAATTGCCGAACCTGCATGGACTCGCCGAGCGCGGGACCACCGCAACCCTGCAGACGGCCTACAACGCCTCTCCCGTGATCTGGACCACGATCGCGACCGGTGTCACTCCGAGCGAACACGGCATCACCGATTTCGTTGTGCCGGGTCCGAACGGTGATGTGCCGATTTCGTCTTCGGTGCGAAGGGTGCCTGCGCTTTGGAGCATGCTCAGTCGAGTGCACCGCCGAGTCGCGGTAGTGGGCTGGTGGGGCTCATGGCCCGCCGAAGACGTCGACGGTGTGGTGGTGAGCGACCGCGCCTTGTTGGACATCGAATCCAGGGTTTCCCCGGCCGAGTATTTGCCCCGCCTGCAGGCGGCCGTCGAGCGGGCGCGCGCGTCCACGGAGTTTCACTCGGGATCGGAAGCGGAACTCCGTGACGCGACGATGGCCGCGGTCGCCACGGATCTGCTCGGCGAGCCGTTCGACCTCACCCTGCTCTATTTTCGCAGCGCAGATATCGTGAGTCACCTTGAGTGGCGCGAGAATAGTGGCGCTTCAGTCGTCGCTGGCGGCCCCGAGGTAGCCCGCATCTATCGCGCCATCGATCAAGCGATCGGCCGGGTGCTGAAGGCGGCCGGCAGCAGCCGGAACGTCCTGGTGATCTCCGACCACGGATTTCGGACCGCACGCGAGACCGAGATTCGAACGCTCTCGGACTTCGACGCTGCTCTTACCCATCTCGGGTATCAAGTGCGGACGACGGCGGGCGTGGACTTTTCGCGCAGCCAGATGTACTCGTATGGCAGCCCCCACTACCGGCGCAAGAAGTTGGTTCGCTTCTCGGCCCGCGGCAGAGAACCGGGCGGGGCCGTGCTCGAGTCGGAGCGCGGCGGGTTGCTCTCCAAACTGAACAAGGACCTCAACCGAGTTCGCTACGCCGAGGGCAGCCCGGTGTTCCTCCTGCGCCCCGCAGGGGCCCGAGAGCGCCGCGCCGGCGCTGACTTCGTGGTCCTGCTGTCGCCGGAGCACGCCAGCACGGCGGTACAGATCGACGGCGTAGACGTTCACGATGTGGTGCTCGAAGTGAGCCGGCTCTCGGGAACGCACGATTCGGGAAACGACGGCATCTTCATCGCTGCGGGTCCCACCATTCAGCCCGGTGCCTCGCTCGAGGGTATTCGCGTGCACGACATCACGCCGACCGTTCTGTACGGCCTGGACCTGCCCGTCGCGGAGAACTTCGCCGGCCGCCCGTGGACCGAACTCTACCGCTCAGGCTACCGGGAAAAGCATCCCTTGCGGAGCATCCGCAGCTGGGGCGCCAGCCGCCCAGGAGCGGTGCGTGCTTCGCCAGCGGACGAGAAGCTTCTGCAAGAGCTTCGTTCTTTGGGCTATATCCGCTGAGACGGGCTCCGGGAGCCGCTCTTGGGTCTGTGGTAGCTTGCCGCAAGGACGGCGATGAGCACCTCGGCGTATCAGCTCTTCAAGTTGCACATCCTCTCTATCGTCCCCCTGGCGAAGGATGGGGTCCACATCTACGTCGGCGTCCTGGCGCTTCTGGTATCCGCCCTACTGCTACGTTTGCCCATTCGCGCGTACCGAGTCTTGCTGCCCGGTCTGGTGTTGTCCCTTGTCATGGAAGCGCTCGATCTGCGCGATGACATGACCTGGCTGGGCTACTTCCGCTGGTCGGCAAGTCTGAAGGACGTCATCAACACCAATGCACTGCCATTCGTGTTGGTGACACTCGCTCGTCGCGGCTTCTTCGAGGCCTGAGTCCTGCGCGATCCGAGCCGTCGCCTGTACGTTGTCGCGGTGTCGCACCTCGACACGCAGTGGCAGTGGACGCTCCGCGACACGATAGAAAAACATCTGCCGAAGACGCTGCGCCAGAACTTCGCGCGGTTCGCCAAGTTTCCTAGCTATGTCGTCAGCTTCGACGGCGCCTTTCGCTATCAGCTGATGGCGGAGTACTACCCGCTCGAATTCGAACGGCTCAAGCAATGGGTTCGGGCCGGCCGCTGGGCTCCGGTCGGAGCCCTGCTCGATGCCGCAGACGTGAACATTCCCTCGCCCGAGTCGCTGTTTCGTCAGGTGCTCTACGGCAACCGCTGGTTCGAACGCGAGCTCGGTGTTTCCTGTTGCGAGATCTTTCTGCCGGACTGCTTCGGCTTCAGCTTCGCGCTCCCGAGTGTCGCGGCGCACTGCGGTTTGAAAGGCTTCTCGAGCCAGAAGCTGAGCAAGGGTCGCGCCGCGGCCGAGATTCCGTTCGCCATCGGCCGGTGGTTCGGACCCGACGGCGGGTCCATTGTCGCGGCGCTCAAGCCGGGAGGATACGGCGAGCCGCTGCGAATTGACCTCGTGCGGGACGAGGCATGGAGAGCCGCGCTCGATGTCCAAGGTGCAGTCAGCGGCACGTCTGTGGGGCTGGCCTACTACGGCGTCGGTGACACCGGCGGCGCACTCGACGAGGCGTCCTTGAGCCGGCTCGAGGCGGCGTACGCGGTCGCAGACGGGCCCGTGACGGTGTTGCCTGGCCCCGCTGGACGCCTGTTCGCCGAGTTGACCGAGGACGAGATTCGTCGCCTCCCTGAGCACCACGGTGAGTTGTTGCTCTCGCTCCATGCCACCGGCGGCTACACGTCGCAGGCGGCCATGAAGCGCTGGAACCGCATGAACGAGCAGCTCGGCGACGCCGCCGAGCGCGCCTCGGTCGCGGCGCACCTTCTGAGCGGTGCTGCGCTACCTACCGCCGAGCTCGGAGCGGCCTGGCAGCGATTCCTTGTCCACCAGTTCCACGACGATCTTCCGGGCACCAGCGTTCCGAGTGCTTACGAGCTGTCTTGGAACGACGAGTTGCTCGCGCTCAACAGATTTGCGGACTTTCTCACCACCGCCGTCGGGCGGGTGGCCCGCCTCCTCGACACCCGCGTCGACGGCCAAGCGGTGGTGATCTTCAACCCGCTGTCGATCGCCCGTCGCGACTTGGCGCAGATCGATCTCCCGGGCGACCAGTCCGTGAAGATGGGGATCTTCGACAAGAGCCACCCCGTACCCACGACCCGCGTGGTGACGGCCGGCGGGGTTCGACTCACATTTCTCGCCGAGCTGCCGCCCTTGGGATTCAAGGTCTTCGCGATGCGCCCGGCCAACGAAGGGGATGGCGACGTCGAGAGTGGGCTCAGCGTCAGCGACCAGACTCTGGAGAATTCCCGCCTTCGCGTCGACCTCGATGGAAACGGCGACGTCGCCAGCCTCTTCGACAAGGTTGTGGGGCGGCAGCTTCTGAGTAGGCCGCTGTCCCTGCAGCTCCTACCCGACGACTCTCGACGGTTCCCTTCGTGGGAGATTCAATACCGCGATGTGATGGCCCCGCCGACGGTCGTGACGGGTCGCACTGGGCTTCGCGTCAGTGAGTCCGGCCGTGCCGTCGCCGCGATCGAGGTGCGCCGCGAGTTTGCCGGCTCGTCCCTCCGTCAGACATTCCGCTTGGCGGCCGACTCTTCTCGTCTAGATGTCGAGCTCGACGTCGACTGGAGAAGCTCGGGTCACTTGCTGAAGGCGAGCTTCCCTCTTGCTGTGCCGGACCCGCGCGCCTTCTATGACCTAGGGTTGGGAGTGATCGAACGTGGAGTCAACTCACCTGAGATGTATGAGGTGCCGGCTCAACAGTGGGCCGCCCTGGAGTCCACGACGGGGTTTGGGGTCGGGATCGTCAACGACTGCAAGGTTGGGTGGGACCGGCCGGAGGAGGCCGAGCTTCGGCTCTCTCTCATCCATTCGCCACGAATCGGCCGTCGTTTTCGCTATCAGCGCCACCAGGACTTTGGCCGGCATCGAATGCGCTACGGAGTGTGCGCGTACGCCGGTGGTTGGTCGTCCGCCGAGATCGCTTGGCAGGCTGCGCGTCTGAACCAGCCATTGCGCGCCTTCACCGTTCCTCAGCATTCAGGACCGCTCGGGCCCTCGGCATCGCTCCTCGACGTCTCGGACCCCCGGATCGCCGTGCGATCGCTCAAGGGCGCCGAGGACGGCGAAGGCTTGGTCCTGCGCTTCCAAGAGCTCAGTGGCGCAACCACTGGTGCGACTGTACGCCTCGGGAAGGGCCTGGACGCTGTACGCAGACTGGATGGCATGGAACGACAGCTCGAGGTGGGAGCGCCTGCGTCGGGCCCGCTCCTGCATCTCGAGCTCGGTCCGTTCGAGCCCAGAACCTTGGCGATCTCGACGCTCCCGGGAGTTTCCAGTGCGCCTGTGGCGGCTCGGACGATCGCATTGCCGCTGGATCAACGGGCGACCTCGCGCGACGGCGAACAGCGACTGTTTGGCTTCGACGGCCGAGGGCGCTCGTTCCCGGCGGAGCTCTGGCCCGAGTCTGTCCAGAGCGGCGACGTCGATTTCACCCTGGCTGACGCCGCGGGGAACAACGCCGTGGCATGCCGAGGTCAGGCGCTCGAACTCGATGCGACCGAAGACAGTCGCGTCATGCTGCTCGCATGTTCCGTGCGCGGCGACCGCCGGGTTCAGTTCGACCTCGACGGCTCCGGCGTCGAGCGTCTGGTTCCCGACTGGGCCGAGTTCATTGGTCAGTGGAATCGGGGTCGCCGCGGCAAGCTTCCGGCGTACCTGAAGACGACTCCGGTGGCGTTCGTCGCCTCGCATTGTCACGGCCGACGAGGAAACCTGGCCTACCGCTTCTGCTACTTGTTTCGCCTAGAGCTTCCTACACCGCAGGGCACGCAGTCCTTGCAGCTGCCGGACGATCCGTGTATCCGAATCTTCGCTGCCGTCATCGCACCGGGCCTGGATCCGGCCGCGACCGCCGCCGCGTCTTTGTATGATTGACAGATGCCGAGAATCACCAAGGTCTATACCCGCACCGGCGACGATGGTACGACTGGTCTCGGCGGCGGCCAGCGATTGCCGAAGGACTCGCCGCGGATCGCGGCCTACGGCACCGTCGACGAGCTGAATTCCACGATCGGCGTTGCCTTGGCCGCGGGCCTCGCACCGCGTCTCGCGAGTGCTTTGACCGCCATCCAGAATGAGCTCTTCCACCTCGGTTCAGACCTCTGCATCCTGGAAGAGGACAAGCAGAGGATGCCGGTTCCGAGGATCGAGGAACGGCACGTACTCGCACTCGAGGCGCTGATGGACGAGCTCTCGCTCGAGCTGCCGGCGCTCGCGAACTTCATTCTTCCCGGGGGATCGGTGGGTGCCGGTGACCTGCACGTAGCGCGCTGTGTCTGCCGGCGTGCCGAAAGGCTGCTGGTTACCCTCGCGAGGAACGAACCCGTCGGCGAACACACGATTCGTTACTTGAATCGTCTCTCCGACGCGTTGTTTGTCATGGCGCGGGCGGAGAACAAGCACCGCGGCGTCGCCGACGTGCTGTGGGATAGCCGGGCCTAGGGCCGAACTATCCGACGGTCTCGCGGACGACTTCTTCGATGCTGGTCACGCCGTCGCGGATTTTCTGCAAGCCGCTTTCGCGCAGGCCGAGCATGCCGTTCTGCAGCGCCTTCTGGCGGAGCTCGTAGGCGCTGGCGCCGGAGAGGATCAACTCCCGGATGCTGTCTTCGACGTCCATGACCTCGATCAGGCCGACACGACCCTTGTAGCCGGTGTTGCTGCAGCGCTCACAGCCCTTGCCCTTGAAGAGCTTCAGGGTACGTGCTTCCTGCTCGTTGAAGCCCGCGTTGATCAGAGCCGAGGGCGGGAAATCCGCCGGCTCTTTGCAGTAGCTGCAGATGCGGCGAACGAGTCGTTGGGCGGCGATGAGGTGCACCGAGGTGGCGACCAGGAACGGCTCGATGCCCATGTTCATCAGGCGGTTGATGGACGATGGCGCGTCATTGGTATGCAGGGTCGACAACACCAAGTGGCCGGTCATGGCGGCCTTGATGGCGACCTCGGCGGTCTCGAAGTCTCGGATCTCGCCGACCAGGACGATGTTGGGGTCTTGGCGCAGGAACGAGCGCAGGGCGGCGGCGAAGTTCAGGCCGATCTGCTCCTTCATCTGCACCTGGTTGATGCCCGGGAGGTTGAACTCGACGGGGTCTTCGGCGGTGATGATGTTCACCTCGGGAGTGTTGATGCGCTGCAGGGCCGAGTAGAGGGTGTTGGTCTTGCCGGATCCGGTCGGACCGGTCACCAGCACCATCCCGTACGGGCGAAGAATTGCGGCTTCGAAGCGACGCAGCGAATCGGGCTCGAAGCCCAGCCGCGTCATGTCGAGCATCAGATTGTCCTTGTCGAGCAGCCGCATCACGATCTTCTCGCCGAAGATTGTGGGCAGCACCGAGACGCGGAAATCGAGCTCCTTGGGCTTGTTCTGGATCTTGGTCGAGATCTTGATGCGGCCGTCCTGCGGCAAGCGCTTTTCAGCGATGTCGAGCTTGGCGAGAATCTTCAAGCGGCTGGTGATCGCTTCGCGAAGCTTGAGCGGCGGATGCATCATTTCGTAGAGCAAACCATCGATGCGGTAGCGGACGCGGAATTCTTTTTCGTACGGCTCGATGTGAATGTCGGAAGCGCCGCGTTTGATGGCGTCGGTGAGCATGATGTTGACCAGCCGCACCACCGGTGCCTCTTCGGACTGCTGCTCGAGCTCCGCGAGGTTGATGTCCTCTTCTTCATCCAGGACCTCGAGCGAGGAATCGCCGGAATCGCTCGACACCTCTTCCATCACCTTCTTGAGCTCGATCGCGTGCGTCGATCCGTAGTACTTGTCGATCGCCGCCCGCAGCGACGACTCCGAGGCCACCACCGGCTCGACGTTGTAGCCGGTCATGAACTTGATGTCGTCCATCGCGAAGACGTTGGTCGGATCGATCATCGCGATCGTGACCTTGGCCCCGGTCTTGGCGATCGGAAGGATGGTGTATTTGCGGGCGACGTCCGCCGGGATGACCTTGATGATCGCTTCGTCGATCTTCACGCCCTCGAGCGTGATCGCCGGAACACCGAAATGCTGGGAGAGGAAGTCGACCAGCTGGTTGTCGGTGAGATAGCCCAGCTTGACCAGGTTGGTGCCTAGGCGCCCGCCCTGCTCCTTCTGCATATTGAGCGCTTTTTGCAGCTGCTCGGGAGAGATTTTCCCCGACTTGAGCAGCAGATCTCCGAGCTTTGCAGCAGTGCGTGGGGGAGGCGGCATATGGCGATCAGTCTAACAGAGGCTGCCTGGCGCAAGGCCAGCGGGGCCAGCAAGGGGATCACTCGGCAAGGCGTCGGACGGCCCATTCGGCGACCTGCCGGGGAGGGATCGCAAGCAGACAAGACTTGGTTTCAGGAAGCCGTTTGTAGCAGTAGCTGCAAGGCAGTACGTGGCTCAGCGAGCCGAGTGGTTCGAGGTAGGGCCCGTGAAGGGCGGGGTCCGTCGGCCCCATCACCATTACCGTCCGAGTGCCTAGGGCCCGCGCGAGGTGGAGGGGGCCCGTGTCGCCGCCGAGGACGATACGGGCCCGGCGCATCAGGGTGACCAAGAACGCCAAGGACGGCGCGCTCAAGGCGATGGCATGCCCCTCACTGTTCGCAGCCACGCAGGCGGCGAGTTCCTCTTCTCCGGGTCCCGCGCCAACCACGATCCGCAATCCGGTAGATCGTCCCAAGGCGGCGGCAGCGGCACCCCAGGACTCGGGGGGGTAGCGCTTGTTGGCCCACGCGGCGCCTGGGTGAAGAAAGGCGAAGGGCTCGGGATGCGTGTCGATCCAGAGTGCGGCCTCCGGCGGCGTGGAAGAGAGGATCTTCTGTCCGCCAAAGTCCACCGAGTCGACGGAGACCCCGAGCGGTGCAAGGACGGCCAGAGCCCGTTCCACGGCGTGTCGACCACGAGCGACGACGTGCTCATTGAGCCAGACGGCGCTCGATGGCTCGCGGCGGTCGGCGCGGCGAAGGCCGATGCGGCGGCGAGCACCGGAGAGCCATGCCAAGGCGCCGCCTTTGTGATTTCCCATCAGATCGAGGGCGACGTCGGCGCGAAAATCGCGCAATTGCGACTTGGCCTTCGAGATTTCGTGTCGCGTCGAGGCCTGAAAAAGGCTCTTGCGCCAACTCCGCAAGTCGACCCGCAAGATTTCGTCCAGGTCGGGATGGTCTTCGAGCAGGGGCGCGAAGCCGGACTCCACCACCCATCCGAGACGAGCGCGCGGGAGAGCCCGGCGCAGCGCCGTCAGCACCGGCAGCGCGTGCACCACGTCGCCGAGCGCGCTGGTGCGGATCAGCAGGATTCGCGCATCCTCCGCCGGTCGCGCGCCTGTGCTCACGTCTTTCCGGGCAGACTCCGAACCCGAGCGATGAGATCGCTGGTAGCGTGATCCTTGGGGTCGCCCACCAAGACGGTGCGCCCACCGTAGGCCGCGACGACGCTGTACTCGGGCACCCGCTCGGGAGTGCCATAGTCGGTGCCTTTGCAGTGCACGTCGGGCTGCAGGAGGGCGAGCAGAGGCGCAGGCGAATCGCCCGCGAAGACGATGACGAAGTCCACCGGTTTCAGTGCAGCGAGCAACTCGGCACGCTCGACCGCGGGGACCACGGGGCGGCCGGGCCCTTTAAGTCGGGCGACGGAATCATCGTCGTTGATTGCCACCACCAGCACATCGGCCTCGGCGGCAGCGGCCTGCAGATAGCGCAGGTGACCGACGTGCAGGAGATCGAAGTGCCCGTTGGCGAGCGCCACCGTGCGACCCCTCGCCTTGAGATCGGCCAGCGATTCGGCGAGCGCCCCGGCGTCTAGTACGAGGCCCATTGCACGTTCCCTGATGAGCCGGCATCGTTGCGCACGGCGTCGGAGAGCTCGTCACGTGTCAGCGTCGCGGTGCCCATTTTCATCACCACGATGCCGCCGGCATAGTTCGCAAGCAGCGCGGCCTCGAAGGGGGTTGCACCGGCCGCGAGGGCGAGGGCGAAAGTACCCATGACGGTGTCGCCGGCGCCGGTGACATCCGCCACCTGGTCGGTGCCGTGCACCGGAATTTCGGCCAACCTGCCGTTGGCAAACAGGGCCATGCCGCGACTGCCGCGCGTGACCAGGAGAAAGCGGCCGCGCAGGCGCTCGAGGATACGCTTGCCGCTTTCGGCGAGCGTCTTCGGATGCTCACCGATCGGTCCACCGAGCAGATTCTCGGCCTCCTCCTCATTTGGAGTGGCGGCGTCGAGTCCGGAGAAGTCCGCCAGCCTGTAGCGTGAATCGCAGAGGATGAGGCCAGCGCTTCCGATCGCCGAGCGCACGGCCGGTAGAAGGGCTGGCTCCGCGCTGCCATAGCCATAGTCGCTGAGCACCGCCACCCGGGCGGAGCCTTGCCAGTCGCGCAATTGGCGCGCGAGTTTCTCGCGCTCCTCGACGGTCAGCTCCAGCCGATCCTCGATGTCGTAGCGCACGATCTGTTGCTTGATCGCATGCCTGCCGCCGGCAAGGATGCGCGTTTTCGTCGGCGTGCGAAAGCCCGACCGGACCAGGACCCCCTCCGTCGCGGCGCCGTGTTCACGAAGCGCCGCCATCAGTTCACGACCGGAGGCGTCGTCGCCGACGACGCCAAGGGTCAAGGGGATTCCGCCCAGGGCGGCGACGTTCGCGACCGCGTTGGCGCCGCCGCCCGGGGCGAGAACCTCGCCCTCGTAGCTCAGGATGAGCACCGGAGCCTCCCGACTGATCCGCTTGGGTGTGCCGCTCAGAAAGCGATCGGCGACCAGATCGGCGAGCAGAATGACGCGCTGTCCAGCCAACTGATCGACTAGGCTCAGGAGTCGTTCCGTAGTCGGAAGTGGCTGTTCTGCAACCATTTGGGAGGCAAAGTCTACCAGAGGGCATGCTGGCCTCGTCGCGATGGGTGTATCGTGCAGAGGCGATGGACGCTCCGGTCATGCCCGTGCTCGCGGGACCGCCATTCGAAGACGCGGCGATGCCGTATCTCGATGCGCTGTACAACACAGCGTATCGAATGAGCCGCAACGCCGAAGACGCCGAGGACCTGATTCAGGAAACGTATCTGAAGGCGTACAAGAACTACGACAAGTTCGAACCCGGGACCAACCTGAAAGCGTGGCTCTTCAAGATTATGAAGAACACGTTCATCAACGGCTACCGCAAGAAGCAGCAGACGCCGCCGCAGAGCGACTTCGCGGATATCGAGGGCGCGTTCGAGAACCAGTTGAGCGACGAGGCCGGCGGCAGGATCAAGAACCCCGAGGATGAATTCCTCGAGAATGTCCTCGACGAGGATGTTCAGCAGGCCCTCGATGCGCTGCCTCAGGACTACCGCATGGTCGTCCTTCTGGCGGATATCGAAGGATTCTCCTACAAGGAAATCGCCGAGATTCTGGAGATCCCTCAGGGCACGGTCATGAGTCGTCTCTATCGAGGACGTCGTCTCTTGGAAGACGCCATGCTGCAGTATGCCGAGGAGCATGGCTATCTTCGCGATGGCGCGCCGACCAAGATGCGCAGCCGCGGGGCCGGCCGGCGGTCTACCGGGGAATAAAGCCAAGAGACTAAGCGTTGAAACAACGGAAGTTATGAGCGCGGAGACGGGCCAGCAATGAATTGCCACGAAGTCCGACAGGTGGTCTTCCTAGTGACCGACAACGAGGCCGGCCAAGAGGTCGTGATCTCGTTTCGTCAGCATCTGGAGACCTGTTCGGAGTGCGCCCGGCAGGCACAGTACCTGCAGAGGTTGTTGACACTGGTGCGCCAGCGCTGTTGCCGCGTTTCGGCTCCGGCGCACTTGCGACTTCGGATCCTGGCAACTGTCCGCCGGGACGGGACGGACCAGGATTTTCAGGAGGGCCTTTGATGCGGATTCGTGGCTCTATGCTGATTGCTTTTGCGCTCGCTCTGGGAGTTCGGGGGACGGCGGACGCCATGGCTCAGGCGTTTTCCCTTTCCGGGCTGGAGGGCGGCAGCCTGAGCGAGACCGACCTCGGCAAAGGGAACACTGTAGTCGTCTTGTGGGCATCGTGGTCGCCGAGAGGTCGCAACGTTGCCGAGCGGGTGAATTCCCTTGCCCAACAAACCGGTAAGCGAGCTACGGTCGTTGCAGTGAACTACCAAGAGGACCGCGCGACGGCCAAGCAGTTCGTTGCCTCGAGTCCGTTTAGCGTGCCGGTCTATCTCGACGCCGAGGGCGCGTTGGCGAAGAAGTTCAAGCTCGCGAGCCTGCCTGGGCTGTTGGTCATCAAGAATGGCGCCGTTGCCTACCAGGGGCGACTCCCGGACGACCTGCAAAAGGTCGTCGATGATGCTCTGAACTGAGGGCTCTCGGACAGGCCATAGCCGCTAGGCTATGGCAATTCTTGTGCTAAACTTCCTCCCGAGCAGTCCAAAAAAGTCCACCCAACGGCACTGCAAGACATCTCTCGGGAAGGCGGCTCATGGAGAATTCTTTTCCCGCCAAGAAATTGCCATGGGCGTCGCGGATCGGGATTTTTTCCCTGACGTTCGTTTCGTTGGCGGGAGTGGCTGCCGCCGAACGTGAGCTTCGTCGCAGTGCCGAGCTTCCCCTGCCGGCGTTACCGATTGCTTTCGAAAAGGCCGCCGAGGCGCGGGCGCTCTCTTTTGTCGCTGCGCGCCCGGTCGCGGAAGTCAGCTTGAAGCGCGGACAGACCCTCTCGGATGCACTCGTTGGCCTCGGACTCGACAACGCTGCCGCGCAAGTGGCGAGCCAAGCTGCCTTGCGGTACGTGGATCCGCGAAGCCTCCAGCCGGGCGACCGGTTCTTGGCTTTTGGAGCGAGCGGCTCGGAGAGGGCAACCATTGAGGTTGCGCTCAACGGAAGAGGCCAACTCCGCCTGGACCGCAAGGGCGAGAGTTGGAGCTCATCTTGGCGCCCGTGTGAGCGTTCAGTGCGAGTCCGTACGCTGGATGGCGTCCTCTCGGGTTCCCTCGAGGGCTCGATTCGCACCGCCGGTGGCAATCCGATGCTGGCGTATCGGATGTCCGATGTTTTGCAATGGGACTTGGACTTCAACCGCGACTTGCAGCCCGGCGATCGGTTCTCGGTGCTGTACGAAGACGTCACCTTGGACGGCGTGCCGACCGGGCCCGGGGCTGTACTGGCGCTGCGCTACTCGGCGGGAAGCAGAAAGCTCGAGGCCTATCGATTCGGTGCCGCGGACTACTACGACGCGGAAGGTCGGCCGCTGAGGAAGATGTTCCTGAAGTCGCCCCTTCCCTACTCGCGAGTCACTTCACGATTTTCAACCCAGCGATTCCATCCGATCCTCAAGAAAGTCGTGCCGCATTGGGGAATCGACCTGGGCGCGCCGATCGGCACGCCCGTGCGCGCCACAGCGTCAGGTGTAGTTCTGTCGGCGGGCTGGGATGGCGGCGGCGGCAAGGCGATCAAGATCCGGCACCCCAGCGGCTACATCACCGGCTACCTACACCTGTCGAGATTTGCCCCTGAGGTCCATGCGGGAGCGCGAGTCGGACAGGGTGATGTCATCGGTTTCGTCGGTCAAACAGGCCTCGCTACCGGTCCGCACCTGGACTACCGAGTTCAGCTTCGCGGATCCTGGTTAGATCCCATGAGCTTGAAAGCCGTCGAAGCGCCGGTCATTGCGCAGAAGGAGCTGCCGGACTTCAAGGCGTGGCGCGATTCCTTGCGGGCGAGTCTGACGGGTTCAGCGGCGTTGCCGACGGCGCCATCCCGGGGCAAGGGTCTGCTGCCGGCGCGCCGCGAGGCGCCTGATGTTGTGGCTGCGGCGGCTCGCCGCTAACGAAGAAAACTCTAAGGTCAGTGCCCCCGCAGGCGCTCGCTGAGCAAGCGATACGCCGCGGAGTGCGTAAGCGTGTCGCTAAGGACCAGGGAGACCGGCTCCGTCCAGCCCTGATCAGTCGACTCGCAGTACAGGACGTTTCCCGCCGTGTCGTCCCACGCCGTTGTGACGCGCGCGCCGTCCGAGGAGAGGAACATCGACGTGGGTCCGGAACCGGTGATGGGGGCCGGACGGCTGGACACCAATCGCAACTGAACCGACTGAGCGGGAGCGGTCGGCGAGGTGGAGGTCGAAGAGGCCTGCGCCAGCGTCAGGAGCGTCGCGCTGTTGCCACCGGATGCGCTCAGCCCGGCCTGCATCAATCCAGCGCCAGCCCGCACGAGGAAGTTGCGGATGTCGCTCGCCAACAATTCGTTGTCGCTCGCCGGCAAGCCGCTGGTGATGATGTGGGCACGGACCTGATCGCCAAGGAAGCTGAGGACGTTGGCACTCAAACGTCCGCCGCGTCCACCGGTGATGATGTGAGCCCGCACGTCGTCTCCGAGGCCGCCGAGGTTGCCCTGCCAGTTCCGCCCGCCGGTGATGATGTGCGCGCGCTCGGCTTCAGCAAGAGTGCCCAGGTCGCCCGGAACCAGCAGCGCCTCGACCGTCGCGACATGTCCGTTGCGCGAGTTCGTGAAGCCGATGACAACGCTGTGATCCGACTGACCCGAGAGGACGCGGGGAGACTCATAGAGAGTCTCGGCGATGCGCGGGTCGGGCGATGCCTCGGTGCTGTCGAGATCATTGAGCGTGAACAGCGGTTGGTCCAAGTCCTGGTACAGGCCGTTGATCAAAACCAGCGGGGCATACAGCACGCGACCGCCCTCAGCATCTTCCCACCAGATCAGGTGAAGGACGGTCCGCTTGATCGCAGTGCTGCCGCCCAATCCGTCATCCACCGAGAACCTGTCTTGTGTCAGGACGATTTGAGGCGAGCTCTTGACGGCGAAGGAGTTGCCGAAAATCAAGATAGGCGCGCTCCACTGGCCATCTTGCAGGCTGCGCAGGTAGAGCAGTGTGTTGATATTGAAGCGGGTTTGCCAAAGCAGGAACACCGTCCCTGTTTCGTCCACGAGCACGTAGGGCGCGGACTCGGTCTCGGCCCCGTCGGTGTCGGGCACCATCTGGCGAACCGGCGCCTGCCCGGGTCGGTTGATGTCGAGCGCGAGGACCGAATAGGACTGGTTGTAGGCGTTCACCTGTCTGGGGAAAAGCTGCTTCATGGTGCCGGTCGAGATCGAGTACACGCTGCCGTCGGCGCCCAGCGCCGAGCTGGAAGTGCCTCGCGCCAATCCCGGCAGAGCGACGGTGAGCAGCAGAGCACTGCACAGGAGGCCGAAGCGACGCATCAGGCCCTCAAGCTCACCATGCCGCGCACGCCAACCGCGAGCAGGAAGTCCGGCAGATGACCGGAGTTGGGGAAGAATTCGAGTTGCAACCGAGAGAAGCTCTGGCGCGCCTCGTGGCTAGAGTTGCTGAGGTTCGCGGCCTCGCCAAGCAGATAGAGGGCGTTCTTCAACAGCTCCCGGTCGCCGTCTTGTTCGGCGCGGCTGATGGCCACACGGGCGTGGCGCAGCGCCAACCGCGGCCGCCCGGCCTCGAGGTGGCCGAACGCGAGGTCGACATGCACCGAGGCTGTGTAGCGCAAGGCGCCGAGGCGCCGCAAGGCTCTCAGGCTCCGGTAGAGCAGCCCAAAACCGGCAGTCAGATTGGAATCGACGACATGGGCGTAGCCGAGGTTCTGCTCGATCAAGGCCCGCCACGTCTCCATGGTCCTCGGAATCAACTCCAGCGCAGCGGTGTATTGCTGCTTGGCCTCGTCGGTCCGGCTCTCGGCGAGACAGGCGTTCCCCAGCAGGTTGAGCGCGGATGCCAGCCATTCGCGGCTGCCCACGAGGAGCGCGCGATCGTACGCCATGCGAGCGTAAAACGCGGCCTTCTTGGGAAGGCGCTTGAGCTCGTAGGCCCGGCCCAGATTGTTCGCGGCCAGGAAGCAGTTCTCATCGTTGGCGCTGCGCATGAGAACCTCGCGCAAGCTGCTCACCAATCCGTCGCCGTTCCCGAGCTCAATCGCGACAGAGGCGCGGCCGCAGAGGGCGCGATCCAGGTCGTCTGGCCCCCCGTGACGCCGCGCCCATTCCCAGGCGCGATCATAGAGCGCCAGCGATTCGGCGAACTCGCCCAGGCGATAAGCCTGGCGGGCTCGGCGGCGCAGGAGCGAAAACACCGCGCGGCGTGGATTGTCGAGGATGGGGTCCATGTTTTTTGGCAAGGGCCTCAAGCGCTCTCGTCGCCTCGCATCTGAGCTCGTTTCACAGCCACTAAATTGTACACCTCGCGGCGGGCTTCGCTCGGAAGATCGCTGAGATCGCGAACCAGCTGGAGATTGCGGGGAGTCATGGCGTCCTTGGTCACGGCGTCGAAGAACTCGCCGATACCAATGTTGAACTCGGCAAGAATCCGGAAGAGCGTGTCCAGGCTCACCCGATACTCGCCCTTTTCCATGCGCGAGAGATCCGATTGTTGGATGCCGATGCGCGCCGACAACTCCGTCTGCGTGAGCTTGTTCTCTTTGCGCAACTCGCGAATCTTTCGACCGACCAGTTGTACCTGGCGAATCTTGTGCACGCTAGCCATTCTGTCGGGAACTGTATGTCAGACTGGCATACGAATCAAGTCCCGCGGAGATACTATTTGCAGGCCGAAGAGGAGGACGCCTCGGCACTCCTTCTGGGCCTAAGAATGATGATCTGCAGGGCCGAAATCCTGCAAGAGGGGAGGGTTTGCCGTTGGTGCTTTCGGCGCGCTGGTTGATGCTGCGGGAACTGGTGAAACGCGACCTGCAATCGCGCTACGCCGGCTCGTTGCTGGGCTTCTTCTGGTCCTTCTTGCAGCCGGTGTGGCAGCTGGTGCTCTATTCCTTCGTGTTCGGGTCGGTCATGAAGGTGTCGTTGGTCGGAGAACAGGCTCCGAAATTCAGCCTGTTCCTGTTCGCGGGCCTGCTGCCATGGCTGGCGTTCAGCGAGGGGGTGACCCGATCGGCCACGTCGGTCACCGACCAGGCGCACCTAGTGAAAAAGCTGCGCTTCCCGTCGGAGCTGCTTGTCGCCACATGTGTGCTGACCGCGCTCGTCCACGAGGCGATCGCCACGGCGTTGTTCACCGCAATTCTGGCGACCATGGGCGCTCTCTCCTGGCAGAGCCTGCCCTGGTTGCTTCTCGCGGTGCCGCTGCAAGTGGCATTGACCCTGGGACTGGGGCTCTTTTTGGCCTCGGCGCATGTGTTTCTGCGGGACATCTCGCAGGTCCTCGGGATGCTGTTTGGGGCGTGGTTCTATATCACCCCGATTGTCTACCCGCTGGCATATGTGCCGGAGCGCTTCCAGACGTTGATCGCCGCAAATCCACTCACGGCCCTCGTGCATCTGTATCGGCGGGCTTTTTTCGGCGGACATGGCATGATTCCTGGTGTGCTCACACTGGCAATTTGCGCCGCTGCGACGCTGGTTGCTGGTTGGTTGGTCTTCCGCCGCTTGCGGCCGGCGTTTGTTGACTTCATCTGAGATTCGGGACTGGCTCGTGACTTGCATGTCGCTGCGCTTGGAAGCTCGTCTGACACCCCTTCGCCCGTTCGACCCAAAGGAGTTCGCTGAACAATGCGCCGTCTAGTGATCCTTGCTGTCCTCTGCTCTCTCGCGTCCGCCGTGTTTGGGGTGGATAGGCCCGCCTCCTCGCCCAAGGCGGTGGTCGCCGAAGCCGTCCACGACTTCGGGAAGGCGTCCGTTGGGGATCGGCTGTCGAACGTCTTCGTGGTTAGGAACGAAGGGACGGGAGCCCTGCAGATTCTCGGCGCGACTGCGGATTGCGCCTGCGTCACAGTGGACTACGACAAGACCGTGGCGCCTGGCGCATCGGGCGAGGTCCGGGTCGTTTTCGACACCGCCGACATGGTGGGAGCCTTGAAAGAGGCGTTCACCCTCAAGACGAACGACCCTGCGGCTCCGCTCTTCAACTTCGTCTTGATCGCGCGGGTGGCCCCTATTCTCGGCATTCAGCCGGGCTATGCGCGCTACATCTATGTGCAGAAGGAGATTCCAGGCCGCATCGTGCAGACGCTGTGGGCCACCGACGGCAAGGACTTCAATATCCTTTCTGTCAAGTCGCCATACGCCTTCCTGGCCGCGAGTTTTCATGAGGCGACCGAGACCGAGCGCCGCCCCGATGCGAAGGGTAAGCAATGGCGAGTCGAGACCGTGCTGTCTCCGGACGCACCAGTCGGCCCCCTTTCGGCCTGGTTCGAAATCCTCACCGACCACCCGCGGCAACAGACGGTACGGTTCGAGGTTTCGGGATTCGTCCGGCCGGTCGTCGCGGTGACGCCGGCCAGCGCCGACCTTGGCTTGGTGAAGGCCGATCAACCGCGAATCGGCAGCTTGGTCGTGCAGGTGTTCTCGACCGAGGAGATCCCGGTGACCGGCATCGACACCGACCTGAAGGGCTTAAAACTCGACCTCGAGACTGTGAAGCCCGGTCGTAACTACAAGATTCATCTGGCAGTGAATCCGCCGACGCCGAGCGGAGACTTTCGTGGTGTCGTGCGGGTTCATACCGCGAGTCCCAAGGCGCCCCTGATCGAAATACCCATCAGCGGTCGCTTTCAATAGACCCTGGCTTCTAGCCCGGGGTGCCCCACGCACCTCCGGTCAACACTGTTTCACTCTAGGAGGATGTCCCTGTGAGACGAGGAATGATTCAGGGCAGGCATGCCGTAGTCACGACGTTGGCCATGGCGGTCTTGTCCCTTGCGGGTTGCAGCACCTCCGGGAGCAGTACCCGAACCCAGCCGGCGAAGGCGCCCGACCCGACCCCGCCCGCAGTGTCGAGCCCATCTGCGCAGCCGACCGCGCCCGCGTTGGAGCCCGTGACAGTAGAGCCGACGCCGTCGCCGGAGGCGCCATCGGCGGAAGAGACGTGGTTGAAAGCCGAAGATGGACGCGAGTACAAGCTCGAGAAATTCGACAGGGCCCGTATGCAGTATCTGCGGCTGTCTCCGACTCGAGTGAGGACGGCTTGGGGCACTCTCGAGGTCGATCGCGAGGATGATGCCTTCTTCTATTTCCGGCTCTATCGCGATATTTCGCCCCCACCCGGGCCCTCGGTTGCCGAGCAGCGCGAGAAGAAGGCGGATGAGCTCCGCCAGCATCTGCCGCAGCCGCTCGAAGAGGTCGATGGTCTCGAGGGGGTGGACTTTGGACACGGCCTCCCGACGAGTGGTCAGTGGCGTAACAGCTTCGAATTCGCCGACATGAACGAGGATGGCTTCTTGGACCTCGTCCATGGTCCAGCCCGCAAGGGGGATCGGGTCCCCAAGGTTTTCCTGGGAGACGGCAAGGGCAACTGGCGCTTGTGGCGCGAGGCGTCCTTCCCGAGTCAGACCTACGACTACGGTGATGTTTCGGTGGGCGACTTTAACGGCGATCACCACCTGGACATGGTGCTTGGTGTCCACTTGCTAGGGCTGCGAGCCTTGATGGGCGATGGCAAGGGAAAGTTCACCACGGCGAATGAGGGCCTACCGTGGCGATCCAAAGCCGCGGAGCCCATGGGCTTCTCCTCCCAGCAAGTGCAGGCGGTGACTTGGGATGACAAGCCGAAGGCGGGCTTCCTGGCCTTGAGCGAAGGTCCGAGGATGCCCACTCCCGGCTCATCGCCGGTCCAGGGGACGGAAGGCGTGCGCCTGTATCGGAACGCCTCGAGCGACCCGGCGCGGGTTGAGTGGGAGTGGGTCAACGAGAGCGACAAGTCGAGCGATCTCTTTGGAGAAGACCTCCAGCTGGTTCCGGATTCGAAGGGCCGAGGGTTCCTCGTGGGTTCAGGTCGGATG
This sequence comes from Acidobacteriota bacterium, assembly GCA_039933785.1. GTDB lineage: Bacteria > Acidobacteriota > Thermoanaerobaculia > Multivoradales > JAGPDF01 > JBDTNL01. The sequence continues at coordinate 19,358 of JBDTNL010000048.1, forward strand.
GACTATCGCGATCTCGTTTTCCTCGGCCGGAACAAGGATGGTTGGCGTCAACAGTCGCTTCCGCTGCCGCCGCGAACTAACGTGTGGTCCTCCGCTCCCCTTCGCCGGGCGGGGCCGGCCTCGTTCGACGTGGTCACTGCCGCCCTGAGCTTTGACGCCGGGATGACGCTGCGCCTCATCGACCTCTACCGAATGGAGAAGACCGGCTGGACCCGCCGGACCCTGTGGTTCGAGGAGAAAAAGGGACAGGGTCCCGTGCGCGTGGCGACGGGCGATCTCGATGGTAATGGCCTCGATGACATCGTGGCCCTGGGAGCCGATGGCCAGGTTTGGGTTCTTCTGCAGCAACCCGGCGACAGCTGGGTCTCCGAGAAGAGTCCGGAGCTGCAAGGCCAGGTGGGTTGCTCGGGAGCCGGCCTTCGCATTCAGGATCTGGACGCCGACGGCAAGCCCGAGATCGCGATATCCTGGTCGGGAGAAACGGACCTTCTGAACGATCCGAAGGCTTGCCGTGACAGCGGCTCCCTGCGGGTGTGGAAGATCCATCCGCGCAGTGCGACGACGAAGCCGCAGTAGAATGGTGCAAACCAGTTGCCGCTGGCCGTACACCAGAAAAGAAGTGGAGAAGGTGAGATGACCGATCGTTCACACCGGATTTTGTGGGCTGCTCTGGCGTTCGTCGCTGCGTCATCCGCAGCGCAGACTCTCCCCGGGGTCGGCTACGAGCCGGGTCCTCGTGGCCTGAGCTTGTCGGGCTACAAGCTCGATAGCTTGAGCAATCGGTTCACGTACTACGCCATGAACATGAGCGCCGATCCGGGGGCGGTCGGTGCTCACCCGAATCCCTATTACTTGGATATCTCGGATCCGTTAGTTCAGCAGACGTACGAAATGCGCTACGGCCCCGGCACGATCGGTCCTCGCATGAAGTCTTGGATCGGACCCAACAACGAGGTGCGACCCGTCCTCGTCGATGCGCTCCAATGGTGGTTTGCGAATCGCCCGCAGGGACTCGGCGGATCGACGGTCGGTCGCAATGGCGTACCCACGGAGCGAGAGATCATCGATGTCCAGGCGACCGGCGATCGGGATATCTGGCAGTTCTATTTGATCGCCTCCACGCCGGGCTTTTCCGCGGACAATCGCGAAGTCATCGACGATCCTTCCCTGCCCCCTGGAGACGGTCAGCGCATGAACGTGTTTTGGAACATGACCAACTACTTCCACAACACGTTCACCGGCTACTACCCGTTCTCGCCGCAAGTCGCGATCCCGCCTAGCAACTAGCCGCCCCGGGCAACGCGTAGAGCGGAACGCGCGTTGGCTTGTGGTGGTGGGTGCTGGTTGACAAGGGCCGACGCGCGGGTCTAGAGTCATGCCATAATCGCATTTACCGGAGGTACCCCGTGGACAAGAAAGCCGTCGCACTTTTGGGCCTGATCGTGGCTGCACCCGTCACGGCCGCTACGTTGCCGTCGGGACCTGAGTTGGTCGTGAAGAGTGGGGGGCACCACTATCAGCGCACGCCCGCAGCCGCTATCGCAGCCGACGGGCGGGCCGTGGTCGTTTGGGCAGACGCCAACCTGGGTCTTCGATCCCGCTCTATCAGTGCGGGCGGTGCGCTCGCCACCGAAGCCGCGCTGGTCGCAAACCTGGACCATCCTCCGGTCCCCGGCGCGGCGCGCGTCACTGACCGGAAGGATCCCGTGGTCGTCTACGATGCCGCGGGCAGCAGCTTCTACGTCTTCTGGACGAATGAGATCGCCGACGTTCGGGTGGATTTCTTTCACGAAGACCGGCAGATCGTCGATCAGGACGTCTTCGGCCAGCGCTTCGATGGCACCGGCGCTCCGCTCGGAGTTGCCTTCCGCGTCAATACGGACTCGACGGGATTCCAGAGCCGCCCGCAGGTCAGTCGCTTGACATGTGGAACCGGCGCGCCCAAGGCGTGCAAGGCGGGCCGTTTCGTCGTGGCTTGGCAGAGTGACAACAGCGCAGGCGTGTTCGCCCGCACCCTCGACACCTCCGGCACGCTCGGGGCTTCCCAGGTGCACCTGTCTCCCGCCGGGCCGGCCCGTGACGTCGCCTTGGCGGCCGATGACCGCGGAAACGTGCTGGCGCTTTGGGATGCGCCGGACTCGTCACAGAGCGGCGTCTTCGCGCGTACCTTCAATGCCTCCCTGAGCCCGTTGGCCGGTGCCGTGCAGCTGAATCAGCGAGTGGTGGGTTCGCAGGACCGGCCCACTGCGGCGTTCAACGCGACGACGCGTCAGTTCCTCGCGGCATGGCAGGGCAAGGCTCAGCCGGATCGCTATCGCACCTACGGGCGCCTCCTGGGTGCCTCGGGGAGCCCGCTCGGAAATCAGTTCCCAATCACAGTCGGAAACTCCCAGTGGGAGGTCTACCCGGTGGTCTCGACGACCTTGGACGGCGGGTTCACCGCGCAATGGCTCGCCTACGATGACCACCTGCCCAACGCCGTACGCGCCGTTGGTCTCGATGGCGCCGGTGCCCGCGTGGGCAGCGAGTTCAACGTCAACCAGAATCGTCCCAATGCGCAGGCACGCCTGGCCCTTGTCGTCGGCCGGACGGGCGACCAACTCTCCACCTACGAAGGTTTCGACGCCAGCCGTTCGAGCAGTATCAACCTGCGGTGGCTGAAGCGCAGCCAATAGGCTGCCACCGGCGTTCGAGAAGCAGCGGGCCCGGTCCACGCGAGTGGCCGGGCCCACTCCATTTCTAGGCGGCCCTGCTCCCTCTCATTGCCGGCGCCGCTCGGCAGCAGCCCGATAGCTAGGCTGATTGAAGGTGTATAGGTTCTGAGCGGTTCGGAACTCCAGCAGCGGGAGGTTGTCGGTGTTGATCTCGTTCACTTCCGCCGCCAAGCGTTCTACGGCCTGCTCGCTGAATTGCGGTGCTCCGAGGACGTCGTCGATGGAGGCGGCGGGAAGGCCGGCGGCTGCAAGGTCCTGGACGGTGCTCGGCGACAGAGCTCGCGGCGCCTGAGGATCGCGGACCGGCCTGATCGGTGAATCCGAGGCGAGGACGATCGCGTCCGAGCCGTTGCTCCAGACCGCCACGTGCGCGAACACCGAGCGCAAGGTCTTCAGGGCCACCGCGAAGTCGGCCTTCTCCAATTCATGAATCGGCAGCCACTGCGACAGGATCCCGCCGGCGTTCAAGTGCGCGTGCGCCGCGGTGTAGAACTCCTGGGTGAACAGACCGGACACACCGGCCACCCAGATGTTGGGCGGCTCGGACACGATCACGTCGTAGCGCTCCGGGCTGCCGTCGACGAAATTTCTCCCGTCGGCGATGACCACACGGACGCGGGGATCCTCGAGAGCGTGTTGATTGAGGGCGGCGAACTGCGTTCGCGCGGCTTCGACCACGAGGGGGTCGATCTCGACCTGGGTGATCGCGGAGACCTCAGGGTGATGCACCACGCCGCGCAAGGTGAGGCCGCCGCCGAGGCCGATATTCAGTACAGCCTTGGGGTTCGGATGGAGGAGCAACGGAGCCTGCGCGAGCCAGGTCTGCGCGTAGTTGTCGCCGCCATCGCTCGCGTCAGTCTTGCCGTTGTGTTTCAGCAAGAGGAAGCCCTGATACTCGACCGTCGCCACACGCCCGTAAAAGCCATCCTTCTGCCATCGCAGGTGCATGGCGTCGACTTCCTGGCGATAGTGCTCGTACGTGCCCGCCCGAAGTCCGTGGTAGTAGAGGGCGTGGAACGGCAGCTCGAACGGGACGACGAGCGGTGAGCAGCCGACTGCCACGGCGAGCACTGCCGCGACCGCCACTATCGGGCGCCAGCGCAGCCCGGTCGTCGAGAGGGCGAGGAAGATGGCGGCGGCAACTGCATAGAGCGCCAGGGCCACCAAGGAGAGGCCGGCGAAGCTCCAGCGCGGCAGCAGCACGAACTCTCCGAGGAAGGCGCCGACCACGCCGCCGAGCGTGTTGCTGAAAAAGACCCGGCCGATCGACGCCCCGCGAGTGCGAGAGTCGCCGGCGCAGATGAGCGCGACCAGCGGAAAGTTGGCGCCCATCGCGATCGCCGCCAGAAAAACGATGGCGAAGATCACCGCGCATACCTCGAGTTGAAATCCGTTGTAGCTCGAGGTCGTCTGGAAGGCGCCCATGTAGAGGCGTCCGAAAAGACCGGCCGAGCGCAGAACGAGAATTCCACTCAGTCCGATGGTGCCGAAGAGCGCCGCCACTGCAAGATGGGGATCGGCGATTCTGCCGATGAACCGGCGCATGAGGAAACTGCCCGCCCCGAGGCCGCTCAGGAAGCCTGCGAGAACGATGGCGAGTGAGGACACACTGGTGCCGTTCAACACGTAGAAGAATCGGTTCCATCCAGTTTCGAGCAGCAGTGCTGCGGCACCGGACAGGAAGAATGCGAGCAGCACCATCCAGAGTCGAGGCGATGACTCGCGATCGGCTGGCGGTGCCTTGGACGCGGTCGGTGTCGGAGAACGCTCGATCTGCAACCGGAACCCGAGCAGGAGAGCCGCTCCTCCGAGGAGGAGAGTCGCGGTCGATAGGCCGAGGTGTGGGACCAGGATGAACCCGGCAAGCAGGGCGCCCAAAGCAGCCCCCAGGGTGTCCATGGCGTAGACGAGCGAGAGGTCTGCGCCGAGTTGGCGTGTACCCTCGGCCAACAGCCGCGTCGCCAGCGGGAAGACGGCGCCAATGGCGAAGGTCGGCACGATGAGGCACGCCAGAACGACGAGCGCCTTGCCGCTCGCCGCGGCCGCCGGCTCGAGTCCGACCGGAGCGATTGCGAGGTATAGCCGGCGCGCCAGATCGAAGAGCGGCAGGCTGATCGCGCACCAGGCGCCGAGCACGAGCAGCAATCGAGAGAGCAACCGCCACGGCCGCGCTGTGCGGTCGGCCCAGCGGCCGCCGGCAAGAGCACCGAATGCCAAGCCGAGCAGGAAGGTCGACAAGACCGTGGCGAAGACGGCAGCGGTCGAACCGAACAGGAAGGCCAGCTTGCGCACCCAAAGGACCTGGCACCCAAGCGAAAGCAAGTTGGTGAAAAACACCACAAAAAGTAGAAGGCGGCGCCGGCTGGATTGAGGTTTCATCGCGGGCGAAATTACCACGACAGAAACGTCCAGAAATGAAAGGAGCGCCCCAACTGCGGAGCGCTCCTCGATCAGCGGACGAGTGGTTCGCCGGAAAGTTGCCGGCGTGGGACCGGACTCAGTAGGCCTGACCCTTGATGTAGGCCGGGTCCTTGCTGCTCAACGTGGTCACCTTGCCGGCAGCGATGATCTGCCCGGCCCGCACGACGATGTCAACGCTGAACAAGCCGTTCGGTGCGTTGGCGACCGCGCTCCCCGGGTACTGTTTCAACCGCCCCGGGCCGACGCGCTTGTTGGCGATCTTCAGGAGTTGGTTGCCCTGGAAGTCCCGGAAGATGATGTCGTAGACCGCAGTCGCGGAGCCGACGCCCGCTACCCAGAACACGGAATCGTAAGCCGTGCTCTGGCGGAGCCCGAGCAGGACCATGTGGTGCCCCTGTCCCGCGGCCTCAGACTCGGTGAACGATTCGACCGTCTCGCCGTAGCGTCGCGTGGGTGTGGTGTTGTCGTAGCTCTGCGCGGAGAGCACGGGGTAGGTTCCCGCCGAGCCGGCCGCCTGGGAGATCACCATGCCGGTTTTGTTCGTGGCGTTGAACGTGGTGCCGAGCACATTCACCAGGCGTTTGGTCTCTCCGGCCGCCAAGTTGATCGTCACCGGTGCGGACGGTGCACCGACTCCATTGGCTACGAACGTCAGCACCGCCGACTGAGCGGCGTCTGCCGGGTTGGCGATGACCAAGTCCGACTGCCATCGAGATGTCGTGTTGGCGCTGGTATCGAACACCCCGAGCAAGTAGCTCTTCGGACTGTTCGCCGGCCGGCTCCGGAGGAAGGAGGGATCCGCCGTGGTAGAGCTCCGACCGGCCCCGAAGGTGAAGACCTGGCCATCGGTCAGCGACTCGATCTCGACCCGATAGTCGCGCTGAGAGCCGACGCTGAATGTGCCGCGCAGCTGCTGCAGAGTAAGCTGCTTCTGGCTCGAACCCGCCAGTACGATGGGGTCGGAGGTCGAGAGCGGCGAACCGTCCGCGCCGAAGAACTCCAGTCGGACATCCGCTCTGCCGCCACCCCCGTTCGAGATACCGACGGCGGAGTTGCTGTCCGGCCCGTCGCTCAACCCTACGAGATGCAGCTTCTGTCCCGTGGATTGGGAATTCGACGAATCGAGGGGCAAGCCAGGGATGGATTGCGTGAGGCGGGCTCCGGTCGAGGAGGTCGTGGTGTTGATCTCCGCTACCACTGGAAGCTGCTGAATTCCGTCGACCGTGACCACGAGGAACCCGGTATTTGGCTGGGTGAACAGCTGGCCGAGCACGTCCGTGACCAGCAGTGTGCCGCGAGCGGGTACGGTTCGCGTCACCTTGGGCGGGTTCGTGTCAGGAACACCGCGCTTGCGGAAGGTGATTGTTACCGGAAGGTCCACGGTTCCCGGATTGTTGATGAACAGATCGCTCGTCTGCTGAGCCGGCGCCGGCGTCTGGCCGACCCACGGCACGATCACCGACCTGCTGGGCGGGACCGGGACTCCGGTGATCACGAACGACCGACTCTTGCTCGCGTTGGTATGGCCGTCGCTCGCGGTGAGCATCACTTGATACGACCCTGGATTGGCGAAGGTGTGCCGCGCCGTCCCTCCGGTCGTGTCGGGGGTCCCGTCACCGAAGCTCCAGCCGTAACTGGTGGCGCTCGCGCTCACCGCGGTGAAGTCGATCGCGCTCCCGGTGTGGCCATTGCAGCTCTCGATCCCCAGCGGGCTACTGCAAGTCGCCGAGGTCGTGTAGTCGAGCGGGAACGTCGCGCCGTCGATCTGGAAGACGCGGCTCTTGATCTGCGACGTGTGCCCGTCCGTGCCGGTGACTGTCACCGTGAACGAGCCGCTTTCGCCGAAGGCGTGGCTCACCGTTCCGCCGGTTGCGTTGGGCGATCCGTCGCCGAAGCTCCAGGTGAAGCTGGTGGCTCCGACGCCCGTGGCGACGAAGTTGATCGCCGCCCCCGCGTTGCCGGAGCAGGTGAGCAAGCCGAACTGGTTGGTGCATGGAGCCGAGGTCGTGAAATCGACTTGGATCGGCGGCGTCGCGCCGACGATTACTGGCTGGGCCTTCTCCGCCGAACAGGTGCCGCCCGGGCAGAACACTCCGGTGCCCGGTTTGGTAACGGTCAGTCGGAGAGTGTAGGTTCCTGCGGTCGCGTAGGCGTGGGTCGCGGTAACGCCGGTCGCGTTCTGGCCGTCGCCGAAGTCCCAAGAGTATCCGGTGGGCGCTCCAGTCGACGACGAACCGTCGAAGGTAACACTCTGCGCGATCGCTGGGCTCGCCGGCGTCACCGTAAAGGCGGCCGCGAGGGTCCCGGGGTTGGTGTTCGGATCGGTGACCGTCACCGACTTGGAACCCGACGCTCCCGTACAGCCGGTATTCGTGACCGAGACGGACTTGGTACCCACCGTGGTCCACTTGACCGAGATGGCCGAGGTATTGGCCGGGCCGGTGATCGAACCCGTCCCCACACTCCAGGTCCAGCCGGTGGCTGAGGCGGAGCAGCTGGCAGGGATACCGGTAAGTACCAACGCCGTGTTGATGTTCACCGTGCTCGATCCGCTGATCGTGATCGACGCCGACGGTCCGCCCGAATCAACCACGATGTTGCTGTGAGTGAACGAGGCGGTCTCTGCACCCCGGTGGACCAGTAGCTTGGGATGGTAGCTTCCCGCAACGACGTAGGTGTGAACAGTCACCGGAGTCGTATGCCCCGCATCTTCGTAAGTACCGTTGCCATCCCAGTCGTAGTCCCAATGATCAGGGCCACCGCTGGAGGTATCCGTGAAGACCAGTGGCGTGCCCACTGTCGCATCACACCCAAAGATGCCGCATTGCGCCTGGAAACCGGCGACCAAGGGCGTGAGCTGGGAGATGTTTACCGTCAGCGTGCTGCTCGAGCGCGCCAGCTCCACGCAATTGCGGATTTGGACGACGACGGACTTGTTGCCCGTCGTGGTGTATGACCGCGTAGGGTTCGGTCCGGCGACCGGGTCGTTCGTCCAACCGGTGAATCCGGCACCGTCGCCGAAGTCCCAATTCCACTCAGTCGCGCCTGCCACCGCAACATGGAACTGGACGGTGCCCGCAGAAAAAGAGTCATTGCTCGGCGTGAAGGTGCCGCCGGCCGGGAGCATCGCCAAGGACCCGAGGGTGAAGTTGATGCTCTTGGTGGCAGTGCCGCTGGTGTTCTGGACCTGCAGAGTAGAGGAGTACCCGCCGGGGGTCGTGCTGCTATTCGTGACCCAGGTGAAGCCGGGACTCGTGCTCGACGCGGCCGACTGGCCGCCGGGGTTCGTCGCCACGTTCCAGCTGTAGCCGAGAGCAGGCTTGCCCGTGACCCCGGTCGCCGAGAAGGTCACCGGTTGGCAAACCACGGGATTCGTCGGCGAGATGTTGACCGCGGCGATCGCGGGTGCGGGATCGAGCACCGGCACCTGCTGAGTCTTGAGCAAGCTCGGACCTACGGTGTTGGTGGCGGTCAAACCGACCGCCTTGGTGCCCATCGCCGCAAACGTGATGTTGGCTGGATTGCGCGACACCGCGGAGGAAGGCGAGCCGTCGGGAGCAAAGGTCCAACTCCACGAGGTCGGGGCTCCACTCGAGAGGTCGGTGAACGACACCGGCGTGCCGGGATAGATCTCGGTTGGGCTCCAACTGAAGTTGGCTGTGGGGGCGACGCCGCCGGCTAGCTTGTGCACGTCCATCATGCTGAACGCGGCGCGGTAGAAGTATTCGTTGTAGAACTTGCCATTGCGTGGCATGACCTGGTTGAAGCCCGACGGGTTCCGGCGGTAGTACCAGTTCCAGTAGCCGGTTGGCTGCGCGACGCCGCCGGAGTTTTGAACCAGGACGGTAGTCGGCGGAGTGATGTCGTGCGCCGAGGCCGGGTTGGTCACGTCGATCAAGAACTCGCGCTGCGCGTCCGGAGGGCCGCTGCCGCACTTGTTGTCGTTGCCGAAGTAGAGAAACCGCCGCGATCCACTGGTCGAGTACGTGACCGTGAGCTCGGGCGTGCCGCCCGGCATGGCCTGCGACCAGATCAACGTTCCCGGCGAGCCCGAGGTGCAGCCGAGGCCGGAGGCGATGCAACTCACGTCGTAGATGCGCCCCTCGGTGCCGGTGCGCATTCCTAAGTAGTAGGTGCCGCCGACCTGCCACATCGCGAGACCGTAGGCGCTGGACGGGAACGCGAACGCGCTCATCCGCGGGCCGATGGGTGCCGCAGGGTTGGAGACGTCCCAAATCTGCGTGCTGCTCAATGAGCTGAACGCGACGTAGTTGCCCGCACCGTGCACGTAGGCCGCGCCGTTGCCGATGACACCCAGGAAGACGCCCGGACAGGCTCCCGTGTTCTGTAGGCAGGCTGAGAACCCGCTGGCGACGGTCATGTTGTAGATCGCGACACCGGTTCGCACGCCGGTGGCGGCGGCGCTGAAAGCGTACTTCTTCGCGCCGATCGTGGTGGCGTAAATCTGGCTGCCGTCGTAAGCGCTGTCTTGGTAGAGGAGTCGCGGGCCGATGGGATTCGTGAAGTCGAAGATCGCGGTGCCGATTCCGGCTTGTCCGACGATACCGCCCAGGCTGCCTTCCACGTCGATGCCGCGTAGCGGCTGCTTGACTTCGCCCAAGGGCCAGAAGCGGAGCGTCGACGGTCCGTCGACGACCTTGTTCACCGTCGGGCTGGCGGGATTCGTGTGCAGGTCGAGGACCTGGATGCCGTGCGAGATCGCGGCATACAGATAACCGGAATCCACGTCGACGCCGACCCAGAAGGGGTTGGCGGTACCGTACGGCTGAAGGAATTCGTTGAAGGCCGTGTTGTCCCCGGCAATAGAGACCGGCTCGAGCTCTCCCCAGAGCGCGGAAGGCACCATGCGTGCGGGCGCCTTGCACGACAGGCGGCCGCAACTTCCGTCCGAGTCGCAGTTCCCGGCAATGGGTGTTTGAGCGAAAGCTGCCGATGAAGCAAAGCCCATGGCGAGCGCTGCGAGCGTGAACCTGGCGGAGCGGGTCGAACTGAGGGTCCGATTCATTCGTCTTCGAGCTCCCATAGAGCCTTGATGCTGGTTGACAAGAGCGGGTCAGGAGGAGCGATTCGCTCTTCCGATCTGGCCCTCGCTGAGCAGCGAGAGGCAGGTCGCAAGGGCGAGTAAAGCGGTGGGCCCGACCGAGGCCGGGCCCACCGTGAAGACACTAGTTGCCGATCCGAATGTGGTTGGCAACGGTG
>JBDTNL010000049.1:0-27649 GCA_039933785.1 Acidobacteriota bacterium
GAGATCAGGGCGCGGGCGATGATCACGAAGCCGTAAATGTCGAACAGCGAGAGCAGGAGGCGCACCAGAGACAGTCCGAAGCCGTAGGCAAAGTTCATCGTGAGGTCGGGAGGGTTCGCACCGGTTGCACAAAGAAGTGTGCAGTCTAGCACGGCGGCCCCGTGGGCGGGCTGGCCTAGAGGTCTCGCAGGCTAGAATCCAGACCGATGATCGGTCACCTCCGAGGCCTTCTTCTCAAGAGCTCTCCCGAGGGCGTCGTGCTCGAGGTCCAAGGCGTCGGCTACGCCGTCAACGTGCCGCTTTCGACCTTCTACGAGCTCGAAAAGAGCGGCCTCGGCAGCGAAGTGAAGCTCCAGATCCATACTCATGCCCGCGAGGACGTGCTGGCGCTCTACGGTTTCTGGAGCGAACGCGAGAAGCAGCTCTTCGAGAAGCTGATCGCGGTCAACGGCATCGGGCCGCGGCTCGCCCAAGTGATCCTCTCCGGGATGGCCCCAGACGATCTTCTCGCCGCGCTCGCCAATGGCGACACCGCGCGGCTCACCACCATCCCGGGCGTGGGCAAGAAGACGGCGGAGCGCATGGTGCTCGAGCTTCGCGAACGAGTGCAGGATCTCGCGGCCGATCTCCCCATCCGCCCAACTCCGGTCGCCGACGATCTCGTTCTCGCGCTGGTGAATCTCGGCTACAAGCTCGCGCACGCCGAACGCGCGGTCGCCGATACCCGGAGCGAGATGCCGGGCGCCGCGTTCCACGAGCTTCTACGCGCCACGCTCAAGCGCCTCTCGCGCGCCTGAGGCCATAGAATCGCACTATGTCGAACAAGGGGTCGAACGACGGGGCGAACGAACGGTCCAACGACCGCGAGCTGCTCTCCGCGACACCTGCCGAGGAGGATCTCGGCGTCGAGCAGACGCTTCGGCCGCAACAGCTGCAGGAGTATGTCGGGCAGGAGAAGGTGGTCGAGAACCTCCGCGTCTTCATCCGCGCGGCGCGCGAGCGCAAAGAGTCGCTCGATCACGTCCTCCTGTTCGGGCCGCCGGGGCTCGGCAAGACGACTCTGGCGCACATCATCGCCCGCGAAATGGGCGTGCCAATGCGGAGCACCTCCGGGCCGGTGCTCGAGCGGGCTGGTGACCTCGCCGCGATTCTCACCAATCTCGAACCGGGCGACGTGCTGTTCATCGACGAGATCCACCGCTTGGGGCCGACGGTCGAAGAGATCCTTTACCCCGCACTCGAGGACTATCAGCTCGACCTCGTGATCGGCCAGGGTCCGGCGGCGCGGACAGTGAAAATCGAGCTGCCGCGTTTTACCCTGGTCGGCGCCACCACACGCGCCGGTTTGATCACCGCTCCGCTTCGGGCTCGCTTCGGCATCGTGCACCGGCTCGACTTCTACCGGCCCGAGCACCTTTCGACGATCGTGCGCCGCTCGGCACGCTTGCTCGACATCACGGTCGACGAGGGCGGCGCCGCCGAGATCGCCCGCCGCAGCCGCGGCACGCCACGGATCGCCAATCGACTCCTTCGACGGGTGCGGGACTTCGCGCAGGTCGGCGGTGAAAAGGCGATTCACCGCGAGCAGGCGCGCTCGGCCCTGCATCAATTGGAAGTGGACGAGTACGGTTTCGACGAGGTCGATCGCAAGATCCTGAGCACGCTGATCGAGCAGTATCGCGGCGGCCCGGCCGGCATCCAGGCCATCGCCGCCGCGGTCGGCGAGGACCGCGGCACGATCGAGGATCTGTACGAGCCGTATCTCATCCAGGAGGGCTTTCTGCAGCGCACTCCGCGCGGGCGGGTGGCGACACAAAAGGCCTATGAGCATCTCGGCATAAAGGCACCGCGCCGCGACGGCGAGCGCACGCTGTTTTAGCCCTCTATACTCACTGCATGCGTCTAGTCACGCGCGGGGACCTCGACGGTCTCACTTGCGCCGTCATTCTCTCGGTAAACGAGGACATCGAGGACATCGTCCTCATTCACCCCCAAGACATCACCGACGGGCGAGCCGACATCCGCTCCGGCGACGTGATCGCCAATCTGCCGTACCACCCAAATTGCAGCATGTGGTTCGACCACCACATGCACACTGCGACGAGTCACTTTCCGTTGCGCAAAGTACCAGGCGTCTTCGCCGAAGCCGATTCCGCGGCGCGGTTGGTCTACGAGCACTACGGTGGCGAGAAGGCGATGCCGGAGTTCGCCGAGCTGGTGCGCGAAACCGATCGTTTGGACGCGGCCAAGCTCACTCCGGAGGATGTGCTCTCGCCGCAGAGGTACATCAAGCTCGGCTTTACCCTCGACGGACGGAGCGGGCTCGGGACGTTCGAGACCTACTTCACCCATCTGGTGGATCTGCTGAAGATGGGGCTTTCGATCGAACGCCTGCTCGAAGACTTCAGCATCGCCAAGCGTTGCGAGGTGATCGAGAGCGAGGGCGCGTCATTTCGCGAGGATCTGCGGCGGTGCAGCCGGGTCGACGGCAATGTCGTGATCACCGACTTTCGCAACCTCGAGCACCCGCCGATCGGCAACCGCTTCCTGATCTACGCGCTCTACCCGGAGGTCAATGTTTCGCTGCGCCTGCATTGGGGGCCGGGGCGCGCGTATCCGATGTTGCTGCTCGGCCACAGCATCTTCAACCGCACTTGCAAGAGCAACGTGGGCGAGCTCGCCGCGCGCTATGGCGGCGGCGGCCACCGCGGAGCCGGGAGCGTGCCGCTGCAGGCGGACGCCGAGCAGCAGATCCAGATGGTCATCAGCGAGCTCAAGGCCAACGGATAGCAAGAAGGGGCTGAGCGCTTCCGGGCGGCGCGATAGACTCGCCTCTCACGCGCCTTGGAGGTCCTGATGCGCCAGCCCGTCACCGTCGTCGGCATTCCCATGGATCTCGGACAGTCGCGCCGCGGCGTCGACATGGGGCCGAGCGCCCTGCGCTACGCGGGACTCCACGAGCGCCTGCGCGGCATCGGCGTCCCGAGCGACGACCAGGGCAACATCGCGATTCCGGAGCGCGTCACGCTTCCTCCCGAGGGCGGTCTGGCGTATCTCCCGGCGGTGGTTGAGGCCTGCGAGCGGATGTACGAGGCCGGGCGCGAGGCGCTCGCCAGAGACCACATCCCGATCTTCGTCGGCGGCGACCACTCGATCAGTGCCGGCACCATAGGCGGCGTCACGCACTATGACCGCGCGGGTGTCCTCTGGATCGACGCGCACGGCGACTACAACACGCCGGACACGTCACCGAGCGGCAACATCCACGGCATGCCGCTCGCCGCCTTGCGAGGCTTCGGCGCGCCGGAGCTGGTGAACGTGGGCCGTCCAGGGCCCAAGCTCCCGGCCGAGGATGTGGTGCTCATCGGCCTGCGCGACCTCGACAACGAGGAGAAGCGGATGCTGCGGTCGAGCGGCATGGGTATCTACACCATGAGCGACATCGACGCTCGCGGCATCGCCACGGTGCTGCGTGAGGCGCTCGAACGTCTCGAGCACGTGGATCGCCTGCACATCAGCCTCGACATGGATTGCATGGACCCCCGCGAGGCTCCCGGCGTCGGCACGCCGGTGACCGGTGGCCTCACCTACCGCGAGGCGCACCTGCTGATGGAGATGCTCTCGTCCACGGGCAGGCTGGGCTCGATGGACGTGGTCGAGATCAACCCGATCCTCGACATCCAGAACCGCACTGCCGAGATGGCGGTCGAGCTCATCGCCTCGGCCTTCGGCAAGGCGATTCTCTAGCCGCGGCCGAGGGATTCCGTGGACGCTCCGCGACGTTCCCTCGACGCACTGTTCGCGCCGCGCTCGATCGCGGTGGTCGGTGCGTCGCGGCGTAAGGATTCGATCGGCTATGCCTTGCTCGACAATCTGATCACCAGCGAGTTCAACGGCGCGCTCTATCCGGTCAACCCCAAGGCGGAGGTGGTGCACTCGTTCAAGTGCTATCCCTCGCTGACCGCGATCCCTGACCCGGTGGACCTCGCGTTGATTGCGGTGCCCAAGATCTTGGTGCGCGCCGCGGTCGAGGAAGCCATTCGAAAAGGCGTGCGAGGGCTGGTGGTCATCACCGCGGGATTCAGCGAGACGGGCGCCGCCGGACGGGTAGAAGAGGAGGCCCTTCGCGAGCTGGTGCGCGGAGCCGGTCTCCGTATGGTCGGCCCCAACTGCATGGGCATCATCAACACCGACCCCACGATCAGCATGAACGCCACCTTCGCACCGTCGCCGGCCCGGCGCGGTGGCATCGGCTTCGTCAGCCAGTCCGGGGCGTTGGGCGTCGCGATCCTGAACGTCGCGGCCGATCTCGGTCTCGGACTCACCCAGTTCGCTTCGATGGGCAACAAGGCCGACGTCTCGGGCAACGACCTGCTCGAGTATTGGGAGGACGACCCCGAGACCCGCGTCATCTGCATGTATCTCGAGTCGTTCGGCAATCCGCGGCGTTTCACCGAGATCGCCAAGCGCGTCGGCCGCAAGAAGCCCATCCTGGTAGTGAAGTCGGGGCGGACCGCCGAGGGCGCGCGGGCGGCATCGAGCCACACCGGCGCGCTCGCCGGCACCGACGTGACAGTCTCCGCGCTGCTCGCGCAGTGCGGCGTTTTGCGTGCGAATACGATCGAGGAGCTCTTCGACATCGCGCGCGCCCTGGTGCGCTGCCCGCTGCCCGCCGGCGATCGGGTCGCGATTCTCACCAACGCCGGCGGTCCGGCGATCATGGCGACGGATGCGATCGTCGATCAAGGGCTGCGCCTGGCAGAGCTCGGGCCCGCGACCCTCGCGGAGCTCCGTTCGTTCCTGCCCGTCGAGGCCAGCCTCGCCAATCCGGTCGACATGATCGCCTCGGCCAACGAAGAGAGCTATCGGCGAGCTCTGAAGGCACTCCTCGCCGACTCGTCCGTCGATCTGGCGCTGGTCATCAACGTCACCCCGCTCATGTCCGATCCGCGCGACGTTCTCGAGCAGGTCGGAATCGTCGCCCGCGAGCAGGGTAAGCCGGTGCTGGCGGTGATGATGGCGACCGAGGATTTCTACGATGGAGTGAAAGAGCGCCACGACCTGCCGCCGGTCTATCGCTTCCCCGAATCCGCGGCGCGCGCCGCGGCGATGCTCCATCGCTATTGTGCCTGGCGGGAGCGGCCCATCGAGCAGGCTGCACCGCGCTTCGAGGTCGACGACGACGCGGTCGCCCGTCTGCTCGTTCGCGCCGGTCCCGACGGCTATCTTGAACCGGCGGACGCCTTTCGCGTGCTCGAGGCTTACGGGATTGCGGTCGTGCCGTGGCGCACCGCCAGCAACACCGCGAGCGCCCTGGCCGCTGCGCGCGAGCTGGGTTTCCCGGTGGCGCTCAAGGCCGTGGCGCCGGGCCTGGTGCACAAGACGGAGCTCGGCGCGGTGCGCATCGACCTGCGCGACGAGGCGACGCTGCTCGATGCGCTGCAAGCAATGCAGTCCCGCCTCGCGGCTGCCGGTCTCACACCGTCAGGGTATCTCCTGCAGGAGATGGCGAGCGGCGGGCACGAGGTCATCTTCGGGGTCGCCACCGAGCCCCGCTTCGGGCCTTTCCTGATGTTCGGTTTGGGCGGGAAGTACGTCGAGGTCCTACGCGACATCGCTTTCGCGGTGCCACCGCTTTCTCCCGCCGAGGCCCGCGACACAGTGCGCGGCATCCGCGGCTTCCCATTGCTCGAGGGCGTCCGTGGCGAGGCGGGTGCCGATCTCTCGGTGCTGGAGGAGGTCCTGCTCCGGCTCGCCCAACTCGTCGAGCGCCATCCGACGATCGTGGAGCTCGACATCAACCCATTTCTCGCCAGCGCCGAGCGGGCACAGGCTCGCGCGCTCGACGTGCGCCTGCGGGTACGCTAGCCCATCCGCAAGAAGTGCCAGCGCAGATCGCCGGCGAGCGGCCGGTAGACCTCGGGGTGAATCCGCTCGGAGAACTCGCGCAGCACTCCAGCCAGATGCTGGCCGCGCGCCACGCGCTCGATCGCGTCGGCGGCATCGACCCCGCCCTTGCTGATGTAGGTCTGCCAGACCGCTTGCCGGATCGACATGTTGGCGGCGAGAGAGACGTTTGACAGCCGCGACACGCCGCGCTTCAGGAGCGAGATCTTTTCCTTCAAGCTTTTCTCGTCGCCGAGCGGCTCGCGCTGCCACGGCGTGTAGGGCTTGGGCACCAGGATGTTGACGCCGAGATGCACGTTGCCGATCACCCCGGTCGGCACCAGCTCCTCCATCATGATCGCGCGGCATTGGGCGGCGAGATCGAGGATGCCCTCGACGTCGGCCATGGTCTCTTCGGGCACGCCGATCAGGAAGTAGAGCTTCAGCTGGGTGAAGCGGTGGCGGAAGATCATCCGCACCTTCTCGAGCAGCACCGAGTTCGGAATCGGCTTGTTGAGCTTGCGCCGCAGCTCGTCGGTCCCGGTCTCCGGGGCGAGCGTGATGCCGCGGTCGCCGGACGCATGGAGCGCCGCGAGCGTGCCTTCGGTCACCGCGGGGATACGAATCGAGGAGACCGAGGTGCGGAAGCCCAAATCGTTCGCCTGCCGCAAGATGCTCTCGATGTCTGGATGATCGCCGACCGCGGTGGCGACAAAGCCGAGCTGGTTGGTCACCGGCCGTGCGCGGTCGAGCGCGGCAAGAATGTACTCGGTCGGATGCCAGCGGAACTGGCCCATGCCGAAGGTCGCCCAGCAGTACTTGCACTTCTCCGGACAACCGCGAGACATCTCGATCAGGAACTTCTCCGAGAACTCGGTGTGCGGCGTGATGATCGACGAAGTGGGCAAGCTGCCCGGCTGATTCATCTGTTCGGCGCTGAGCTCGAGCTTGCGCAGCTTCGACGGACCGTCGAGCTCCTCGGGCCGGTGGCGCGAGGGCACGTAGAACCCGGGTAAAGCGGCCAAGCGGTCGAGCACCGCTTCCTTGTCGGGTTCCTCTTCGAGCGCCGGCAACAGTATCGGGAGCAGGTTCTCCGCCGCACCGAGCGGGAAGGCGTCGATGAACTCCGACATCGGCAGCGGATTGATCGCCGCGCAGGCGCCCCCCAGGATCACCAGCGGATCCTGCGGTCCACGAGCCGACCGCCGCAACGGAATGTGCGCCCGGTCGAGCATCTGCAGCAGGTTGGTGTAGTCCTCCTCGAACGACACCGAGAAGGCAATCGCGCCAAAGGCGTTCAGGGGCGAATCGGTCTCGACCGAGAGCGGCATACCAATGCCATCGGTGAAGAATCGCTCGGCCGCCCAAGAGTCGCGCTCGTGGACCAACTCGTAGACGCGTTGCAGAGCGAGGCTCGACATGCCGACGTGGTAGGTGTTGGCGTAGGCGAGTGCAAGGTGATGATCGGCGTGGGGCGAAAACGACCGAACCGGCCGTTCAGCCGCCCGAAACGAGCGCCAGCCTGGGTGGGGAGGAGACGACTTCACCGGCCCATCATAGTCCCTGGGCCTCCCGGGCCGGGTCGTCGCGCCCGAGCAGAGCCGCCACCACAATCAGGTCCGTGAGCGCGGCGAGCGCGATCGCGAGCGCCGACAAGCTACCGAAGCGCTGGATCGGTACGAATCCCGCCATGGCGCAGACCCCGAAGCCGGCGAGCCGGATGAGCGCCGTGACCACGTAGGCCGGTGCGTTTGCTTCCAGGGCTCCGGCGACTGCCTCGGCGCGGCCGAGCTGCGGCGCCAGGACCCGGAAACGATCCACCGTATGGATGGTGTCGTCGCCGGCCAACCCGAGCACGATCGAGGCGATCATGACCGTGGCGATGTCGAGCGGAATGCCCGCCCACCCCATGCCGCCGATCACCACCACCACCGGCACCAGACTCGTCACCACCGCGAGCGGCGTGTAGCGCCAGCTGCGCAAGAGATGCACGAACACCGCCGCCACTGCGACCAGGGCCAGACCGAGTGTTCCAGCGAGCGTCCTCATCAGTCCGCGTTGCATGTCGAGCAGGAGGGGAAACTCGCCCGTGGTGACGATCTGCGCGCCGGGAAACTGCTCGCGGGCGAGCGCCTGCGCGCGATCGAGCACCGGCGTGAGCTCCTCGAGGCCCACGGCGCGCACGAAGAGCGTCAGCCGGGTGCTGTTTGCGTCGCGCGATAGGAACCTCTCTACGGCTTTACGGCCCCGGGGATCGTTTTTCATCCGCGTCAACGCCTGCGCTCGGGCGGCGCCTCCGCCGAGCGCCGCTCCCGGCACCCCGCTGTGACGAAGCGCGGCGTCGACCACTTCGCCCAGGCCCACGACTCCGATCGCGCCGCTCTCATCACGCAGCAGCGCGGACAGGAACGCGAGGTTCGTAAGCCCCTCGGCGGAGGTGAACTCCAGGCCACCTTGGGGTCCACGATCCAGCACCAACTCGACGGCTGAGCTCCCGACGCCGGCCCGCTCGAGGCGTTCGATCGCCACTCGCACCGGATGATCGCGCGGCAGGTACTCCAGGGCGTTGCCTTCGACGCGCAGGCGAGGGAATCCGAGCAGGCCGGTGAGGGCCGCCGTCGCGGTGACTACGATCACGGCCCTGCGGTGTCGAATCGCCCAGCGCGCCGAGACGCGGCCGAGGCGCTGAAACGACCCCTCCAACCCGACGCCACGGCCGGCGATCGTCGGACAGACCGTCAACAGCGCTGGATACACCAGGAAGATCGTGAGCAGCATCTCGAGCGTCGCGACCACGCACCAGAACCCGAGGGCACGGACCGGTCCGATGTCGGATAGGAGCAGCGCGCCGAAGCCGACCAGTGTAGTCACGGAAGTCCACACCAACGGCCTGCGCTTGGCGATGAATGCGGCACGCACCGCGGCGCTCCCTTCGAGGCCTTCGGCGAGCGCGCTGTGAAAACGCACGTGCACGTATACCGCCGTCGCGAGCGCGATGACCAGCACGAGCGGCGCCAGCACCGCGAGCACCATGTTGAGCCGCACGCCGAGATAGCCCATGGGTCCGAGGAGCTCGATCTCGGCCAAGCCGACGAACACCATCGGCAGCAGCACACCACTCAGCGACCGGAAAGTGAGGAAGAGGAGAACGGCGGCAGCGAGGACCAGGAGTGGGAAGTACTTCCACTCCACCTCATGGGATGCCTCGTCGAGGGCACGGTTGAGCGCTGGCATGCCGACGACCTCGCTCTGGAGGCCCGCCGGGGGCTTCGATATCAGTCCCTCGGCTCGCCGCAGAAGGTCGGTCTGTTGCTCCGCGCTCAGCGGTTCGAGTGACAACAGAATCGAGATCGAGTGTCCGCCGTCGGCGACGACGCCGAGGTTCTTCCACAATGGGTCCGCGAGCGCCTGGACCCGAAAGGCCGACGGGTCCCGCGGCGGCCACTCTGGCGCGAAGTCGGAGAGACCCGCCACCGCGTGCACCCCGGGAAGAGCTGCCGCGGCGCGTTCGACCTCGCCGAGAAAACGCAGCGCCGCGGGCGACCCCAGCACGTCGCCCCCCCGAAGCACCAGGCGCAGGGCCTCGTCGCCGCCAAAAGCTTGGCGGAAACGCGCGTACTCCGCGGCTTCACCACTCGCCCCGCGGAAGAAGACGTGCGGTGTGTTGTCGCTACGAAGCCGCCAGAGACCGGGCAGGCATCCGAGCGCGAGGAGGGCCGCCAACGCGAGCACTCGCCATGGATGCCTCAACGCGAATTCCCAGAGACGCTCCACGGGGGCGAAGTCTACGGTACGGCGCCGAAAACGTTGGGATACCCGTGCCAGGGGATCGCTTCGGCGGGACTGCGTTCAGGGCGCGGCACCTTGCGGTGCGTCGCGATGCAGTACCGCCACGGTCACCGCGGCCGACTCCACGAGTGTCGACCCCGAGCCGAGAGCAACCCGTAGGCTGTAGTCCCCGTCCTCGAGATCCGCCGGGCGAAGCTTGAGCAGCAGACGTTCGAGCCCCGCGCCGGCGGGGGCGCGGTCGACCAGCGTCGCCGCCACCTCGTGGGCATGACCCGAACGGTCGCGCAATTCGACTTTGATCGTCCCGACACCCTCGCCGACGCCATAGGCGAACACGCAGAGCGGCACGTCGACGCCAGTGAGAAGCACCGGTTGGGCCGCGGGCAACACGGGGCGTGAGCCGACTTCGAACGGATACGAAGGAGGCGTGGCGTCAGCGCGATTGGCGGAGACATTGATCCATTTGTTTGCCGGCTCAGGCACCACCGGTCCGAGCAGCTGCGGGCTGGTCTGCGCGGCGCGCACCTCGACCGCAACCGTGCGCAGGGCCGAGGCCCCGGTGACACCGCTGCGCACGAGGGCGCGCAATGAGTACGAGCCCACCGGAAGCTGGAGCTCGCTGTAGATCTTGAGGCCTCGCTGCTCTAATTCCTTGCCGAGCTTGGCGGGATCGAGCGCCAAGGCACGAGCAACGTGGTCGCTCACCCGGCCGTGAGCGTCGAGGGCGTAGAAGAAGACCTCGAGCGCGAGGCGATCGGCGCGTTGCTCGCGCATCAGGGTCTCGCCATCGACCTCCAGCCACAGTGGAACGCGCGCGCGGCCACCCAGGGGTGCAGCCAGTGGAACGGCCAGCAGCGCCGCGCTCAAGCGGCCACCCTCTTCACCGGCGACGATAAGCCCCGCTGCTTCGAGACCGCGCTCGGCGGCGCTGCGCTCGCCAAACGGTCGCGGTGCGTAGAAGCCACTGCGCGTTGCCACTCGCGAACCACGGGGAGCATTTTTGAGCTTCACGGTGAGCGGGTGATACGTGCCATCCGGTGCGAGGCCCGGAGGAGCCAGCGTCAGGACATAAGTCACCGCGCTCTTGCCGAGCGCCGCCTGCATCGCGCCTCCGAGATCGTTGGTGTTGCGGAACAGATCGCCTCCAGTGGCGCTCGCCATGGCGAAGAGGCCGTCCTGGCCGGCGTTGGATTGGGCGGGATCCGAGCCCACGAACTGGGTGCCCACCTGCTGCACCTGGGTATCGCCGGTGGCGCGCAGCCCGCCCACGTCGACGGCCTCGATGACGCAGCCTGCCCGACGAAACTCCTCGAGCATTCGCGTGAGCGCGTTCTGGGTCGTGCTGCCGCCGAAGCTCTTGTCTGAATCGATGTTCCAGATCTCGCCCGCTTCGACCGACGCGCGCTCCTCTTGAGTTTGCGCCTTGCCGAGCAGGAGCTCGCTATCGAAGCCCTCCGAGAGCAGGAGCACGGTCTTTCGCCCCGGCACCGTGCCGAGCAAGCGCGCCAGGTCGACGTAGGACCTGGTCATCGCCTCGACGCGCATGCGGGCCACGTCCCGTTGCGAGCGTTCGGCGTTGAGGGTGCTCTGGCGCACCCCATCGTAGATCTCCTCCAGGACATTGATGCCCTTGCGGCTGATCGTGGCGCCGCCCTGGTTCTGGCCGCCGGCGACCTCCGCCTCGTTGAGCTCGCGGTAGGTCTCGGCGAGCGTGAGGCGCAACGGGTCGCCGGACTGCTCGAGCAGGCGCGGTCCGCCGAGGGTGTCTATGGCACGTCCGGCCTCCTCGCGATCGCCAGTGAAACCGAGCACCAACCTGGCGCCGTCGGTCGGACTGTAGGCGGCGACCGCCACCAGGTCGCGAGGATGGAGCGCCGAGCGCAGAATCTGGTGCGCTGCGGCGCGCGCGCGCTCGAGCGCCGTCGGCTGGGTGTAGCCAAGGTCGAAGAGCAGGAGAATGTCGCGTCGCGCGGCCGCCGAGGTGGGCGGCAGCGCCGATTCACCGGCCGCCGGCGCAGTCTCGAGGTCGACAACCTCGAAGCCGACCACGGGCTGGCGCTGCTTGCCGCTGAAGACCTCGAAGTTCTCGACCCGCAGACCCCGTACTGGTTTCGAATCAACCGTCACCGTGACCGGCACCTCGACCGCAAGAACCTCGGCGTTCTCGGAAAAGGTTGGCGGTGAGGGTGGCGCGGCGGCGAACGACTCCTGGGCGGAAGGACCGGCGAGCAGCCCGGCAAGCAAGCTGGTGACGAATAGGACGCGACACATGCAAGACCTCCTTCGCGGACGTTCCTGAGCGCTGGGAGGCAAGTGTACGCGCTCCATCTCCGCCGCAACCGGCGGCTTGCCCCAGGCGACCGAGCGGCGGTCAGCCAAGGATGCAGGCGGCGAGCCGGAGCACCCCAGCCGCACCGACGGCGCTCGGCGGGAGCTGGCGGCTGTGCACACCGAGCAGGCGCTCGAAGAGGCCGGGGTGAAGAGCCAGCAGCCGGAGGAAACGCGCGCGCTTGCGCGGATGCTTCTCCGCCAGCAGCAACAGATGGGTCATGGTGTCCGGCAATCGCCGCAAGGCGCGGTGGCGGCGTGCATAGCCGGCCAAGTCACCCTCTGCCATCGCGCTGGCGAGCGCGTGGGCCTCGTGAAATGCGACCGAGAGGCCCTCTCCGGTAATCGCGTCGACATACCCCGCGGCATCGCCGACCAAGGCCACGTTGCCGCGCACCGCGGCGCGAACCCGTTGACGAAGAGGCCCCGCGCCTCGATCCCGGGAGGCGATCGCCGAGCCTTCGAGACGGGCGGCAAGAGCGGGAAAGCGCGTCAGGAGACTGTCGAAGTCTGCCGTCCCTCCGCTCCAGAGCATGGCGATGCCGACTCGAGTGGGACCGGTTCCGGTCACGTATGCTTCACAGCGATCGCCCCAGTACACCTCCACGTGATCGGTCCACGGGGCGCAGGCGTAGTCGCGGCGAACTCCGAAACGGCGCCAAGTCGCGGGCCGACCTTCCGAACCGATCCAGCGCCGGACGCGCGAGTGCAGTCCATCGGCGCCGACCACGAAGCGGCCGAGCATCGACTCCTCCGCGGTCGAAACTCCGTCGGGCAGCAAGCCGTCGACGCGGCAACTCCACCGCAAGGTCACACCGAGCGCCTCGGCACGCTCGACCAGCGCGGTGTGCAAGGCCGTCCGCCGCACGGCCAAGCCAGAACCCGCGGGAAAGCGACCGCTCGCCTGCAACGCGCCGTCGATGAAGCGAATGCCGACGAAGCGCGCCGACTCGCTCGGCGCCAGGCGCACGCCCCAGCGCGCGAGCAACGCAGCTCCGTCCGGCATCAGGCCTTCGCCGCAGGCTTTGTCGATCGGCGGCGAAGCTCGGTCGAGCACTTCGACGGAGAGCCCGGCTAGGCGCGACGCGATCGCGACGGCGAGCCCCGCGGGACCGCCGCCGACCACCACGACGTCATTCATGGGAACCGCCGCTCTTGCGCGCGGTGCGCCGGGCCCGGCGCAATGCGAGCCGTGAACGAAGCATCGCGCCGGCGAGGCGCATGGCGGTGACCGGAACTGGGGGAAGGAGCTCGCCGGCGAGGTGTCGGCGGAGCGTTTCGCCTCGGCGGAGTTTCCCCGACGACGTGCGCGGCAAGGTGCCGGGAGCGACCACGTGGAGTTCGTCGACCACCAAGTTGGCCGCTCTGAGGACGGCTCGTTCGCAGGCTTCGGTGATGCCGGCCTCGTCGAACCGCGCTTCACCCGCCGGGCCGATCGGCCGGGCGCGCTCGACGAAAAGAACGAGATGTTCACCGCTCGCGCCCTCTGGCAGATAGCTGACGGCGACCGCGCATCCGGCGCGCACTCCCGCAACGTCCTGTACGGCGTGTTCGACCTCTTCCGGCGCGTGGTTGCGTCCGCGCAGTATGAGCACGTCCTTGCGCCGGCCGGTGAGAAACAGCTCGCCTTCGAAGACGAAGCCGCGGTCGCCCGTATCGAGCCAGCCGTCGTGAAATGCGGCGGCCGTCGCTTCAGGCTGTCCCAAGTAGCCATCCATCAAGGAAGGCCCTTGGACGAGAACGTCGCCTACGCGGCCTTCGGGCAACGGGTTTCCTTGCGCATTGGCGATCCGCAGCGCGAAGCCCGGCAAGGGGCGGCCCACCGAGACCAGTTCGCGCCCCGCGGCCTCTTCCCGTGCAATTCCTTCGCCGAGTCGCGAGCGCTCGAATGAGCGCGCCGTGAACGGTTCGCTGAGGCGAGAGAACGTAACCGCCAGCGCGGCCTCGGAGAGTCCGTATACCGGTGTGAGCGCCTCGCGGCGGAAACCCCAGGAGCCAAAGCGTTCGCAAAACGCCCGCAGCACGCTCGGCGCCACCGCCTCGGCGCCGTTGAGCGCCACCCGCCACGCCGAAAGATCGACGCCGGCGAGCTCCTCGTCCCTGACCTTCGCGGTGCAGAGACCATAGGCGAAGTTCGGCGCCACCGAAATCGTCGCTCGATACTTCGACAGTGCACGCAGCCAGAGCGCGGGCCGCGCCACGAACAGTTCCGGACCGATCAGGGTGAGCGTTCCGGGGTGCGTCACCGCGGCGCACACACAGCCGATCAGGCCCATGTCGTGGTAGAGCGGCAGCCAGGTGACGCCGCTCTGCTCGATGCCCGAGCTCTGCGGCCAGAAGCTGTCGAGCGCAGCGACCTGAGCCATCACGGCGCGCTGCGAAAGGGCCACCGGTTTCGGATCGACGGTGGTCCCGGAGGAGAATTGAACCAGCGCGAGATCGCTTGCGACAACCGCGAGCGGTTCCCCTCCTTCGCTCGCCGGCAGCTCGCCGAGGGTCAAGCACCCGAGACGCGGCGCGGCCGCGGCCACCGCCTGCCCGAGAATCCTCCGCACCCGACTCTCGGCCAGAACGAGCACCGCGCCGGAGACCGCCAGCAGGCGCGCGGTCTGCGCGTGGTACTCCTCGAGTCGTCCGAGCCGCACAGGTGGATACAAGGGAACCGGTACCGCGCCGGCGAACTGACAGCCGAAGAACGCGTCGATGAATTCAGGCGAGGTTGAAAACACCAGGGCGACCCGCTCTCCCGGTGCAACTCCCGCAGCGACCAAGCGCGCTCCCACCGCCAAAGCGCGCGCCGCGACCTCGCGGTACGGAAGCCACGTCGCCTGCTCGTGTCGATCGAGAAACCGCAGACCCGCGGTCGGCGACCGCGCCGCGGCGAGCAATGCTTCGGGGAGGGTCTGCTTCACGGGTCCAGATCCTCCTCGCTGCGCTCTGACTTCAATGCCAACTTGCCAGCCACGGTCCGCACGAGGTCGCCGACGGTCTCGATCGCCGCCTCCTCCTCGGGATCGAGCCGCACGCGAAAACGGTTCTCCACTTCGACGGCGAGCGTGAGTAAACGGAGAGAATCGAGGCGCAGATCCTCGATCAGCCGCATGCCGGGCTCGATTGCGCCGGTGTAGTCGAGGTGCTGACGCGCCACCTCGGCAACGCCAGCGAGAATCTCCTGCTCGCTCAAAACGACTTTCACGGCGTCGACCCCGGCACCCACCGGCCGCGACCCGCGAGCTGGGTCTCGTAACTGCAATGACGGCGAAGCGCGTCTTCCTCGACCCGGATCCGAATGGAGAGTAGCCATACATTGAGCACACTGCCGGCGAGCGCGGTGATCCAAGCGGCGTGAACCAGCGGCAGCGCCAGCATTTCGACGACCACTGCGATGTAGTTCGGGTGGCGCACGAACCGATAGGGCCCGCCGGCGATGGCCGGCGCTTCCGGTAGCACCACCACGCGCGTATTCCAGCGCTCGCCGAGCGTCGCAATCGCCCAATAGCGTAGGGCCATCGAAAGCACCAAGAGCGCCAACATGACGATCGCCAGGACGGGTACGAACGGGCGCTGAAGGACCCAGACCTCGCCTACGCAGGCGAAGAGGAAGGCGGTGTGCAGAGCAACCATCCAGAGATAGTGGCGTTCTCCCACCTCTACCGCGCCGAGCGCGAGGGCCCGCCGGCGATTGCGCGTCGAGAGCCAGAGCTCGAACAAGCGCTCGAGACCGACCAGTCCGACAAGAATGAAATAGGCGGTGCGCAGGGCCGCGGCCGGCATGCGGTTACCCTACCAGCGCAAGAGCACCAACTCGGAGCAGAATCCCGGGCCGAGCGCGAGCAGCATGCCGAGGGTGCCCGGAGGCGGCCGATGCGGAGCGGCGAGGGTTTCCTGCAACACGAGCAGCACAGAGGTCGAGGAGAGGTTGCCAACCTCGCGGAGGCTCTTCCAGGTGATCTCGAGCGCCGAGCTCGGCAACTCGAGGGCCTGCTCCATCGCCTGCAGCACTTTCGGGCCGCCCGGATGGCAGACCCACGAACCGATGGCGTTGCGGGTCAGTGAATGCTCGGCGAGAAAGCGATCGACGTCTTCGCGCAGGTGTTCACGCACGACTTCGGGCACGTCGGCCGAAAGCACAATCTGGAAACCGCGCTCCGAGATATCCCAACCCATGACGCGCTCGGAGTCGTGGTAGAACACGGAGCGCGAAGCGAGCACCGTCGGGCCGGAGGCGCGCGGCAGCTCGCGCTCTGAGCCGGCGAGCACCACCGCGGCGGCGCCGTCGCCGAACAAGCCCGAGGCAATCAAGTTGGGAATCGACAGGTCTTGCTTCTGCAAGGTGAGCGAGCAGAGCTCGACCGACAGCAAGACAGCAATATCACGCGGGTACGCCTTCACATAGTCCGCGGCGCGCGCGATCCCCGCCGCGCCGGCAACGCAACCGAGGCCGAAGATCGGCACGCGCTTCACCCGCGGCGCAAGGCGTAGGCGATTCATCAGGCGGGCGTCGATCGAGGGCGTCGCAACCCCGGTCACGGTGACGAAGAACAGCGCGTCGATATCGGTGAGCTCGAGACCCGCGCGGGCGATCGCCTGCGTGACCGCCGCGCCGCCGACGTCCTCGGCCACTCGAATCCAGGCGTCGTTCGCCTGGCCCCACGTTTCCAGCCGGTCGTACTGGTCGATCGGCAGCGCCAAGTGGCGGCCGCCCACCAGGACGTTTCGATGCAGCGCCTCGAGGCGTTCGAGGTTGTAGTGGCGCGCACCCCAGGTGCGGCGGAACGCGGCGATCAGCGTGTCTTGATCGTAGTAGTTCGGCGGGAACCCGGAACCGACGGCGACAATCCTCAAGAGCGCTCGATCCTCATCCAGCGTCCGAGGCCCGCCAGCAGCAGCCCGGACAGGGAGTACAGACCCAGCCAATGGAACGCCAACCCCCACCACGGCTCACGCTGCAAGCCGCCGAGGGTCACCGCGGCGAAAACCAGCAGCGGGCCGCGGAACACCCAGGCGATCCAAGCGGTCGCCAGCCCATCCAGCCACCAGGCCCCGCTCTTGCCCTGAACCAGCAGGAAGAGCGCGAGTAGAGCCGTCGATTCCAGCATCCACGCCGCCAGCTGAACCGCCGCTGGCAAGCCCGCCGACACGCGCGTCCGGCCGGAAAGCGCGTGGACGTCCGGCGCGAACCCGAGCAGGTCGCCGGCGAGAGCGTAGCCCGCCTGAACCAAGAGCAAGAGCAGGAGGGCAAACAAGATGAAACGGATCACCGCTGAATCTTATGTCGCTTCGCGGAGCCGGCTCGCACGCCGCCCATTGCGGCCTTTAGTAGACTGCCCGCCGAGTGGAGCTTTCTCCCTACCTCCCGAAGATCCTCCTGGCGCTCGCGGTGCTGTTCGGCCTCGAGATCGTCTATGTGCTCGTCCGGCGAGCCCTGCGACGCTTCCGGCCGCGCCTGATCTATCACTTCTGGGCGATCAGCCTCGCCGCGCTCACTGGTCTCGGCTCGACGCCGCTCGCCCCGCCGGACGTGCTCGGTTGGGACATCCTTTGTGCAGCGGCCGCGGTCTTGAGCACGCTCATCGGTTTCGCGTTGTTCGAGGCGTTGGTCCTCGTTCGGCCGTGGAATTCACGGCGCGGCGCCTTCATCCCCAAGCTGGCGCGCGATGTCATCCGTGTCCTCTTGGCGTTCTCCGCGATCCTGACCGCGGCGCATTTTCTCCGTCCGGGCTCGCTCTCCGGCGTCGCCTGGACCTCCGCCACATCCGTCGCGGTTCTCGGCTTGGCGCTCCAGGATCTGTTGAAGAACGTCTTCGCCGGCATGTCGCTGCAGATGGAAAAGCCGTTTCATACCGGCGACTGGCTGATGATCGACGGCCGCGGCTTGGCGCAAGTGCTCGATGTCTCGTGGCGCTCGACGCGCCTGCGTACTAGCGAGGGCGTGGAGATCTTCGAGCCCAACACCAGCATGGCGGCGGCACGCCTCACCAACTATGGCTCGGGGAGAGCCCCGGTCGCGTTCAGCTTCTCCTTCGGACTTCCCTACTTGACTCCGCCCGCGGTCGCGAAGAGCGCTCTCCTCGAGGCGGTGCGCGGCGTTCCCGGGGTGCTCGAAGCACCCGCCGCCGAGGCCTTTCTCGAACATTTCGGCGACTCTGCCGTGACCTACAAGCTGCGGGTTTGGACACAGCAGGTCGCCTCAGCGATGCGCTTTCACGATTCGGTGCAAAGCCGGGTCTGGTATCGACTGCAGCGCCACGGTATCTCGGTACCGTACCCAACCCGCACGGTCCAGATGCGAGACAGCCTGCGCGAGGATTTGGAAGCCACCGGTCGAGTGCGGCATGAGATCGCGAACCTGTTGAGCAGCGTGCCTCTGTTCAAGGAACTCGGCCGCGACACGCAAGAACGACTCGCCGACGCCACTCGCCGCCAGATCTTCGACGACGGCGAGATCCTCGTCCAGGAAGGCGACCGTGGCACCTCGCTCTTCGTGATCGAGCACGGCAAGGTCCAGGTCACCAAGGCCGGCAACACGGTAGGCACGACGTATGTCGTGCTGGCGCGTCTCAAGGACGGCGATTTCTTCGGCGAGATGTCACTCCTCACCGGCGAGCCCAGAAGCGCTACCGTCACGGCGGAGGGCAGCTGTGAGGTGCTGGTGCTCGACCACGCGGCCATGGCGTCGCTCCTCGCAGCGGATCCTTCCCTTGCCGAGTCTCTTAGCCACTCGATCGCGGCGCGCTCGGCCGCGACCTCCGCCACGCTCGAGGATCGGCGTGAGCGCGGCGATGGCGACGAAGAGCCCCAGGCGAATCTGCTCCATCGCATCCGCGCGTTCTTCAGCCTGCCCGACTGAGGTCCGTGCCGGTCTCTCGTGAGTTCCGCGCCTACGTGCTCGAACAGCTCGAGGGCTTTGCGCTGGTGACAGCACGGCCGATGTTCGGCGGCTACGGGCTCTACGCCGGTGGTGTGATGTTCGCGGTGCTCGATGACGATGAGATGTTTCTGCGTGCGGCCGAGGCGACTCGAGCGGAATTCGCGGCCGCGGGTTCGCGGCCGTTCGCGCCCATCCCCGGCGCCAAGCCGATGCTCGGCTATTGGCTGGTTCCCGGCGACGTGCTCGAAGATCGCGCACTCTTGCCGGTGTGGGCCGAGCGGGCGCGCCAGGCTGCGCTCGCTGCGAAGAAAGCCCCGGCTCGAAAGACCGCGCGCAAGGCCAAGGCTCGCCGCTAGTTTCTCCCGCCCGATGCTTCGGTGGAGCGGACAAAGTCCGCGATTGCGGCCCAGCATTCGCGCGGCTTCGTCTGCAGCAGGAGATGCGGCCCTTCGAGCGTAACCTCGGCGAGATTCGGCCGGGCCTTGCGCATGGTTTGTGCCGAACCGGAGCGCACCAGCCGGTCCTCTTGCCCGTGGAGAGCAAACACCGGCACCGGACAGTCTCGAAGCGCGGCCCGCGCATCGACGGAGAGGACTTCTCGAAGGCGCGCCGCCATTGCCGGACCGGATGCCGAGCGCCGAGCCTGCCGGACTTCCTCGAGCAACTCGGCGTCCGCGTGACGCCCGGCGAGCACGAGTCGAAAGCCCAGGCTCGGCGGTCGCGCCACGAACAGCCAGTCGCGGGCGAAGAAGCGAAGCCACGACCAAGACGGCGGACGAACGAAGGTGACACAGAGCACGACGGCGACGAGCCCCGCCGGGCGACGGCGCGCGATTTCGAGCGCGAGCGGGCCCGCGAAGGACTCGCCGAGCAGGACGTAGGGCCGATCGGCGGGGAGCTTCGGGAGTATGAGGTCCGCGAGCGCGCTGTACGCCATGTTCCCCGCTTGAGGTAGCGGCATGACCTGCGGCTCGAACTCGCGCGGCGTCGCCGCCAGGAAGCGTCGGAAGAGGAGGCCGGTGCCCTCGAGGCCCGGCAAGAGAACGATCGCGAGCGGCTGTGTTCGCCGTCCCCGGTCGCCGCTCAAGGCGCGGGTTCGACCACCACCGCGGTGCCGTAGCAGAGCACCTCGGTCACTCCGTCCATGACCTCGGTGGCGTCGTAGCGCACGCCGATCACCGCGTTGCCGCCCATCTTCTGCACATGCTGCAGCATGAGCTCGAAGGCCTCTTCACGGGTCTTCTCGCAGAGCTCGGTGAACAGCGTGATGTTGCCACCGATCAAGGTCTGGAGCGAGCCGCCGATCGTGCCGAAAATCGAGCGCGAGCGCACAGTGATGCCGCGCACGATGCCGAGCGGCTTCACGACTCGGTAGCCCTCGATGGTGAAGGTGGTAGTCGTCATCTCGCGATTCATGCTTGACTCCTCGACCCTTCGAACGCGATGGCTTCCGGCCGCCGCGCCGCGAGCCACTCGGGTAGTGCCGCCACGCCGGACAGACAGGCCAAGGGCTCCGAAGCCAAGAGCTCGGTCTCGAGATGTGAGCCGCTCAACACCCCCACCGCGCTCGTCCCGGCGTTACGCGCCATGTCGAGATCGTACGTGGTGTCGCCGATCATCAAGGTTTCGTCACGGTCGACGCCGAGCTCCCCCATCAGGCCTGCGAGCATCCCGGGGTGCGGCTTGGGCGGCGCCTCGTCAACCGTGCGGCTCGCTCTGATGACGCCGGCAAGGCCGGTGTTCGCGAGATCGCGCTCGAGCCCTCGCCGGCTTTTCGCGGTTGCCACGGCGAGCAGGTAGCCCTGCGCAGTGAGCTCGTCGAGCGCCGCGCGGACTCCGCTGAAGAGCGTCGAGTGATCCTTGTAGGTGGCCAGCCAATGGTGACGATAGCTCTCGACGACCTGCTCGTATTTCTCGGCCGCGATGCCGGGATAGAACATCACGAAGGAATCGAAGAGGCCCATGCCGATCGCTCGGCGGATCTCCGCCTCCGGACGCGGTACGAGACCCGCGTCAACCATGGCGCCGCGAGTGCAGGCGATGATCGCGCTCACCGAATCCATCAGCGTGCCGTCCCAGTCGAACACCAGGAGGCGAAAGTCCGTGCTCATGGGTCGATTCTATGCCCGGCGAGGGGCGTCAGGACCAAGCCCATCTCCACTCGGGATGACGCGGGCGGCGCACTCTGGAGTTGCTCCCGCGTTACGAGCATGCTCTCGATACGCGCGCCCGCCGGCACCGCGACACCGTGCCCGAGCACGACGCGAGAAAGGCGTGCGCCCTCACCGACACTCGTTCCGGTCAGCAGAACGGCGTGCTCGACCTCGGCATCACGCTCGATCACCGCGCCGGTCTCGAGGACCGAGGCGCGGACTCGCGCTCCGGCGTCGACCAAGGCTCCCACCGCAATCGATGATCTACCCAACGACCGAGTGGCGCTCTCGAGCACGCCGTCGAGATAGCGCTCGGGCGTACCAAGATCGTGCCAGCGCCGGGCAGTCCACAGCGCCTCGAGGCGCCCGCCCTCGGCAAGCAGCGGCTCGTAGAGGGCGGAGATGATGTCGGACGGTCCCTCCGGGATGCGCTCGAGCAGCCGCGGCGAGAGCGCATGCGCCCCGGCAAAGACCCCGCGTCGCACTTCTCCCTCAGCGGTCGCGCGGCGAAAGCTGGTGATCCGATCGCGCCGATCCACTCCAACACCGCCGCCGAACGAGGCCACCGAGATTCGCGAATGGAGGAGCAGCGTCGCATCGGCGCCGCGCTGTCGATGCCGGCGCACCAATTGCTCGAGGGGCCAGCGGCACAAGCTGTCACCGTTGAGCAGCAAAATAACGTCGGCTTCGGCGAGAAAGCCGCGCAAGGGATAGAGCGCCCCGAGTGTGCCGAGCAACTCGGGCTCGGATGAGTAAGTGAGTGGAACCCCGGCGTATTCGGCGCCGAAGTGGGCACGGATCTGTTCGCCGAGATGGTGGAGATTGAGCGCCGCGGCCTCGCAGCCCGCTGCCGCAAGGCGGCGCAAGGTCGCGCCAGCGATGGGTTCGCCAGCGACCGGGAGAAGCGGTTTAGGAGTGAAGTCGGTGAGCGGTCGCAGCCGATCGCCGCGGCCCGCGGCGAGTACCAACGCCCGCAACCGCGGGCGGCTCATTCCTCGGGAAACACCATTTCCGGCGGCGCGTCCGGGTGATCCTTGAGATAGTCGTCGTACAGCCGGAGATAGGAACGCTGCTCCACCTTCTTCAAATCGAGGCCGCAGCGCTTGGCCAATACCTCGGCTCGATCGCCTTCGAACTCGACGTAGTCGCCGATCGGCGTGTGGTCGAGCGCGATCTCGACACCACCCACGCGCCATTCTTCGCGCACCTTCTGGTACCGGCGCACGACCTGGTAGCCGAGCGCTTCGAACAGGGACTTCGCCTGATCGACGCCCTCGCCCTCGACGTTGAACTCGTGCTCTACCCGCACCTTGACCGGGCCCTCGAGACGCCGCGGACCCTTGAAGGTCACACGCGCGCCACGGCCATCGCGGCGCAGACGCAGCACACAGCCATCGGCCTCGAGCTGACCCTTGCGGTCGAGGACCCAGTTGTCTTCGAACGAACCGGCTCCTCGGCGCTCGGCCTCGATTTCGATCAGGCGCACACGCACGCCGTCCAGCCCTTCGACTCGGAATTTGAGCTCACGCTCTTCCGACGGTTTCTTCTCAGTCGTCATTCGCCGCCCGCGCCACCCAGTCGATCGAGCAAGTGCACGACCGTCCGGATGCCGTTGTAGTAGTGCGTGATGTTGAACTTCTCGTTCGGCGAATGCAGACGATCATCGGACAGCCCGAAGCCCATCAACAGCACCGGCGTGCGCAGCACCCTCGAGAACGTCGTCACGATCGGGATCGAGCCCCCTTCGCGGATGCGCACCGCGCGCTTGCCCCAGGTGTCTTCCATCGCCGCGATGGCGGCGTCGACCGCCGAACCCTTGGTCTCGAGCAACACCGGGTCGGCGCCGTGCAGGTACGTTACCTCCACGGTGACGCCCTTGGGGGCAATCTTCTTGACGTACTCGGTGAAGAGTTTCGCAATCTTCACCGGATCTTGGTCGGGAACAAGGCGCATCGAGACCTTGGCGCCGGCCCAGGAGGGTAGGACCGTCTTCGCCCCCTTGCCCTGATAGCCACCGAAAACGCCGTTCATGTCGCACGTCGGCCGGGTCCAGGTGCGCTCGAGATAGCTGTAGGCGTGCTCGCCATTGAGCTCGGGGACGTTCAAGTCCTTGCGGATGGCCTCTTCGTCGAATCCGAGCTGGCGAAACTCGTCGCGCTCCCAGGATTCGACCGGCCGAACGTCGTCGTAGAAGCCGTCGATCAGTATGCGTCCGGTGTTGACATCGTGCAATTGGCTGATGATGTAGCAGAGCGCGTTCAGAGGGTTGGTGACGCCGCCGCCGAAGGTCCCCGAATGCAGGTCGCGGTTCGGTCCGGTGACCCGGAGCTCCATGTAAGCGAGGCCCTTGAGCCCGTACGTGAGCGCCGGCTGACCGGGCCCATACATCGACGAATCGGACACCACGACGCAGTCGCACGCGAGCTTCTTGCCCTTGTCTTCTTTGACGAAGTGGTCGATCGATTCGCCGCCCGACTCTTCTTCGCCTTCGACCAGGAACTTGACGTTCACCGGCAGCGAGCCGCGTTCGGCCAGTATGGCGGCGACGGCCTTCAGATGGGTGAACGATTGGCCCTTATCGTCGGTCGCTCCGCGGCACACCAAGAGGTCGCCTTCCTCGGTGGGCTCGAACGGGGGATGGCGCCAGAGGTCGACCGGATCGACCGGCTGAACGTCGTAGTGGCCATAGAACAACACCGTCGGTTTGCCCGGTGCGCCCAACCATTGGCCGTAGACCATCGGGTGTCCGGGGGTCTCCAAGATTTCGGTCTCGAGGCCAGCGGCGAGCATCTTGTCGCGCAGCCATTCGGCGCACCGCACCACGTCCCGATTGTAGTCGGGATCGGTCGAAATCGACGGGAACCGCAAGTATTCCTTGAGCTCGTCGAGATAGGCGCCCTTCTCGCGCTCGATGCGCTCCAGGACATCCTTGCTGTCTTTCGCCATGACTCGTTCCTCTTGTTCTCGGTGGCTTTGCGTCGACTGCGACCCGTTGCGAGTCTAACAGAGCGCTGGTGATCGATCAGTCGTTGAAGCCCTTGCCGGTCTTCTTCCAATCCGCCAGGAAGCGCTCCAGACCGATGTCGGTCAGCGGGTGTTTGTACAGGGACTCGAGCACCTTGAAGGGAATGGTGCAGACATGGGCACCGATCAGTCCCGCTTGCACGACGTGGAGGGGGTGGCGCACGGAAGCGACCAACACCTGCGTCTCGAAGTCGTAGTTCTGGTAGATGCTGACGATCTTCTCGATCAGCTCCATCCCGTCCTCGGAGACGTCATCCAGTCGGCCGATGAAGGGCGAGATGTAGGCCGCTCCAGCCTTCGCGGCGAGCAAGGCCTGGCCGGCCGAGAAGCACAGCGTCACGTTGCAGCGGATGCCCTCCTGGCGGAATTTCTGCACCGCCTGGAGGCCCACCGGCCCGAGCGGCACCTTGACGATCACGTTCTCGGACAGAGCCGCGAGGATGCGTCCCTGTTCCAGCATGCCCTCGAGATCGGTCGCCAGGACTTCGCCCGAGACCGGCCCGGGAACCAGCTTCGCGACCTCGCGGACGGTCGCGAGGTAGTTCTTACCCTGCTTGGCAACCAAGCTCGGATTCGTGGTGACGCCGTCCACCATGCCCCAAGCGAGGCCGGTCTTGATCTCCTCGAGATCCGCGGTGTCGAGAAAAAACTGCATGGTCTGCTCCTTGATCGACCGTTTCGGGTCGGTTGTTTGCCGATTGCGGGGTGAATCGCCGGTCAACCGGTGTGGAGGTTCGCGAACTCCACGACGCGATCTTCGGGGTCCTCGTTCTGACGAAAGAGGATCGCGATGTGTCCTACCAGGCCGACCGATTCGCAGTGCAAGCGCTCGGTGATGACCGAAACTAGCGCCTTTTTCTGCTCCTTGGCGGCGAGGAATCTCACTTTGATCAACTCGTGATGATCGAGCTGCTCGGCGAGTTGTCGCAGCGACCCCTCGCTCACCCCCTGCTTGCCGATGTGGACGCTCGGTTCCAAGGCGTGCGCGATGCCACGTAGTGCCTTTCGCTCGCTGGAAGTCAGTGCACGCATGGCCACAAAGGGAAGACTACTACGCGGCGAGACGGCGGATGGTCCGCCGTTTCGCACCGCGCGAGGAGTTAGTTCACCGGCTCCTCGGACCCGAGATCTACCTCCGCCACCTCGCCGTTGTCTTTCTCGACGATCTTGGCGATCGAAACGATCTTGTCTCCGGCCTCGAGGTCCATGAGCTTGACGCCTTGGGTCGAACGTCCGATCTGACGCACGTCCGCCACGTTGAGGCGAATGATCATGCCCTCGTGGGTGATGAGCATCATGCCGTCTTCCTCGCGGACCTGCTTCACGCCCACGACCTTGCCGGTCTTCTCGGAGATCTTGAGGTTGATGATGCCGAGACCACCGCGGCTCTGGACGCGATACTCGCCGGTTTCGGTGCGCTTGCCGTAGGCGTTCTCGCATACCGTTAGGATGTCGCCTTCCTTTTCGAGGGGCTCCATTCCGACCACCAGGTCGTGATCGCGCAGATCGATGCCGCGTACGCCGCTGGTGGCGCGACCGGTCGACCGGACGTCATTCTCTGGGAACTTGATCGAGAAGCCGTTCCGCGTCGCGAGGAGGATTTCCTTCTCGCCGTCGGTCACCCGAACGTCGAGCAGTCGGTCGCCGTCCTCGATGTTAATCGCGATGATGCCGCCCGCTCGCGGATTGCCGTACTCGGCAAGCACGGTCTTCTTGATCGTCCCGTTCCGGGTCGCGAAGACCAGGAATTTGTCTTCCGGGAACTCGCGCACCGCGACGGAGGCGGCGATCTTCTCGCTCTGCTCGAGGTTGAGCAGGTTGATGATCGCCTTGCCCTTGGCGGCGGGACCGGCCTGCGGGATGTCGTACACCTTGATCCAGTGCACGCGCCCGGATTCGGTGAACACCAGAACGTAGCTGTGGGCGGAGGCCACGTACAAGCGCTCGACGAAATCCCCGTCCTTGGTCGACATGCCGTTGCGGCCCTTGCCGCCGCGGCCCTGGGCCCGATAGAGCGAGAGCGGCGAGCGCTTGATGTAGCCCGAGTTGGTGATCGTGATCACCATGTCCTCGTCGGCGATCATGTCCTCGAGCGTGATCTCGTTGGTCTCGGGGATGATCTCGGTGCGGCGCTTGTCGCCGTACGCCGCCTTGATCTCGGCGAGCTCGCGGCGGATCTCTTCCAACACCAGTTTGTCCGAGGCGAGGATCGCCCTCAGGCGCTCGATCAGCGTCATCAGCTCTTTGTATTCATCGACGATTTTCTGCCGCTCGAGGCCGGTCAGACGCTGCAGGCGCATCTCCAGGATGGCCTGCGCCTGCACGTCCGAGAAGGCAAAGCCCGACATCAGACGCTCCTTGGCTTCCGACGGCGTCTGGCTCGAGCGGATAGTGGCGATCACTTGGTCGAGGTGGTCGAGCGCCTTGAGTAGGCCCTCCAAGATATGCGCCCGCTCCTCGGCCTTGCGTAGATCGAACCGCGTGCGGCGGATGATCACGACCTTGCGGTGATCGAGGAACAGCCGCAGCATTTGCAGCAGGGTGAGCACCTTGGGCTGGTTGTCGACGATGGCGAGCAAAATGATCCCGAACGTCGTCTGCATCTGGGTGAGCTTGTAGAGCGAGTTGAGGATCACCTCGGGCACTTCGCCGCGCTTCACCTCGAGCACGATGCGGATACCCTCGCGGTCCGACTCGTCGCGCAGGTCGGACAAGCCCTCCAACCGCTTCTCGCGCACCAATTCGGCGATCTTCTCGATCAGCCGCGCCTTGTTCACCTGGTACGGGATCTCGGTGATGATGATCGACTGCTTCTCGCCGCGCCGCTGCGTCTCGACCGCGGCGCGGGCCCGCACCTGAATGATTCCGCGCCCGGTCATGTACGCCTGCTGAATGCCGGTTAGTCCATGAATGAACCCGGCGGTCGGGAAGTCGGGGCCGGGAAGCACGCGCATGATCTTCTCGAGCGGCGTCTCGGGGTTGTCGATCACCAAGCACAGCGCATCGATCACTTCGCCGAGATTGTGCGGCGGAATGTTCGTCGCCATGCCGACCGCGATGCCCGAACTGCCGTTCACCAGCAAGTTCGGCGTTCGTGCCGGCAGCACCGCGGGCTCGGACTCCGAGCCGTCGTAGTTCGGCACCCATTCGACCGTTTCCTTGTCGATGTCTTCCTTCAACATCTCCTCGGCGAACTTGGTGAGCCGCACCTCCGTGTACCGCATGGCCGCCGGGTTGTCGCCATCGATCGAGCCAAAGTTGCCCTGCCCGTCGACCAGCGGGTAGCGCATGGAAAACTCCTGCGCCATACGCACCACCGCGTCATAAATCGCCGAGTCGCCATGCGGGTGGTACTTACCCATCACGTCGCCGACGATACGGGCCGACTTCTTGTACGCCTTGGAGGCCGTGTTCCCGACCTCCCACATTCCGTACAGCACGCGCCGATGGACGGGCTTCAACCCATCGCGTACATCAGGCAGCGCGCGGCCGATGATCACGCTCATGGCGTAGTCGATGTAACTGCGCTTCATCTCCGCTTCGATATCCACACCGAGGTGGGTCTCGAAGGGTAAGGGGCGGTCGGTATCGCTCATTG
>JBDTNL010000050.1:0-26881 GCA_039933785.1 Acidobacteriota bacterium
GCTGGTGAATCTCTTCCACCTCGAGTACGAGCGCGGCGAGGCGGCAGCGGCCAAGGCGCTCGCCGAGGGTAAGACCGCGGCCCCGGCGCAAGTCGAGGTCGGCCGTCAGGCGGACTCCGAGCTTGCTCCGCCCGCGTCGGGCAAGCACTGCGGCGCGGGATCCTCGGGTATCGCAGTCGATCCTTACGGCAACGTCTACCCTTGCGTGCAGTGGCGCAGGGCGGTGGGGAATCTCCACGAACAATCGATCGCCGAAATCTGGGCGCACTCGCGAGGGCTGACCGACATCCGCGAGCTCACGGCGCAGGTGAAGACCGTTTTGGAGGGTGAAGCCGACGCCGCGCTATTGAACTTCTGCCCGGGCCTGGCGGCTACCAGCAGCGGTGACCCGCTCGCGGTCTACGACGGCGCACGGAAACGT
Organism: Acidobacteriota bacterium; assembly: GCA_039933785.1. Classification (GTDB taxonomy): domain Bacteria; phylum Acidobacteriota; class Thermoanaerobaculia; order Multivoradales; family JAGPDF01; genus JBDTNL01. The sequence goes on from JBDTNL010000050.1 coordinate 422, forward strand.
GTCGACGCGATCCATCAGGTGCAGGCCGAGCGCGGACCGACGCAGGGCCGCGCTCTCCTTCCGATCATTTCCTGAAAAAACAAAGCCCCGGTCACCGTGCCGGGGCGGGTCGGTGATTCAGAGCATCGACCTCGTCAGGACGAGATCGGGCCCTGGTTACAGACCGCAGGGTTCCCCTTGGCGGGTGGTGCGGGAGCGCAGACCGACGCAACCGCCTCGAGCGGCTGGCGGCTCAGGATCTGCGGCCGCTCGTAAGGCAGAAGGCGTCGGCTGGCAGCCGCGTCGGTGGCGTTCTTGGCGTCGTCCGCTCGATCCATATCTGGTTTTTCCTCTCCGCAAGCACTCACTCTACGCCAGCCGATGGGTTCCCGCCCGAAGCGGGAGGGGTCGGCGGTGCGACCTTCCAGCGCAGCGCGGGATCGCCAAGTAGCACGTAGATATCGAACATGGAAGGACTTCCACCCGAGATCTGGAAGCTCCGTAGCGCCTGTTGGACCACATCGCCCAAGCGCGGATTCTGTCCCGCGGCCACGACACTGTAGAACTTCTCTGCCAGTACCCGTGCCTCGGATTGAATCGAAAGGGCCGAGGGTGCCCAGACCGCAGCCGCCCCGCCGCCAGCATGGGTGATCAATTGTTCCCCGAGCGCCGGAATCCCGGGGACCGTGAAGCGATTCACCTCACAGGTCATCGCCGTCAAGATCGGAAGCTTGCTGCCATTCTGCAGGCTGACGACATCTCCACTGTTCAAGAGGCCGCTGCCCGAGAGACGATCCAACGCGCCGTGCCCCAGATAGTCCGCGAACGAGGCGCCACTGGCGATGCTACCCAGCAACTGAGTGCGTGCGGCGCCAAGGGTGGTGTTGTCCAGGTAGATGCGAATCGGCCCGTAGTTGCCCGGCAGGTGTGACAACACTTGGTCGCTGTCGGCACTAAAGTTCGCGCCCTGATCCTGGGCGTCGGCAAGCGCCAGCATGGTTCCTGCCCACGCCCCCGGATCTGCCTCGTACGCCAACAGCTTGTCGACGTAGTCGTTCAACTGTTGCGCGGTGGTCGCCGGTATCCGGCCGACCGCGACGTCCGGGATCCCATCGTTGCCCGACAGGTCGGCCACCCGGTTGTCAGAACCGAACAGACCGCCAGCTGTGGACACCAGAATCGTCGGCACCAGGCTGTCGCCGCCGCCGAGCAGGTTCCGGTAATCAAGACTGCCCGCCCCCGCCAACACTACGTACCGCGGCGCCGGATTCCAGAACGAGGCGGCGTACGCCAGGAAATCATGCAGCGCATGCGGATTCGAGCGTCCGCCGTTGAATTCGTTCATCACCGCTTCGACGTCCACCACCGCCGTTCGCAGCCCCTGCATCTGCCGCGCGTTGGCCAGCCGTTGGGCTGCGCTGCTGAGCGCCGCCGTGGTCACCACCAGGTAGTCGGCGCCCCGACCCGAGGCCTTCAACTGGCCGTCGATCCATGGACGCAAGCTCGGAGTCTTCCCACCGTTCGGGCCGATCGCGGCATACGTCGAGCTTCCCGACGGCGGGGTGAACCCAATGCCGAACAGGCCGGCATTCGAGGTCGACGTCGCGCCCACCAGCGACCGGGGCTGGAGCGGGTTACCCACATCGAACAACCTGACGTCCGCAGTGGAGAAACCGCTGACACTGAGCGCCGCATGGCCGTCCGGACGGAAGACCAGCGCGTCCGTCGCGGCGCGGTATGCACGCGGGTAGGTGAGGTCGGCGTAGTCGAAGTCAGTGAAACTCTGTGACGCGCCGCCGCCAAGGAGAGCGGTCAACTGCAACTGATTCCCGCTCTCGAGCAGCGTGGTCGCGGACACCGGGAAGCTCGCGTCGCTCGGCGCGATTCCCGTCCACTGCCAGTCGCCCACCGGCACGCCGTTGAGGCTCGCCTGCACACGGTGCTCATCAGTCACACCGCTGCTGCTGGCGCCCTGGAAGTGCAACTTGAGGGTAGCCGAGCCCGCGCCACCGGCACCGGGCGCATCCAGCGAGTACGTCTTGGCCGGGCCGCCACCGCTGAAGCCGTCCCAGAACCAGTAGTCCGATTCGGGATCAAGCGGCACCACGGTTAGCGGAAACGCATCGACCTCCGCGTGCTTGAGGTCCACAAACGTATCGCCCAAGCTCCCCGCACCCGTCGCCACAGACACTGTCGGCATGACAGGCCCGGCAGCGCGCGTCAAGCGATACGCCTGGTCGGGCGAGTAAAGGTCGTGAATAGCCTCGCCGTAGAAATACATTCCCGCGCTTGGCTTCTTGCGGGTGATCGGGTCGGCAAGCCACCACACCGGCTGGCCCTGCTTGCTAAGCGTGAAACTCCCCCGCGACAGCATGCTCTCGACCGTCGACTGCGTCTCACCCAATGCGGAGGCGAGCGCGCTCGATGAAATGAACTGGATACCGGTCTCGCGGACGCCGATCCGCAGGCTATCCACCGGCTTCTGGGTAACGATGCCGCCACCGAGCCGCGCCGCTTCGGCGATCGGAGCCTCGCGATGTGCCGAGGCACGCTCGGCACGCTCGAAGTCTTCCGCGCCCGCAAACTTGGCGGACCGCCCGTGCTCCCAATCCACCCGAACGTCGAACGGGCCCAGGCGAGTACGCTGCCCGTCGGCCCGCACTTCGATGAGCCGATAGCGCGGCATCGCATCGCGCGAGGAGGCCGTCGGATCCACGAAGCGATACATGCCGCCTTCCGGACGCATGAGCGCCGGCAGGAGATCCTTGCTCACTCGAACGAACTTCCCTCGCGTGGCATCGAAGCGCTCGACGTAGAAGCCGATCGTGCCGGCCTCGGATGCGGTTTCCCACTCGAGCGCAACCGCACCGCTGTCTTCGTACGCGCGGAAGCCCGAAACCAGCGCTTCAGTGAGGAGACCCTGCGTGGCGGCCAATTCGCAGATCGGACCGAAGAGATAGAGCGCGCGAGCCTGCGTATTGTTACCAGTCTGATCCCGGTACTGAGCCCGTGTTCCGTTGCCGGACGCTACGGTTCCGGTCACCGGATTCCGCTGCCCTGCCGCCGAGGGGGTCACCTTGACTCGGTACGCGAGGATCACCGTCGAGCCGGCGCCAACCGTCCCAGGGTTCCATGTGACGTTGCCGATAGCACCGACCGCAGGTTGAGCGGTGATCGTGCCCTGAGTGACCGTCGCGAGACCTGCGTAGGCTACGCGCGCAACTACCCCCGGAATGTTGGCGGTCACCAAGTTCGCAGCGGAGAACGTTATCGCTTGGGCTTCGGGGTTCACAACGCGAACAGTCACGGTGAAACACGTGGTCTGGCCCGTGGCCGGGGGGTTGGGCCCGTTGTTGCCCGCTCCGCAACCTCCGTAGGTCAACTGCTGCTCCACATACGTCTTGACCGGGGTGCCGCCGGCATCGTTAGGCAGATAGACCCGAAACGCGTTCGTGGTGGGATTGGCGGTCGGAGGATTCGCCGCCGCGCTCGAGTTACCGAACCACACATTGGCATAGTTGCCGTTGACGCCAGCACCGGTGGTGTAGTTGCTGATGTCGATCGTCGCGGTCCAGATTCCGCCTTCGGTTGAGTTCGTGTCCGTCGTCCAGGCGTTGATCGTGTTTCGCGCCCAAGTGTCGTCAACTGACAGCGCCGCGCTTGCAATGGTCTGGGTGACGGCGCCGGTCCGGCTGCTCAACGCAATCGATCCCTGGCTGCCGGCGTTGTTGCTGTCGTAGTCGAAATCGTTCTCGTTCGCGGTACAACCGGAAGTGAGGTAGGGATAGACCTTGTAGGTCTTGGTGCCACTCCCAGAGCTAGGCGGGTTTTGGCCCAGCTGGTTGTGCGAGTCGTAGTAGATCGGAATCTCGGTGCCGCCTCCTCCCGAGGTGCCGTCATTGGCCCGGATGCCGATGGCATTGATGCCGTTCGAACCGCCCACAGTCTCGTCGACCCGCAGCTCCCAGTGACCGGCTACCCTATTTGTTGCGTTAGTGCTGTTCAGCAGATCTGTCCACGTGTTGTCCACGCAGAAAGCCGTCGTGGCGCCAGACGCGCAGGTCTGGGTGGCCGCGGTCGTCCCATCGGGCCGGATCAGCGAATAAGTCACGCTTCCGAAAGTGGTTCGCGCACGATCTCGTTGGGGAGTCGCCGTATCTTCAGTGGCGCCACCGGCCCCGAAGTCGGCGTCGAAGATCGAGACGACGAACTGACCTAGACCCGCAGGTTGTTCAATGAAGTAGCGATAGAGCCCACCGGAGACGGGAGTGGCGCTGATGTAGTCCCCGTTTGCGGTACCCGCACCGTCAGCCTGGGGCGTGTACAGCGAGAGCGCACCCGTGGACGCCGCCGAGGCAACCCGGCAAGGCAGCAGGATGAGTACCGAAACCACCAGAACTCGCACCATTCGACCGACCCAAATATCTGCCATCTCCCCGCTCCTCACGTCATGTTTCCCTGGCTATATCTCTAATGGTGCCCGCTACTTGCAGCAACGGTAAGCCATCCGAGTATTGCGAAATAGCATGAACAAGTCAAAGCTTGGCCAATAGTCCAGGACCTCCCTGCGGTCTTAGGGCACCCGAGGTGCCGGCTTCCAGCGCAGCGCCGGGTCCCCGAGCAAGACATAGATGTCGAACATCGATGGATTGCCTCCGGAATTTCTGAAGTCTCGCAGCGCCTGCAGAATCAAATCGCCGAGCCTCGGGGCCTGGGTCGCGCTCACTGCGCTGTAGAACTTTTCGGCCAGAACCTCGGCGTCGGAGCTCGTCGACAGCGCCGAAGGAGCCCACACAGCCGCGGCGCCGCCGCCGGCCCGGTTCACCAGTTGCTCACCCAGCGATGGGATACCCGGAACGGTGAACCTGTTGACCGTACAGGTCATGGCCGTGAGGATCGGCAAGAGGCTGCCGTTCTGCAGGCCCCCGACGTCGCTCGAGCTCAGTAGGCCACCTGCCGACAGCCGATCCAAACCCCCGTGGCCGAGATAGTCGATGAACGAAGCACCCGAATTGATACCGCTCAGCAGCTGCGTTCTCGCTGCACTGAGTGGCACGCTATCGAGATAGATGCGCGCCGGTAAGTAGTTGGCGCTCAGTTTCGACAAGACTTGGTCACTGTCGAGACTGAAATTCGCACCTTGATCCTGAGCATCCGCAAGCGCCAGGACGTTGCCCGCCCAGGCCCCAGGATCCGCCTCGTACGCCAACAGTTTGTCGACGTAGTCATTCAACTGCTGAACCGTGGTCGCCGGTATGCGCCCGACCGCGATGTCCGGAATACCGTCGTTGCCCACCAGGTCGGCCACTCGGTTGTCCGAGCCGAACAGGCCTCCCGACGTCGATACCAGGATCGTCGGCACCAAGCTATCGCCGTTGCCGAGCAGGTTGCGGTAGTCGAGGCTACCTGCTCCCGCGAACACGACGTAGCGCGGCGCCGGATTCCAGAACGAGGCCGCGTAGGCCAGGAAATCGTGCAGCGCATGCGGGTTCGAGCGTCCACCGTTGAACTCGTTCATCACCGCTTCGACATCTACCACTGCAGTCCGCAGACCCTGGCTCTCCCGCGCGTTCGCCAGCCGCTGCGCCGCGTCGCTGAGCGCCGCCGTCGTCACCACGAGATAGTCCGCACCCCGGCCCGAGGCCTTCAACTGACCGTCGATCCACGGGCGCAGGCTCGGCGTCTTGCCACCCGCCGGGCCCATCGCCGCGTAGGTCGAGCTGCCGGACGGGGGCGTGAATCCGATGCTGAACGTCCCCGCATTCGTCGTCGATGTCGCGCCCACCAACGACCGTGGTTGGAGCGGATTGCCGACGTCGAACAGTCGAACATCCGCACCGGCGAATCCGTTGACGCTGAGCGCCGCGTGCCCATCCGGGCGAAAGATCAGCGCGTCGGACACGGCGCGATACGCGCGCGGGTACCCGAGCTCGGCAAAGTCGAAGTCGGTGAAGCTGTATGGTGTTCCGGGATCCAGGATCGCCGTCAGCTGCAGCTGGTTTCCGCTCTCGAGCAGGGTCGTGGCCGAGATCGGAAAGCTCACCTCGCTCGCCGCGATTCCAGTCCACCGCCACTCACCGACCGGCACCCCGTTCAGGCTCGCCTGCACGTGGTGTTCGTTGGCCACTCCGCTGCTGCTTATCCCCTGGAAGTGCAGCTTGAGCGCCGCTGAACCCGCGGCGCCCGCACCGGGAGCATCGAGGCTAAAAGCCTTGCCCGGGCTGCCGGCAACGAAGCCGTCCCAGAACCAGTAGTCGGATTCGGGATTGAGCGGCACCACAGTCGAGGGGAAGGCGTCGACCTCGGAATGCTTCAGGTCGACGAACGTGTCGCCCACACTCGCGGCGCCCGACGAGACCGCGACCGCCGGCATGACCGGACCGGCAATCCGCGTTAATCGATACGCCTGATCGGGCGAGTAGAGGTCATGAATCGCCTCGCCGTAGAAATACATCCCAGCGCTCGGCTTCTTCCGCGTGATCGGATCCGCGAGCCACCACACCGGCTGACCCTGCTTGCTCAGCGTGAAGGCACCTCGGGAGAGCAGGCTCTCCACCGTCGCTTGCGTCTCGCCAAGCGCTTGCGCCAACGTCGAGCTCGAAATGAACTGAATCCCCGTTTCCCGCACGCCAATCCGCAGGCTGTCCACCGGCTTCTGCGCTGCAGGGCTGGCCACCTTGGCGTCCTCGGCGACCGGCACCTCACGCTGCTCGGATGTGTGCTCGACGCGCTCGAAGTCCTGACCGCCGACAAGTTGCGCCGACCGGCCGTGCTCCCAATCCACCTTGACCTCAAACGGGCCGAGACGCCGGCGCTGACCGTCCGCGCGCACTTCGATCAGCCGATAGCGCGACATCGCGTCACGCAGCGATGCCGTCGGATCCACGAAACGATACGTACCGCCTTGCGGTGAATGGGCGAGCGCCGGCAGCAGATCCTTGCTCACGCGCACGAACCTCTTCGTCGTCCTGTCGAAGCGTTCCAAATAGAAGCCGACCGTGCCGGCTTCCGACGCGGTGTTCCACTCCACCGCCACGGCACCGCTCTCCTCGTAGGCGCGAAAATCAGACACCAGGGCCTCAGTCAGCAGGCCCGCCGTTACGCTGAGCTGGCAGAGGGGACCGAAGGTGTAGGTCGCACGCGCTTGCACGGTGTTCGCGGTACCGTCCAACCACACGGCTCTCGTGCCGTTCGTCGTCACATTGCCGGTGAGATCCAACGTTCCAGCGCCGGTGGGATGGACCTGGACTCGAAATGACAGCAACGCAGTGGCGCCCGCTGCCAGGGTACCCGGGTTCCAATGGATCGTACCGATGCCGAGGTCGGCGGGCTCGCTGGTTACCGTGCCCTGTGATGGCGAACCGGTGCCGCGCAGGTGGTACCAGACGTTCGCCACCGGTCCGGGCACGTTGACCGTAACCTCGTCGGTCGAGGGCGTCCCGAAGTTGATCGCCTGGGCCGAAGGATTCACCAACGTCACGGTCACCGTCATGCAGGTCGTCTGTCCGCTAGTTGGCGTCGTTGGGCCGTCGTTACCCGCCCCACACCCGCCATAGCGCGCGAACTGTTCCATATAGGGCTTCACCGGCGGGACGATCGTACCGCCCGCTACACTCGCGTCTGCCGGCAGGTAGATTCGGAACGAGTTCGCCTGCGGTGCGGTGGTGGGGGGCTGAGTGGTGCTTTCGTAGCCGAAGTAGTACGGCGCGTAGTTTCCGCGGCTACCGCCCTGGGTGTAGTCGGTGATGGTGTGGGTGGCGTTCCACAGCCCGTAACCGATGCGATCGCTGATGGTGTTCCAAGCGGTGATCGCGTCGTTCTGCCAAACATCGTTGAGCGAGAGCACGTTGTCGCTGAAATTGAAGCCGCCGCCTCGTCGGACGATCGAGAGCGTACCCCAGGGGGGGTTGGGCAGCGTCGCGCCATTCTCGTCCGTCGCTCCCGAGTCGAAATCGAAGTCGAACTCGTGCGTGGTACAGCCGGCGGTCACGTACGGATAGCTATTCGCCGTGCGAGTTCGCGTATTCGCGTTGATGCCAGTGATGAGGAACGTTTCGGCGTAGAGGTTGAGCTCGGTCCCACCGCCGGTTGCATCCCCGTCGTTGGCGCGAATGCCGAAGGCATTGACCGACTGACCCGTGGTCACCGCCGGACTCATGTCCACGCTCAACTGCCAGTGGCCGCGCTGGATCTGGACGGCGGCCGAGCCTGGAATGGAAACGGTCAGCGCGCGCCAGAATTGATTCGCACCGAGGGCACCGAACGCCACTGCCGCGGGAGCTCCCGCAGCCGCTTGCGCGGCATGCTGAGCATGCGCGGAGCTGGCCTCAGCCCCGGCGCCGCCGGCCGCCGCCGAGCCGATCGAGAACGCTAGAGTCTGCCCCCCGCCAGCCCCGACGGCGCCATTGCCCCCTGCCACTGCGAGCCTCAGCACCCGACTGTTGGCCGTGGTGCTTGCCGTGGTGGGCGCCGTGATGGTGTTGTTGGCGGCACCGTTGGTTGCCGCCGCGGACGGACCGATCACGTTGTTCGGGTCATAGCCCGAGATCGCGATGACGCCGCCGGCGGGCTTCTGGTTGCCTGCCCAGCTGAAGTTGAACGGCGTGGTCTCCGTTCCGGCATACACATGCCAAAACACCGCCAAGCGGCAGACCGTGGTCCCGCAGTCTCCCTGATCGATCTGGGTCCACCCCGCGGGCGCGGCGATGGTCACGCCGGCGCCGTCCTCATCGATGCCGACCGCCGCGATCAGGAGGTTGCCGACCTGCGTGCCGGCCGGTAAGGTCAAGTTGATGCTCGTGACCTCTCCCAAGGTCCCTGTCGAGGAGGACGCCACTACGACCGGCGCGACTGCACTCTCGGCATTCGAGTCGTAAAACGACTGCCAGATGTTGTCGCCGGTGTTGTTGGTGACCGCTATGACGCAATTCGCCGCGGTGCCCTTGACGACACGCGCGCGCTGGGCTCCGGTGGGATCGCGGAGGAGATATTGCACGCAGGAGCCGTTCGCGTTGAGCTCGCGGTCGCGCTCGTTCGTGTCGTCCGCATTGACCGTGGCTGCCAAAATGTCCGCGTCAAAGAGATCCACCATCAGACGCGGAAGCCCCGCAGGCACTTCGATGTAGTAGCGGTAGGGCGCGTGGATGCTCGCCGAAACGTAGTCGCCGTAGTTCGTCGGCACGCCCGAGCCCTGCTGGTTGATCAACTGGCTGACCGTGTTGGGCGAAGTCGTCGAAGCCGGAGTCGCGCCGGCACGCAGCGCGGTCTCGGGCAGAGTCGAAAGGGCGGCAAGGACGATCATGGTTGGAGCCACTCGCCATCCGCGGAAACTCAACTTGATTTGCCGCATGTTTAAGCTGCCTTCCCGTGCGTGCGGCGCCGGCTCAACCCTATAGCCGTGCGTCTATGTCTAATATTTCCCTACACTTACGAGAGGACTAGAGCAAGGGCGGTGCCAAGGCGTAGCACCGGAAATGCCGCCCGGACCAGGCCCGGCCCGACACTTTTCAGAGGTCTCGCGCCCACTAAGTGGCGCCGCTCACACTCCGAAGTACCGAGCCTCCGGGTGCTGAAACACCAGCGCCGACACACAGGCCTCGGGCTCCATCATGTCGCCCTCGGTAAGGTGTACGCCGATACCCTCCGGCTGGATCGCCGCGAAGAGCTCACGTTGGCCGGAGAGGTCGGGGCAGGCCGGGTAGCCGAAGCTGTAGCGCTTCCCTCGATAGCGGGCCTGCAGGCGATCTTGGAGGGAGATTTCGGCGCCATCCGGAAATCCCCAGTCGGCGCGGAGCTTCCAGTGCAGCCATTCGGCGGACGCCTCGGCGGTTTCTAGGGCCAGCGCGGCGAAGGCGTGGCTCTTCAGGTACTCGCCCTGGCTCTTCCACTCTTCGACCCGTTCGCGGACACCTTCACCGGCGGTGGTGACAAAGAGAGCTACGTGATCGCTGGCGAGGACGTAGTCGGCGAGGCAGAGGCCATGGGAGCCCGCCTGGCGCGGCAGGTCCCATTGCGCGACCGGGTCGCCGCTTTTGGCGTCGAACAGGCTCAGCCGGTTGCCTTCTCCCCTTGCCGGGAAGAACTGCCACACACCGCGCGCGGTCATCGCTCCCGAACGCGCGATGTCCTTGAGTTCGACGACCAGCTCTTCCAGCCGCCGGAGTTTCTCGTCGCCTTGCTCGCGCAATTTGGCGACCGAACCGCGCAGGCCGAGGTGCTTGCCGTAGAGCATCTGAGGATTGAGCTCTGCCCACACGGCGTCCAGGTCGAGAGTCGCGGTGTGGCGGTCCAGGTCGGGCGGCGGCAGCGCTGGCAAGTCGCGGCGGACCTCGAGCTTGCGGTCGGGGCCATCGCCGAGATTGGTCGTGGGCTCGGCGTCGGGTGCCACGGCGTCCGCCCGCAACAGCTCCCCGATCTCGACCTCGAGGCCCGGCCGCTGCTTTGGGTCGAGCAGCTGCTCCACCAGGCGCAGGCCGTGCATCGCGTCGCGCGCGTACGTGCACACGCCGCCGTACGCGGTTGCGATCTTGCGGTGGGTGAAGCGCCGAGTGAGCGCCGCGCCGCCGACCAGAAGCGGCGTGTCGATGCCCACCGCAGCGAGGTCGCCGGCGGTGAGCACCATCTGTTGCGCGCTCTTCACCAGCAGCCCGGAGAGTCCGATTACGTCCGGTCGATGCTCGCGCACTGCCTGCACGAGCTGCTCGCTCGGCACCTTGATGCCGAGGTTCACCACCGTGAAGCCGTTGTTCGACAGCACGATGTCGACCAGGTTCTTGCCGATGTCGTGCACGTCGCCTTTGACGGTCGCGAGCAGAACCTTGCCGCGCCCCGAGTCGTCGCCGTCGGCGCGATCCATGTGCGGCTCGAGGTAACCCACCGCGGCCTTCATCACTTCGGCGCTCTGCAGAACTTCGGCGACGATCAGTTGGTTGCCGTTGAACAAGCGGCCGACTTCGCGCATGCCGTCCATCAAGGGGCCATTGATGATGTCGAGCGGCAGCGGCCAGGCCGGATCGGCGAGCGCCGCGGCGAGGTCATCCTCGAGGCCGATCTTGCTACCTTCGATCACCGCACGCGCCAGTCTTTCGGCGAGTGGGAGCTCAGCCCGCGGCGTGCGCTCGACCGTCGAGCGTCCCCGAAAATGCGCGGTGAACTCGGAGACGGCCGCCTCACCCGCGGGTTCGTTCCCGAACGCTAGGAAGATCAGAGCTTCCGAGAGCTGGCGCTCCTCCGGCGGGATCTCGGCGTAGCGCGCCAGGCGTTCGGTGTTGACGATCGCCGCGTCTAGGCCGGCTTGCGTGCAGTGGTAGAGGAATACCGAGTTCAGGACCTCGCGTCCGGCGGGAGGTAAGCCGAAACTCACGTTGGAAACCCCGAGCACCGTCTTGGTGAGCGGGAACTCCGCCTTCAGCGCTCGCACACCGGCCACCGTCTGCGCCGCTGAACCGAGATACGCGGCATCGCCGGTGCCGCACGGAAAGACCAAGGCATCCCACCAGATGTCCTCGGGGGCGACGCCGAAGTCTTCGGTGAGGATGCGATAGCTGCGCCGCGCCACCTCGAGCTTGCGCTCCACCGTGACCGCCATGCCGATCTCGTCGATCGTTCCCACCACCAGCGCAGATCCGAAGCGACGCGCGAGCGGCACCACTTTCTCGAAGCGATGCAGGCCGTCTTCGAGATTGATCGAGTTGAGCACCGACTTGCCCTGGCAGTACGTCAGCGCCCGCGCCATGACCTCGGCATCGGTGGTGTCGATCATCAACGGCACCTTGATCAAGCGCACCAGCCGATCGAGGAAGCCCTCGACGTCCTTCATCTCGTCGCGATCCGGATCCTGCAGACAGACATCGACTATCTGCGCGCCGCCGCGCACCTGGGCGCGGCCGACCTCGGCGGCCTGCTCGAGCTCACCGCTCGCGATCAGGCGCTTGAAGGCGCGCGAGCCCAGCACATTGGTGCGCTCGCCGATCAGCAGCGGGCGATTGTCTTCGGTGAGCTCGACCGCTTCGAGACCCGAAACCAGCGACCGCTGATGATGGGGAATCGCGCGCGGGCGCCGACCCTCGACGAGCGCCGCCAGGGCGCGGATGTGAGCGCCGGTGGTGCCGCAGCATCCGCCGACCAGGTTCAGCCACGAGGCGTCGAGAAACGAGCGGAAGATCTCCTGAAAGTGCTCGGGCGTCTCGCAATAGTGCCCATCCTCGTCGGGCAAGCCAGCGTTCGGAACGCAGGCGACCCGCGTGCGGCAAAGCTCGGAGAGCGTGCGCACGTGGTCACGCATGAGCTCGGGCCCGGTCGCGCAGTTCAGCCCGACGTAGAGCAGATCGGCGTGCTGGAGCGAGACCGCCAGCGCCTCGGCATCCTGTCCGGCGAGCATCGTGCCGGTGGTCTCGATGGTCACCGAGACCGCGGCGGGAATCCTCCACCCGGCAAGCGCGAACGCCTCTTCGATGCCGAGCAGCCCGGCCTTGATGTTGCGCGTGTCCTGGCAGGTCTCGAGCAGCAGGTAGTCGGCGCCACCCGCCATGAGTCCGAGTGCCTGAATGCGGAAATTCTCGCTCAGGCCTTCGAAGGTGATGCCGCCGGTGACCGAGATCGCCTTGGTGGTCGGGCCCATCGAGCCGCACACGAAGCGCGGCCGGCCGGGCACTTCGAAACGAGCACAAGCGATCCTTCCGAGCTCGGCCGAACGGCGTGAGAGCTCGAAGCCGAGCTGCCCGAGGTCGTACTCAGCGAGCACCAACGGCGTCGAGCCGAAGGAATTGGTCTCGACGATGTCGCAGCCCGCCGCGAGATAGCCCTGGTGCACGCCATCGACCACGTCGGGGCGCGTGTGACAGAGATTCTCGTTGCAGCCTTCGAGGGCCGCGCCGCCGAAGTCATCCGCCGTCAGCTGCACACCCTGAAGCGCTGTGCCGGTCGCGCCGTCGAGCACCAGCACGCGCTCGTCGAGCGACTCGAGCAGCGCCGCGGTGCGGGCTTCACGGTCCGGCGGACACGCCGGGATGAAGTATTTGTCTTGCTCTGGAATGGAACTCGTCTGGCTCATGAGAAACGGGCCCGCCTCGTCGTTAAGACAGCGAGAGCGGGCCCGAAAGACGCCGGCGTGGATTGCCGGCCGGACACTTTGATTGCCCCGTCGTCAGAAGACGCTCGCGGCCGCATCCCCGTCACGCCACTCGCGTGCGGGAGGGCACCTTGGGTGTCCGCCCCAGGTTGCCGAGCCCGGATCCAACCGGACCGCTCTCAATGCAGGTCTAGAGTACGGCAGCGGGCGGGCGAGGTCAATGGAAAGCGTTGGGCTCCCGAACGCGTGTTCCCAGCCCCGCAGGGGCGGCCTAACACGAGCCCAGGGCAGCGCCCTGGGCGGGCTCGCATGAACCACGACCGCCTGGCGAAACCGCGCGAAAACCGCCCTTGCATGGACCGCGAACGTTCGGCGAAACCGCGACAACCGCCCTCGCTTGAACCACGACCGTCTGGCGAAACCGCGGAAACCGCCGTCGGCTGAACCGCGACCGCCCGACGAAACCGCGAAAACCGCCCTCGCATGAACCACGAGCCTTCGGCGAAACCGCGACAACCGCCCCCGCATGGACCGCGAGCCTTCGGCGAAACCGCGAACGCCGCCCAGGGCGTTGCCCTGGGCTGATGTTGGGATTGCCCCTGCGGGGCGGGCCTTTGTGATCCTTAGTGGTGGGCTCGAAGTCCCAGATCGACTCGGCTAAACAACGCGTTCACGGCCTTGGCGCTCTGCATCACGTAGAAGTGAATCGACGGCACGTTCAGGTTCAGCAGCTCCTCGACCTGGCGCGCCGCCCAGGCGACGCCGACTTCGAGGATGCCTGCGTCGTCGGCCGCGAGCACTTCGTCGGAGAGCTCTGACGGGATGTCGACGAAGAAGTTACGCGGAATGCTCTGCAGCTGCGCGCGCGACGAGAGGATCTTCAGGCCCGGGATGATCGGCACCTTGATCCCCGCCGCGCGGCATTGCTCGAGATACGCAACATACTTGCGGTTGTCGAAGAACATCTGGGTCACGATGTACTCGGCGCCGGCCTCCACCTTGGCCTTGGCGTGCCGGATGTCGGTCTCGAGGTTGGGTGCCTCGAAGTGCTTCTCTGGATAGCCGCCGACGCCGACGCAGAATTTCGTCGGCTCGGCGTCGAGCAGGTCCTGCTCGAGGTAGTGCCCGGCGTTCATGCCGGTGATCTGTCGCACTAGGTCTTCGGCAAAACGGTTGATGCTCCGCCCGGGCTGGATCGGCTTCTGATACCCGCTGTCGTCGCCGCGCACCGCCAGCACGTTGTCGATGCCGAGGTACTTGAGCTCGATCAGGAAGTCTTCGGTCTCTTCGCGCGTGAACCCGTGGCAGAGCACGTGCGGCACGGCGTCGATGTTGTACTTGTTCTGAATCAGCGCGCAGACGCCGAGCGTGCCCGGGCGCTTGCGCTTGACGCGCCGCATGATGCCGCGCGGCGTCTCGTCGTAGATCGCCTCGGCCGCATGGCTGGTGATGTCGATGAACGGCGGCCGGTAGCGCACCAGGTCGTCGATCAGCGCCAGCAGCGACTGGATGTTGCCACCGCGCAGGGGCGGAATGATCTCGAAGCTGATCAGCGGCCGGTCGGCGCGCTCGAGGTGTTCGGTGACTCGCATCGCGCTGCCTATTCTACCGCCACCGCGCGGCGGGCGCGGACGTAGCGCGCCGCGGCGTCGAAAGGACGGCGCAGCCGGAGTCGGAGGATACCGAGCGCTCCGCGCGGCGCACCGTAGATTGCCACCAGCTCGGCGCCGCTCGGAAAAAGCGCTCGACGCAGAACGCGCAGTCGAGCGAGGGGCCACCAGCTTTCGCTCAACGGCCGCGAGAACTCGGCCTTCAGCGCAATGCGATACCGCGGATCGAGAGTCCCCACCAGAATGTGGTCGAGCAGGGCCCGCGAATCGCCTTCGCCGGGCGCCTTACCCGACGCCAGCTCATCGCCAAGAGCGAGCACCGCTCGAGCCTCCCGCACCGAGACGTCGCGCTCGATCCAGGTGATCCACGTCGGCGCCGCAAGCGTCGCCGACCCTTCCGCGACGAGGTCGCGCAGGTCGGCGACCATCTGGAAAAGCGGATAGGACCCCGGCGCCCCCCGGTGCTGGGCCAGCCCGTGGACCACGGCGTGAGCCGCCAGGAAACCGACCGAAGGCGTCGCCGCGTTCGGCGGGAAGCCTGGGATGGTCTTCTGCTCGCCCGAACGCAGGACATCCTCCAGGCGCGCAAAGCGCTTGGTGTCCGAGCCCTGCTGCAAGCGCACGCCGGGCACGTGGGTATGAATCTCGACCACGCCTCGCCGCGGGTGCGCGAGCGCCGGAAGTTGGTGGTCGTACTCCGGTATCGAGGACGGCACGAATCCATCGCGCCGCAGCGTCTCGAACAGTCCCGACGCAGCGCTCTCGGCGACCAACACGTCGAGATCCGCCCCCGCCCGCGCCGCCGGACTGGAATGCCCGGCGAGGCAGAGCCCGGCGAGCTTGAGGAAGATCATCGGCGGCGCCCCGTCAAGGGTCGCGAGATCGCGCGCCAGGTCCAGGATCTGCTGACTGCGAGCCTCGGCCGCGGCATGATCGACCGCCAGTCGTCGGGCCGCCTCCGGCCCGAGAGCTACGCGCAGTTGATCGAAACCCAAGCGGTCCACCGCGCGGGCCGCGAGCCCCAAGCGTCGGAGCAAATCGGCGGCCCTCGACGGATCCGCCAGAGGCCGAGCCTCGGAGGCCAGTCGATCCATCGGCGCGAAAGCCGCCGCGAGCACCCAGGCGGTCTCGGCGTCGAGCTCGGCACGCGGGGCTCGCCATGGCGGCGCCGATGAAGCGCTCGCCGGAACCTCGAATGAACGGTCCGCCGCGGTCATCCGGCTACTATAGATGCGACATGCCGGGCTCCTCACGCCACCCTCGTCGACTCGCCCGCTGGCTCCTCGCCGGCGGCGCCTTTGTGCTCGCGGGAGTTTCGCTGCGGGCATCGAGCGTCCTGCGCGAGACCGAGCGAGACCTGCTCTCGCAAGCCCAACGCACCGGCGCGCTCGAGCGCCAGCCGGACCTCGCGCGCGGCCTGATTCGCGAAATCGATCCCGAACGCTCGCGCTTGTTGCTGGCGCGGGCGCTGCTCATCGGCGAGATCGATCGCCGCTGGACCGGCGGCCTGACCGCCGCCGAAAAAGCCCAACAGGCGGGCGCCGGCCTCGAACGCCTGCAGCGTGCCGGCGAGCTCGCGACCGCGGTGCTCAAACGACGGCCGGCGTCATGGGAAGCCTCGATGATCCTCGGCGCGGCGCGCTATTTCCACCAGGCGCGCCAGCGCGACGAACGACCATGGTTCAACGGTGCGCTCTGGGAGGATCCGCTGCGCGCCGCGATCGCCATCGCGCCGGGTTATCCGGAACCCAGACGGCTGCTCGCCGCGATGCGGCTCGACACCTGGTTCGCCCAGTCGGACGACGAGCGTCGAGAGACTCGCGGCCTGGTCCGCGAGGGTCTGCGGGACCCCCTCACGTTCTCGGTGCTGCTCGTTCCCTGGCTGCGCTCGGCGAGCGATCCCGCCGACGCGCTGGCGCAACTGCCCGCCGAGCCCGCGGCCTACGCGGCGGCGAGAGACGCCTATGCCCAGGGGCCCGATTGGGCCGGGTACATGGCGGCGGAAACCGGGCGGCGACGTCTCCTCCCCGCCGATCTCGACCGCCGCTTGACCCAGGCCGAGACCGCAGAGCGCGCCGGCCAGCGGGATCAGCGTCCGGTGTTTCTCCACATCGTCGCCGACGCTCCCGTCGAAACGCGCTACGCGGCGACGGTTGAACGCGCCATGACCGAGGCTCCGGCGGGCAGCACCGATTCCGTGCTGTCTCCAGAGCTCCTGCGATGGCTGCGCTGGGGCGTGCAGGCCTGGCAACAGGGCCGGCCGGGACTCTCCCCCCTCGTGCTGGCTCGCCTCGAGGCCGCGGCGGAAGAGCTGTCCTCCGAAGAAAGCGCGCTGCTGGCGCTCGCGACCCACGACCTGCCCGCCGCCGAGCGGCTCGAACGCCACACCGGTGGGATTTGGAGCGCCGCCTGGACGCCGTACTTCATTGCCAAAGCGGAGCTTCTCGCCGAACGCGAGCCGCAAGTCGCGGCGCGGGCGCTGGCAGAAATCCATCGCGACCAGCGCGACGGGCATCGCTACTGGCAGGCGCGCAGAGCGGTCGCGCTCGGCCTGCAGGATGCAGCGCAAGAGCGCGAGGCGGACGAACGGCTGCGGCAGCTCGCCACGATGGAATGGCCGGCGACCGCTTGGCGATATGACGCCGGACAAGCTTCGTTCGAGGGCTTGAGCTCGTCCCCATCGTCGGCGTTCGAAATCACCTTCCACGAGGTGCCGCGCAATGGTTCGGCAATCGAGGTCTCGATCGATGGCGAATCCTGGGGTCCCGCGATCGTGCGGACGACCGGTGCGCTGCGCCTCCCGGCGACCCTCGCCGCCGGTGGCCACCGCTTCGCAGTGCTCCAGCGAGCCGGAGGGCGCGCCCTGCCCGGCGAGTTGCGACTCCTGCCCTAGGTCGTTGCGCGGTCGATCGGAGCTGCCGGCTTCAGCCGCACTCCGAGCGCCCCACCACACAGCACCGCGAGGACGAACGCGTTGGCGGGCATGGTGAGCCCGAAGTCGACCAACTCGTGCAGGCCGAGCCCGGCGACCGCGCCGAGCGCGGCAAGGGCCGCGGCCCGGTCTTCGCTGCGCGAACCGTTCCACCATGCGCTGAGCAAACCCTTGGCGGTCGCCAGCGCCATCCAGAGCAACAGACCCAGTCCGACGAGTCCTCCCGTCGCGAGAAGCTCGGCGACGTCGTCGTGCGCATGGGTCCAGGAGGCGCCGGCGAGCGCCGCCGGCAGCACCATCGGCACGGCCTCTGGAAAAGTGCCCAGCCCGGTGCCGAGGAGAGGGAAGCGCTGCCAGAGAGACAACGCCGCCGAATTCAGCTGAATCCGGGCTCCCAGGCTGACGTCGAGCGGGCCGCTGTCCGCCAGCCTGCCCAGCCCTTCCCGGAATCCAACCACCGCGATCACGGCCAAGCCGACCGTCACCACCGCCAAGCCACCGAGCACGGGCAAGACCCGGCGCTGCTTGAGACCAAGCAGCGCCGCCTGCACCGCGGTGGCGGCCACGGCGGCGATCAGGCCGGCGCGCGAGCCGGTGAAGGCGAGCGCGAGGAAGATCACCAGCCAGATGATCGCCGGCGGTCCGGCGAGCAGCAGCCGCGCTTCCAGCCGACCCTCGCTTCGGCCTCGTCTCCATCCCCACCAACCCCAAGCGAACGCAACCGCCAGACCGAGCTCGAGGAAGGCCGCCAGGTGGTCCGGGTTCACGAAGGTGCCATGCAACCGCCAGGGCTGCGTCGGGACTTCGACGCCCCAGATGGAACGGCTGCGCGCGAACCAGAGTTGCGCTCCGACGAACGACTGAAAGAGCGCGGCGAGCACGATCGCGCCGCCCAAGAACCGGCGCGCGAGCCGCTCGGCACCCAGTGTTGCCGCGGCCACCAGTGCGGCAGCTGCGGCTGCGAACGCCAACCCGGCGCTGGTCGACGCCGAGGGCGCCAGCGACAACGCAAGACGGGCCGGGACGCCTTGTTGCAGCGTTTTCGCGGCAGCAGCCGCCAGGCGCGCGTGCGCCGGAGAGAGCATCGACACGAGTCCGGCCGGCCACGCTACCGCCTGCAAAGCGCCCAGCGCGCCGATCCCCAAGAGCCCGATCGCCGGGGCTCGCGCTGCCTTCCAGCGCTCGCCACTCGCGACCAACAATCCGAGCCCGGCGAGCGCGAACGACAACGCCTGCAAGACACTCTCGGCCCAGGGCGGAACGCTCCCAAAAGGCAGCGGAGCCCAGACCACAGCGAGCGCCAAAGCCAGACAAATGATGAGTTTGAGAGGAAAAGGGGGTATCATTGGGCGGATCGGCCACCGTCACCGATCGTCTGCTGAATTCTAAGGGGGGATGGAATGAACCTGAGGCAGCTAGCGGCTACCGTTGTATCCGGCTGGGTCATCGCGGCATCCGCGGCACAGGCTCAATTTCCACAATACATCAACCCTGGAAGCTTGGCGCTCCAGCAACCGGACGTCAAGGAAACGCTCGTAAAGTCCATGGGCGACGCCCTTTGGCGCTTCGGAGCCGTGAGAGTCCAGCCGCTGCTCGGGATCCGCAACCTCGGCTATGTCAGCAATATCAGCGGCGATCCGTCCCACCGGATCGACGACTACACCGCCACGGGAGTGATCGGCCTCAAGGCCTATGTGCCGATGGGACCCAAGGTCATCCTCGCGGCGCACGTCATCCCCGAATACGTGTTGTGGCAGAAAACCAAGGGCCTGAACGGCTGGCAGTATCGCTACGGCGGTGGTTTGTTCGGCTACTTCAACCGCCTGACCCTCGAAGCCAAGTACACGGGCGAAGACCAGCAGCAGTACGTCAGCAACGAGCTCGAAAGCCCCGCGAACATCACCAAGGGCCTCGGTGAGGTGAATTTCGGTGTCCGCGTGAGCGGCCCGATCTCGGTCTTCGGCGGGGGTCAGGCGACGAATTGGAAGTATGACGACAACGGGTTCAAGAGCTTTTTCCCCACCCAACTCGACAATCTCGATCGCGACGAGACCTCGTTGCATGGCGGTTTGAAGTACACCCGCAACAACGGCTTCGCCCTCGGTCTCGGCTACCAAACGAATACGACCAACTTCAAGCACACGCTCCGAGACCGTTCGAACCAGGGCGGCGGGCCCATGCTGACCGTCCACCACGTCGGCGACCGGTGGGATGCTGACATCGATGCCGCGTACTTGAAGCTCACGCAGCACGACACTGGTACGTTCCGTGAATTCAAGTCGCTCAGCGGCGGCGGCCACCTCGGGCTGAAGGTCGGCGGGCGCACCACCGTCGCCATCTACGGGAGCCAGGGCCTGTTCTACACCCTGGCGGCCAACAGCGAGTACGCGGACGAAACCCGGGAGGGCCTGTCGGCGCAGATCCTGCTCGGCTGGCGCACACAGTTTCGGGCCTACATCGAGCAGGGCCAGGCGAAATACCGCTCGTCGGTCGCCAGCCTCGACGATCGCCGCCTGGACGACTTCAACACCTTCGGCGTCGAGGGACAATTCAAATTCGGCGAGACCGCGACCTTGCGGCTGGGATACAACCACACGGTCTACAATTCCAACCTCGATCAGTTCGATCGGACGATCAACAACATCCAGGTTTCCCTCAACTTCGGAGGCCTGCTGCGCGCTTGGTAGTCCATCCCTCGAGTGAGTTCGTATAAAGTGGTGCGGAATGAGTAAGATAGCCGTATACCTATGTCTTCTGGCCCTGCCGGGTGCACTGCTCGGCCAAGCGCCTGCCGTAGCGCCCAACGGGGTGGCTCCGGCACAGGCTTCGGGCTATCGGATCGGTCCCAAGGATTTGATCGAGGTTCGAGTCTACGAAGAGCCGCAGCTCAACGTCGAGCGCCGGGTTTCCGAGGATGGCACCATCGCTCTGCCATTGATCGGCGACTTCGTGGTTTCCGAGATGACCGCGCCGGAAGTGCAGGCCAAGCTGAAGGCTCTCCTCGAGCTCAAGTACTTCACCCACGCGTCAGTCGAAATCCAAGTGCGGGAATTCCGCTCGAAGCCGATCTCGGTCATCGGCGCGGTGAAGGCCCCGGGGCCGCTCGCGTTCTCCGGCCGTTGGACCCTGATCGAGGCGCTCACCGCGGCCGGCGGGCTCGCCGAGAGCCACGGCAACGAGATCTACGTGCTGCGCCGCGCCGAGAATGGACTCACCGACCAGATTGCGATCTCGGTCGATGATCTGATGGTGAAGGGCGCGCCCGCGGCAAATATTCCGATCTTCGCCAACGACCTGATCAACGTCCCGGCGACCATCAACGTCACCATCTACTGCCTGGGCGAAGTCGCCCATGCCGGAGCGGTGGTCTTCGCCAGCACCGAGCGCATCACGGTGCTGGCCGCCATCGCCCGCGCCGGGGGCTTGACGGATCGCGCGTCGAAGACCATTCTGGTCAAGCGCCAGAGGCGCAACGTCGCCGCCGAGGAGATCAAGGTCGACTACCGGGCGATCGTGAACGGCAAGGCGCCCGACCTACCCCTCGAGGAGGGCGACGTCATCGTGGTCAAGGAGGCGTTCTTCTAAGTCGAGAACCGCCAATGTCTGCTAGCCAGCCGCCGTTTGCCACCACCCACGCGCCGACCCCGAGCGCGCCGGAACACGACCTCGAGATCAACGTCGGTGAGTACGTCAAGACCCTGCGCCGCCACTGGCGCCTGATCGCCGTCCTGGTCGTCATTTCACTCGCCGTCTCGCTGGTGCGCTACGCCATGACACCACCGGCGTATCGCGCCACCACCATGATCCAGATCGAGCGCGGCGGCATCTCGACGCTCACCAGCAACCAGAATCCGTGGCTGGAGAACTACTGGAACCTGGAGTACTACCCGACCCAGTACCGGCTGCTCGAGAGCCGGGGCCTCGCCGAGCGGGTGGTCAAGAACCTCCGCCTCAACGAAGACGCCGACTTCAATCCCAACGCCGCGTTCACGCGACCCAAGCCGGCTACGGCGCCGACGGCCATCGAGGATCGCGCCATGCTCGCCGGCCTCGCCGGCCGCGTGATGGGCGGCCTCGAGATCAACCCGGTCAAGAACACCCAGCTGGTCGAGATCTCGTACATCTCGAATTCAGCGCCGCTCGCGGCCCGCGTCGCCAATGGCGTCGCCGACACCTACATCGACTGGGGCATCGAGACCCGCAGCGAGACCGCCGGCAAGGCGTCGTCCTTCATCGGCGCGCAGATCGAGACCATCAAGTCCGAGATCGCCGACAAGGAGTCGCAGCTCCAAGCGTACGGCAAGCGCACGGATATCGTGGCGCTCGATCCGAGCTCCAACGTCCTCTTGCAGCGGCTCGAGGCGTTGAATACCGACTACACCGGCGCAGTCTCCGATCGCATCAACAAAGAGGCGCGGCTCAATCAGTTGCAGAACGTCACCGCCACGTCGCTCCCGGAGTCTCTGGAAGGCGCCCTGGTCGGCTCGCTCCGCGCCGATCAACTCGGCCTCGAGCGCGAGTACGCGACCAAGCTCAACACCTACAAGCCTGAATGGCCGGCGATGATCGAGTTGAAGAGCCGCATCGATCGCGGGCGAGTGGGATTGAACAAGCAGATCGACGACGCGCTCACCAAAGCCCGGTCGAGCGCGCGCAGCGAATTCGAGACCGCATCGCATCGCGAACAAGCCCTGGCCGATCAGCTTCGGCAGATCAAGGGCGAGAACATGCAGATGAACTCGGCGGCGGTCGAGTACAACAACCTCAAGACCGAGGTGCAGACCCGCCGCAACTTGCTCGACGATCTGTTGAAGAAACAGTCCGAGACCGGCGTCGCCTCGCGCCTGGAGACCACCCGCGAGTCCAACGTCCGCATCGTCGATCGCGCCCTCGTGCCGGGGGGCAAATTCCAGCCCTCGCTGCGCAAGAGCGTGACGTATGGATTGCTCTTCGGCCTGGTGCTCGGCATCGCCGCGGTCCTCGTCATCGAGTATCTCGACCGCACGGTGAAGTCGCCCGAGGAGCTCCAGCGCCTGCTCGGTCTGCCGACTTTGGCGGTGATCCCCGACATCTCCGAGACCGACACCCGCTCGGGCTACCGCTACGGGTACGCCTACGGGTATGGATACGGTCGCAAGAGCGCCACCGCCAAGGCGCGGGTCAAGGCCAATCCCTCGGCCAAACGGGAAGAGATCGCGATCGAGCTCATGCCGCAGACCCGGCCGCGGACCGTGGTCTCCGAGGCCTATCGCTCGCTTCGCACCTCGCTGCTCCTGTCGAGCGCCGATGAGCTCCGCGTGGTCGCGGTGACTAGCTCCGAGGCCGGCGAAGGCAAGACCGCCACCTCGGTGAATCTCGCCGTCGTGATGGCGCAGCTCGGCAAGCGTGTGCTGCTCATTGACAGCGACTTGCGCAAGCCACGCGTCCATCAGGTCTTCAAGTTGAGCAACCGCCTCGGCCTGGTGAGCGCGCTCACCGGTTCGGTCAAGCCGGAAGAGATCTTTCTCCGCACCGAAATTCCGAATCTGTTCGCGACACCGTCGGGCCCGATCCCGCCGAACCCTTCCGAGCTCCTTGCCTCGCACCGCATGCGCGAGCTGATCCAGGTGGTCCGCGGCGCGTTCGACTTCGTGGTCATCGACACGCCGCCGGTGCTCGCGGTGACCGACTCGACGCTCGTGGGCTCGGTCTGCGACGGCATCATCCTTTGTCTGCGCGCCCGCTCGGTGGTGCGCGAGGACGCGCGGGCGAGCCGCGATCGTCTGCGCATGGCCGACGTGCGAGTGCTCGGCACGGTGCTCAACCGTTATCTGCAGACGCACGGTAACTACGGCAAGCGCTACGAAAAGTACGAGGCGTACGTCGAGCCCCTGCGCGAGACCGGCGAGTCCGCGGCGTAGTTGTCAGGCGCGCGTTGGCGATGGTCGACATTCACTGCCACCTGCTGCCCGGAATCGACGACGGTCCGGCAACCATGGAAGATTCACTGGCGATGTGCGCCATGCTGCTCGAAGACGGTTGCGATGCCGTGGTCGCTACACCGCACCAGCGGCACGAGCTCTGGCCCAACGAGGACCTGGAGGCTCTCGAGACCCTGCGCGCCGAAGTCGAGAGCCGCGCGCCGCGCGGCTTGTCGGTGCATCTCGGCGCCGAGATCCGGGTGAATCCCGAGCTGGTCGCCGATCTCGCCAACCAGTCGACCGGAATTCAACCTCTGGCCGGCGGACGCCACCTGCTGATCGAGTTCGATCGCCGCCAGCCGCCGCCGGCGCCTGGAGCCGCGGCGCTGGTGCACGAGTTGGTGGTCGCCGGCTGGCGGCCGATCCTGGCTCACCCCGAGCTCATTCCCTGGCTGAGTGAAGATCTCGACGAGCTGACGGCCCTGGTGCGGGCCGGCGCGCGTTGCCAGGTGACCGCCATGAGCGTCACCGGCGAGTTCGGACGCTGGGCGCACGAGCGCTGCAGCGGGCTGCTCGAGGCTGGGTTGGTGCACGTGGTCGCGAGCGATGCGCATAGCCCGCGCCGGCGCCCGCCGGGACTTCGAGCGGCGCACCGCTGGCTCGCCGAGCACCACGGTGACGCCTTGGCCGAACGCCTGACGACGACCTATCCGGCGGCGGTTCTCTTGGACGGGCTCATTCCCGAGGACCCCTTGCAATGACTCGCTCACGCCCTTTCCGGTTGGCCTTGCGGGCCTCGGCCCTCGCGTTGACGCTCATCGGAGGCCAGGCGTCTTTCGGCGCGCAGGACACGGACCCGTTCTACAGCTCTTTGCTGCAGAGCGGCGAATCGCTCTACGACCAGGGTCGCGCCGCCGCCGCCGCCAAGGAGCTGCGCGTCGCCTGTTTCGGCATGCTCGACCGCCCGCCGCTGCTGGCCCGCTGCCTGGTCCGTCTCGGACTCGCCCAGGGAGACAGCGGCGATCGAACCGGTTTCCACGAAACCTTCATGCGTCTGCTCGATCTCGAAAGCCACGGGCCCGCGTATGCCAAGGCCGACCTGACGCCGCCCATCAAGGCTGCCTTCGAGCGCCAAGTCGCGCAACACATTCCCGCCGCGACCCTCGCCGGCAGCCCGACGTTCCAGAGTTTGACCGCGGGGGCAAAGCCCGCCGATGAGAAGAAGAAGGGGCGGCACCCCGCGCCGGTTGCCGCGCCGACGTCTCCCGAACCGGCTCCGCAGGCAGCAGCCCCGCCTGGCGGCGTACCTCCTCCTGCCGGCAACCCGCCGGCCCCGACCGCTCACACCCAGCCCGCACCGGCCACCCCGCCCGTCGCGACCGCTCCCCCAGCTCCAGCGGTCAACCCGCACCCGAACGGTCTCTCGCCGGCGGATCAAGCAACGCTCTCGGCAGCCCGCGAAACCCTGCGCACGGCCAAGACGGTCAACGACCTGCAGAACGCGGCAGCTTCGGTCCAGCGGCTCTCCGACGCCCATCTGGGCGCCGTCGAGGCCGCGTCGCTGGCCGGCGAGATCGCCTACCGCTCCTCGGCCTGGCCGGCTGCCGTGACCTATCTACGCCGCTCCGGGCCGCCCGCGGACCAGCCCCTGCTGAGCTTCTATCTTGCGGTCTCGCTCTACGAGTCCGGCGACCGCGAAGCCGCCAAGCGGACACTCCGGCCCCTCCTCCCGCGGCTCCAACGCACGCCGTATGTCGAGGCCTACATCGCCAAGATCCTCCCGGGGGAAACCAAGCCTTGACGGCAGCGTCCTTGACAGCAGCGACTCGACCCTCTACTCTGCCTCTGGAAGGTGTGAAAGAAATGCGCCATCGTCTATTGTTTTCAGCGGCTTTCGTGCTCGCTCTTCTCCCGGCAGGACCCAGTTTCGGTGCTCCGGCGGTGGTCGATCTGCGGGGCTTGCCGTGCTTGCCGCGCGAGCGCAATTCGGTGGTCTACGCGACAGTCAGTCCCGACCTTTCCAACTATCAGGTGCGACTATTCTTCCGGCGCGACGGCCATGGCGATGCGTATTTCATGGTCATGAACAAGGCTGACGACAAGGGGCATTTCTTTGCCGTGCTGCCCAAGCCGGACCGTCAGAACGAAGAAGTCGAGTACCACGTGCACGTGCGCGGACCCGAGAAGGAGACCTTGGCCTCGAGCCCGATTCTCATCGCCCCGGTGACCGGCGACTGCAAGGTCGAGCTCACCAAGGAGCAAGAGGACCTGAGCGATCAATTGGTCGTCGGCGAGACCCGGGTCGATCAGAAGGGCCATCCCGTGGCCTGGTTCCTGTGCGACGGCATCATCAGCCGCATCGACGTGGCCGACGACAAGCGTCCCGACGAGTTCTGCTCGGTGCCGCCGGGTCCCGTGCCGATCGTCGCCGCGGGTGGCCCCACGATCGGCAATCCGACAGAAGTCTCGCCGTCGCGGCCTTGATCGGCGAGAGCCCTTCGGCTCTTTCAGCTTCCAGTTTCCGGCAACTATCAGCGCGTGATCGCGGAGTGTCCTAGCCCAAGCCACCTCGTGCTGGTCTCCGCCGGACTCGGGCTCGACGGCGGCGGACGAGCGCTTGCCGGACGCCTGATCGCTCGCGGGGCGCGCGATTACGCAGAACGCCACGGCATGTCGTTCGAGATCCTTTCGCTGGGGAATCCCAACGAGCCGAGATTCGCCGAATCCACGCACCATTTCGCCGGCAATCGATTGGGTCTCGCGCGCGCCGTGGCGCGGGCGCAGCGGGTGACTCGGGCGCAGCGGGTGACCCGAGCGCAGCGCGCGTCCCAGGCGCAGCACGCGTCCGACACCCGTCGCCCGGCCCTGATCTTCGACCTCTTGGGCCTGGCGCGAGTGCAAGCCCTCCTGCCCGTGCGTCGCCGTGCGCCGTATCTCATCGCGCTCTATGGAGTGGATGTCTGGCGCCGG
>JBDTNL010000051.1:0-26745 GCA_039933785.1 Acidobacteriota bacterium
TGACCCAGGAGCGGGCCATGGGCCCGGTGACCCAGGAGCGGGCCATGGGCCCGCTTGCGTACGAGGGGAGGTCGCGTGAGCGGGCCGCGGATCCTGGTGGTTGACGACGAAGAAGACGTGCGCAACGTCCTGCGACTGGTGCTCAGCAAGAGTGGGTACGACGTGATCACGGCGTCTTCGGGGATGGATGGCCTGACGCAGGCGCAGAGCGAACGTCCGGCCGCGATCCTGCTCGACATCATGATGCACGAGATGGACGGTTGGGAGGTTCTCAAGCTGCTCAAGCTCGATGAGCAGACGCGCGACGTCCCGGTGATCATTCTCTCGGCTCGAGTCGAGCCCAAGGACAAAATTCGAGGTCTGCAGGAAGGCGCCATCGACTATGTGACCAAGCCGTTCGCGGTACGCGAGATCCTCGAGAAAGTGGCAGCCATCCTGGGGACGACCAAAGCGTCACCGGGGAGCGCTCGATGAGCGCCGCTGCGGACCAGGGCTATTGGGAGCTGCGCGCGGAGTGGCTGAAGCTGCGCGGCTGCCTCTTCGACCCCAACACCGGCCTGCCCGCCCTGCCGGCGGTGATCGACGGAGTGCGGCGGCGGCTCGAGGACGGCGAGCGCATCGGCACCCTGTTCGTCGAGCTGGCGAGCGAGGAGCGAGTGGAGGAAGTCTGCGGCTGGCAGTCCTACGATCGCCTGCTGCGCCAAGTGGCGCAGGTCCTCGAAGGTTTTCGGGAGCGCGCGCTGCAGCCGCGCGACACCCTGGCGATCGTCGGCGTTCGCGGCGACGCATTTCTGCTTTTCGTCGGTGGGCGACCGCGGCAAGCGCTCGACGAGCGCCGGCTGGCGCGCCTTCGCGAGTCGCTGACCAAGGAGCTCGGTGCCCGTCTGCGCTTCGACGCGCAGGGCGACCTGCCGCGCGGCATTACCATCTCGTGCGGTGCCGCCATGCTCGAGTCCGACCCGACGGTGCGCCTCGAGCGCTCGGTCTACAAGGGCATCGAAGACGCGCGCACGGCGTGCCGGCGTCAGCGCCAACGTCAGCACAGCTTGCGGCTGTCTGAGCTGCGGCGCATTCTCGCCGCCGGGGACGTGACGGTGCGCTACCAGCCGATCGTGGGCATGGGCGACGGACACATCCACGGCTTCGAGGCCTTGTCGAGCGGACCGTCGGGCGACGTATTCGAGAGTCCTGAGATGCTGTTTTCCTTCGCCGAGGAGACCGACCACATCATCGAGCTCGAGCGTCTCTGCCGCAGCCGCGCCATTCGCGGCGCGGAATCGATCGTCAAGGGGCAGAAGCTGTTCCTGAATTGTTCAGCGCACGGCTTCGTCGATCCGCACCTGGTGTCCGACAGCATGCTGGATGAGATCGGCAGCTTCGGCCTCAAGCCTGAGTGTGTCGTATTCGAGGTCACCGAGCGGGTGGCAATCACTGAGTGGAAGGAATTTCGCGCCATTCTGGCGGAGCTTCGTCGTCGCGGTTTCGCAGTCGCGATCGACGACATGGGCGCGGGTTACTCCTCGCTGCAGGCGGTGGCGGAGGTCGAGCCCGACTATCTGAAATTCGATATCTCGCTGGTGCGCGACATCCACCTGTCCCCGATCAAGCGCAACCTGCTCGAGACGCTGGTAGTGCTGGCCGGCAAGATCAACGCCCAGGTGATCGCCGAGGGGGTGGAGAGCCAGGGCGAGTTCGATGCCCTGCGCGCGATGAACATTCCTTTTGCCCAGGGTTTTTTCCTCGCCCAGCCGGGTCGCATTCCCGACCCCCCCGACGCGCGGCTGTTTGGCGGCAGTCGCTCAAGCTGACCCGACGCGATTTTCGATGGTGTCGCTGAAGGGCCACTTCTGGACCTTGATGCCGCCGCTCGGCCGCGCCTGGCGACGGCCCGCGGCGCCTCCCGGCGAGGCCTGGCAGGCTTCCTTGATCGACCCGATCGTGGGCCCGGTTCAACTCACGGGTCGCTTCCACGCGCCAGACCAGGCGCGCGACGCCGTGGTCTTGGTGCATGGTCTGGGTGGCTGCTGCGAGAGCCCTGGGATGCGCAGCGCGGCGGCGGCGGCCGAATCGGCGGAGCTCGCCAGCCTGCGCCTGAATCTTCGCGGCGCCGACCTGCGCGGCGTGGACTACTACCACGCGGGTCTGGTGGCGGATCTCGAGGCGGCGCTCGCCTCCCCGGAGCTGGCGCGATTCGAGCACGTTTTCCTCCTCGGGTTTTCGCTCGGCGGCCATGTTGCCTTGCGACTCGCTTGTCAATCGCCACCCCCGCGCCTGGCCGCGGTCGCCGCGGTGTGCTCACCGCTCGATCTTCATCTCACCCAGGAGGCCATCGACCATGGTGTCGAGGCGGCGCTGTATCGGGTGTATCTGCTGCACTATCTCAAGCAGATCTACGCCGGGGTCGCCGCGCGTCGAGCCGTGCCGACTCCGGTCGAGCGCGTGCGCACGATTCGCACCCTGCGCGAATGGGACGACCTGGTGGTGACACCGCGCTTCGGGTTCGCCGATGCGCTCGACTACTACGAGCGCATGAGCGTTGGGCCGGTGCTCTCCAGGCTCGCCGTTCCGGCGCTGTTGATTGCAGCCATGCACGACCCGATGGTGCCCGCGGCGACGCTTGTACCCTGGCTGAAACAGACGCCTGCCAGGCTCACCGTCCGTTGGGTCGAGGACGGGGGTCACATGGGATTCCCGCCGCGTATCGATCTCGGACTGGGCCTTCCGGGCGGCGGGACCTCGCTCGAGAGTCAGGTCCTCACCTGGTTGCGGCGGGCCTGAGCTATTCTGCCCAGACCCGTATGCCGAAGACCTTCGCCCCGCGATACCTCGTGCCCAACGCGGCCAGCGCCGCGAATCTCATCTGCGGCTTTTGCGCGATGCTGGCCGCGGCGCGCGGCGCCTTCGAGATCGCTGTCTACCTGTTGCTGGCTGCCGTCCTGCTCGATTTGACGGACGGCAGGCTGGCGCGTGCGCTCAACGCGACCAGCAAGTTCGGCCAGGAGGTGGACTCCTTTTGCGACGCCCTGAGCTTCTGTGCCGCCCCCGCCCTGTTGGTCTATCTGGCGGTGCTTCAGCCGTTGGGCTTCATGGGCGGAGCGGTGGCGGTGGTCTACCTGCTGGCGGGCGTGTTTCGCCTCGCGCGGTTCAATCTGACTGCGGACGTGCATGAGAAGGCCAGTCGTACGATGGGCGTTCCGACTCCCATCGGCGCCGGCTACCTCATGATGCTCGCGCTCATGCGTGCCGAGATACCCGCGCCGGCCGGCGCGGCCGTGGTCCTGGTGATCGCCGCCCTGATGTTGTCCAGATGGCAGCTGCCGGAGCTCAACGGAAAGAGCGTGGTCAGCGTCATGCTCCTGGTAGGGCTGATCAACTACCTGGCGGTGGTGTGGCGCCCGGGTTGGCCGACCGTGATCTGGTGGAATCTCTGGAACGTCCTCATCGTCCTCGCCGCCCGCTGGCGAGACCGGCGAGCGCCCTTACCCGCTCGCTAGGGACGACGCGCCTCGAGGTCGGCGGAGGGATGAAAGAGCCCGGCCAAGCGCTCGATGCCGTCGACAAGCCGGGGGCCAGGCCGGCTGAAGCAGCCATTGGCGTCCACCGCGAACGCCTTGCCGGTGCGCACGGCGCGCAGGCGATGCCATGGAGCCGTAGTGGGAATTCCGGCGATCTGTGCGATTGCCCCCGCTTCGTCGAAACCGCAAGGCATGGCGACCACGACATCGGGATCGGCGGCCTCGATGACCGACCACTGGACGCGCGTCGAGGATTCGCCGGGTTTCGCGAAGATGTCGTCGCCGCCCGCCGCGGCGATCATTTCCGGAACCCAGTGGCCGCCGAGGAACGGCGGGTCGAGCCATTCGAGCGCCGCGACCCGGGGCCGAGCTCGGCCCGCGAGCGCGGCGCGAAGCGCGTCGAGCCGTCGATCGAGGCTGTCCCTCAGACGGCGCGCCTCCATCCGACGTCCCACGACCTCGCCCACTGAAAGCACGTCGGCGAGCACGTCCGGCAGGGTGCGGGGGTCGAGAGAAACCAGCTGTGGGCAATGGGCGAGCGGCGTGATGGCCGCCTCCACTTGTGCGGTGCTCACCGCGCAGACCGCACAGAGCTCCTGGGTGAACAACAGGTCGGGTCGCAACGCCGCCAGTTGTCGTTCGTCGAGCTGGTAGAGACTCTTCCCGGACTCGAGTTGTGCGCTCACCGCGGCGTCTACTTCGGACGCGGTCAGACCACTCGAGAGGGCGCTCCTCGTAAGCTGAGGCAGCAGGCGAGCTGCGGGCGGATAGTCGCACTCGTGGCTGACGCCGACGACGAGGTCGCCGGCGCCGATGGCAAACAGGATCTCGGTGGCGTTGGGCACCAGCGAGACGATGCGCGGCCCAGCGGATGGGCGCCGGTGTGGCATCGAGCTCAGGGCACGACCTTGAATCGACGGCCGAGCACGCCGGTCACGTCTTCCCAGGCCACGACGAAGGCATTCGCCGCTCCCGCCGCGGCGACGCTCGGCCGCTCCTCGCTGTAGAGCTTGTTGGTGGCGTTGAACTCCGCGCCGACCTTGGCCGCGGCCGCAGAGAAGCGTTGGCCGTAAATCCCGTAGTGGTCAACGTTGAGATCCTTCCAGACCACCACGAAGTTGCCGCCGGCGTCGGTGGTAATCGCGGGAAAGCGCTGGTCCTGCACGGTCTCCGTGTTGACCACTACGGCCGGCCCGTTCTTTTTGCCGGTGGTGGCGAATCGCTGTACCAGGATGTCGTCGCCGGACGCTGCCGGGGCCTGGTTGGTTTCCCATGCGACCACGAAGGTTCCGGCGGGGCCGCACGAGATCGCGGACTGGGCCGTGTTGGAGGTCGGCCGAGCGACGGCGACGACGGCGCCGAGCGCGCCGCCGTTGATGTTGACCCGACGTAGGGCGACACCGTTCAGGTTGGGTTCGAAGATGTGCACGGCATCGACCGTGGTCCAAGTCACGACGGCTCGCTTGAGCGTGTCGACGCAGAGCCCGGGGCGCTTGCCCTCGACCAATCCGCTACTCAGTTGGATCGCCGGACCGAGGGCCAGACCGGCGGCAGTGAAACGCCGCGCCCATACCTGAGTGCCGGCGGCAGGCACAGCTTGTCCAGGCGGAATCAGGCGGAGCCAGGCGACCGTGAAACCGCCGTCGGAGGAGAGAGCGACCACCGGCATGGTGTCGAGGGCGCGCAGTCCCGGACCGTCGACACTTACTTGGATGTCAGTCCCGAGGGCCTTGCCGGTGGCGTCGAAACGGTGCGCCAGGATGTCGCTGTTGCTGGTCGAGCCGTTCACCGCCGACCACGCGACGACGAAGGCGCCGAGCGCGTTGCTGCCCACGGCGGCGTCGTATTGCGGAGGACCGCCTGGGGCCTGGGCAATGGCAGGAGGGGCGGCGGGTAGCCCGCTGGTCTTGAAGAACCGCTGCTGGACGACCGGGCCGGTGGTGGTGTTCTTCATGTCGAACGCGACCAGGAATGTTCCGCTCGGAGCTCCGGCGACCGCCGGGCCGTGCTGGCGGCAGGTCTGGCAGGGGGTGAGCCGAAACGCCGGACCGACCGGAACCGGGCCGCTGGCGAAGGCCGGAAGGGCGGACGTGGCAAGCAGGGCAGCGAGGGCGGCGGTCGTCCGCAAAGGGCGGATGCGTGTCATTCTTGTCTCCTGAACAGATGAAAAGATCGTTCTACGAGCCTGGTGCGGGCAGCCGGGGCGCAGGATATAGAAAATAAGCGATATGTCAACGACACATTTTCCGTGCCGTTTTCTGCTTTCGTTTTACGATGCGATGAGGAGGGTCGTCCACTGATGAAGTTTACTCCGCTCGGGAAGTTCTTGTTTTTCCTCGTGGGGGTCGTTTTGGTGCTCACGGCGTTGCATCGGTTCTTGCCTGCGGAGCTCACCTCCTGGGACAAGCTGATGGCTCGCTTGCACTCGTCTTCGCCGCCCAAGAGCTCGACTCCGGACCAGCACCAGTCTGCGCCGCCGCCGGCCAGGACCTCGACGCCCCCGACTCCCCCCGCCCGCGAGGCGTGGGTGCGCGTCGCGGGCGGCGCATTCACCGGAGCGGATGGCGCCTCGGTCGATCTCGCAACCTTCAGCTTGCAGCGTGCCGAAGTGACGAATGCAGAGTATGGCCGCTATCTGGATGCCTGCCCGGTCGGATCAACCTGTGGCCCACGCGACTTGCCGCCGTATTGGGACGACTCTTCGTATCTCGAAACCCATCGCGACTATCCAGTGGTTGCGGTTTCCTGGGGCGATGCCTCGGCGTATTGCCAGTTCATCGGCGGGCGGCTTCCCACCGCCGTCGAGTGGGAGAAAGCGGCTACGGGCACCGATGGCCGCGCCTATCCCGGCGGTGGCACCCTCGATCGGCCGTCGGTCAACTTGCTCGGACCCGATCACCACGACGAGAAGAACCGCGCCGCGAAGCAGATCGCAACCTGGCCGGTTAGCGATGGCCGCTACGCGCGAGACGCCAGCCCTTACGGGGTGTTGGCCATGGCCGGCAACGTCAGCGAGTGGACCTCGAGCGCCAGTCCCGAGGAGCCGGATTTGCGACTGGTGGCCGGCGGATCGTTCGACTCCTGGGACGTGACCGATGCTCGCTCCGATCACCGGATCGCCAAGAATCCCACCGACCGCAGCTCGAGCGTCGGCTTGCGCTGCGCCAAGAGTGGCGGCTGAAAAACCCAATGCGAGGACTGAACGCAATGAAACTCTCGAAAATGACGTTGATGGCGCTCGTCAGCTTGTTTGGAGCAATGCTCACTGGCCTTGGATCCGTGGCGGTCGCTGACGACTCGTTGCAGCATGTGATCGACGGCGGCGTGCTCCGTGTGGCCGCCGAACCCGGAACGCCGCCCATGCTCACTCGCGACGGCGCGCGCTACGACGGCTTCGACTGGGCGATTGCGAACGCGGTGGCGAAGCGCATCGGCGTCGACGGTGTGGTGATCGTGCCCGGTAAATACAGCGAGCTTCCGGGCCGTCTGATCGGCGGCAAGGCCGACGTGATCATCAGCGGCTACACCGCGGATCCGTCCATCGCCGGCGTCGACTGGTCCGATTCCTATCTCGACTACGGTCTCTGCCTGGTGGTGCGGCGGGGCAGCCCGATCCGCAGCATCGACGATCTCTCGGGCAAGTTGGTCGGCACGTTCAACGATCCCGCGGCGCAGGCGGCGGTGAAGCGCATCGTGCGTGGCTACTCCCGGTTGGAAACCTTCGAGGACGGGTACTTCGATCTGCTCGACCAGGGCAAGATCGATGCCTTCATCTACGACTTCCCCTACGCCCAGGAAGAGATCAAGCCGTTCGCTGGCAAGCTCGAGATCGTCCAGTTCAATCTCACCAAGTCGTCCTACAACGTGGGTGTTCGTCGCGGCGCGGCGAGCCTGCTCAAGATGGTGAACTCGTCGATCCGCGATCTGCGCAACTCGGACGAGTACCGTCAGATCGTGCGCAAGTATCTCGGTGGCACGGGCCCGGCGCCGGTGGGGAAGGTGGCCACCGGGCAGTCGGTCTACAAGGTGCGTCCGGGCGACACGCTGTCGTTGATCGCCCGCGATCAGTTGAGCAAGACCGGACGCTGGACGGAGATCTGGGATCTCAACAAGGGTCGCATCGCCGATCCCAACCTGATCGAAATCGGTTGGGAGCTCGTGCTGCCGCAGCGATGAACTACGTGCCGGTTCAACGAACGGGAAGCGCCGCATACACGTCGTAGAGCGCCCGCAGCGCTTCCCGCAGGTTCCCCCCATGCTCCGCGAACAAGCGTTCGGCGGGTGGTCCGGGGCGACGCTCGCCGTCGATTCCAAGCTCGGAGAGCAGATCCTCCAGCAGTCGCGGTGACGTTTCGCAACGCCAGAGCGTCGGCAGCAGTCCCTCCCGATGGACCGCAATCACCATCCCGCCGCCCCGGCGGTCGCGCAGCAGGCGCCAGCGCTCGAGAGCTGACAGCTCGTCGATCCCGTCGACGAACAGGATCGTCCCTGCGCCGGCGCCATCGAGAGACTGCCGCTCCTCGGCGGTGAGACGTCCCTGGCCCTGCTGCAGCCGGAGGCTGCGAACGTCCCATCCGTCGATCGAGAGACGCGGCGCGAGATCCTCCATGAGTGTGGTCTTACCGTGACCGTGAGAACCCACGATCGCCGCGCGGTATTCGAGAGCGCGCAAACGCTGGAGAAGCGCTTCCCAACTCGTGCCGGCCAACCGGTAGCGCAGGCGCCGGACGCGCTGCACGGTCAGCGGGTTTTCGCGCGCCAGCACGGCCGCCTACCGACCCTGGCGGCGCGCCGCCCACTGGGCGAGCTTGCTGACCATCGGCTTCATGGAGGCCGGAAGGTCGTCGAGTGGATCGACCGCGAGCTCCAGCCGCTTCTCGACCCCGCCGGGCGCGATCACCAGATCGACGCGCGCGGTCTCGCCACCCGGGCTCGCGGTGGCCTCGATGGCCCACTGTAGCGAGATCAGCTGGCCGGAAAACGACGGCGGAGCGATCGGGGCGACGATTTCGAACCGCCGTCGATCGGAGGCCTGGAGCGTGTCGAAGGGCACGGTTTCGACGACTCCGACGTCCTGGTCGCCCTTGCCGGTGGTGTACCAGAGCAGCCGGATCTCGACCGCCGTGGGCGCTCGATCGAGCTGCCAGGCGACGGTGCCGCGGAGAGTCTCGAGCGGCGAGAAGGCGAAGCGGCTCTCGTCGAGCTCGATGCCGATTTCGTTGTCGGTGCCGGTCATCGCCGAGCTCCTTCGGGAGCCATCTGGATTTCGAATTCCTCGTTGACGTCGGGCCAGCGGGCGATCGCGCCCGTGACCTTCATCTTGTACACGACCTTGTTGTTCGACGAGTCGAACGAGGGCACGAGGCTGTCCGGCACGCTGATCGCGATCTCGCCACCGTTGATGATTTCCTCGGGCCGAGTCGCCTCGAGAATCGTCTGGCGCCAGAACACGGAGTTCGAGGTCGTGCTGCTGGTACCGACGCGGTGCGTGGCGGATTCGGTGCCTTCGATCGAGACCGCGACCCGCGTCAAGCGGCCCGTGCTGCCGGTGAAGTGCCAGCGCAATCGCGCCGCCTTGCCCGGCTGCAGGACGCCCGGCAGAAGCTCCAGACGCGGGCGTGGATTGAAGCAGGCGAGCAGTTGATACGGCACGCTGAGGAGCAGCATGAGTGCCAAGAGGCCGAAGGGAATCAGGATCAACGTCACGCACCCGTCCGTCGAACCGCCGGTCTGCATCGGTTCGAGGACCCCTTTCCAGAAGAAGGTGCCGACCAGGCCGTTGACGAAGAGTGCGATCAGAACCGTGCATCCCAGCTTCGCGAACGGTCCCTGGGAGGGCTCGAGCACGCGCGCCTCCGAGAGCTCCGGCAGCGCGCCGCGCATTCCCAGGCCCAAGTCCGCTATGGCGGCCGCAGTGCCGCTGGTCGCGGCCTTCATGCCCGGAAGCCACTGCTCGACGCCCTGCTGACGCGAGCCGCGTCGCGTCGCCACCACGACGGCGACCATGCCGCCGACGCCGATGACGACGAAGAGGAGCGGGATGAGACCGAACCACATCATCGGTGCAA
The DNA here is from genome assembly GCA_039933785.1 of Acidobacteriota bacterium. GTDB lineage: Bacteria > Acidobacteriota > Thermoanaerobaculia > Multivoradales > JAGPDF01 > JBDTNL01. Next base: position 9,584 of record JBDTNL010000051.1, read on the forward strand.
ATCCCCGGTCGATGACCGCGCTCGTCGGGTCCGCGGGGTCGACGTAGCAGCGCGTCACGGTCCCAGGCTGGAGAGCCGCGACCGCGGCCTCCTTGGCGGATCGGCCGCTGCTGGAGCCGGTCATGAACTGATAGCGGTTGCCGGTGTAGGTGTGGCCGTCGACTTCGTAGGAGTAGACCAGGTCGACACTGTAGGTCGCGGCGCCCTTGTCGCTGCTGTGACCGCCCACCGCACTCGACCGAATCGAGCACTCGGCTTCGTGCCAGGAGCGCGCTTGCAGGACGCGCCACGCCGGGACGGCGAAGATCGGAATGAGGAACGCCAGGCCGAAGATCGCGAAGATCGAGAACGCCGCGATGCCGCAGCCCATGGTCTTGCCGGGGCTCATCGCCGGCTTGCCGAGTGGAATCAGAGAGTTGCCAGGGGCGGAAGAAGGCGATCCCGAGCTCCAGGTCATGAAGAGCATGAGGACCGCGAAGCCCACGAAAACCGCGGGGAACAGCAGTACGAGCAGAACCCAGAGATTGGCCCGCCGGAGTACGACGTTGGTCGGATTCTTCGGATCGACGTAGCAGCGGGCGGTGGATCCCGGCGGGTAGGCCGCGACCAGTTGTTGCGGCTCGGCGGCGTCCGAGCCTCCGCTATAGCCGATCTTGTAGGTCTCTCCCTTGTAGGCCCTGCCCTGCGCGTTGTAGGTGTAGTGCACCTCGAAGTTGAACGGCGATTCCTTGCCCGCGGCGGCCGAAGAGTCCACGAAGCGGGAGTCTTCGATAGTGCAGTCGGTTGGCGGCCAGAACCAGGTAGCGAAGGCCGGCAGCATCGTCCGGAGCATCATGCCGCCGAAGAAGATCCCGAAGCCGGCGAAGATCAGGGCGAAGATCGAGGTGCCGATTTTCGAGCCCACCGTGTTCGCCGAACCCATCCGAATGCGCATCGGCAGTCCCCTTCGTCAGGTCAAACGCAGCTCGCGCTTGATCTCGGCCACGCGCGCCTGGAGCTCGCCGCGATCGACGTCGCGGAAGCGCTCGGGCAGGAGCTCGCGGCTGGTGCATTCGAGCACGGCGCAGAGGATCTGCATCTCGCGCTCGCGACTGTTGGCGGGGGGAATGAAATCGGCAAAAGCCTTTTTCAGATGCTCGGCAGTGACCTCGGACGATTGCGCCGCTTCGGCTTCGAGAATCGCCCGTACCAGGACGGCCTCGAGGTCGGACCCCGAGAGGCCGAGGAGCTGCTTCTCGGTGGCGATCTCCGAGAGGCCCGCGACCGAGGTGTTGATGCCGAGCTTCTTCTTCATCACCCCGAAGATCTCGTCGTACTCAGCGGCGGTCTCCGGGTAGAAGAGAGGAATGTGCTCCTCGGCTCTGCCCTGGCGCTTGAGGTCGATCGGCAGTAGGTCGGGCCGCGCCGTGATCAGGAACCAGAGGATCTGGCCGCGGTTGCGGGTATCGCCCATGAAGCTCGCGATCTGGGCGAACACCCGGTTCTGCGTGCCCGAGTCGCCCGACTGCTCGCGATTGCCGAGCGCGGCGTCGGCCTCGTCGATGACCACGCCGACCGGGGTGAGCGAGGACAGGATCTTGATGATGCGCTCGAGGTTCGACTCCGTCGAGCCCACCCACATCGAGCGGAAGTTCTTGAGCTTTACACAGGGGAAACCGATCTCGTGCGAGAAGCACTCGACGAGGAACGTCTTGGCGCTGCCCACCGGACCACAGACCAGGTAACCCATCGGTACCGCCGCGGGGTTGCCGCGCGCGATGGCGCGCGAGGCCCGAGTGAGACGGTCCTTCACTGCCGGCATGCCGGCCACCATGGAGAGATCGAACTTGGGCTCGACGTACTCGAGCAACCCGAGGCCTTCGGTCTCGATCACTTCCTTCTTCGTTCGGCGCACGCTCGCGGCGGTCAGGCCGTCGTCGGCGTCGGCGCCGTCGAGCATCTGTCCGAGCTGCACGCGCGTCATGCCGGCGGTGAGCTCGGCCAGCCGCTGAGGCGTGAGCTCGGATTTGCGCGCATACCACTCGGGTGCGCGAACCGCATCGAGATAGGCACGGCGTCCGGTCATGTCGGGGCGCGTGATCTCGATCTCTCGCGTCGCCGCCGAGCGCACGAGCTTGGGATCCAATTCCGCGAGGTCCTCGGTGACCAACACCACGACCATGTTCTTCGCCATCAGCACCGGGTCCTGCGCCCACTTGCGCAGGTACACCAGTACGGCCCGGTCCTCGGGCGTGCGGTTCGCGGGGTCGGCGTTGGGCACCAGGGTTTCGGCGTAGGGCAGCAGGAGCACGACGGCGCGAGCCGGCGTCAACGAGGCGCAGAAGCGGAAGTAGGAATCGAGCAGGGCGAAGCAGTTCGCGGCATCGCGGGGGAGGCCGTTCGACCAGTTGGTCCCATGCACGCCGTCGTAGGCCTTCATGCGTTCTTCGAAGTGGGCGCGCGCGGTTGGAGTTGCGAAGCCCAAGCCTTCGGCGCGGTTGTAGGTGAGGATCGAGGGCCAGCCGGAGAACAGCTCGCTGGTGAGGAAGTCCTCGAGCAGCACGAAGCGCAGTCCGTCCTTGCTGCGCACCGGGACGAGATCCGCGGGCACGCCGTGGAGAGCGAAGGTATTGGCCTGCTTGGCACGCACCGAGCGAGCTAGCGTCGAGGCCCATTCGGGAAGAGCCTCGAGAAAGCCCGCGTTCGCGGGGACGTCGTTGGTGGTCATTCGAGCTCCTCGTCGATGCGGCTTCGATGCGGCTTCAGCGCTGGCGGTTGCGAATTGACGGCGGAGGCGGCGGTGGCGGAACGCCGACCATGGCGGGCCGAGTCGCAATCCCGCGCGGCGGCGCCTGGAGCTCAGGGAGAGCGCCGATCATGCGCTCCATCTCCTCGACGCTCTTGGCATCGGCTTGAACCTGCGAGACCACGTCGTCGATCTCGGAGGAGAAGCTCGCGGCATCGGTCGCCGCCACCGACTTCTGAAGCAGCAGCTGAAGCAGCGACTCGAGCGAGTCGACCTCGGCCGCGAGCGCCTCGCTGTTGCCCTCGTTGGCCTGCAGTTGCTGCAGGAGCTCGCCCTTGATCTCGCAATTCTTCTGCATCGCGTCACGAGCGCGTTGGGGCAGGGCGGTGTTTTCTATCGCCTTCTTGAGCTGGTCGATCTCGGTCTGTAAAACACGCGGGTTGGCCGCCTGGGAGATCTCGCCAAGCTTCTGCTGCACCCACAGTCGCCGCAGGCACGAGGCCAGAATGGCGTCGAATTTTCCGGTCTGGTCGGCGAGCATCTCCTGGCTCGCCGGCGAGAGCCCACGGTAGTTCTCCTGGATCCGCAAGCAGAGTGCCTGCAGCCGGCGATACCGCTGCTGCGCGGCGGGAAGTAGGCCGGAGAACTGCTCCTCCTGGGAGAGCGAATGGGCCTCGCGGGAGGCGAACTTGGTTTCGACTTCGATACGTTGCTTGAGCCGTTCGAGCAGGAACGGCATGGCCATGAACTCGAGCCCAGCGAGCAGGAGCAGCGGCAGGCCCGAAGCGGTGAGCGCGGCGAAGGCCGCCGCGCCGGTGACCAGGATCACCTGATACTGGTTGAATACCGCTTTCTTGAGCAGCGGGAAGCGGTCGAGAAGAGGCATCGGCTCGCGGCCTACTTCTTCTCCTGAACGGCCGCCGGCATGTTCGGCTGGGCGGCGGACTCAGTGGGGAAGGGCGCCGCCTCGCGGACCGCGTCGGGCTTCTTCAAGCCCATCTCGACCTCGAACTCCGAGAGCAGCGACTGCGCCTGAATCTGCTTGGCCTTCTTCTCGAGCTTGATGCGATTGGTGTCGAGTCCGCCGGTCGCCACCTCGACCGAGGCCTTGGATTCGGCGACCTTCTGCTTGATCTGATCGAGGTATTTGTCGGTGGTCGCCGCGGTGCCGTAGGTGTCGAGTTCGCTGAGCGCGCTGGCCGCGCTGCGCATGACGTCGGCTTTCTTGGACTCGGCGATCGCCCGGCGGGCCTGCTCGATCTTATTGCGCAGCTTGTCCTTGATGTCTTCCACCGAAAGCTTGGCGTTGTCGAAGGCGTGCTGCGACGCCTCGAGCTGATCGGTGGTCTCCTGGAGATCTTGCCGGACCTGCTGCAGGGTCACCGCATCGTTCTCAGCCAGTTGGCGCGCTTCGGGCGAGCCGTCCCTGAGCGCCGCCTGAATTGACGCCACCAGGGACTTCTCCTTGCGCGCCAAGTCGGTCTTTTCATCCTCGAGCCGGAGTACCGTGGCCCGGGTGGTGATGAGGACCTGATTCAGCCTGGGCAGGGTGTTGCGCATCTCCTCGATCGACTCCTGGAGCATGACCTCCGGGTCTTCGGCGAACGAGATGAAGTAGCCGAGCCACGACTTGATGACGCGGGCGAGTCGCTGGAACATGGTGTATTTCTCCCCAGAAGCCTGGTGCCAGCCTAGTGCTGGCGGGATTGTATCTCGCTGAAGGCCTTGGAGATCACCCACGCACCCCGCGCTAGACTTCGGGACGCCATGTCCGATGCCTCCTCTAAAGCCCGCCCCAATCGCCTCGCGCGGGAGACCAGCCCTTACCTCCTGCTCCATCAGCACAACCCGGTCGACTGGTACCCCTGGGGCGCGGAGGCGCTCGCTCGCGCCCGAACCGAGGACAAGCCGATTTTCCTTTCCGTGGGCTACTCGACCTGCTACTGGTGCCACGTGATGGAGCGCGAGTCGTTCTCCGATCCCGCGACCGCGGCGCTGATGAATCGCGAGTTCGTGAACATCAAGCTCGATCGAGAAGAGCGGCCCGAGCTCGACGAGATCTATATGACGGCCACCCAGTTCATCGCCGAGCAGGGCGGCTGGCCGAACTCGGTGTTTCTCACGCCGGATCTGAAACCCTTCTTCGCCGGCACCTATTTTCCGCCGGCCGATCGCTACGGCCGTCCGGGCTTCCCGTCGGTGCTGCAGGGCCTGGCGGAAGCGTGGCGCGAGCGTCGCGACGACATCGACGCTCAGGCCGAGGAAGTGGCGGTCGCGATCCGGCACCATTTGGAGGACCGCGCCGTCGGCGGCACGGTGCCGAGCGCGGAGGGCGCGGAGCGCTCTCTGCAGGCCCTAGCTCGGCGCTTTGACACCTCCCACGGTGGCTTCGGCATGGCGCCCAAGTTCCCGACCCCGTCGAACCTCTCCCTGTTACTGGAGTTCGCGGATCAGGACCCGGACGCCGACCGCATGCTGGCAGCCACACTCGATCGCATGGCGCGCGGTGGCATTTACGACCAGCTCGGCGGCGGATTCCATCGCTACGCGACCGATCGCGAGTGGAAGATTCCCCACTTCGAGAAGATGCTCTACGACAACGGCTTGCTGCTCGAGGTATACGCGCTGCAGTACGCGCGCAGCGGCGACGTCGAGGCCGGACGCATCGCGCGCGAAACCGCGGAGTGGATGCGGCGCGAGATGACCGCGCCCGAGGGCGGGTTCTGGAGCGCCATCGACGCCGAGACCGACGGTGACGAGGGCGCGTTCTACGTGTTCCGCGAGACCGAGCTCCAGGAAGAGTTGGGCATCGAGGACGCACAGTTCCTCGCCCCGCTGTTGGGATTCGAGGGGCCGCCGTTCTTCGAAGGCGGCCGCTACGTTCTGCACTTGCCGGAGGCGATTGCCGCACAGGCGGAGCGCCGGCGCATCAAGACCGCAGACCTCTGGGCGCAGATCGATCCGCTCCGCGCGCGCCTGCTCGCGGCGCGCGCGCGACGCAAACGACCGGCGACCGACGACAAGGTCTTGGCGGAATGGAACGGAATGGCGATCTCCGGCCTTGCGACCGCGGGCCAGGCGCTCCAAGAGCCCTGGATGGTCGAGGCGGCTATTGCCGCCGCGCGCTTCGTGCTCGGCACCATGCGCTCCGCCGACTCCGGCCTCCAGCACACCGCGCGCGCCGGCGTGGCGAAGATCCCGGCGTTTCTGGGCGACTACGCGTACATGATCCGCGGCCTGCTGGCCCTCGATCGCGTGACCGGCGACCGGGTGTGGCAGAGTGCCGCGCGGGAGCTGTTCGCGGAACAGCAGCAGCGTCTTGGCGATCCTCGCGGCGGCTGGTTCACGGCCGCCGAGAGCAACGACGTGTTGTTTCGCTCGAAGGACATCTTCGACGGAGCGACGCCTTCCGCGTACGCAATCGCGGTTCAGAACGCCCTCGACTTGTTCCGAGAGACGACAGAGGAGAGTTACCTCGAGATCGCCACGGCCGCTCTTTCCGCGGTCGGACCCCTGGTCGAGCATCAGGTCGAAGCGGCGCGCACCATGACGGTGGCGGCTCGACGCCTCCGCGCGCTGGCGGGAGAGCGCTTGCCGGCGGCACCGGCGCTTGCCCCTCCGGTCGAAGAGCCGCTCGCGGAGGAGGCGCGGCAAGTCCTGCGCCCCTTCTTTGACCTCGGCGCCGCCGACGATGCGGGATGGCGTTCGTTCAAGCTGACCGTGAAGATCGCGGACGGCTTTCACCTGCATGCTGACCTGGGCACCGCCGACGGGATGATCGCGACCCGGCTCGCCGGCGATGGAGTCGAGCTGCGTCAGGTGCTTGCACCTGCGGGCCGGCCGCTGGCGCTCGGCGGCGAAGTCGTGCAGGCGCTGCGCGGAACGATCGAGTGGAGCGGAGAGCTCCGGCTCGCCACCGCTACCCCTCGTCTTCTGCTGCGGTACCAGGCCTGCGACGAGCGCCGCTGCCTTCCGGCGGTGACGGTCGGGTTGGACTTGAGCCCCAGCGGTGAGGGCGTGGCCTAGAGATCGGTGCGCGCCGGCCGGGCTCTGCGCGGCCTTGGCCGAGCCTTCGGCGTGCGCCAAGATTGGCCGTGGCTCGCGGGCGAGCACTCGCCGAGGGTTGACCCGGTGGGTCCCATACAGTCTGCTCGGCGCTTTGCACTCCGCTTGTCCAGGTTCGGCTCTTCAGCACGCTCGTCGATCGCCTCCAAGCTTGGAGGCTGGACTCGAACCCGCGCCATCACCGCAGTCTCTTTGTCGAGCCATCGTGCTTGGCCGATGAGCTCACGAATTCGCTCGGTGGTCGGGATGTCGACGAGGTCCAGCCGAACGCTGAAGAGTTGGCCGAGGCGATTCCTGAAGCGCAGCGTTCCTGGGCCGATCTCGACTTTGCCCTGGGCGATCTCGAGGTGATCGGTCCCGGTGAAGGCGATGTAGGAAAGGCCCCGTGCCAGGGTCTCGCGCCGAATGCGCTCGCCTTCTCGTGTGGGTTCGGACGTCTCCCCTTTCACCTCGGCAGGAACCGCCGACGAGGCAACGAAGAAGAGCAAGAGTGAAAGTACCCATTGCATAGGCATGGATTGCCGTTCCTCCGGATTGGTTGTGCCTACCAAACAGAGACGAGGAATCGGCGCTCAACCTTGGCCCGCGAGCCCTAAGTGCTAGAATTTGCCCGATTCAAACACTGATGACCCACCTCCGCAACCGCCGTCGCGCCGCCCGGGCCGTCTTCGCCCGAGTGGCCGTCGTGGCGGGTGGCCTGGTTCTGCTCCCCGCCCTGCTCGCCTCCGCGCCGACCCCCGTGCGCGAGGTGCGCATCGTTCGCCTGTCGTCGCTGATCCATCCAGTGGCGGCGCAGTATCTGGTCGAAGCGATCGAGGACGCCGACCGGTACCATGCCGCGGCGCTCGTCCTGGAACTGGATACGCCCGGCGGGAGTCTGGAATCGACGCGTGAGATGTTCACCGCCATGCTGGGCGCGAAGACGCCGATCGTCGTCTGGGTGGCGCCGAATGGCGCCCGCGCCGCCTCGGCGGGGTTCTTCCTCCTGCAGGCGGCGGATCTCGCCGCCATGGCGCCCGGCACCAACACCGGCGCGGCCCATCCGGTCGGCGGGCAGGGCGAGACCATCGAGGGCGTGCTGGGAGAGAAGATCGAGCAGGACGCGGCGGCGACCATCCGCGGGCTCGCGGCGCGCAACCACCGTGACGTCAAGGTGGCCGAGGAGGCGGTGGTGAACAGCCGCTCGTTCACCGCGGACGAAGCTCTGAAGGTCGGTTTGATCGACCTCATCGCGCCGGATCGGGACAGCCTGATCCAGCAGCTCGAGGGGCGCGCGATCACCAAGTCCGATGGACAGGTGGAGAAACTCGCCGTGCAGTCTGCGTCCGTGCGCGAAATCGAGATGAACGGCGGCCAGCGCCTCCTCGCCGCGATCTGCCACCCCAACATCGCGTACCTGCTGATGACGTTGGGCCTGCTGGGGCTGTACTTCGAGCTCTCGCATCCTGGCGCTGTGCTGCCCGGAGTGGTGGGCGGCATCGCCCTGATCCTCGGTCTCTACGCTTTGTCGGTGTTGCAAGTGAACTACGCAGGACTCGCTCTGATCCTCCTCGGCGTCACCTTCTTTCTCGCCGAGATCAAGGTCACGAGCTACGGCCTGCTCACGGTCGGTGGTGTAGTCTCGCTGGTGCTCGGCTCGCTGATGCTGTTTCGCAGCGCCGAGCCGGCGCTCCGGGTCGGGCGTGACGTGATCGGCGCGGTGGTGCTGTTCTCGGTCCTGGTGGTTGGCTTCCTCCTGACCATGGCAATTCGCGCCAAGCGGCAACCGGTGCGGACGGGAGCGGAAGGTCTGTTGATCGAGACCGGGACCGCGCGGACCGATCTCGCGCCGCGCGGCAAGGTGTTCGTGCACGGCGAGCTGTGGGATGCCCTGGCCGAGCAGCCGATCCACGCTGGCGACGCGGTGCGCATTCTGGCGGTCGAAGGCAATCTTTTGCGCGTCGCACCTAGGCAAGCACCCAACCAAGTCTGAATCCGGGAGGAGCCGATGAATCCCTTGAGTCAAATCAGCAGCCCCGTTGGATGCGTGGTCTTCGTCGTTCTCGTGCTCTTCGTGGTCTCGCGCTGGATCAACATTCTGAACGAGTACGAGCGCGCCGTGACGTTCTGGCTGGGCCGGCTCTCAGCTCAGCCCAAGGGCCCGGGCTTGGTCTTCATCTTCTGGCCTTTCGAGCGCATGGTGAAGATCTCGCTCCGCACGGTGGTGCTCGATGTGCCGTCCCAAGACGTGATCACCAAGGACAACGTCTCGGTCAAGGTGAACGCGGTGGTGTACTTCCGCGTCGTCGATCCCGGGCGCGCCGTGGTTTCGGTCGAGAACTATCTCTACGCCACCAGCCAGCTCGCGCAGACCACCTTGCGTTCGATCCTCGGCCAGGCCGAGATGGACGAGTTGCTGTCGCAGCGCGATCGCTTGAACGAGCGCCTGCAGGAAGAGATCGACCGTCATACCGATCCATGGGGCATCAAGATCTCGATGGTCGAGGTGAAGAACGTCGATCTGTCGCCCGAGATGCAGCGCGCCATGGCCCGTCAAGCCGAGGCCGAGCGTGAGAAGCGCGCCAAGTTCATCCATGCCCAGGGCGAGCTCGATGCCTCGAAGGCGCTCGGCGAAGCGGCCGACGTCATCTCCATCAACCCGGTGACGCTGCAGTTGCGGTACCTGCAGACGCTGACCGAAATCGCTTCCGAGAAGAATTCGACCATCATCTTTCCGGTGCCGATCGAATTGATGCAGGCCTTCATGTCCAAGAAGGACAAGTGAGTCCAACAACTTGAGCGGAACGAGAGACACGATGTCCGAGGTCCAGGCGGGCGATCCGCACGAACCCAGCTACTACGAAATCGCGCTGACCAACCGGCAGGTGCTGGTGGCCTTCGTCATCCTGCTGGTCTGCGTCGTGGGAGCTTTCTTCGCCGGCGTCTGGGTGGGGCGGGGGGGTGCGCCGCGCCAGGCGGGGACGGCCGCCGCCTCGCAGGTGGCGCAGGTGAACCCGACCGGCCAGCCATTGCAGGAGCTACAGTTCTTCTCGGGAAAGCCCGGTCAATCGGCGCCTCCCACTTCGCCGGAACCGCAGCCCGCGGCCTCGAAACTATCCCCCCCCGCACCTCCGCCCATATCCACTTCTCCAAACCAGTCCCTGGCTGCCGACTTGTCGGCGAAGCCCGAGGTGACTACCGCGGCTCCGGCAGGCAATTCGCAGGTCTTGTCGCCAGTCCCGCAGCCGCCGCCGGGTTCGGACGTTGAACCCAGCGCCAGCCCGGCGCCGGCACCGCACGCGGCGCCGCCGGTTGCGGTCCCTGCCGGTGGAGCCAAGCCGAAGGTACCGCCGGTCGTGACCGAAACTTCGCCTGCGCCGGCGCCGACAACTCCCGCGACGACGACCGCGACGGGGGAGATGGTAGTGCAGGTCTTCTCCTCAGCCGACGGCGAGCAGGCGAAGAAGACCCTGACGCGAGTGAACAAGGGCGGCTACAAGGCGTACCTATCGCCCCTCCTGGTCGGCAAGCAGACCATGTACCGCGTGCGCATCGGGCCCTTCACCGATCGCGCCCAGGCGCAGAAGATCGCCGATCAAGTGAGAAAGAAGTTCCGCCTTGACACGTGGATCACGCGCTGAGGCGTGATCCCGCGGCGAAGCCCCGACCGTTGACGCGCGGGCGCTGGTGGCTGCTGGCGCTCGGCGCGGTTGCCGCTGGAATTCTCTGGGGTGGTTGTTTCGCCAAGGCGCCGCACCCTTGGCTCGGGTGCCTCGCCCTCGCACCGCTGTTCTATTTCCTCGATCAAGAACGACCTGGCTGGCTGGCCTTCTGGCACGGCATGGGCTTCTGGGCGTTTTCGCTGTGGTGGATTCGCGCGACCATCGAGACCTATGGCCAACTGGATCCGGTGAGCGCTGTCCTCGGCGTGCTCTTCGTCGCCGCATTTCAATCGCTCTACAGTTTGGGCTTTGGACTGATCGGGGTTCGACTCTGGCGGCGATGGGGCGCCCCCGCGCTGCTCGGGCTTCCGGCTCTCTGGGTCGCGCTCGAGTGGCTCAAGGGTCAAGGGGCCGGAGGCTTTCCCTGGAACCTGGCAGCGTACGCCTGGACCGACATGCCGGGAGCGTTGCCGCTCGCGGCATGGATCGGTGCCTGGGGAATTTCGTTCCTCGTGGTCTTTGCCAATGTCGGTTTCGCCATGGCGATCCGCGGCAGGCGCCTGTGGCCTGCGGTCATCGGTGTCCTGGTGCCGGCGATTCTGCTCGCCGTGGGCGGGCGCTGGGCGCGCGGGCCCGAGGCGGTTCACGAGGTCGGTGGCCTGCCCGTGCGGGTGATCCAACCCAATCTACCGATCCTTGTCGAGTGGAATCCCGCCGCCGTCCAAGCGAACTATCAAACCTTGCTACGCCTTTCGCGCGCCGCGTGTGACGAGCCGGGAGCCCTCTTGCTCTGGCCGGAGAGCGCGGCCTGGCCGTACTCCTTGCAGCGTGACGCGGAGCTGCGAAGCGACGTCGAGGGCCTCCTCAGCCAGGGTTGCCCGGTGCTGTTGAATTCTGAATTCGATCTGGCGTTGCCGCCGGTTGCCGGCAAGAGCCGCGATCCTGAGATCTACAACAGTGCGTTCTTGGTCGGCAAGAGCGGCATCGAGCAGGCTCCGCGCCAGGACAAACGGCACCTGGTGCCGTTCGGGGAATACGTTCCGTGGCGCCGCACGCTGACCTTCCTGAACAAGCTGGCGCGGAATGCCGGCGAGTTCACCGCCGGCGATCACGTCACTCTTCTGCCGGTCGGGAACGAGCGCCTGGGTCTCTCGCTTTGCTACGAAGTGGTTTTTCCGAGCGAGGTTGCCGAGACCGTGCGAGCCGGTGCCACCGTCCTTGCGACCGTCACCAACGATGGCTGGTACGGCGACACCTCGGCGCCCTGGCAACACTTCCGCGCCGCACAGTTTCGCGCCGCCGAAAATCGCCGTCCGCTGCTACGCGCCGCGCTCACCGGAGTTTCCGGAATCATCGGCGCCGACGGCCGCGTTCTGGCCGAGCTTGGCCCCGGGGAGCAGGGCGTCCTCAGAGCGCGGGTCGAGGGGCGAAGCGAGCTCTCTCCGTTCACCCGCTTCCCGTCCCTGGTGCCGCTGGTGACAGCGGCGCTCGCGGCCGGCGCGCTTGCGTTTGTTATGCTTCGCCGATGATTTCCTCCGACACCCAGATTCAACTCCAGGAGTTGGGCGAGAAACTCGCCAACCTCCGGGGGTATCTTTGACCGCACTGCCCTCGAAGAATCTCTCCGCGACATAGACCGCCAGATGGAAATGGTCGGCTTCTGGGATAAGCCGGCGCAGAGTGCCCCAATCCTGCAGAAACGCCGTCAGCTCGAACGCCGCTTGGCCGAATGCAAGCGCCTCGACGATGACGCCTCCGAGCTCACCACCTGGCAGGAGCTCATCGCCGAGGGCGAGGCTGGCGGCGAGATTGACGAGGTGGCGCGTTTCACGGAGCGCTTGCAGAAGGAGCTCGGCGAGCTCGAGCTGCACCTCAAGCTCTCCGGTCCGGACGACGACAAGAACGCCATTCTCGAAATCCATTCCGGCGCCGGTGGCACTGAATCGCAGGACTGGGCCGACATGCTGCTGCGCATGTACCTGCGCTGGGCAGAGGCGCACGGCTACGAGAGCGATCTGCTCGACCGGCAAGACGGTGAAGAGGCCGGCATCAAGAGCGCCACGTTGACCTTGCGCGGCGCCTACGGCTACGGCTACCTGAAGAGCGAGGCCGGGGTGCATCGCCTGGTCCGCATCAGCCCATTCGACTCGCAGGCGCGGCGGCACACGTCGTTCGCCTCGGTCGACGTCTATCCGGAAGTGGACGACACCATCGAGATCGAGATTCTCGACAAGGACATCCGGATCGACGTGTTCCGCTCCTCCGGCGCCGGCGGACAGCATGTGAACAAGACCGAATCGGCAGTGCGGATCACGCACATGCCGAGCGGCATCGTGGTCTCGTGCCAGAACGAGCGCAGTCAGATCAAGAATCGGGTTCTGGCGATGAAGGTGCTGCGCGCGCGGCTGTACGACCGCGAGCTCAAGCGCCGCGCCGAGGAAGAGGCGAAGCGCGAGGGCCTGAAGAAGGAAATCGGCTGGGGAAGCCAGGTCCGCAGTTACGTCCTGCAACCGTACCGAATGGTGAAGGATCATCGCACCGGCTTGTCGATCGGCGACGCGCAGCGGGTGCTCGACGGCGACATTGACCCGTTCATCGACGCGTTCCTGCGCGGCAAGATGGCCAGCCCGAATGAGCAGGGCTTGGACGTGGAGTAGTCGCTTCGACCATGAACCCACTGGCGCTGGATTTCGTCTCGCCGCTGCCGCCGGTGCGCTCCGGCATCTCGGACTACAGTGTCGATCTCCTGCCGCATCTGGCAGCGCTCGCCGATGTCCGGGTGTGCCGCCTGCCGGATCAGCCGGTGTCGCCTGACGTCGAATCCCGCTGGCGGCCGGCGGCCCTCGACCGACTGGGCGAAGGCGGCCGAGTGCCGCTCTATCAGATGGGGAACAACCACTATCACTCGGCGGTACGCGAAGCCGCCATGCGCGTGCCGGGTGTCCTCACGCTGCATGACGTGGTGCTGCACCACCTGCTGCTCGACGAGACTATCGGCCACGGCGACTGGAAGGGCTATCGCGAGCGCCTCGAGGCCGAGCACGGTTGGATCGGCGACGCGGTGGCGTGGGGCGCGTGGTGGGGCATGCACGCCGCGTCGGCGCAGTTCGCGTTGCCGGCGCATCAGACGCTGCTTCGCCGGCAGCGGGGCGTGCTGGTGCACAGCCGATTCGCCGCGGAGAGCGTGCGCGACAGCATCCCGGAAATCGCGGTGGCCGCCGTGCCGATGCCGATTCCCCTGCCCCGAGCGTTGGCCGCGGACGCCGGAGCGAGCTTTCGCGCGCGCCACGGGATTCCTGCCCAGGCATTCGTTGCAGGCTCTTTCGGATTCCAAACGCCGATCAAGCGGACCGAAATCGCCATCGCGGCCCTCGCCGCACCGGCCCTGCGGGACGTCCATCTCCTGATCGCCGGCGAGCTCGCCGAGGTGCTCGACTTCGATCGCTGGGCCCGCGCCGCGGGGGTGGCCGACCGCGTGCACGTGACCGGATACCTCGCTGCCGAGGACTTCGAGGCGTCGATCGCGGCGGCGGATGTTTCGCTCAACCTGCGCTATCCCTCGGCCGGCGAGACTTCGGCCGCGCTCCTGCGTGTCTTGGCGCTTGGGCGGCCCGCGATCGTGTCCGACTACGCTCAGTTCGCGGAATTGCCGGAGTCGATCGCCGTCGGCGTGCCGCTCGCCGATCCAGCGTCGGAGGCCCAGGTCCTGGCGTCGGCGATCGCTGACTTGCGGGCCCGCCCCGAGCGGCTGGCCGAGATGGGCGCCGCGGCCCGCCTGCACGTCGCGCGTGAGCACGATCCCGCTCGCGCGGCGCAGGCGATTCGCGACGCCTGCGAAGAGTTCTCGACCCTTCGCCCGCTGGGGGATGCTTCGGCAGTTGAATGGCCGATGACCTCGACGTTGGCTCCTGAGGGGAGAGGCCGCCTGGAGGTAACCGGCGCGAGCGCTCCCTGGGCGGCAGGAGAGCGGCGAGAGTTGCGCGTGCGGCTCGAGAATCTCGGTCCGATCTCCTTCCTCGCCGGAGACCGCGGCGATGGCGGAGTCGCCCTCCGCGCCGAGTTGCGCGATGTGAACGGTGTCGATCGATTGGAGGGTAGCGCGTGGGTTGCGTTGCCGCGCGATCTGCTGCCGGGTGAGTCGGCAGAGGTGACGATCTCCATTCGGCGTCCGCCCGGAGGAGTGACGCTTCGCGTCGAGCCGCATGTCCTCGGCCGATCGGGCTTGCCCTTCTTCTGGACCGGTGACGCGACTTGGGAGCGTGCGATTTGAAAACGCAGAGCGGGCTCGGCTGGGTCGTGCTGGCGGCGGGTTTCGCCGCACTCCTCGTGGGCGTGTGGATGGCGCCGTCGCTTGCTGTCTCACCGGGACACCACGCGCCGGTGGTCTCGTCGTGGCTGCGGCTCCTGTCCTGGGGAGCGCTGGTTCTGGCTGCCTTCGCCTCGGCGCTGACTCTGCGCGGCCGTCTCGGGCCGGCGGCGCCCTGGTGCCTGACGGTGTTTGTCTTTGGTTCGGCCACCTGGGCGATGGTGCTCTGGCAGCCGCTGGCGGTCTTTTCGTTGACGGCGGTTGCACTGGCGTTCTGTTTGATGCTCTATGCGCCAGTGGCCGGCGTGGCCGCGGCGGATTTGCCGCAGATGTACGACGGCGGGCTCGACGATGGGACCGAGGTCGCGCCTTCCGGCGGTCTAGGGCGTGGGCTGCGGTTCGCGCTGGCCGGCGCTCTCCTGGCGGTTCCCGCCGTTTGGCATCCGGCCTTTCTGGGACTGTTCATCGCAGGCTTCGCTGCCCTGCCCTACACCACCAGACGGCGGGCTGCGACCGCTCTGTTCCTGGGAGCCGGTCTGGTCCTCGCTGGCGGAGTGTTGGGATTGGGTGGCGGTCTCGAGCGCTGGACCGCGGATCTCCATTTGCCGCTGCTCGACGCGCATCTCCTGGGATGGAACCTCGCCTGGTTCTTCGTCGGCCGGCAGGCCGGCGCCCTGATTTATTTCCTGCCCCTGGTCGTGGCGCTGTTCGCCGACCTGCGCGATCGAACGAGCGCCGGCGTGTTGCTGGGCGTCGCCGTCTCGACGATCCTCCTGGTGGTGCTGCGGCCGTTCGACTGGGTCTTGGGGCCGAGCGTGCTCGCGGGGCCGTCGTTTCTGCCGCTCTACGGCGCGCTTTGGTTCCTGACCGGGCGAACCGTGCGTCCCGCGTTGTTGTTCGCGATCGCGGCTCCGGCGCTCGCTCTGCTGTGGCCGCTCGTGCAATCGCCGCTCTCTTCGCCGCTCGGGTCGGACGGAGCGGCTCGCTATGTCACACCTTGGATCGCCCGCCTGCCGGTCGAGGTCTCGCAGCGCGAATTGCCGGGGGTGCGCGACGCGGAGAGTGGGGCTTTGCGTATCCGGCTGCTCGACGGGGCCGCCTGGACCGAATCGATGGGTGCGCTCCGACTGCAGGGAGACCGCGCCGCCGATTTGCTGGTGATCAGTCCGGATGCGCTGCCGGCAATCCGTGTGGAGTTCGGTTCGCGCGCCTCGGCACGCCTCACGGTCACCGGTGCCGCCGCGGGTGATACCGCGTTTCATCCCGACGGCGCCGTGGGCTTCGAGATCCTGCTCGCTCAGCCCACCTTCGAGTTGCCCATGTGGTGGAGCGGACCGTCTCGCTTGTCGGTCTACCGCCTCGGTCTGCGCTTGAACGACGCGCCGGCAGTGCCCATCCCGTTCACGATCAAGCCTGGCGGGCTGCGCCGCAAGGGGGCGTAAGGCGATGACTGGATCGACTCCCGGCGGCACGCCTTGGTTCGCGCAGATCGTGGCGGCGCTCGCCTCGCCGCCCCCCCGGCGGCTGGCGGCGCGCGAGATTCGCGAGGCCTCGGTCCTGGTGCCGCTTTACGTCGATGCGGGCGAGCTCTGGGTGGTGCTCACCAAGCGCACCGAGTCGCTACCATCACACAAGGGACAGATCGCTTTCCCCGGCGGGGGACGAGAGCTCGGAGAGGATGCCTGGGCGGCGGCGCTGCGCGAAGCCCAGGAGGAGATTGGGCTCGATCCGGCGCTCGTGCTGCGTTTGGGGATGCTCGACGAGACCGATTTGCCGAGCGGGTTTCGGGTGCGACCCTGCGTCGGCGCCTTGCCCTTCCCGTTCGAGACCAAGCCCAACCCGGTCGAGATCGCGGACGTCTTTGCGATTCCGCTGTCGGCGTTCTCGAACCCCAGCTTGGTGGAGGAGCGCGCCGTGCTCCTGGATGGCCGCGAACGCATGCTGCGGATCTACCACATCGGCGGTCGCCAGATCTGGGGCGCGACCGCGCGCATTCTGCAGAATCTTCTGCAACGCCTGGGCAAGAGCGGCGTCGAGCTCGACGAGGACTAGGCAAGGAGTTGGGCTCAACGGCGCGACGACCGGTGTGCGGTCGCCGCGCTGGCTCACCTGAGTGCGTCTAGTCGAGCGATTCAGTCACCTCGCTGGCCGCGGGCACCGCCGCGCGCGCTAGCGGCAACCCGCCGCTCGTGTAGCGGCGGGCGACCAGGCTGCCGAAGTCCGACCAAGCGATCACGAAGTCACCGGCGCGGCCGATGTGGCTCACTGCAGGCCTCGGCAGCGGCGCCGACGAGCGCACGATGTCCGTCGCGAGGACCGCTTCGCCGAGCTCGCCGTCAGTGGCGGCGATGCGGCGGAATCGAACCTCGGTATGGCCGACGCTGTCAGCCGAGTCCTGGGTCCACGCCACGACGACGTTGCCGGA